>NZ_JAFMZG010000044.1:0-730757 GCF_049132125.1 Pseudomonas sp. NFX5
GGGCTGCGCAGCAGCCCTAAACCCAGGCACCTCAGTCCTTACAGGAAGTAAGCAGCGGCAGTGATGGGGCGGCTTCGCCACCCAGCGCGGGGCAAGCCCGCTCACCACAGCAAGCCCGCTCTTCTGTGACCCTTTGATTTTTATCCGGGAATGCACTTTTTTGTCGCGGGATGCACCAGTTGGAGGCGCTGAAGTGTGCATTCAGACTCGATGAGTACCGCCAGAAGGCGTCGCAGTAAGGCTCGCGACCAATTGGCACAGACCCTGCAAGCTCCCCCCTCAACCCACCTCGGTCAACGACGATCGACAACAGGGGTATAAAGCGGTAGATCCGGCGCAGTCGCCGATCCGATCCCGCATAAGAACAGGCAAAGGCGCCTGGAACCGCAAGGTTTCAGGCGTTTTTTTTTGCTTTTTAAACCGTGATGAACGTTGTCGGGTGCTTGCTATGAACAAACAGATGAAAACCCTGATCGTCGTCGGCAATGGCATGGTCGGCCACCATTGCGTGGAGCAATTGATCGAACGCGGCGCGCTGGATCACTACCGGTTGCACGTGTTCAGCGAAGAGCCGATGCGTGCCTATGACCGCGTGCACCTTTCCGAGTATTTCACCGGCCGCGATGCCGAGTCCCTGGCGTTGTCGGACGCCGCGTTGTACCAGACGCCGGGTGTCACCCTGCACCTGGGTGTACCGGTGCTGGAGATCGATCGCGAACGCTGTGAAGTGATCACCGCCCAGGGCTGCGTGGGCTACGACAAGCTGGTGCTGGCCACCGGTTCCTATCCGTTCGTACCGCCGATCGAGGGCGCCGAAGGCGACTCGCGCCTGGTGTATCGCACCCTCGAAGACCTCGACGCCATCCGTGCCGCAGCCGCCAATGCCCGCCGTGGTGTGGTGGTGGGCGGTGGCCTGCTCGGCCTGGAAGCCGCCAACGCCCTGAAAAGCCTGGGCCTGGAAGCCCATGTGGTGGAATTCGCGCCGCGCTTGATGCCGGTACAGCTGGATGATTTTGGCGGCCTGGCCCTCAAGGCCCAGATCGAGCGGCTCGGCGTCGGTGTGCATCTGTCCCGCGCCACCCAGTCGATCAGCGCCGGCGAGCAGTACCGCTATCGCATGAACTTTGCCAATGACGAGTTCCTTGAGACTGACCTGATTGTGTTCTCCGCCGGGATCCGCGCCCAGGATGCCCTGGCTCGCCAGGCCGGCCTGGACATTGGCCCGCGCGGCGGCGTGGTGATCAACGACGAGTGCTTGAGCTGCGACCCCAACATCTATGCGATTGGCGAATGCGCTTCCTGGAACGGCAGCCTGTTCGGCCTGGTTGCGCCGGGTTACCAAATGGCCCGTGGCGTCGCCGCGCTGTTGTGCGAGCACAGCGCCGAGCCGTTTGTCGGCGCCGACATGTCCACCAAGCTCAAGTTGCTGGGCGTGGACGTGGGCTCCATCGGCGACGCCCACGCCCATACGCCGGGTGCGCGCAGCTACCAGTTCATCGACGAGGCGACCGCCAGCTATCGGCGCCTGGTGGTGGATGCGAGCGGCAAACACGTGATTGGCGCGGTGCTGGTCGGCGACAACAGCTACTACGACACCTTGCTGCAATACATGCAGAACAGCATCGCGCTGCCGGCCGAACCGGCCAGCCTGATCCTGCCATCGTCCAGCGGCGCACCGACCCTCGGCCCAGGCGCCTTGCCGGACTCGGCCACGGTGTGCTCGTGCCACAACGTCAACAAGGGCGCGATCTGCTCGGCCATCGACGGCGGTTGCAGCGACCTTGGCCTGCTCAAGTCGCAGACCAAGGCCTGCACCGGTTGCGGTGGGTGTGCCGGGTTGCTCAAGCAGGTGTTCGAGCACGAGCTGATTGCCCGTGGCGTCAGCGTCGACAAGAGCCTGTGCGAACACTTTGCCTATACCCGCCAGGAGTTGTATGCCCTAGTGCGCGTGGAAGGGGTGACCACCTTCGAAGAACTGCTGGCCAGGCACGGCCGTGGCCACACCGGCTGCGATGTGTGCAAACCGGCGGTGGGGTCGATCCTGGCCTCGTGCTGGAACCAGCCGATCATGGACGCGTCCCTGGTGCCGTTGCAGGACACCAACGACACCTTCATGGCCAACATGCAGAAGAACGGCACCTACTCGGTAGTGCCGCGTATTCCGGGCGGTGAGATCACCGCCGACAAGTTGATCGTGATTGGCGAAGTGGCGAAGAAATACGACCTCTACACCAAGATCACCGGCGGCCAGCGCATCGACCTGTTTGGCGCGCAACTGCACGAGTTGCCGGACATCTGGGCCGAGCTGATCGCGGCCGGGTTTGAAACCGGCCACGCCTATGGCAAGTCCACGCGCACGGTGAAGTCCTGCGTGGGCAGCACCTGGTGCCGCTACGGTGTGCAGGACAGCGTGAAAATGGCGCTGCTGATCGAGGACCGCTACAAGGGCCTGCGTTCGCCGCACAAGCTCAAGTTCGCGGTATCCGGCTGCACCCGCGAATGCGCCGAGGCGCAGAGCAAGGACGTGGGCGTGATCGCCACCGAGAAGGGCTGGAACCTCTACATCGCCGGCAACGGCGGCATGCGCCCACGCCACGCCGAACTGTTCGCCACCGACCTGGATGACGCCACGCTGATCCAGTACATCGACCGCTTCCTGATGTTCTACATCCGCACCGCCGACAAATTGCAACGCACCTCGGTCTGGCGCGAAAGCCTGGAAGGCGGCCTGGATTTCCTCAAGGACGTGATCCTGCACGACAGCCTGGGCCTGGGCGCCGAGCTCGAAGCGCAGATGCAACTGGTGGTCGACCGCTATGAATGCGAGTGGGCCAACGCCCTCAAGGACCCGGAAAAACTCAAGCGCTTCCGCACCTTCGTCAACGACAAACGCCCCGACCCGGACATCCACTTTGTCCAGGAACGCGGCCAGCGTCGGCCGATCATGGCCGCCGAACTCAACCTGATTGCCGTCACCGAGGAGCTTGCCTGATGAGCCAGTCCAACACGCAGCGCAACCTTGCCACCTGGAAAAGCGTGTGCAACGAGACCGACCTGGTGAGTAATTCCGGCGTCGTGGTGTGGCTGGACGGCGCCCAAGTCGCGCTGTTCTACCTGCCCGGCGCCCGGGACCAGACGCTGTACGCCATCGACAACCACGACCCGGAATCCGGCGCGAATGTGATCGGACGCGGGCTGGTCGGCAGCATCAAGGGCGACCTGGTGGTGGCCGCGCCGATCTACAAGCAGCATTACCGTTTGGAAGACGGCCAGTGCCTGGAGGCACCGCACCAGCGTTTGCGGGTATGGCCAGTGCGGCTGAGCGGTGGGGTGGTGGAGTTGGGAGTGGACTGATGCAGCGCTGCAGGTGAGTGGCCAAGCCGCTCTCCTGCAGCACCCTGGCGCCTACTTGCCGGCTTTGCGGCTGGCCGGCCTGAACAGCAGGCTCAAGAGGAACACAGCCGTCTTGATATCAAGCAGGCGCAAGGCTGCACGTGCTTCTTCCGGTCGCACCCTGGCCAGCATGGGCATGGCGCCGAAGATCTTACCCTTGAGTACCAGGTCGTCACCGCTGCGCTCTATGGCGCTCACGGTCATCAGCTCGCTGTTGTCGCTGCCGAATATTTTCATGATCAGTTCCTTGTCACACGGTCGAAATCGATGCCCAGGTCATCGAATATTTTGATTGCGGTGCCCCGGCCGGCGCCGAATACGCCGCCGCCCGGGTGCATGAAAGGACCCACCAGGTACAGGTTGTCCAGCCCGGGTACGCTCAAGCGGCCGAGGTCGGGCGTAGGGCGGTGGGCGAAACTCTGGTAGAAGTAGGGGGCGACGCCGTGTACATCGCCCTTGACCATGGAGTTGGGCGAACTGCGTTCCAGGTCCAGCGGCGAGCACACCTTGCGGGCGATGATGTTATCCGGCGTAAGGTTCTTGACGAACTTGCGGTACGCCTGGAGGCTCAGATCGCCGAATTCCTCCTTGTACTCGTCCCAGCGTGCGGCACCGCCTTCGGCGAGGTCATAGGGTGCGAACGTCATACCGTGGAACATGCCCTTGCCTGGCGGCACGCGGGTCGGGTCGTTGATGCTCTCGTCGCCACCGGCCACCAGCCTGCGCCTGGACACCCGCCCACGGCGCAACTCGTCGAAGTCGTCGAGCATGTCGCTCAGGCGGTCGCAGCTCATCATGGTCAGCATCGTGGCGCGACCGACATCGGCGCCGGCATGAAACTCGGCCTGCCGGTGCAAGTCGTAGTGGCTGACGAACAGGCTGAATGGGGCCAGCGTGGCGCGTTCGGCGCGTGCGGTCACCCCAGGATCAAGCCCGTCGACGAAGCGTTTGATGACATGGGGGTGCAAGGCGCCGACCACCGCGTCTCGGGCCAGAATTCGCTCACCGTCGGCCAGCTCCACACCGTTGGCGCGCCCGCCTTCGACGATCACCTTGCGCACTTCGCTGTTACAACGGATCTCGCCGCCGTGGTGCTCGATGCAGCGCACCAGGGCTTCTGAAAGCTTGCCACTGCCACCCACCGGTTGCGACACGCCGTAGGTGTGCATGATGCCGACGAACACATACACACCCATACCTGTACCCAACTCGTCCGGGGCTTGCAGGTTTTCGGCGATCACCCGCAACAGGTGGATCTTGACCTTGTCGTGCTCAAACAGGTTGTCGACGATGTCCAGGGTACTGCGCTGCATGGCGTCGAACATCTCGCGGCCTTCCTGGCTCTGGTCAAGCATGGCGACCATGGCCCCCATGGGCGGCGGGGGCGAATAGAAACCGGAGAGGAACATCGGCAGCAGTCCGGCGGCCTTGGTCGCCAGCTTGCGATAGGTCTCTGCGTCGCGAGGCGACACGCTGGCGATGGATTCGCAGGCCTTGTCCAGGTCGCGGTAGGTGATCAGTGCGCTGCCGTCTTCGAAGACGGTCGCATGGGGCACATCGGAGTAGTTGTACTTGAGGCCGAACCGGCTGAACAGACCGAGCTCGTCGCGGGTGATCATGGGGTTGCCCTGGATCATGATATGCACGCTGGAGTGCTCGTCATGCCAGAAGCCTGGAGTGTTAAGCTGGCGCGTTGTCACGCCACCGCCCACATAGTCCTTGCGTTCCAGCACGAGGACTTTTTTGCCGGCCTTGGCCAGATAGGCTGCGGCCACGAGGCCATTGTGCCCGCCGCCGATGGCGACGATATCGTAATGATTCATAGGATCTTCCGCTTCTGTTGTTTTTGTTGTCGGCGTACTGCCCGGGGGCAGGGCGCCGCTGTGCCGGATACTGGGGCAGCGGGCCGGCAGGCGGAAGACGGCACTTTAATGTAGGTCGGTTACCTGAATGTACGTACCCCCCAGGGGCTGGCAGGGAGAGAGGGATGCACAAAGGTGAAGGCTCGATGCATGTGGTCGACAAGATTCAGCGCCAGGCGCTGGATGATCTGAAAGCGCGGGTGCTGCGCGGCGGCAATGATCCCCATGGGCCTGTGCGTGAATCCCTGGCTCGGCTTGGCGACCGCTGGACCCCGTTGCTGTTGCTGGTGCTGCACACCGGTACGCTGCGTTTTACCGAACTGCAACGGCAGGTCAACGATATGGCGGAGGGTAGCTTGTCGCAGCGCATTCTCACCCTCAAGCTGCGTGCGCTGGAACGTGACGGCATGCTCGAACGTCGTGTGATCGCTACCATTCCGCCGCAGGTGGAATACAGCCTCAAGCCATTGGGCGTTTCATTGGTCACCCAGTTTGAGGCGCTGCTGGTGTGGCTCGAACAACAGGCCCCGGTCATCGAGGCCGCCCGCCAGGTCTACGATGCCTGATCGGGATCCATCGAGGCGGCGGTCTCGATGATCAGGTTGCGCAACCAGGCCAGCCCGGGGTCGAGTTGCTGGTATTTGTTCCACTGCATGGACATGGTCAGCGGCGGCGCGGTCCAGGGGGCGGACACGATCCGCAGCGGCAAGTATTGTGCCCATCTCTCCGCCAGGCGACGGTGCATGGTGGCGACCCGCAGGGTACCGATCAGAAACGGCGGCACACTGTTGAAGGTGTTGGTGGTCACTTCCACCCGGCGTGTGAACCCGAAACTGCGCGCAAACCACTCATCAGCCATCGGGGCGCGATGTTCGCCGCCCCAGCGCACCAGCACGTGCCCCAGCGCCTTGTAGTCATCCATGGACAAAGGCCCATGGGCCGCCGGATGGTCCTTGCACATCACGCACACGTATTCATCGCTGAACAGCGCCACACAGGGGTGTTCCTTGAGGATGTTCTTGTCCGGCAGCACCAGGAAGTCCACGTGCCCACGCTCGATCTCAAGGGCGGCCTCATCCGTGGGCAGGAACTGTTCGATGGAGCATGACGGTGCCAGGGTGTTCAGCCTGCGACTGACCTCGGGCAGCAGCACCATGCCCACATAATCCGACGCCATCAGCGTGAAGTTTCGGCGTGCCAGGTCCGGCTGGAATCGGCTGCGGTTTTCCAAGGTGGAGCGCATCTGGATCAGCAAATCACGAATCGGCTGGGCCAGGGTTTCGGCCATCGGTGTACGGACCATCCTGCGACCGACCTGTACCAGTAAATCATCTTCGAAATAGTCGCGCAGGCGTGACAACGCCGCACTGGTGGCCGGCTGGCTGAGGTGCAGGCGCTCACCGGTACGGGTGATGTTCTGCTCCGCCAGCAGCATGTCCAGCACCACGAGGAGGTTCAAATCCAGACCGTGAAAGCGCATGGCGTTACTCCGTTTTTTATGATTGTGCTTACGGGCATCCAGGCTTGTTATACCTGCCTGGCAAAGGATTTGAAACGCAAATAGCGGTGGCTGTTGGGCTATCCATCTGATGGATGGGACCTATCCGAACAAACAATTTCCGGCATACCTGAGGGGTGAGTAAGGTTGGCCCATGTTCAGCCAGCCCCCTGTGAGGCCGGCCATAACAACAATAAATATGGAGAGCAGTCCTGTGTCCCACCTCACGCTTCCAAGCCTGTGTGCCCACTTCACTCTGCATCCAAGAGGAGTGCGTTGATGAGCGCCATCAAGCATGTGCTGATCGTCGGCGGTGGCATTGGCGGCCTCAGCGCCGCCATCGCCCTGCGCAAGTCCGGCGTAGTGGTCGATATTGTCGAAATCAGCCCCCAGGCCAAGGTGTATCACGTGGGTATCGTGGTCCAGGCCAACTGCATTCGCGCCATGGCGCAACTGGGTATTGCCGACGCGGCCGTGGCCGCGGGTTTCCCTTACAAGGGCCTGCGCATCTGCAACCAGCAGGGGGAGGTAAAAGCCGAACTCAGTGGTGCACGGCTGGCCGGCGAGCAGTATCCCGCGAACCTCGGACTGACCCGTCCGGCGTTGCATCAGGTATTGCTTGATGCGGTGGCCGCCAGTGGCGCCAACCTGCGTCTGGGCCTGACCTTCAGTGATATTTCTCAACATGAACACGGCGTCAGCGTGGGGTTCACCGACGGCAGTCGGGGTGATTATGACCTGGTGGTGGGGGCCGACGGTGTGTACTCCAAAGTGCGTACGACGGTATTCGGCGAGCAGTACACGCCGCAATTCACGGGGCAGGGCGTGTGGCGCTACAACCTGCCACGGCCCAAGGACCTGCTCTGGTCGCACATGTTTGAGGGCAAGCCGGGCGGCAAGGCTGGCTACACGCCATTGACCGAAGACAGCCTGTACATCCTGTCGGTGTTCGAAGAACCCGGCAACCCGTTCTTCGACCCAGACACGCTGGCCGCCGAGTTCCGCCGACGCCTTGAAGGCTACGGCGGCCTGGTGCCGGAGCTGAGCGCCCAGATCACCGACAACACCCAAGTGGTCTATCGCCCGCTGGAAGCCCTGTTGATGCCGGCCCCCTGGTACCGCGGGCGCGTGTTGTTGATTGGCGATGCCGCGCACGCCACCACGCCGCACATGGGCCAGGGCGCCGCGCAGGCGGTGGAGGATGCCGTGGTGCTGGGTGAACTGTGTGGCGCCGAGCTGAGTCTGGCCGAGGTGCTCGAAGGTTTCATGCAGCGTCGCTACGAGCGTTGCAAATTCATCAACCAAGGGTCCGTGCAGATCGGCGAGTGGGAGCAGCGGCCGACACCGGATGCCAACTTCGCCGGTTTGATGAAACAGATGATCGATGTGGTCGCCCAGCCTATCTGACCCAAGGACATGCTCATGCAACGTAATCCGCTCAAAGGCTGGCAGGTCGACCGCGACGCTATCGGTTTCGTCGGCCACGATCTGCAACGCCCCGAATGCATCATCGCCCAGCCCGACGGTAGCCTGTGGTCCGCCGACGCACGTGGCGGGGTGATGCATATTACCGCCAATGGCGAGCAGACCTTGTTGGCGCCCACGCAGGTGGAGGCGCAGGCGGCGTCCTTCGAATCGCGCTATGTGCAGTCCCAGGGCGCGTCGCTGCCCAATGGCCTGGCGCTGACGGAGCAGGGCGACTTCATCATCTGCAACTGGGGCCTGGACCGTATCGAGAAGCTCGACCGCCAGGGACATGTCCAGGTGCTGTTTGACCAGCTCGACGGCAAGCCCCTGGGCAAGACCAACTTCCCTCTACGGGATCGCAAGGGGCGTATCTGGTTCACGGTGACGACCACGATGCAACCGTGGACCGACTCGATCAATTCCGGCGTGCTGGATGGCTACATCGGCGTGATCGACGCCCAGGGCATTCGCATCGTCGCCGAAGGGTTTGGCGGCACCAACGAAATCCGCTTCGACGACAACGAAGAATGGTTGTACGTGGTGGAAAGCAATGTGCGGCGAATCTCCCGCCTGCGCCAGCAGGCCGACGGCTCGCTAGGGGAGCGTGAAGTGTTTGGCCCGGCGGAGCTGGAGGGCTTTCCCGACGGTTTTGCCTTCGACAGCTTCGGCAACCTGTGGGTGACCTTGGTGATGAGCGACAAGCTGATTGCCCTGACCCCCGATGGCGAAGTACTCAACCTGCTTGATGACGGTAACCCGGTCGCCACAGCGTTGCTGAACCAGCACTACCGGGCCAAAACCCTCACCCCGCAGATCATGCAGGCTGCCCACGGCACACTGGCACCGTGGATGGCCAGCCTGACGTTTGGCGGGCCCGATTTGAAAACCGTGTACCTGGGCAGTCTGCAGGGCACACGCATTCCGTTTTTCCGGGCGCCACTGGCGGGCCAACCGCTGATCCACTGGCGCTGAATACCGAATAACAAGACAGGAACCGGCTCATGATTCGTTATCTGAAAAAAGGCAAACCGGCGGAGCACAAGGCGGCACTCAACGCCCAGGTGCGCGACACGGTCGAACAGATTATCCATGCGATCGATCAGCGTGGTGAAGCGGCTGTGCGGGAGTACTCGCAACAGTTCGACGGCTGGAACCCGCCGAGCCTGCGGCTGAGCCAGGAGCAGATCCAGGCGTGCATAGACAGCCTGTCGCCCCAGGCCATTGAGGACATCACCTTCGCCCAGGCCCAGATCCGTCGCTTCGCCCAAATCCAGTTGCTGTCGATGCGCGACGTGGAGGTCGAAACCCTGCCGGGCGTGGTGCTCGGGCACAAGCACATCCCGGTGAGTTCGGTAGGCTGTTACATCCCTGGCGGCAAGTACCCGCTGCTGGCCTCGGCGCACATGAGCGTGCTTACCGCCAAAGTGGCCGGTGTGAAACGCGTGATCGCCTGTGCACCGCCATTCGATGGCCAGCCGTCGCCGGAGATCATCGCCGCGATGGCCATGGCGGGGGCTGATGAAATCTATGTGATGGGTGGCGTGCAAGGTGTCGCTGCCATGGCCCTGGGCACCGAACACATCGAGAAGGTCGACATGATCGTCGGTCCGGGCAATGCCTACGTGGCCGAAGCCAAGCGTCAACTGTACGGTCGCGTCGGTATTGACCTGTTCGCCGGGCCTACGGAAACCATGGTCATCTGCGATGACACGGTGGATGCCGAACTGGTGGCGGTCGACCTGCTGGGCCAGGCCGAACATGGGCCGACTTCACCGGCGTTTTGCGTGACCACCAGCCGCCGTATTGCCGAAGAATTGCCGGCGGCCATCGAGCAGGTGCTCGCGCGCCTGGACACCGCTCCGGTGGCCAGTGTGGCCTGGCGCGACTATGGCGAGATCATCTTGTGTGACAGCGACGAAGAGATGCTCGCCGAATCCGAGCGCATCTGCTCTGAACACGTGCAGGTGATGACCCGCGACCCGGACTGGTTCCTGGCGCGCATGACTCACTATGGCGGCCTGTTCCTGGGGCATCGCACCAATGTGTCCTACGGCGACAAAGTGATCGGCACCAATCACACGCTGCCGACCATGGGCGCCGGGCGTTACACCGGCGGGCTCTGGGTGGGCAAGTTCATCAAGACTCATACCTACCAGCGGGTGCTCACAGACGAAGCCAGCGTGGCCATCGGTGAAGTCTGCTCGCGGTTGTGTGCACTGGAGCATTTCTCCGGCCACAAGGAACAGGCGGATATCCGTGTGCGTCGCCTGAAGAAGGCCTCCTGATGGGCCGCCTGGAAGGCAAGGTCGCCGTCGTTACCGGAGCCACCGGCGGGTTGGGGGTGGTGATCTGCCATGCCCTGGCCCGCGCGGGTGCCAGCGTAGTGGCGGGGTACAACCGCTCCAGCGATGCCGCCCATACCCTGGTGACTGACCTGCCGACTGTTGCCGGTGGCCACCTCGCCGTGGCGGCACCTGTCACCGACAGCGCCATGCTCGAGCGACTGGCCACTCAGGTACAGAGGCACTTTGGGCGTTGCGACATTCTGGTCAATTGCGCCGGCACGACGCGGTTTGTCGAACATGCCGACCTTGAGGGTCTGGATGACGGGCTGATCGACAATATCCTGGCCATCAACGTGCGCGGTCCGATCGCCTGTATCCGGGCCTTGGCACCGCTGCTCAAGGCCGGCGGCGATGGGCTGGTGGTGAACATCAGCTCGATTGCCGCGCGTACGGCGATGGGCAGCAATATTGCCTACTGCGCGAGCAAGGCGGCGGTGGACAACCTGACCCGGTCCCTGGCCCGTGCCCTGGCGCCTCAGGTAAGGGTGGTGTCGGTGGCGCCGGGGTTGGCCGATACGGAGTTCGTCCAGGGCCTGGCCCAGGGCTGGCGTGACGAGCAAGCCGCACGTACCCCGTTGGGTCGCCTGGCCTTGCCCGAAGAGGTCGCCCAGGCGGTGTTGGCCCTGGCCTGCCACCTGACATTTACCACCGGCGCGGTCATCCCAGTGGATGGCGGTCGGGCACTGAACTGAGGAAGGCTGCCATGTTTGCGATCAAACCCCACCACGGCGGGATCAGCGTCCCCGACCTGGAGGCGTCCATCGGCTGGTACCGGCGGATGCTCGGTTTCGAGCTGGAAAGCCGCGCCTACATTGACCGGATCCCGGCGCATATCGCCTTTATCCGCTGCGGCGACTACCGCATCGAGCTGTTCCAGCTGGACCAAGCGCACCCGTTACCGAGTGACCGTCGCGAGCCGCACCTGGACCTCAAGACCCACGGCCACAAGCACTTGTGCTTTGCCGTGCAGGATGCCGCGACTGCCTTCCACGCGTTGCGCGGCAAAGGTGCCGACATCGTTTTTGAGACGGTCATCGAAGGCAGCCCCATGGGCTTTGTGCGCGACAACAGCGGCAATCTGCTGGAACTCATTGAATGCCCGGCCCTGTGGTCCGGGCCAGGAGCACACCGATGAAACTTGCAACCCTGAAGGATCACACCCGCGATGGGCGCTTGGTGGTTGTCAGTCGCGACCTGGGCCGCGCGGTGCTGGCCAGTGGAATCGCCGGCACCCTGCAGGCTGCGCTGGAAGAATGGCCCCGCTGCGAGCCGGCATTGCAGCAGTTGTCCGCCGCACTTAACGCAGGCCGGGCACCCCAGGCGTTCGATTTTGACCCGCGCGCGGCCATGGCACCGCTGCCCCGTGCCTACCAATGGGCCGATGCCTCGTCGTTCCTCAACCACGGCAGCCTGATGGAGCGTGCGTACAATCTGGACATCAAGAAAGATCCCGGCGTGCCTATCATCTACCAGGGCGCCGGGGACGATTTCTTCGGTGCCTGCGACGATTACCCGGTGCCCGGCGAGGACCACCAGATCGATTTCGAGGGCGAGGTGGCAGTGGTGCTTGATGATGTGCCCATGGGCGTTCAGCCAACGGCAGCGGCGGGGCATATCAAGTTGCTGATGCTGCTCAACGACGTGAGCCTGCGCGCGCATCTGTTCAAGGAGGTGAGTATCGGTTTCGGTCCACTGCGGGCCAAACCCAGTACGGTGTTTGCGCCGGTGGCGGTCACCCCGGATGAACTGGGCGAAGCCTGGCACGACGGCCGCGTCAAGCTGCCGCTGCATGTGCAGTGCAACGGCCAGCGTTTCGGCGAACCCAACGGCGATGAAATGGACTTCAGCTTCCCGGAACTGGTAATGCACCTGGCTCGTACCCGCAACTTGCGCGCCGGTACGGTGCTGGGCTCGGGCACCTTCTCCAACCGTGACTACACCGCCAAAGGCTCGGCCTGCCTGGCCGAGCGACGTGCAATAGAAGTGATCGAGCAGGGTGAGGCGAACACGCCTTTCCTGAAATTCGGCGACCGTTTGCGCTTTGAGATCTTTGGCCTGGACGGGCAAAGCCTGTTCGGCGCCATCGATCACCGGTTTGTTCCAGCCCCCGTGCAGGAGCACTGACATGCATGTATTGATCACCGGCGCCAATGGTTTTGTGGGCGCCACCCTGGTACGTCGCTTACTGGCCGATCCCTATGCACTGCCGGGCTGGACACGTTTGACCCTGCTGGACCTGGCGTTTCCTCAGATACCGCCGGACCCCCGCGTGCGCTGCCTTGCCGGCAGTATCGCCGACCTGCGGTTGCTGGCCGATGCCCTGGAAACGCCGGTCGATATCGCCTTCCATTTGGCGAGCATCCCCGGTGGGGCCGCCGAGCGCGACTACAGCCTGGGCCGTCGAGTCAACCTGGATGCCACGCTGGCGTTGCTGGAAGGGCTCAAGGATCAACCCAACCCGGCGCGGGTAGTGTTCGCCAGCACCATCGCGGTGTATGGCTCGCCCTTGGCGACCGCGGTAGACGACCACACGCCCCTGCACCCGCAATTGAGTTACGCCACCCAGAAATTGATGGGTGAGTTGCTGATCGATGATTTCAGCCGCCGTGGCTGGATCGATGGCATCAGCCTGCGCTTACCGGGCATTGTGGCCCGCCCGCCGCAACCTTCCGGGTTGTTGTCGGCGTTCATGAGCGAGGTGTTCTGGGCGCTGGCGGCGGGCACGCGTTTCGAGTGCCCGGTATCGCCGCAGGCGCAGGCCTGGTGGATGTCGGCGGCACGCTGTGTCGATAACCTGCTGCACGCCGCTACGCTGGCGCCCGAGCGACTGGTGGCGCGGCGAGTGTTCGCGCTGCCGGTGTTGCACCTGAGTATGGCGCAGTTGGTCGACGGGCTGTGCAGGCGTTTCGGCGAAGACCGCCGTGCACAGGTGGAGTACCAGCCTGATGAACACCTGGAGGCGAATTTCGGCCGCTATCCGCCCTTGCATGCCGAGGCATCCGAAGCCCTGGGCTTGCGCCATGATGGAGGCATCGAGCAACTGATCGAGCGAACCCTGCAGTTGTAATACCCAAGCGTGCGTTTCACCCTTTAATAATAACAATCCGGAGAGGCCATGAACGCTCCTACCCGCGTCACCCAGTCAAAGGCGACCCTCGCTACGTACCTGTTGTTGTTGATCAACTGTCTGTCACCGATGGCGGCCATCGTGGTAGCGCCGAGCCTGCCACAGATGCAGGCGCATTTTTCCGACGTGCCTAACGTCGAGTTCCTGATCCCGGTGGCACTGACTATTCCCGGCTTGCTGGTGGCGTTGCTCAGCCCGCTGGTGGGCGTGTTGGCCGATCGGTATGGGCGCAAGCAATTGCTGGTGGCGTCGATTGTCGGCTACGGCGTGTTCGGCCTGATGCCGATGTTCCTCGACTCGCTCTACGCAATCATCGTCAGTCGTATCGCCCTGGGCTGCGTGGAGGCGGTGGTGGTGACCATCAGCACCATGCTGATCGGCGACTACTACAGCGGTGCGCAACGCCAGAAGTACCTGGCGCTGCAAACCACCTTTGCGTCGTCGTCGGCGATCCTGTTCTTCATGGTAGGCGGCGCCTTGGGTGAACTTGGCTGGCGCATGCCCTATGTAGTCTACGCGGTGCCCCTGGCACTGGCGCTATTGAGCAAGGTCATGCTGTGGGAACCGCGCGCAGCCAGCATGGCGTCGGACGAAGAGCAGGCGCGCAACAACGTGAGCTTTCGGCCGGTGCTGATGCTGGGGATTTGTGTGGTGACCTTCATCGGCGCGGTCATGTTCATGATCCTGCAGATCCAGATGGCCTACCTGCTCGGGGACATCGGCGAACCGTCCCCGCAGACCGCCGGCCTCGTCGCGTCGGCGTGCAGCGTGATGATCGTGCTGGGTACTCTTAGCGTGCACCTGCTGACTCGCCTGGGCCTGCGTACCCCCCATTGCCTGGCCCTGGCCTTTGGCCTGATCGCTACCAGCTTTCTGTTGATTCCGGCGATGCACACCTGGCAGGCAATCATGGTTGTTGCACTGATCAACGGCCTGGGCTGCGGCCTGATGTTGCCCACCCTGGCCATCTGGAACATGCGTGAACTGCCGTGGCAGCGCCGCGGGTTGGGCACTGGCATGTGGTACGGCAGCTACTGCCTGGGCATGTTTTTCAGTCCGATCCTGGTCGTGGCCGTTGGCAAGGTCAGCGGAAGCCTGGCCACCACCATTGGCTGGGCCGGCTGGCTCTGCCTGCCGGTGGTACTGCTGGCACTCGGCGCCAGCCTGGTGAAGTGCCGGGCGGCACGCAACCTGCGCCTGACCGGCGTCAATCTCGAAGACGCCTGACCCTGGAATGACCGAACACTCCGGTGCCCTGGTACCGGAGCAGGCCCCCTTATCTCATAAAAACAACAAAAGAGACTGAACATGACGATTCGAATGGTGGTTGGTTGTGCATTGATCATCGTGACGGCAGGCCCCGCCCTGGCTGCCGACGCGCCGAGCGACGAGTACCCGAATGAAAAAGTCGGTCCGCGCGTATTGAATGTGGAGCCCAATGTGCCACCCAAAAGTGGCAAGCTTCTTGAGGCGCAGGGCAAGTGGCTCAACGACCATGGTGTGAGCCCGCACCTGTCGATGACTGAGATTTACCTGCGCAACCCCAGCGCCGGCCTGTACACCGGTAACCACGAGTCACTGACCATCTTTGCCATCGGCGCCGACTTCAACCTCGACAAGCTCATTGGCCTGCCCGGTGGGACGATCCACTTCGAGCAGCTGTACGTGCCCTGGACCAGCAACCTGGACTACGGTCGGCAGGTGGGTGATGTGATTGCCGGTAAACCGGGCCCTTACATTCCGAATGTCAGCCACCTGAGCCTGTTCACCTACGAGCAGAAATTGCTCGACGACAAGCTGTCCATCGAAGCGGGCAAGAGCAACGCCGGCAACTACTTTGCGCTGCCGCTGTGCAACGTGCCGCTGGGATGCGTGAACGCGATCCTGCAGGACACGGCCGGTATCAACCCGCCGCCCTACGCCAACTGGGGCGCGCGCGTCGGCTACGATTTCAGCCCCGCCGTGCGCGCGCAGGTCGGTGCGTGGCGCAGCAACAATGCCTATCCCTTCACCAATGGCTGGGAGCGCGACGTCGGCGAAAGTGGCGGCACCTTGAGTACGGTGTACCTGGCGAACCTGGCCTATCGCACCGACTACCGCATGCAAGCCTACCCGCAAACGTTCGAGGTGCTGGGCTTTCACAATAACGGGCAACAGACCGACCCCTATTTCACGGTCAACGGCACCTCGAAAGTCACTGACACAACTGCCGCTGCCGATACCCGCAAGGGCGTGACAGGTTTCTACCTGGGCGCCAAGAAAACCGTCTGGCGCCAGGACGGCGGCGCCACCCAAGACCTCAACCCAACGGCGGTAGCGGCCTATGCCAGCTTGACCCACACACTTGATGAAGGCACCACCAATGGCGTCGGCACCCAAGGCAACGCAGGGCTGATTCTTTCCGCACCCTTTCGCAGCCGACCGTTCGACAGCTATTCGGTGAACGTCAACTGGGCACAACTGACCAGTCGCGAGCAACGCTTCCTTGAAGAGGCCCACGCGGCATCGGGCGGTGGCAGTTACCGCCCCGGGCGCAACGAGTATGCGGTCGCGCTGGACGCCAACTTCATCCTCACCGACAGCATCGTCCTCAGCCCCTTCGTGCTGCGTACGTGGGGAGCCAGCAGTTGGTTGAACCCCTACACCGGCGTCAACCCGCGCGATGGTTATGCCGCCGGGCTGCTGTTGCATGTGCAATTCGACGAGATGCTGGGTTTGAACAGCCGTCACTGATTCGCCGCACTCCATGGCGGGCGCCTGAAGCCATCCACGCCATGGATAGAACCCATGTCGACAAACGATTAGTCGGCATGGGCCGGGCTTCTTACTCTGGCCTTAGACCCCTGTTTGACGAGGACACAACCATGCAGCGCAATTTCACTTTCCAGGAGACCTGAGATGGCGATCATCGGCATCGACACCCTGTTGTATGGCGTCGAGGACCTGGCCCTGGCCTCGCGCTTCTTTGATGATTTCGGCCTGGTGCGCCTCAGTGCCAACGATCAGGAAAGCCTGTATCGACTGGAGGAAGGCTCGACCATTATCGTGCGCGAAATGCATCACCCCTCTATTCCGGCGTCGCGCTACGAAGGCTTCGGTGTGAAGGAGACCATCTGGGGCGTGGACAACGCTGAAAACCTGGCGCGGCTGGTCGCCGACTTGTCCAGCGACCGTGAGGTTCTCCTGGGCGATGATGATGCCTGGCACTTTCTCAGCGATTGCGGCCAGGCCTTGGGGCTTCGCGTGTTCAACCGCAGGAAAGTCACTTACGCCCCCGACCCGGTCAACGCTGCCGGCAACGTCAACCGTCTCAACCAGCACCGCAAATGGCGCACGCGGGCTCGACCTAAAACCATCAACCACGTGGTGTTTGCCGTGGATGACTATTGGCAGAGCTTTGCGTTCTTTCGCGACCGTCTGAACTTTCGCCTGTCCGACCATCAGAAAGGCGTGGGTACCTACCTGCGCGCCGACGGTGCCAATGAGCACCACAACACCTTCCTGCTCAATAACAAGGCACCGGGGGCGGGCGGGGTGCCGCGTTTTCATCACACCTGCTTCGGGGTCGAGGACTTCGACGAGGTGATGGTCGGCTCCAATTACATGACCCGACGCGGTTGGCAGCATGGCTTTCTCGGTACCGGCCGCCACCGCATCGCTTCGGCAATCTTCTGCTACTTCAACTCACCCACCGGTGGTGAGGCCGAGTACGGCGCCGACACCGATTACCTCGACGACAGTTGGGTACCGCGCGAATGGGAGTTTCGCTTCGGCACGGCCCAGTGGATGGGCAACCCGCCTGCGTTCATGCAGGACGACATTCCCTGGGACGTGACCTTTTACCAGGGCGAATTCCCGGCTATGCGCCGCTGATTTTCACAAGGATTGACCCATGAGCATGTTCCAGTATTTCGAAACCAATTATGTGTGGAGCCTGGCAGTTGCGGCAGCCATCGAGATGGGCGGCAAGATCGGCGAGATCGACACCATGTGCCGGCCGCTGCTGGAGGTAGCCCGCCAGGGTGACGATGCGGGCACCCAGGCGTTTATGGCCGCCTGGGAGGCTGGAGGCGACAACCTGGTGGCCTTGGCGCAGGAAGACAAGGCGGCCGGCAGGTGGCTCAGCGCCGGTGACAAGTTGAACCGCGCGGCGGTGTATTTCATCACTGCCGAGCGTATGCAGGCTCACGGTCATGCGCCTCGCAAAGCGTTGTACGCCAAGTTTCTGCGCACCTTCGCCGAAGGCGTCGAACTGTCTGGCGAAAATACCCGGCGGTTTGAAATTCCCTACGACGGTGCCCATCTCGCCGGGCTGTTCACCCCGGCTGAGGGCGTAACTGACGCGGCGCCGTGTCTGGTGGTGATCAATGGCCTGGACAGCACCAAGGAGATGGTCCATCGCGCCGGGCTGTTCCCGCAATTGCTTGCCAAACGCGGCATCTCCAGCCTGTTCATCGACCAGCCCGGCACCGGCGAAGCCCTGCGCCTGCATGGCATGACCGCAGTCGTCAACACCGAACTGTGGGCCAGCCCGCTGATGGACTACCTGCAAACCCGCCGCGAAATCGACCCGCTGCGTATCGGCTTGCTGGGGGTGTCCCTGGGTGGGTATTACTGCCCGCGCGCTGTAGCGTTCGAACCGCGCTTCGCCCTGGGCGCAGTGTGGGGGGCGAACCATAACTGGGGCGAAATGCAGAAGCGCCGCCTGGCCCGCGAAGGTGAACGACCGGTGCCGCACTACTGGGAGCACGTGTGCTGGGTGTGGGGTGCGAGCAGCATGGAGGCGTTCATGACGCTCGCCGAGCAGGTGCACCTCAACGGGGTAATGGAGCGTATCAAGGTGCCGTTCCTGGTGAGTCATGGCGAGGCCGACCGGCAGATTCCGCTGGCGTACGCGCATCAGTCCTATGACCAACTCACCAACAGCCCGGATCGCGAATTGAAGGTGTTCACCCCGCGTGAAGGCGGTATCCACCACAGCAGCCTGGACAACACCTCGAACGCCGGCGCCTGGATTGCCGATTGGGTTGCTGAGCGCCTGGGCGGTACTACCCACTCCGGGTGAGCGCTCAACAACGGTCTATTTCGGGCTTACTGCTCTTTGCTGCAATCCCGCGGCGTGATGCCTTTCTCCTTGGCGTACTGCGCCGCCGAGGCTTCGATGATCGGCCGCAGCAGGGCGCGGTCGGCCTGTACCCAGTCGCTGATCAGGTTCCAGCGTTGGCCATCCCATTGCTGGAAGCGCACGGCGCCGCCGCCTTCGTGGTCGGCGCAGGACAGTTTCAGCGGTTGCACCAGGCCCTTGGCGCCCAGGGCCTGCAGGCGTGCGTCGTCGAGGTTCAGGTGTTCGAAGCCCCAGCGTACCTGCTCGCCGGTCAGTGGTTTTTGCCCGTATTTTTCCTGGGCCAGGCGCAGGGCTTCGACGTTGAGGATGCCGTTGACCACGCCCAGGTTGTAATACACGGTGCCGAAACGCTTGGGGTCGGCCAGGTTGCCCTTGCCGGCGTCTACCACGCTTTGCTTGATCCCTTGCAGCACCGGGAAGTCGGTGCCCGACGGGTGGGTGGTGATCGAGATAAAGCCTTTGGCGGCGGCGCCGGCCGGTACCACGTCTTCTTCAGAGTTGCTCCAGATATTGCCGATGATGTGATCGGCCGGGTAGCCGACTTTCTGCGCGGACTTGAGCGCCACCGGGTTCATCACGCCCCAGCCGCGCAGGATCACCCAGTCGGGCTTGAGGCGCCGGATGTTCAGCCACTGCGATTGCTGCTCGTTGCCGGGGTGCGGCACTTCCAGCAGGGTCAGTTCGAAGCCGGCGTTTTTCGCCAGGGTTTCGAGCACGCCATTGGTTTCCTTGCCGTAGGGCGAGCCGTGGTAGAGCACGGCGATTTTCTTGCCCTTGAGCTTGTCGGCGCCGCCTTCGCGTTGGCCGATGTAGTTGATGATCGCCGAGACTTCCGAATACGGGTTGAGCTGCAGCGGGAACACGTAGGGGAACACGCTGCCGTCGGTGGAATCGGTGCGGCCATGGTTGATGGTGATCAGCGGCAGTTTGTCGGCGGTGGAGCGGTCCAGGGTGGCATAGGCGATGCCGACTGACAGCGGGTTGGTGGCGGCGGCCGGCGCACCGTTGAGCCCACCCTTGAGGCGCTCATAGCATTCAACGCCTTTTTCCACCACGTACTCGGTCTCGCATTCGCTCCAGGTCAGCTTGACGCCGTTCACCCCGCCCTTGGCATTGATGTATTGCAGGTAGTCGATAAAGCCCCCGAAAAAACCGGTGCCACCGGCCGCGTACGGGCCGACCCGGTAGCTCTGCAACGGGAAGTATTGTTCGTTGGCAGCCTGGGCGCCGGCCGTGAGCCCGGCGGTGATCAGGGCCAGGCCCAAGGCCAGGCGGCGCAGCGATAAGCGATGTGTCATGGAGGTGATTCCTGGGGGGTTATTGAGTTCAGTAACGCAGCGGCCAGACCCTGGCCCGTTGACGAAAGCGCTGCCACAGACGGGCCAGCCCCTCCGGTTCCTTGATCAAAAACGCGATGATCAGCGCGCCAAACAGCATCTTCTGGATGTTTTCCAGCTGTCCGGCATCCATCAGTCCGGCGGGCAACAGCGCGAAGAGATTGGCCAGCAGAATCGGGAACAACACGATGAATGCCGCGCCAAGGACGTTGCCGAGCACGCTGCCCAGGCCGCCGATAATGATGATGAACAGCACCTGGAACGAGCGGCTCAGGTCAAAGCCGTGGGGCTCCACCGTGCCGAGGTAGGCGAACGCCCACAGTGAACCGGCGATGCCCAGGTAGAAGCCGCTGATGGCAAACGCCAGCAGCTTGGCCTTCAACAGGCGAATGCCGATGACGGCAGCGGCGGTGTCCATGTCGCGCACCGCCATCCAGTTGCGGCCCAGTTCGCTGCGCACCAGGTTCTTGCCCAGCCAGAACAGCGTCACCACCACGGCCAGCGTCAGCACGTAGCGGCCGCGCGGTGAGCTGAAATCCAGCCCGGCAATCAGCAGTGGCGGCGAGGTGATCACGCCCGAGGCGTTGTCGTTGGTAAACCAGCTGAAGCGGGTGAGCACCCACTCCACCACGAACTGCGCGGCCAGGGTCGCCACCAGCAGGTAAAAGCCCTTGATGCGCAGGCTCGGCAAGCCGAAGAACACCGCCACCGCGGCGGCGATCACGCCACCCAGGGCAAAGCTCACCAGCAGCGGCAGGCCGGGCACCCGCAACTGCAGGTTGTAGGCGGCAAACGCGCCCACCGCCATGAACGCCGCCGAGCCGAGTGAAAGTTGCCCGGCGTAGCCCGTCAGCAGGTTGAGCCCAAGCCCGGCCAGCGACAGCACCAGCAGCGGCACCAGGATCGCGCTGAACCAGTAGTCATTGCCCAGCCAGGGCACCGCAAAGAACGCCACGCCCAGCAGCAGCCACAGCGCGACGCGGTCCTGGCGCAGGCGAAAGGTGCGGCGCTCGGCCGCGTAGGAGGTGCTGATTTGACCGACTTCTTGATACAACATGCAGGCATTTCCCCAAGGACAATCAAACCCGTTCGATGGCGCGCTCGCCGAACAACCCGGCAGGCCGCACCAGCAGGAACAGCAACGCGAGGACGTAGGGCACCCAGTTCTCGATGCCGCTGCCGATGATCGGGCCGAGGTAGATCTCGGCGACTTTCTCCGCCGCCCCGATGATCAGGCCGCCGACAATCGCCCCGCCGATGGACGAGAACCCGCCGATGATCAGCACCGGCAGCGCCTTGAGCACCACCAGCGAGAGCGAGAACTGCACTCCCAGGCGTGCGCCCCAGAGCAACCCGGCCACCAGCCCGACGAACCCGGCCACCGCCCACACCAACGCCCAGATGCGCGGCAGGCGAATACCGATGGCCATGGACGCCAGCGGGTCATCGGCCACCGCACGCAACGACAGGCCCACCCGGGTCTTGTTGAACAGCAGCGACAGCACGATCACCAGGGCGGCGGCGGTGCCGGCGGCAAACAGGTCGAATTGCGAAAGCAGCATGCCGCGGATTTCCAGCGGTTCGTCGGCGATGCCCAGGTCCAGCCCGTGCACCTGCGCACCCCACAGGAACTGCGCGAAACCTTCGATCAGGTAGGACAGCCCGAGGGTGGCCATGAAGAGGATGATCGGTGGGCGATTGACCAAGGGCCGCAGCACCACTTTTTCGATCAGCAGCGCCAGCACCACCATGCTCGCCAGGGTGATCAGGAACGCCCAGGCAAACGGGAAGCCGCGCTCCAACAGGCTGACAAACGTCAGCGCGGCGAACAGCACCATGGCGCCCTGGGCAAAATTGAACACGCCGGAGGCCTTGTAGATCAGTACAAAACCAATCGCTACCAGGGCATACATCACGCCCGCCAGCAGGCCGCCGATCAGCACTTCGAAGAAAAATTCCATGCTCAGGTCCCCAGGTAGGCGGCGATGACATGGGGGTTGGCGCGCACCTGTTGCGGGGTGCCGTCGCCGATCTTGCGACCGTAGTCGAGGACCACCACGTGGTCGCACAAGCCCATGACCACGCCGATGTCGTGCTCGATCAACACCACGGTGGTGCCGAACTCGCGGTTGATGTCGCGGATGAACTGGCTCATCTGGGCTTTCTCCTGGGCGTTCATGCCGGCCATGGGTTCATCCAGCAACAGCAGGGTCGGTTCGGCGGCCAGGGCGCGGGCCAGTTCGACACGTTTTTGCAGGCCATAGGGCAGGGTGCCGACCAGCACGTGGCGCCAGGGATGGATCTGCAGGAAGGCAATCACCTTTTCCGCGTGCAGGCGGTGGGCGTCGTCCTCCCGTGGCGCACGGCCCACGCGCAGCATCTGCTCCAGCCAACTGCTGCGGCGCTTGAGGTTGCGCCCGGTAAGCACGTTGTCGAGCACGCTCATGCCCTTGAACAGCGCGATATTCTGGAAGGTCCGCGCAATCCCGCCTTCGGCCGCCTGGTGCGCACGCATGCGCCGCCGGGTCTGGCCGGCGTAGCGGATGCTGCCGCCCTGGGGGTGGTAGACCCCGTTGATCACGTTGAGCAGCGAGCTTTTACCCGCGCCGTTGGGGCCGATCAGGCCGCAGATGTCACCGGCCTTGACCTCGAAACTGATGGAGGTGATGGCCTTGATGCCCTTGAACGACAGGGAGATGTCATCGAGCCGCAGTAATACCGCTTCAGTGGGTGTGGGCATGGAAGGCTCGTCAGGCAGATTGAGGCAGCAAGTGGTCACTGGGTTCGTGGCGGGTGGACGGCTCTTGCCAATGGCCGGGACGAATGCCCAGGGCCGCAAAGAAGGCGGCACTTTCCGGATGCAGTGGCGGTCCGACCAGCAAGGGCACGCGCAGGCGGCTCATGCCCAGTACATCCAGCAAAGGCCGCCGCACCAGCCAATGGCCCAGCCAGCGGCGCACGGGGGAGGGGGTCGGCTGCATGGCCCAGTCGTATAAACGATGGCTGAAGCTGCCCGGCAGTGGCAGGCGTTCACGCACCCATTGCTCCAGGCGCCCATAGGATTCGCGGGTGCCCAGCACCAGGGTCGGGCCCAGCTCGCGGCGGTCGGTGTCGCGGGTGGCCAGGGCCTCGGGGAAGTTCAGCCGAAAGCCGGCGTGCAGCCAGGGCGCGAGCAGGTAGCGTGCCTGCCCGCTGGCGGCAAACACCCGTGCGGCGAGGGCTTCGTCGTCGGCGCCGAGGTGTTCGCGGTCGATCAGCGTCCGCGCGCCCGCGAGCAGTTGCCCGTGGGTCAAGTGCAGGGAGGTGTCGGCATGAAAGACGAAGGCGGTGTCGCTCGGCTGCGGGGCGTGGGCGGGTGGCGGTGCATCGGCACGCAGCTCGGCATAGTCGATCAAATCGGTGTCTGCGAACTGGCTCAGGCCACGCCCGTCAAGAAACACCACCACCCCGCGTTCACCGAGTTGTTGCAGCGCTTCCAGGTCTTGCACGAGCACGAAGCGCGGTCGCAGCCCGGCCAGCAGCGCCCGGTTGTCGCGGTCCGGGTCCAGCAGCGTGACGCTGGCGCCCAGCCATTGCGCGGCCAGCGCCAGCAGCAACGCTTCGGGGCGCGCCTGGCTGAGGATCAACAGGTTATCGTCAGGCCCGAAGCGGCGCTGATGCAAGGCGGCAGCGAGCTGGCTGACCTCGTGCGCCACCTCGCTCCAGCTGCGCTCATGCCAGATACCCAGGCGCTTGAAGCGCAAGGCAATCGCCGACCCTCGGGTGTGGGCTTGGCGCAACAGCGCTTGGGGCAGTGTCTGGGGCATGGGGGTATCCTTCGTCAGTATGCGAAGGCGATTGCACGCGTCATGCCAGAGGATTAAATGCTTTTATTTCAATGGGATATGTGGATTTTTTGGGGAGGAGGCGTGTGTTGATTCAGCACAAGCTGTCCAAGCAGTGTTGTTGGGCCAACAGCGATGGGGCCATTGCTGGAGCGCTACCTGTCGCCGGCAGGGCTCCAGCTTGTCACGCCGGGATAAGCCCCGCGTCCCGATAACTCTGGACCAGTTCGTCGTACAAACCGAGATCGGCCCGGGTGCGGGCAATCAACTGCGCGCCGGCAATGGCGGTGTAGATGGCACGCGCGCGACGCTCGCATGCCTCTGTATTGCCGGGTTCGATCTCGGCAAGCAACGCCCCCAGCCAGGCTACGTTGATATTGGCAAACGTCAGTATCTCTTCCTTCACCGGCTCCGGCAGGTCCTGATATTCGGCCGCCATAAAACTGGACAGGCACAAGCGGTTGCCGTCTTCGAGTGATTTTCGAAAGATGCTCGGATAAGCACGCAGGCATTGCAGCGGCTCCGGGTTCTCGCTGCGTATCGCCGCGAGGGCGCTGGCGGCGTCTTCCCAATAGCGCCTGGCAACGGCTGCGCCGAGATCGGCTTTGCTCGGGAAGTGGTAATAGATACTGGCGTTCTTGATCCCCACCGTTTCGCCGATGCTGCGGAAGTTGATGCCACTGTAGCCGTAGTGCTGAGCGGCGAGTCTGGCGGCTTCCAGAATCGCTTCGCGGGCATTTTCACTCACGGGTGGATTGCTCTTAAATGTGGGTAGGGGCGAATTCTACGCTGATAAGGTTTTACCTGCCAACTGGTAGGTAATGCTTGACGGCCTGAAATAATACCTTCAATCTCTACCTACCATTTGACAGGTAGGCGAGCAGATCATGACGTTCCAACAACCACAACCCGACGTATCCCAACCTCCGTTGATGAAAATTTATGATTGGTACAACGGCCCCTATCCAGCGCGCGTTCGTATAGCGCTGGCCGAGAAAGATCTGTTGCCGCGCGTTGAGTTCGTGTCGGTCAACCTATGGAAAGGGGAGCACAAACAACCTGAGTTCCTGGCCCTCAACTACTCCGGCACCCTGCCAGTGCTGCAACTGGACGACGGCACGTTCATCGCTGAATGCACGGCTATCACCCAGTACCTGGACACGCTCGATGGCAACCCGACCCTCACCGGCAGGACGCCGACCGAGCAAGGCTTGATCCACATGATGACCAAGCGCGCAGAGATTGAATTGATGGATGCGGTCAGCGTGTATTTCCATCATGCCACCCCTGGGCTTGGGCCTGAGGTCGAGCTTTATCAGAACGCCGAATGGGGCATGCGCATGCGGGACAAGGCGGTCAGGGGGATGCACTATTTCGATAACGTGCTCAAGACCCGCGCCTTTGTGGCAGGCGATGCCTTCTCAATGGCCGATATCGCGTTACTCGGCGGCATGATCTTCGCGGACCTGGTGCAATTGCCGGTGCCGCAGACGTGTGAAGCCCTGCGCGCCTGGCAGGCCAGGGTCAACGAGCGACCTAGCGTTCAGGCCTGGCGTGCAATGGTTGCACAACCGCACTGAGGGCAACGGCCCGCATAGCGGCCGCCAGCCCGGCCGCTGCGCTGGTGAGGGGCAGCGGGCCGGCCGTTACCTGCACGGCGGCCGCGCTCATCGACGCCTGGCCCAGCGCAACCCGTGTCATTCCATCCCTATAGGCGGCATCGGCAGCTTTGGCGATTGTCGCCAGGTAGCCGTCGATGTCACCCGCCTTGAACAAGCGCCATGCCCCCGGAACCAGCCGCACTTCGACGACCGCGTTCGATTGCAGCGCGGCCTTGTGAAACAGCCGCGCGGTCGGTTCGAGGGTGGTTTCCACCGCGCACAGCACCGCAATTTTTCCGCCCGCCTGCACCGCCGAGGCGGCCAGCGCTTCGTCTGTCCTCAGGATCGGGACACTGCTGGAGATACCTTCAACAACCGGACCCAGGGTCGAGCAGGTGAGCACCACGGCATCGGCCTGTTCAGCCAGTGCAAGCAGGGCTGATGCGGTGGATGCGCAGATGTCGGCGCTCAGATGACCGGCGTTTTCGGCAGCAGCCAACAGGTCGGCGCGCACTTCATGGCGTAGCACATCAGCGCCGATACCCAGTGCTTTCGCGGCGGTTTCAAACACGCTGATATTGCTGGCTGCGGTATGAAGGCAGGCGATGCGCATGGGCTGTTTCCAGTGCTGAAAATGTCGACGATGGTTAAGATGCAGCCCGCACTTGCCTATAGCAAGGGCGCGAGTTGACATGCTGGTGCAAGCCGGCGTGTTCAGCGCATAGCGCCGAGAATCCCGGCCGTTTCGACCACCCTGGCGTAGTCCATGGCCAGGTTGCTCAGCGACAGCGCGTGCACGTCCTCCGCTGGCCACAGGCGTCCGGATCCATCGGTTTGATCGAAGGTGTAGCAGGCGTCTGCGGCGACGAGCACGTCAAAGCCCAGGTTGCCGCCTGTGCGTGCCGTTGCTTCGACGGAATTGTTGGTGATCACCCCGGCGATCACCAGTTGCTTGATCGATCGCGCGTGCAGCCAGCGGTCCAGCCCGGTGGCGATAAAGGCACAGGGTACGTTCTTTTCCACCACGTGTTCGTGGGCCAGTGGTTGCAGCGCAGGCTGAAATTCGCAGCCCGGCTGGCCCGGCCAGAATACCGAGCCGGGGGTACGGGAGATGTGCCTGACGTGCACCACAGGCCGCCCCGACTGCCGCCAGGCGCCGAGCAATTGCTGCAACTGTTGCTCGGCCTGCGGGTTGTTGCGGCGCCCGAGCTTCGGGTCATTCATGCCCTGCTGCATGTCGATGATCACCAGTGCAGCGTTGGTGGCTAACGGTTCCATGGCACATCCTTTGGCTCGTGAGGCACAAAACATAGCAGCCATTGAGTGCGCCTAAACAGCGATTTGTTCGATGCCTTTGCCATTTGCCTTTACACTGCCGCCCCCGAATTTCAGCAAGGATGCGTTGGATGCGTACGCGACTCAGCGGTGTACTCCTCTCCCTGGCCCTGGCCGCTCCCGTCATGGCCGAGCCCCGTTCGTTCTCGGTCAATGACCCCAGCGGTCAATACCTGGTCGAGGTGTTGTTCCCGGACGTGCCGCAGGACTTACAGCACCTGGCGCCGGCGCTCATCACCCTGCGCGACAAACGCTCCCTCGAAATCCTTCAGCAATTGCAGACCCCGGATGCCCAGGTGCCGCTGGATCAGCAAGGCAGAACCGTGGACTGGCGCCTGATGGGGGAGAACGGCGTGGTGTACTTCGCCGATATCAACCAGGATGGCCGCCAGGACCTGGCGATCCGCAATGGCACCGGGGCGGACAAGGACTTCCAGTCCAGTTACGACGTGTATCTGCAAGACCCGCACACGTCCCACTGGGTGCTGAATGGCCCCTTGACCGACCTGGCCAACGAGACCTCCGGCGGGATGTTTTCGATCAATCCCAAGGACGGCATTATCCATTCGCAGACCGACCGGGGTTGCTGCTGGACCCGCGCCAGCCGCTATCAGATGCGCGACGGCAAACTGGTGCGACTCAGCGCGTACACCCAGGCGGAAGTGCCGGCGACGGACGATGACGCCAACAACAGCATGCCCAGCGGCTACATGTTGCGCACCACCGGTGAGTGGAAGGACGGCCAATGGCTGGAAACGCCCAGGCTGGAAGGACCGGTCAACGAAGACCCCGAGTTCCTGGCCGGCACCCTCAACGGCAAGATCCCGGTGCAGCTCTGGTACCAGCAACAGGGCGCGGTGCTGATCGGTGAGGTGCGCTACACCAAAAGCGGCAGCGGCAAGCCGATCAAACTGGTGGGGGATCAGGGTGAATACGGCGACCAGTCGTTTATCTACCTGCACGAATACGCCGATGATGGCCGTCAAACCGGCATCTGGCGCATCACGCGGGAAACCGTCGAACCTTATGCCTACGCGGGCACCTGGGTCCGTGGCGCCAAGGGCGACCAGCCCGAGCTGCAGATTCAACTGCACAGGCAGGACCGGGCGCCTGAGTACGACAAACTCGGCGACGTGGCCCGCGACCAGCGCGATGGCCATTACCAGATGCGCGATGACTTCCTCGGCCGCGACGGTGACCTGGACCTGAAAATCCTTCCCGAACGCGACGCCCAGGGCCGGGAAGTGGCGGAACTCAACGTGACGCTCAAAGACACCGGCACCGACAAGATCATCATCACTACGCACCAACGCGTGCCGATGGAAACCGCAAACCTGATCATCGTGCGCACACCCCAGGCGCCCCCTCGGGCCGGGCCGTATCACATCCAACTGGTGAAGGGCTTTGCCGTGATCGAGCACAACTCGGCGCCGGACAGCCAGGACTACCTGACCGGGTTTTATCGTAAGCAGCCCTGAAACCGGGGAGTAATGCCGCCTGAGTGTCGATCCTGGATCAGGCGGTTAGACACATCGGGTATCTTCAACCGCCGGCCGCTTCAGGCTCGGCGCACAATTGATTGATCAAGGAAGCAGGCAATGGCACTCAGGGTGATGGTGATCGGCGGCTACGGCAACTTTGGCAGCATCATTTGCCGGCACCTGGCGGGCGCGCCGGGCATTGAACTGGTGGTCTCGGGCCGCAACTCACACAAGTTGCAGGGCAAAGTCGACGGGTTGAAAACGTCCTCGGGCCGCGAGTGCGAAAGCTGGTGCGGCGATGCCATGGCGGCCGGGTTCGCTGGCGTCTTGCAGTCGATGGACATCCAGTTGGTGATCCACACCGGCGGCCCGTTCCAGGGGCAGTCCTATGCCGTCGCCCAGCACTGCATCGACGCGGGCGTGAACTACTGCGACCTGTCGGATTGCCGGACCTTCGTCAATGGCGTCGGCGTGCTGGATGCGAAAGCCCGGCAGGCGGGCGTGGCCGTCCTCAGCGGTTGCAGCTCTGTGCCGACGTTGTCGTCCGCCCTCATCGATCAGTACCGCTATCGCTTCATGCGCATCGACACCATCGAGCATGGCATTTCTTCTTCGGCGAAGATGCCGGGGCTGTCGACCATCGAAGGCGTGCTTGCCTACGCGGGCAAACCGATCAAGCAACTCAAGCAGGGCCAGGTGCACGAAGTGCTGGGCTGGCAGGACCTGACCCTGCGCAGGATGCCCCAGCTCGGCACGCGGGTGCTGGCCAATGTGGACGTGCCCGACATGGATATATTCGCTGGCCGTTATGGCGCCCATACCCTGCGCTTCAAGGCCGGTGCGGGGCTCAAGCTGGGCGGTGTCGCCAATTATCTGCTGGCGCAAGCGCTACGCATGGGCATTGTGCGCGACCACCTTGCATGGGCCGCCAGACTGCATCGCCTGGGCACCTGGTTCGAACGATTTGGCGATGGCAAAAGCGCGATGTACATCGACGTGCAGGGTCTGGGCATGCAAGGCCAGCCGCTGTCCCTGGCGGTGCAACTCACGGCCCTGGACGACAAGGGACCGGAAATCCCCAGCTGCGCGGCCGTCGCCCTTGCCATCAAAATGGCCCACGGTTACGTGCCCGAACCCGGTGCCCGCCCGTGCGTAGGTGAAATCAGCGTCGACGAATACATGGCCGCCATCAACGAACCGACGAAGCTCAGCCTGGCGGTGCGCTTCTCTGACGGGAAGGCCTGACCGATGCTCTACCTGTGCCTGAAGTACCTGCACATCATCGCGGCGATTTTCCTGTTCGGCTTCGGCATGGGCTCGTACCTCTACCTGATCGCCGCCAGTCGCACGGCCAACCCGCAAGTGATCGCCCAAGTGGCGCGCATGGTCGTGCGGTTTGATACCTGGATTACCACGCCGGCGGGCGTCATTCAGATCATCACGGGCTTGCTGCTGATCCAGCTTGCCGGGCTGCCTGTGACCACGGAATGGGTACTGACCGCGTTGATCATCTTCCTCGGCGTGGGCTCGCTGTGGCTGCCGGTGCTGGTACTGCAGAAGCGCATGCAGCAGATGGCCTCGCGGGCGGTCGAGACCGACACGGAGCTGGATGATGGATACCGTGGTGTGTACCGGCAATGGTTCTGGCTGGGCGTCTTCGGCTTCCTGGGGATGTTTGTGATCGTGATGATCATGGTGACGAAGATGACGCCGTGGCAGTTGGTCGGGCTGTTGGCGGCGGGCTGAGTGCCCGCTCAAGGCTTGGCATCCCAAACCGGTGCAACGATGCATAGCGCTGTGTTCATAGCGGCCCCCTCAAAAAGCGCTGCTCATGCGTCGGCCGCTGCTACGGTTTGGACGGTGTGGGTGCTTAACGCGAGAGCAGCGGCGCCGGGCTTTTGTCCTCTGCGCCCACGTCGTGCAGGGAAATCCTCGACGTCTCCGGCAATGCCAGTCCGCCCGCCAACGCCAGCAATGCCACGGCTATCAGGTAGAACGCCGGTGACAGGTTGCTGCCGGTGGTGCTGATCAACCACGTGGCCATCAGCGGCGCGGTGCCGCCGAAGATCGTATACGCCATGTTGTAGGTAATCGCCGAGGCGGTATAGCGCGTGCGGGTCGGAAAGGTCTCCGACAGCAACGCCGCCGTCACCACACCACACAATACTGCGCCGACCGCCAGCAACATCACCCCGACAATGGACGCCGTGAACGAACCGGAACTGGCCATCAGGAACGACGGATACACCACCACCATCAACAACACGCACGCCGTCATCACCGTGACCCGACGCCCCACGCGATCCGAATACAGCCCCGCCAGCGGGCAAATCGCCGCGGCGAAGATCAACGCGATCAGCGACACCAGCAACGCCATCGCCCGACTCAGCCCACCGGCCACTTGCAGGTACGTGGCGAAGTAGGTGGTGAACATATAAAACGACAGCGCCGTCAGTGACACAAAAGCGCCCAGGCAGCAGATCGCCGCACCATGGTTGCGCAAGGTTTCCTTGAGTGGTGAGTGGGCCACCGCGTGCTCCTGCTTCACGGCCTGGAAGGCGGGCGTCTCATCCAGCTTCCAGCGCAGGTAAAGGCCCACCAGGCCCAGCGGCGCGGCGATCAGGAACGGCAGGCGCCAGCCCCAACTGCCCATCGCCTCGGCGGACAACGACGCTTCGAGTGCGTACGCCACCACGGCGGCGGCGGCGAAGGCAGAGAACGTCGACACCGGCACGAAGCTGCCGTACCAGGCGCGTTTGTCCCGGGGCGCGTGCTCCATCAGGTAGGCACAGGCGCCGGCGTATTCGCCGCCGGCGGAGAAGCCCTGGGCGCAGCGGATCAGCGATAACAGGATCGGCGCCGTGACGCCGATGGCGGCGTAGGTGGGCAGCAGGCCGATCAAGGTGGTGGCGCCGGCCATCAGCAGGATGGTCATGGCCAGGGTGCGCTTGCGCCCGATACGGTCGCCGAGCATGCCGAAGAAAATCCCGCCCAGGGGCCGGAAGGCGAAGGCGACGGCGAACACCGCGAAGGTTTTGAGCAAGGCCGCGCTGGCATCGCCGCTGGGGAAGAACTGTTGGGCGATGGTGGTAGCGAGGAAACCGTACACGGCGAAGTCAAACCATTCGACGAAGTTACCGATGCCGGCGGCGATGATGACCTTGCGCAGGGTTTGGGGGCTTACCTGTTCGGTGGAGGGGCTCGTCATGGGGAAGGCCTCGGAAGGGGGTCGGAGATGCTGGATTATCCGGGGAGGGTGTTGGGCGGCCGGGCTCAAAAGAGTCGTCCGCGTAGTCAGTAGCGACCGGGTGGGATGAGGGAGGCAGGAATTGGGCCAGGTCAGGCGGGGATTTATCGTTACCGGGCAGACGTGCGATAGGTCAGCAGCACAATCCCGGTCACCACGATGACGCCGCCGACTATCTGGCCGGCGCTGAGCATTTGATCGAGCACGACCCAGCCCATCAACAGCGTGGCCAGCGGCTCAATGTTCATGACCGGCGCATTGCGCGGCATGTCCAGGCGCGGGACCGACATGAACAGCACGATAAAACCGGTGCCGTACAGCACCACCAACGTTGCGAGTGCCAGCCAGCCGGTACCCGTGGCCGGCGGGTTCAGGCCGCCGGGGAGGGCGCCGCTGAGGCCGGCGAGGTTGACACTGCTGAATACGATGAAGATGGTCAGCAGGCTGCGCACGGAGCCGCGCACCTGGGACAACTTGTGGTCGGTGATCCACAGCGCGCAGGCGAACACGAACGCGGCGCAGAGGGCCAGGCCGACGCCGAGCAGCCAGTGCGGGCCGATATCGGCATGGCCTGAGAGGCGGCCGGGTACGTCCAGCACAAACACCAGGCCCACCAGAATCAACCCCATCAGCAAGGCGGTGCGCGCCGTCGGACGTGGGCCGCCGAATGCCCAGGTGAGCAGGGCGAGCAGAATCGGGAACACGTTGCCCACCAGCAGCGCCAGCGCCACCGGCACACGGGCGACGGCGGAGTAGAGGCACAGGCTCTGGGTAGCGATAAGCAGGCCCAGCAGCACTTGCCAGCGCCATGCACCTGCGGGCAGGCGCAGGCTTTGGCGTTGCCACAGTACCAGCACCGCCAGCACCAGCAAGGTGCCACCCGAGCGCAGCAGAATGGCCAACAGCACACCGGCACCATCATCGAAGGCGACCCGAGCGGCGATGTGATTGCCGGCGAAGGCACAGCCCATGCAGAGCAGAATCAACACGGCAATGGGGCGGGAGAACAGGGCGGGGGCAGTTTGCGTCGGGGCAGGCGGAGTCATACTGGGGCTCGGGCGGTTGGCGCCATCGTCGGGGATGGCGATTTATTTTTAGGTTGTCGTACAACTTCGCGACGGGGTGATTTGTAGCGTGTTTGCGCCGAGGGAGCAAGGAGGGATTTGGTCTGGAAAAAAACTCAGCGCCTGCTGAGCGCGAGTTTTGCGGCAAACAGCAAGAAGATCACACCGGTGGTGCGATCCATCCACTGGATGACCTTTTCGCGGCGCAGGAACCCGGACAGCGACTGCGTGGCGCCGATCAATACCAGCGACCACAGCAGCCCGAGCAGCACATGGATGCTCACCAGGCCGAAGGTCCAGGCAATCAGCGAATGCCCTTGGGGGATAAATTGCGGCAGGAACGACACGTAGAAAATCCCCACCTTGGGGTTCAGCACATTGCCCAGCATGCCCTTGATAAACCAGTTGCCGCCGGGCTTGCGGTCGTCTGCGGCCGGTGCCAGTGAGCGACGCGGACGCACCAGCATGTTCAGCCCCAGCCAGGCCAGGTAAGCCGCGCCGCAGTACTTGAGCAGGTTGAACGCCATCTCCGACACCGCGATCAACGCGCCCAGGCCAAACGCAACCGCGGCGCCCCACACCAGGCAACCCGCGTTGATGCCCAGCGTGGCCTGCAGCGCCTGGCGCTTGCCTTCCACCGTGGCGGTGCGCAGGACCAGGGCGGTGTCGAGCCCGGGCGTGAGGGTCAGCAGGGTGGCGGCGAAGGTGAAGGCGATGAGGTTGTCGGCGATGGACATGAGCGGGCTTCATGCAGAGGGATGAGTGGGCGTTAACCCAAGCTTGGCATGAGTGGTTATCTTGTGGCGAGCGGGCTTGTTGTGGTGAGCAGGTTTACTATGGTGACCGGGCTTGTTGTGGTGAGCGGGCTTGTCTGCCTTCAGCGGTTGAAGCGTTCAACCAGCGCGTATTGGGTGGACGCGGTATTGGTCAGTTCCTTGCTCAGGTCCGTGGATTGATGGGCTTGTATCGAGGTCTGGTCGGCCAGTTCGGCGATGGTGGTGATGTTGCGGCTGATCTCCTCGGCGACGGCGCTTTGTTCTTCGGTGGCGGCGGCGATCTGGGTGGTCATGTCGGTGATATGCGACACCGCTTCGCTGATCCCCACCAGAGCCTGGTCCGCTTCCAGCACCCAGGCCACGCCTTCCTGGGCCTGGCGCTGGCCGTTTTCCATGCTTTGCACCGCGTTGCTGGAGGATGCCTGGAGCTTGGTGATCAGCCCATGGATCTGGGTGGTCGATTGTGACGTGCGCTGGGCCAGTTGGCGCACTTCGTCGGCTACCACGGCAAAGCCTCGGCCTTGCTCGCCGGCCCGTGCCGCTTCGATTGCGGCGTTGAGGGCGAGCAGGTTGGTTTGGTCGGCGATGCCTTTGATCACATCCACCACGCTGCCGATTTCGTCGCTGTCCCTGGCCAGTTGCGCCACGGTCACCCCGGTCTCGCCGACCATGGTGGACAGACGCTCGATGGCTTCACGGGTATCGCGCGCCACTTCGCGGCCGCGCCCGGTCAGCACGTTGGCCTGTTGGGTGGCGTCGGCGGTGCGTTGTACATGGCTGGCGACTTCCTGGGTGGTCGCGGCCATCTGGTTGACGGCCGCCGAGACCTGTTCGGTTTCCACGCGCTGGCGGTTCAGGCCTTTGGCACTGGCGGCAGCCAACTGATCGGATTGCCCCGCCAGGGTACTCAGTTGTTCGGCGCTGTCCTGCAGGCGGGTGAGGCAGGTTTTCAGGCGCGCGGTCTGGCTGAGGAACGCGGTTTCCAAACGCGACTGTGGGCCGCGTGCGTCACTGTACATCTGCGCGATCAAGGCATCCGACGTCGAGGGTTCGACCCCCTCCAATAGACGCAGGGTACTGCCCTGGCGCCAGCGCGAGCACAGCAGGCCCACCGGCAGCGCGACCGCCACGGCCACTGCGACGGCCGCCGGTGCACTGAGGAACAGCCCGGCGACGCTGCCCGCCACACCGGTGGCCATGTACGGCACGCAACTCACTGCCGCCGGCAGCCAGGCATCCTGGCGCGGCACGCCCGGCTTGCCTTGGCTCAGACGCCGGTAGAGGGCCTGGGCGCGGCGGATTTCATCGGCCGTGGGCTTGACCCGCACCGACTCGAAGCCAACGACACGGCTGCCGTCGAAGATCGGCGTGACGTAGGCATTGACCCAATAGTGGTCGCCGTTTTTCGAGCGGTTCTTGACGATGCCCATCCACGGCAGGCCTTGCTTGAGCGCGCTCCACATGTGGGCGAAAACGGCGGGTGGCACGTCGGGGTGACGCACGATGTTCTGGGGCGCGCCGATCAGGTCGGCGCGTTCAAAACCGCTGATATCGACGAAGGCGTCGTTGCAGTAAGTGATCATCCCTTGAACATCGGTGGCGGAGATGAGTTTTTGCGAAGGCGCGAGTGAAATCTCGCGCTGTGTTACAGGCTGGTTGTTGCGCATTCCGACTACTCCCTGAATTGCCATAAGTTCATCGGCATCACACGGAATAAGTTGATGGCGATTGTTTGATATAAACCGAGACGTGACGAATGGCGTTCAGGAGGGCCTAAATGGCGAATTGTCCTGGTGCGATACGAAAACAGTTTTTGCCTGCGCGCTTGGCTTCATATAACGCACCATCCGCATGGGCAATCACTGTTTGTGCACAGGTATGTGACGTACTGTCGGCGCCTTCAAAGAGGGCAATGCCGATGCTGGCTTGCAAGGCATAGGGAAGAGCGCAACGCTCAGAGGCCTGTCGCAATGTGTCTATAATTCGTTGCGCTGCAAGGGTGGCAGAGGTCATGCCGGAATTATTCATCAGCAGAATAAATTCGTCTCCGCCCAAGCGGCCGGCACAATCCTGGTTTAGCCTGACAATCGATTTAAGTGTTGCGCCAAATTCGGCTAACGCCTTGTCACCTTCGGCATGTCCGTGGTTATCGTTGATGCCCTTGAAACCATCCAGATCTATGTAGAGCACCGCAAAGTGTTTATCGGCATGCCGGCTGCGGGCCAGGGTGTTTTCAATCAGTTCGAGTATCCCCATACGGTTGTACAGGCCCGTGAGGGGGTCATGGGTCGCGCGGATTTGGTTTTTGGCCTCGGCCAGTAACGCGCGCACCAGGTTATCGTTCAACGTGTTGAGCAGTAGCCACATGCCCGTCAAGTACAGCGGGGCCTGGAGCAGGAATATCCTGAGCAGCGGTTCCGGCTGAAACAAGGTGGCGAGCTTCATGGGCACATCCGTCAGCAATATTTGAGTGAATGCGTAGCGCGGTACGCCTTGGTTGCGCATGGCGATCGCGGCATTCACGCTGACCATTGACGTGCACCCGAGAACTTGAAGAATCGCATCGCCGCTGATCAGGCAACCAGCGGTACCCAGGCCCAGCTCCGCCGCCCAGACCAGGCCCAGTAATAACGATAGATCAATGACATAAGGATATTTTTGGCCGCCGTATGTATTGATCCAATACAGCAGTGCTAATCGTGAGACCCAGATCATCGAATCAATGATGAGCCAGGCAATGAAGAATTGGCTCGGGCGCAGTGTAACCACGACTGTGCATATCACCAGGCTGTTAAACCAGCCGACCCACAGCACCCCCTTCGAAGAAAAAGGCCCGGCTATAAGTTCGCTGCGTATGCGTGTGTCATACGGCGCGTCTGCATTTGTCAGCCATCTCATCGCCTTTGTTGCAGGGAGTTGATATTCCATATTGACCCTCACCTGAAGCGCTGAAATTAAATGATGGCACATAGCCATGCTGGCACTGTTCCAGCGGCTTTTCAAATGCTATGAGATAAAGAATCGCGCCGGCAGAAACGCTATCCATCACCCCGCATGATTGAAAAGCCTGAAACTTCCCGATGAAAAACCTCATAATGGCGGCCATTTTTGTTTAGCCCGTTATTCTGGTGTGCCCCCATGGAAATCAAGGTCAACTTTCTCGACAACCTCCGGCTTGAAGCCAAGTTCGATGACTTCACGGTGATTGCCGACCAGCCTATTCGCTATAAAGGCGATGGCTCGGCACCGGGGCCGTTCGATTATTTCCTGGCCTCGTCGGCGTTGTGCGCGGCGTACTTCGTCAAGTTGTACTGCAGCACGCGCAACATCCCCACGGACAATATTCGCCTGTCGCAGAACAATATTGTCGATCCGGAAAACCGCTATAACCAGATCTTCAAGATCCAGGTCGAGTTGCCGGCCGATATTTCCGATAAGGACCGCCAGGGCATCCTGCGTTCCATCGACCGTTGCACCGTGAAGAAAGTGGTGCAGGCCGGGCCGCAATTCGTGATCGAAGAAGTGGACAACCTCGACGCCGATGCCCAGGCCCTGTTGATGCCGGGCGCGGGCAGCGAGGCGGGCACTTATATTGCCGGCAAGGACCTGCCGCTGGAGCAGACCATCGCCAACATGTCCGGGATCCTTGCCGGCCTGGGCATGAAGATCGAGATTGCCTCGTGGCGCAATATCGTGCCAAACGTGTGGTCGCTGCATATCCGCGACGCCCATTCACCGATGTGCTTTACCAACGGCAAGGGCGCGACCAAGGAGGGCGCCCTGGCGTCGGCGTTGGGCGAGTTCATCGAGCGGCTCAACTGCAACTTCTTCTACAACGACCAGTTCTGGGGTGAGGAACTGGCCAACGCGCCGTTCGTGCATTACCCGGACGAGCGCTGGTTCCAGCCGGGCCCGAATGACGAGCTGCCCGGCGAAATCCTCGATGCCTACTGCCTGAAGGTCTACAACCGCGACGGCGAGTTGCGCGGCTCGCACCTGTTCGACACCAACTCCGGCAACGAAGCGCGCGGCATCGTTTCGCTGCCGTTCGTGCGCCAGTCGGATGCCGAGGTGGTGTATTTCCCGTCCAACCTGATCGAGAACCTCTACCTCAGCAACGGCATGAGCGCGGGCAACACCCTGGCCGAGGCCCAGGTGCAGTGCCTGTCGGAGATTTTCGAGCGTGCGGTGAAGCGCGAAATTATCGAGGGCGAATTTGCCCTGCCGGACGTGCCGGCTGACGTGCTCGCTAAGTACCCGGGCATCCTGGCGGGTATTGCAGGCCTGGAAGCCCAGGGTTTCCCGGTGCTGGTCAAGGACGCGTCCCTGGGCGGCGAATTCCCGGTGATGTGCGTGACCTTGATGAACCCGCGCACCGGCGGCGTGTTCGCCTCGTTCGGTGCCCACCCGAGCCTGGAAGTGGCGCTGGAACGCAGCCTTACCGAACTGCTGCAAGGCCGCAGCTTCGAAGGCTTGAACGACCTGCCGCAGCCGACCTTCGAAGCCCAGGCGGTGACCGAGCCGAACAACTTCGTCGAGCACTTTATCGACTCCAGCGGTGTGGTGTCGTGGCGCTTCTTCAGCGCCCAATCGGACTACGAATTTGTCGAGTGGGACTTCTCAGGCGAAGGTGAAGACTCCAACGCCCAAGAGGCCGCGACCTTGTTCGGCATCCTCGAAGGCATGGGCAAGGAAGCCTATATGGCGGTATACGAACACCTCGGCGCAACCGCCTGCCGCATCCTGGTGCCGGATTACTCGGAAATCTACCCGGTGGACGACCTGATCTGGGACAACACCAACAAGGCGCTGTTCTTCCGCGAGGACATCCTCAACCTGCACCGCCTGGACGAAGCGGAATTGCAGGGGTTGGTCGAGCGCCTGATCGAAAGCGAGCTGGACGACTACACCGACATCACCACCCTGATCGGCATCGAGTTCGACGACAACACGGCCTGGGGCCAACTGACCATCCTCGAATTGAAGCTGCTGATCTTCCTCGCCTTGCAACAGTACGAAGAGGCCAAGGAGTGCGTGGAGATGTTCCTGCAGTACAACGACAACACCGCCGAGCGTGGCCTGTTCTACCAGGCGTTGAATGCGGTGCTGGAGATGGAACTGGACGACGACCTGGAACTGGCGGACTACGAAGCCAACTTCCGCCGCATGTTCGGCAATGAGCGGATGGACGCGGTGATCGGTTCGGTCAACGGCAGTGTGCGCTTCCATGGGTTGACGCCGACCAGCATGAAGCTGGAAGGGCTGGACCGGCATTTGCGCTTGATCGAGAGCTACAAGAAGCTGCATTCGGCGCGTGCCAACATCGTCCAGGGGTGACGCATACCCAATGTGGGAGGGAGCAAGCCCCCTCCCACAGTTGATCTTTGTTTTCTGGGGGGATTTATATCCGGGCCAAGGCCTGGGCGAGGTCTGCCCGTAGATCCTCCACGTCCTCAACCCCCACCGACAACCGCACCAGCCCGTCGCCAATCCCCAACTGCGCGCGGGTCGCCGCCGGGATGCTGGCGTGGGTCATGATCGCCGGGTGTTCGATCAGGCTTTCCACGCCGCCCAGGCTCTCGGCCAGGGCGAAGAGCTTGACGGTTTCCAGGAAGCGCGTGGCGCCGTTCAGGTCGCTGTTCAAGTCCACCGAGATCATCCCGCCAAACCCGCGCATCTGCCTGCGCGCCAGTTCGTGCTGCGGGTGGGACGCCAGGCCTGGGTAATAGACCCGTGATACCTGCGGTTGCTGCTCCAGCCAGGTCGCCAGGTCGAGGGCGTTGCTGCAATGGCGCTCCATGCGCAGGGCCAGGGTTTTCACGCCGCGCAGGGTGAGGAAGGCGTCGAACGGGCCGGCGATGGCCCCAACCGAGTTTTGCAAAAAGCCCACGCGCTCGGCCAACTCGGGGTTGTCACCGACGATGGCGATGCCGCCGATCACATCGGAGTGACCATTGAGGTACTTGGTGCTGGAGTGCACCACGATGTCGACACCCAACTCCAGCGGGCGCTGGATCCACGGGCTGGCGAAGGTATTGTCGGCCACGCAGAGAATGCCGCGGCTGCGGCAGATCCGGGCGATGGCGGCGAGGTCGGTGAGGCTCAGCAGCGGGTTGCTTGGGGTTTCGACCCAGACCATCCGCGTGTCGTCCTGCAAGGACGCTTCGAACGCCGTCACATCACTCAGGTCGACAAAGCTGAAACGGTGCCCGGCACTGCGCTGGCGCACCTTGTCGAACAGGCGGAAGGTGCCGCCGTAGAGGTCGTTGCCGGACACGATATGGGCGCCGGCATCCAGCAACTCCAGCACCGTGGAGATTGCCGCCAGCCCGGACGCGAAGGCAAACGCCTGGCTGCCGCCTTCGAGGTCGGCCACGCAGCGCTCCAGGGCAAACCGCGTGGGGTTGTGGGAGCGGCCGTAGTCGAAGCCCTTGTGCACGCCGGGGCTGTCCTGCAGGTAGGTGGAGTTGGCGTAGATCGGCGGCATCAGCGCGCCCGTGGTCGGGTCGGGTGACTGCCCGGCGTGGATCACACGGGTGGCAAACGCGCTTTTATCGGGCTGGCTCATGCAAGGGATCTCCGCAGGTGGTTGAGCAGGTCGACGCGGGTGATCAGGCCGTGAAAGCCCGCCGCGTCGGCAATGATGGCGACCAGGCCGCGGTCCAGTTCGGCCTGCAATTCGGCCAGGCTGGCGCCAGGGGCCAGGGTGTGGACTTTGTCGCTCATGGCGCTGGCGACCATCATGGAGAAGTCCGCCGCGTCATGGTGCAGGCCCAGCAGGATGTCGGACTCATCGATCACCCCCACCAGTTCGCGGCCGTCCACCAGCACCGGCAGTTGCGACACGTCCGCCAGGCGCATGCGCTGGAAGGCGGTGAGCAGGGTGTCGTCGGGGCTTACGCTGATCACGCGGCCATCTTCGAAGCGCCGCGCGATCAAGTCGCGCAGGTCGCCGTAGTGCTTGTAGTGCAGCAGGCCCGCATCGGTCATCCATTGGTCGTTGTAGACCTTCGACAGGTAGCGGGTACCGGTGTCGCAAACGAAGGTGACCACGCGCTTGGGCACGGTCTGCTCGCGGCAATAACGCAGCGCGGCCGCGAACAGGGTGCCGGTGGAGGAACCGCCGAGAATGCCCTCGGCCTTGAGCAGCTGGCGGGCGTGATCGAAGCTGTCTTCATCGCTGATGGAGTAGGCGTGGCGCACGCTGGACAGGTCGGCAATCGACGGGATGAAGTCCTCGCCGATGCCTTCCACCGCCCACGAGCCAGGTGTTTCCAGCTTTCCGCTGCGGCTGTATTCGGCCATCACCGAACCCACCGGGTCGGCGAGGACCATTTCCAGCTCGGGCTGCACCCGTTTGAAGAAGCGCGTCAGGCCGGTGAGGGTGCCGGCCGAGCCGACACCCACCACGATCGCGTCCACATCGTGTTGGGTCTGTGCCCAGATCTCCGGCGCGGTGCTGGTCTCGTGGGCCAGGGGGTTGGCCGGGTTGTTGAATTGGTCGGCGAAGAAACAGCCGTCAATTTCCTTGGCCAGCCGCGCGGCCATGTCCTGGTAATACTCGGGATGGCCCTTGCCCACATCGGAGCGGGTGATATGCACCTCGGCGCCCATGGCCTTGAGGTGCAGCACTTTTTCCGTGGACATCTTGTCGGGCACCACCAGCACCACCCGATAACCTTTCGCCCGGCCCACCAGCGCCAGGCCCAGGCCGGTGTTGCCGGCGGTGGCTTCAATGATGGTGCCGCCGGGGCGCAGGCGGCCGTCGCGTTCGGCGGCGTCGATCATGGCCAGGCCGATGCGGTCCTTGATGGAACCGCCGGGGTTTTGGGATTCAAGCTTGAGGAACAGCGTGCAGGGGCCGGTATCGAAACGGCTGACCCGAACCAGCGGCGTGTTGCCGATCAGCTCGAGTACGGCAGGGCGGGGGAGCGTGGGCATGTCGTCACCTGAAGGCTTAGGGTGGGGGACAGCAAATGGCAGAGCATGGTCTGGAACAGTAGGTCGGTATCGGGTCGGTCGCAACCGAGGGGTCGATTGAATGTCTTTTTTTGGCGCATGGACGATGCCCGGGTGCGCTATCTAAGCGCACGTTGTGCGGCGATACCTGCGTAATCACTGGCAGAGTGACCTGGCGTGGGCTTTGCTTTAGAGAAATCCAAACTTGGATACAAGATGGAGTTTCCCATGCACAACGTTTTTGGCTGGACCCTCGGTGAATGGCAGGCTGCTTACCGCAGCGGCGCGATCACGCCGGACATTTTGCTCACCCTGGCCGCGCAATACCCCCCCGAGGACAGCGCCTGGATCGCCCGCGCCCAGCCGTCGTCATTGGCCGAGCAGTTGGCACAGTTGAGCGAACGGCTGGCAGCGCTGGGCGGTGATATGACCCAGCTGCCGTTGTATGGCGTGCCGTTTGCGATCAAGGACAACATCGACGCGGCCGGCTGGGACACCACTGCCGCCTGCCCAGAATTTGCCTACCGCGCGACCCGGGATGCCTCGGTCGTGCGGAAGCTGCGCGCCGCCGGCGCGATCCTGATGGGCAAGACCAACCTCGATCAGTTCGCCACCGGCCTGGTGGGCACCCGTTCGCCGTATGGCGCGGTGGGCAACAGTTTCAATGGCGATTACGTCAGCGGCGGCTCCAGCTCCGGTTCTGCATCGGTGGTCGCCCGTGGGCTGGTGGCGTTTTCCCTGGGCACCGACACGGCGGGCTCCGGGCGCGTACCGGCGGGGTTCAACAATATCGTCGGGTTGAAGCCGACCAAGGGGCGTTTGTCCAATACCGGCCTGGTGCCGGCTTGCCGCACGGTGGATTGCGTCTCGGTGTTTGCCTTGACCGTGGAAGATGCCGAGACCGTGGCGCACGTTGCGGCGGGATACGACGCCAGCGATGCCTATTCCCGCGCCAACCCCAACACGGCGCCAGTGGCGGTGGGCGCTTCGATCAAGCTGGCCATCCCGGCGGCCCTGGAGTTTTTCGGCGATACCCAGAACCAGGCCGTGTTCGAACACGCGGTCGAACACTTCAAGGCGCTGGGCGCGGTGATCACCCCGGTGGATTTCACTGCGTTCAAGGAACTGGCGGACCAGCTGTACTTCGGCCCCTGGGTCGCCGAACGCACCGTGGCCCTGGAAAGCATGCTGGAAAACCAGCCCGAGGCAATCAACCCGGTGGTGCGCGGCATTGTCGAGAATGGCCGCCAGTACAGCGCCTGCGACGCCTTCAAAGCCGAATACCTGCGGGCCGAACTGAGCCGCCGCATCAACGACAGCCTGGCCGGTTTCGATGCCTTGCTGGTGCCGACTTCGCCAACCCTGCGCACCATGGCCGAGATGGCGGAAGAGCCGGTGCGCTACAACTCGCAGTTCGGCTACTACACCAACTTCACCAACCTGGCCGACCTCTCGGCCCTGGCGCTGCCGGCCGGTATCCGCGCCGATGGCTTGCCCAGCGGCATTACCTTGCTCGCACCGGCCTGGCATGACACGGCGCTGGCGCACCTGGGCAAGCGCTGGCAAGCCAGCCTGGAGCTGCCTTTGGGCGCCACCCAGCGTTATCTGCCGTCACCGTCCGCACCCGCCCAAGCCCCCGGCTGCGTGCGCGTGGCGGTGGTGGGCGCGCACCTCACCGGCATGCCACTGAATGTCCAACTGACGACGCGTAACGCGGTGCTGGTGGAGCAAACCCTGACGGCCGACACTTACCGCCTGTACGCGCTGCCGGGCACGGTGCCGCCCAAGCCAGGGCTGGCCAAGGCGGACAGCGGTCGGGCGATCATTGTCGAGCTGTGGGACATGCCCCTCGCACGCTTTGGCGAGTTCGTCGCCGAGATCCCCGCACCGCTGGGGATCGGCAACCTGCTGCTGGCGGATGGGCGCAGCGTCAAAGGCTTCATCTGCGAGCCCTGGGCACTGGCCGACGCCCTCGATATCACCGAGTTCGGTGGCTGGCGCGCCTTTATTGCGAGCCGGGGCTGAGCATGGGGGCCAAGACACGCCCCGACAGCCTGGCCGAGCAGGTCTACGCGCAGCTCAAGGCGGATATCTTCGACTTCCGCCTGCTGCCGGGCGATCGCTTCAGCGAAGGCGAGGTGGCCGAACGCATGCACGCCAGTCGCACGCCGGTGCGTCAGGCGCTGTATCGCTTGGAACGGGAAGGGTATGTGGAGGTGTATTTTCGCAGCGGCTGGCAGGTGAAGCCGTTCGATTTCGCCTACTTCGAAGAGCTCTACGACGTGCGCATCGTGTTGGAACTGGCGGCTGTCGGCCGGTTATGTGCGATGGATGAACCGAACCCGATGCTGCAAGCGTTGCAGGCCACCTGGCAGGTGCAGGAGGGCGAGCGCCTGGAGGACGCCCAGGCCGTATCGGCGCTGGATGAGCGTTTTCATTGCGCGTTGGTGGAAGCCACCGGCAACCGTGAAATGGCGCGCATGCACTACGCCATCACGGAGCAGATCCGCATCATCCGGCGGCTCGACTTTACCCAGGCGCCCCGCATTGCGGCGACGTACGAAGAGCATGGGCAAATACTTGCGGCCATCGTGCAACGCCAGGCTGACCAGGCGCAGCACCTGCTGAAGCGGCATATCGAACTGAGCAAGCAGGCGGTGCGCGAGATCACGTTGCACCGGTTGCATACCGCCCGGCAGGTGGGGGGGCAGATTTCCTGATGCCCTGAGCTTCTGTGGTGAGCGGGCTTGTTGTGATGAGCGGGCTTGTTGTGGTGAGCGGGCTTGCCCCGCGCCGGGCTGCGCAGCAGCCCCAATCAGGCTCCCTGTGTTCTGTCAGGTAAACCGCAGCGCCTGGTTTTGGGTCTGCTTCGCAGCCCAGCGCGGGACAAGCCCGCTCACCACAAGTTACGAGTAGTCCTCAGATCACGTGGGGTGTGGAGGTGCAATGGGTGAGCCTGCGCAAGCTTATTGTGATGAGCGGGCAAGCTCGCTCACCACAGGTTATTGGGCCTGGCGTGAAAGCCTTTGCAGCTTTGCGATGACCGCCTCGGTTGCCCGCTGCATCGGCGCCCGCAACTCACTCTCGATCAAGCCCTCCAGCGCCAGTGCGGCTTTCACCGGCGCCGGGTTGGGCTCCATGAACAGTGTGTTGATCAACGGCACCAAGCCAAGGAACGTCGCCCGCGCCTCAGCCAACTGGTTGTCCCTTACCTGTTGCCACAGCGCCACAAACTGTTCGGTGCACACATGGGCCGACGCGGCAATCGCACCGCTGGCACCCAGGCACAGCGCATTGAAGATCTGCAGGTCCTCGCCACACAACACATCGGCCTCACCGCTGGCCAACACCGCCAGGGTATTGCCCAGGTTGCCGCCGCAGTCCTTGATCGCCACGATCTGCGGGTGCGCGACGATGTTCAGCAAGGTCGCCTGCTCGAAGGTCACGCCGGTACGGTAGGGAATGTCGTAGAGAATGATCGGCACGCTGGACGCATCGGCCACCGTGCGAAAGAACGCTTCAAGGCCGGCCTGGGAGGGGCGGATGTAACTCGGCGCGGGCACCAGCAAACCCGCCAGCGGGCGCTTGAGCACCTCGGCCTGGAATTGCAGCAGCTCAATCTGGTTGTTGCCCGCCAGACCCATCACCACACGGTGGGCGGGCACCTGTTGCAATACCGCATCCAGCACCGCCAATTGTTCCTGGCGGCTGAGAGATGCGGCTTCGCCGGTGGTGGTGCACACCATGATCCCGGCCACGTGCTTGTCCAGCAGGTGGCTGACCAGGCGGTGCAGGCCGACAAAATCGATGGCGCCGTCCTGGAACGGCGTGACCACGGGAACCCAGATACCTTGAAACGATGACATGCACTTTCTCCTGATGATTGACCGTTTGAGTCACCGTCAGAAAGGCATGGGCAATTGTGCAAGGGGGAGGGAGTCCGCGCTCAATGTCCTGTCAGCTCATCTGACGGGACAGCGCGCCCCGGTCACATGAGCGACTGTTTCTTCGATTTGAGGGCGTGCGCCACGCAACCTTGCGCCTTGGCAATCAAGCCAATGACGGAAAGGTTAACCACTGAGGTTGCGGACATAAGCTGACACACCCATGAAGACTGGGGCTATCTTCATGGAATATTACGAGGTGTGTCAACTTCCCCCGTGGCTTGAATGCGCCGGTGCAGGTGGATCAGCCTTTTATCGCGGCTTCAATCGCCGCAATGTCGATTTTGGTCATGGTCATCATCGCGTCGAAAGCACGTTTGGCTATTGTCGGGTCAGGGTTGGCCACCGCATCGGTCAACACCCGAGGCGTGATCTGCCACGACAATCCCCACTTATCCTTGCACCAACCGCAGGCGCTGGCCTGGCCGCCGTTGTCGATAATGGCGTTCCAGTAGCGATCGGTTTCGGCCTGGTCATCGGTGGCGACCTGGAAGGAAAACGCTTCGCTGTGGGGGAATATCGGGCCGCCATTGAGGCCGATGCACGGGATGCCCATCACGGTGAATTCCACCGTGAGCACATCGCCCTGTTTGCCGGACGGGTAGTCACCGGGGGCCAGGTGCACGGCGTCGACCGTGCTGTCGGGCAAGGTGCTGGCGTAGAAGCGCGCAGCCTCCTCGGCGGTGCCGTTGTACCAGAGGCAGAGGGTGTTCTTGGGTTTCATGATCGGTCTCCACGGACAATGGGTCCATGGAGTTTAGACGGCCAACTGCCGTTCGATCGCCGCCTTGTCGATCACCGACCAGACCTGGGCGATTTTGCCGTCGACGAACGTGTAGAAAACGTTCTCCGAGAACGCCACCTGGCGACCATTGATCGCCAGCCCGAAAAACTCGCCCCGGGGCGTAACATTGAAGTTCAGCCGGCTGGCGACGGTGGGCGGATCGGCGATCAGCAACTGGATGTGGAACACCAGGTCGGGGATCTCGCGAAAGTCGCGCTCCAGCATGGCGCGGTAGCCCTCCAGGCCGACCACCTGGGCGTTGTAGCACACGTCCGGGTGGACGAAGTCGCCCAGGCGGTTCCAATCCTGCCGGTTGAGGCAGTCGATGTAGCCGAGGTACAGGTCGGCAAGTTGGTTGCGGGTCATGTTTTTTCCTCAAGCCCTGCGCGCGGTCAACAACACCGTCGCCGCCGCCGACAACAACCCCGCACAGCAGCGATTGAATATCCGCTTGCCACGCGGCTCGGCAAACCAGCGGCGCATGTGCAGGCCCATATAGGCGTAGAGGCTGATGGCGATCCATTCCAACACCAGGAACAGCGCGCCCAGCACGGCGAATTGCGGGGTGATGGGTTGGCCGGGGACCACGAATTGCGGGAGGAACGCGGTGAAGATCAGGATGGCCTTCGGGTTGCCTGCCGCCACCAGGAACTCCTGTCGCGCCAGTGCCCACAAACCCACCTTCGCGCCTGCCGATTGCGCCTCAGCCTGCTGATCAGCCCGCCACAGCTGGAACGCCAGATAAAACAGATACGCCGCGCCCACAATCTTGATCGCGTAGAACAACAACTCCGACGTCTGCAGCACCACCGCCAAGCCTGCGGAGGCGAGGGCGATCATCCCGGCAAAGGCCAGCAGGCGACCGACACCGGCCAGGCACGAGGTGCGGTAGCCGTAGCGCGTGGCGTTGCTGACGGACAGCAGGTTGTTCGGGCCGGGCGCCATGTTCAGGGCGAAGCAGGCGGGGAGGAACAGGGCGAGGGTGGCGAGGTCCATGGCGGCTCCGGTTTTGGACGGACGGGGACCGTCGAGGATAAGGGGAGTGGAGGTGGTTGGACAATGTGCGCGTTGCTTTCGACCAACAGTGGACTCAGCGGCTCGTCTACTTGTCATGCCCAAAACCCTTCTCACGCGCATGTGGCGCATTATGCGAGTCGCTTGGCACCATCCGCTAGTGCTGCGAACCGGCAGAGCAGGCAAGCTGAGGGTAAATCTGAGCCAGGAGCCTGATATGCATATCGACAAAACCAAACCTGTAATGGTCACTGGAGCTACGGGCTATGTGGCCGGTTGGCTGGTCAGCCGCCTGCTGCAAGAAGGTTTGACGGTGCACGCTGCCGTCCGTGACCCGGATGATGCATCGAAACTGCACCCTCTGGCTGCGCTGGCTGAAAGCATGCCGGGCACTATCCACTTCTTCGCGGCAGATCTGCTTGCGCCGGGCTCTTACCAGAAGGCGATGCAAGGCTGCGAAGTCGTGTTCCATACTGCCTCGCCCTTCACCCTGGATATTCAGGACCCGGTCAAAGAACTGATAGAGCCGGCTCAACTCGGCACGCGCAATGTTCTGGAGTCTGCCAATGGGACGCCTTCGGTAAAGCGCGTTGTGGTGACTAGCAGCTGCGCCGCCATCTATGGCGACAATGCCGACCTGGCCAAGACCCCAGAAGGGCTGTTCACTGAAGAAATCTGGAACACCAGCTCCTCGGTCGATCATCAGGCCTATTCCTATTCGAAGCTGCTGGCGGAAAAAGAGGCTTGGTCCATTGCAAAGAAACAGGATCGCTGGCACCTGGTAACCATCAACCCTTCGCTGGTGATCGGGCCAGGAGTGAACCCCAACGGTACCTCCGAAAGCTTCAACCTCATTCGTCAGATGGGCGACGGCACCCTGAAGATGGGCGTGCCTGACATCGGCTTCGGTGTCGTCGATGTCAGGGATCTTGCGGAGGCCCACTTCCGGGGCGGTTTTGTCCCAGAGGCCAAAGGGCGCTTCATCGTATCAGGGCATAACACCAGCTTCCTGAAGATGGCTGAGACGCTGCTGGAACGCTATGGTGCGCGCTATCCAATCCCTCGTCGCAAGCTGCCCAAGTGGCTGGTCTGGACGGTCGGGCCACTTATGAACAAGGGACTCACGCGCAAAATGATCAGCCTGAATGTTGACCTGCCATGGCGAGCGGACAATCGTCGCAGCCGTGAGATATTGGGTGTGAGCTATCGTCCGATGCAGGACTCCATGAATGATTTCTTCGCGCAGCTGATAGAAAGTGGCCGCATAAAGGCACGTTGATCACATTATGGAACGATTCTCCGTCTCGTCAGGCTGGAAGGTACTGCTCGCAGACCTGGGCGTCCCGGTCCGCGAGTTCTTGGCTATGGCGCAACTGCCTAAAGACCTGTTCGAACGACGCGATGCCAGCCTGGCGAGCGCGGATTACTTTCGGCTATGGGAAACGCTGACAATATTGCTCGGTGATGCGCAGTTACCGCTGCGCATACTGCGTAATTTTTCAGCAGAAATGTTCGACCCGGCGACTTTCGCGGCATTTTGCAGCCCCAACCTGATTGTCGCATCCCAGCGTATTCAGCAATTCAAACCCCTGATCGGTCCAATGCACCTGGACATCGAGGTACACCCGGAGCGGCTGCGCCTGGGCATCCACTTCGGCGCGACCAGCGAGCAGCCCGCCACCGCGTTGATCGCTGTGGAACTGGGTTATTTCGTCCAGATTGCACGCATGGCGACGCGACAGGTTGTCGTGCCGCTGCGTGTCATTTCCCCCAGGACGCTCGAACCGAAACTGGCATACGAAGAGTTCTTTGGTTGTACCCTGGAGTTAGGTGACAGCATTGGCCTGGAGTTTTCCCGCGCCGACGCCGAGCGCCCGTTTATTACAGAAAACCAGGCCATGTGGGCACTGTTCGAGCCGAAGCTGCAGGAGCGGCTGGCCGAGCTGACCAGAGACTCATCCATAGCCAGCCAAGTGCGTAGTGTTCTGCTTGAGCTGGTGCCAAGTGGGATTACAGGTGCTGATGAGGTCGCACGCAAACTTGCAGTCAGTCGGCGCACCTTGCAACGACGACTCGCCGAGGAGAAAACAAGCTTTTCGCAAGTCCTGCACGGACTACGTGAAGAGTTGGCCCGCCATTACATCCGCAATTCAGAGCTGCCTTACACGCAGATTTCATTCTTGCTGGGTTACGACGACCCCAACTCTTTCTTTCGCGCCTTTCACGGCTGGACCGGGACAACACCGGAACGCTTGCGCCATGAGAACAAGCATTGATCCGAAAAAAAGCTCCACTTTAGTCGCTGGTTGTTGCAGGCATCCCAGGCATTGAATCTGGGGCAGGCGTACAGCAAATAGTTCCCTTGCATCCAACCCTCAAAAGACAGCCCCACAGTGGCCACCATTGATTTATATGTCATCGCTATCGAATTCGCCTGCGCCACTGCGGGCAAGCTAAGCCACCTGATTCGCAAACCTGCCCACCGCGTCGACCACCCGCTTGGCGCCGTCCTGAATTTCCACAATGACCTGGCCTGCCTGCGTGGCGAGTTCAAGACCTTGCTCTGCCTGGGATTTGCTGTTGGCCATTTCGGCGACGGTCTCATCCACCAGTTTCTGGTTCTGCAGCACCACCGAGGCGATTTCTTCCGTCGCCGTGCTGGTGCGCCCGGCCAGTTGCCGCACTTCATCAGCCACCACCGCAAAGCCTCGGCCTTGCTCGCCTGCACGGGCGGCTTCAATCGCGGCATTCAATGCCAGCAGGTTGGTTTGCTGGGCAATGCTGCTGATGGTCTGAATGATCGAACTGATCAGCAGTGACTGTTTTCCGAGGGCTTCGACTCCGCCGGCAGCCGCCTGCATATCAGCGGCGATTTTATGCATGGTATGCATCGTGTCGTTGACCACCACGGCTCCGCGCTCGGCACTGACATCGGTCTGCCGGGAAATTTCAAATGCGGTTTGCGCCGCGCCACTGACTTCCTGTTCCCGGGCAACCTGGTCGGAGACCACCGTGGCGAACTTGACCACCTTGCACAGTGCGCCTTCAGTGTCGTACACCGGGTTGTAGGTTGCTTCCAGCCACACGGTCTGGCCGCGGCTGTCAACGCGTTCAAATCGGCCGGCTACAAACTCGCCCCTGTTCAGGGTTGCCCAGAAATCCTTGTAGTGCTGCGACGAGGTTTCCTCCGGCTTGCAGAAAATCCGGTGGTGGCTGCCTTTGGCTTGCTCCAGGCTGTAGCCCATGGCGTGCAGGAACTGTTCATTGGCGGTGATGACATGCCCGGAGAGGTCGAACTCGATCACCGCCGTCGAGCGCAGCAATGCCTGGATGAAAGAGGTGTTTTCCGAGGCTTTTTCTACCCGGGCGGTAATGTTCGTTGCATAGCAGGTGACATGACTCAGCTGGCCGCTCGCATCCGTAATCGGCTGCCAATGTGCATGCAGCCATATCAATGAGCCGTCGGCATGCAGGTAGCGGTAATCGTCGGTAATGGACTTGCCAGCGGCGACCGCCGCTCGAAAATTATGAAAGCAGGGCAGCTTGGAGACGTACTGCGGCACGATCTCGGCCATGGCACGGCCTCGAAGTTGCTCCGGGGTGTAGCCCAACGACTTGGCAAAGTTGTCGTTGCATGCGGTGATCTTGAATGTCGAGTCGATGCTCAACGTCAGCATTTCACGGTTCAGGCCATCGCGCAGTTGGCGCAGTTCCAACAGCTCGGCTGCCTGGGCGTGAAGCTGGTTCTTGGCTTTTGTATTGAACATGGGAAACCGCCTCCTTGGGTTACATCCAGCCTATCGGCACGTCATTCTGCAAATTTAGACCGTTCGACGGGTAAAGCTTCATCAGCCAACCGGGATCCCCGCTGATGTGTTGCGGTCCGCCGCATGTACCGCGCCGGCGGCGAGCCCAGTGTCTTGCGAAACATGCTGATGAACGAACTGACCGACTCGTACCCGAGGGCTTCGGCGGTGCGTTGCACGGATTCGCCCTCGGCCAGGCTCTGCAAGGCCACGATGATTTGCCATTGCTTGCGCCATTGGCCAAAGGTTAGCCCAGTTTCGCTTTTAACCAAGCGCGCCAGGGAGCGCTCGCTCATGGCGACCTGGCGTGCCCATTGGGCCATGGTGCAGCGATTTGACGGGTCCTGGGCCAACCCCCGTGCGATGAAACGCAGCTGCGTTGTGGCCGGAAGCGGCAGGTACAGCTGTTCCGAGGGAGCCAGTTCCAACTGTTCGAGGAGCACGCTCGCCACGCGTGCATTGGCAGACGCCGGCGGATAGTCCTGGGCTTGGGCGCTCAGGTGCAGGATCAATTCCAGGACCAGCGGTGACAGCACCAGCGTGCAGCATGTGTGCGGTAGCGCGGCCGCACCGGGCTCTACGAACAGATAGCCGATCTTGCCGTTGGCGGTCACCCGGTTGCTGTGGGCAATACCGCCCGGGATCCATACGCCGAACCCCGACGGCACCATCCACACGCCATCCTCTACGGTGCATACGATGCCGCCGTGATACGCCACTACCAGTTGGCCTTTGCGGTGGGTATGGACGGGGAATTCGGTGTCGTTTCGCTGACTCCCCAGCATCAAAGCCACTGCGGGCTGGTCGAAACTGTCCAGTTCGAATTGATCCACCCCGTAGAGATGTGTCTCGTCCACGTCGCGCCACCTCGATTGTCTGAATTTGATTATATCTTGGCAGCATACTCAATATCGGCACGGCCTTGCAGTCCCTACCATCGTCAGCAAGGCCATTGCCGACTGCGAGATTCAACGATGCTGAGCGAAATCACAATTGCCCACCTCTACCTGCCGCCTTTCTTGCTCTACCTGGGCGTTACCGCCGTGGTTTACGCACTGCTGGAGCGGATCATGCGGCCCTGGCTGGGCTGGGCCTGGCACCCGAGCATGGCGCGTTTCTGCATGTCGTTGATCGTTCTCTCGATCCTTGTGCTGAAGTTTTGAGGCGCGGGCGATGACGATCAAACACCTGCTCAAGACCCTCGTCACCCTGGTGCTCGGCTTGACCGCACTGCTGCTGTGTACGCAGTTGTGGCGCGCCTATGAGTTGGCCCCCTGGACACGGGACGGGCGGGTCAGTGCGCAAGTCATCCGCATTGCCCCCGAAGTGTCCGGCCAGGTTGAACAACTGCTGATCGAGGACAACCAGTGGGTCGCCAAGGGCGCGTTGTTGTATCAGATCGACCGCAGCGCCTATCTGCTGGCCCGGCAACAGCGAACGGCCGAGCTTGCCGAGGCGCGCAGTGTGTTCGAACAGCGCCGCTCACAGCTCAGCCGTCGCCAGCAACTCGGCGATGCCATTGCGCGGGAGGAGACCGACAATGCGGCCCGGGACCTGGCGGTGGCCAGGGCGCGGGTGGACGCGGCCCAGAGCCAGTTGGCCCACGCGCAGCTGGATCTGCAGCGTACGACGGTTCGTTCACCGGTCGACGGGTATGTGACCCAGCTGCGGCTGCAGCCGGGTGACTACGCGGCGGCGGGCGATACCAATATCTTTGTGGTCGACAGCCATAGCTTCTGGGTCACCGCTTACTTCGAGGAGACCAAGCTGCCGGGTGTTCGCGTGGGGGCCGCGGCGTCCATCAAGCTCATGGGCTTTGCACCGCTGCTTGAAGGGCATGTGGCGAGCCTCGGCAGAGGCATTGCCGACGGCAACGAGCTGCGCAGTAACAGCGGCTTGCCCCAGGTGGCTCCTACGTTCAGCTGGATACGCCTGGCCCAGCGTGTGCCGGTTCGGATTGAGCTGGACAAGGTGCCACCGGGCGTGGAGCTGGCGGCGGGGATGACCGCGAGTATCGAGGTCGCCGAGGCGGGGGCCGCCCCCCATTGGCGGCTTACCCAGTGGCTGCAGGATTTCATGTGATGGCCGGTGCACTGCGAATGCTCGGGGCATGGTCGCCCGAGACCTCGGGGTATGTGCTGCGCAGTCTTGCGGCGGCGACATTGGCCCTGTGGCTGGGCTTCCAATTGCACCTGGAGGCGCCGTTCTCGGCGGCTTCGACCGTGTTGCTGCTGATCCATCCGCTGCAGGGCGCGGTGGTCGGCAAGGGCTTCAATCGCGTTCTGGGAACCCTGGTGGGGTTGCTCGCCGCCCTGGTCCTGACCGGCCTGTTCGCGCAAAAAATGCTGCTGTTCATCCTCGGGATCGGGGTGTGGCTCGGCCTTTGTGTCGGTGCCATGACCGTGCTTCGGCACTACCAGGCCACGGCGGCAGTGGTCGCAGGCTATACGGTTTGCCTTGCCCTGGGCCCGGCCATTGTCGCCCCGCAGCAAGGTTTCGAGCATATCGTGGCGCGGGGCACGGCCGTGGTCCTCGGGGTGTTGAGCCTGAGTCTGGTGGCGACGTTGTTCAGCCGCAAGACCGTCGAGTCCAAACTGAACAAGACGCTTGAGGACATCGCCGCCCGTACCTTGGAATTGCTGGCCTTGCGAATTGAGGGGGAGCAGGGCGCGCAACTGGCTAGTGCGCAGGGCCAACTCGCCATCGAGGTGAGTAAGGTGGACGAGCTTCTCGGGATCGGCCGAGGTGAGTCCCGCCTGATCCGTTCCAGGCTCGCGACCCTGCAGGCAGGGCTTGCGTATGTGCACGGGGTGATCCTGGACGAGTCACCGCTCAACCACGGTGGCTTGCCTTCCCTCGTTCGAATGGGCGCGCAACTGCAACAGCTGGCCGACGCAAAGCCGGGTTTTTCCGCGGCAGCCGAGCATGTCCGGGAGATGCAGCACTGCCTCGCCCAGGCCCATGAAAACCGTCAAAGCCAGCAGTGCTTGAGTGAACAATTGGCAGACCTGTCCAGCGCCTTGCTGAGCTTTGCCTGCCTTGAGCGCGCGCCCCGGACGCCGGCCCGCGCCGTGGGGTTCCACCGCCATTACGGCGACGCGCTGCGCAACGGTCTACGCGCCCTGGCGGCCACGCTTGCAACCGCTGCGGTCTGGTACCTGAGCGCCTGGGACCAGGGGCCAACCTTGCTGGCAGTGTTGGGCCCGTGCTGCACCTTGCTGGCCACCAGCCCGGCGCCCGCTCAAGGCATCGGCCGTTTCTTCGAGGGAACGCTGTACGGCATCGTAACGGCAGCGGCGTGCAAGTTCCTGGTGTTGCCGCACATCAGCGGGTTCGCGTTGCTCAGCGTCGTGCTGATCGCCTTCTGGACCGTCGGCATTCATGCCACCACCCGGCCGCGCCACGCCTTGCAGGGCATTGCCTACCTGATCGCGTTCAACACCCTCGTCGGCACCGGCGGCACGGCCCAGTACGACTTCACGGACTTCGCCAATCAAGCGCTCGCCTGGCTGGTAGCGCTTGCCATCTGCCTGCTGGCCTTCCAGCTACTGCCGGGGCAATCCGCCCGCCATGTACACGTCCTGACCCAGGCGCTGCACAGGGACACCCGGCGCTTACTCCGGCACGGGCGCCGCATGGACCTGCTCAAGTGGCAGGCCCGGCAACAGCACCGATTGGTTGCCTTGCAGGCACTCTTGGGCGCTGGTCACCAACCGGCGGGCGGCGCCGGCTCTGTGTCCCTTCAATTGAGCCGCCGGCTGCTGACTTTGCAACGCCAGACACGGGAGCTGGAACCTGACTCAGCAATCGCCAAATGTGCGCAAAGGGGCGAGCGGCGTATTTCACGGTATGCCTCCACTCCCGCGATCAGCGCGGCTCAGGCACGTCGGACGTCGAGATCATTGACCCGGCTGGGGGCTCACGCTCTGGCGGCTGGCTACCAGGATTTAGCCGGGCTGCTCGACACCTATTCAAGCATTACCAACGCGGATATCCGCATCCATTCCAGTTCAAACAACCAAGGTGAGATGAAATGAAGCAACTCCTTATCTGGACGCTTTTCGGCATGATCGCGTCGACGCCATGGGCCGTGCAGGCATCGGACGGGGCTGAGGCGCTGGCGCGCTGGCAGCAGCAATTCAAGCAGGAGCAAAAACAGCGGGCTGAACGCCCGAGGGGGGATCAGGGCTCGAGGTCCAAGGCCGCAATGATCGGGAAAGGGAAAACCTGATCGGATAGCGGCCGGGGCAGGGACATTCATCGGGCGAGGGCTTGATTGAACAGGTTCTGCAGAAGCCCCTCACCCCGCCGCAGAGTCAGAAGCTCTCAAGACGCACGTGGATTCCCGCTCGTCCAGCCAGCTCGATAACGTCTTCGAGTCGATCCGTGTCAACAATGAAACCGTCGTAATTTTCACCTCCGGAATCCAGGTGAAGAAACCGTTTACCGAACCGGGCGAGCCACTGATCAAAGTTATCGAGAACCTGTGGCATGGAGGTAGCGTTTTCCCGTACATAGGCGTAGGGCGTCTTCAAGCCACTGGCGCTTACCAGAAAGGGCGCTAGATACTCAAACACGTCATAGCCCCTCCAATCCACGCTGAGGAGTACAAGGTGTTCGAGTTTTTGCCCCTTGGCGTCATTCAGGAAACCTTCGGTGAGGGCACTGCAGGGGGCATCTCCCATCGCGTATCTGCGCATAACGCGGCGGACAAGTCTGGCGCCTTCTTTTTCCGCCGTGGTGGCCACCAGCGCCTGGGCAAAGGCTTCGAGGGCTTTTTTCTGGGAGGGGTCGCTGCGCTCGGGCCGCAGCTCTTTCATGATCGCTGAAGCGCTGAGGTTGGTTTCCTCGGGAGGAGGCATGGTAAAGCGTCCACCAAACAATCGATCCAAAATGCCCATGTCTGTCCCTGTATGAGTGTGAGGAAAACCATTGAGTCAAATGCAACTGCCGTTCAACAACTGCCCAGGGGCGATCAAGGCAAGGGCGCTGGGGTCACGGTGTACCAGCCCGACGGTGTTTTGGCACACACCTGCGGTCTCAGCGGCGTTTCTACGGTGGTGTCGGCCTGGGTGGAGAGCTGGCGGACGGCAATCACGCAGCCGGCCTTGAACGTGCTGATTTTCATCATTTGAAGTTCCATTTCATAGTCTTTACCGGGCTCGGGGATAAGCGTGACGGGCGCGGGAAAGCAGGAGAGTTGCGATCCCCCCATGGCGAACCCTGCAATAAACGGTTTACCGGCCGGGATGACATGTTCGTCAAACACCTTGGGCGATTGATTGATGGCTTTGCTCGCCTTGCTGGCAGGCATGCCAATCACGCTGTTCTGGCGGTCTGTCGCCCGGAAAGGGTAGAGCCCCGCCGAGTCGACATGGGCTGTTTGCCATCCGGCTTCTTCGGGGGTTTTGGTCAGCAGGGACTCGTTGTAGAACATCTCGCAGGTCTGGCCACTGATAAAGCCGGCGTGGGTGGTGTCACCGGTGATCAGGCGGACACGCGCGGTAGTGGTCGGGTCATATCGGCTGATGTGTGCTTCGTTGCGAACGTCGGTCTTGGTGGTGGCGCAGCCGATCAGCGTCAAGCTGACGGCCAGGGGAAACAGTAAACGCATGGGTAACCTTCATATCCTGTGAGGGTTGGGGGCCGCAACCATACTATGGCGGGGATATGTTCGCCCACTTGCGATACACAGGGGAAGGGACAGGGAGGGGACGTTCATGGCGGCTGTACATTGACGTAACATAGCCGCATAACACTCAGCCTCGGATGTTATCGGGAATGAAAATTGGCCCACTGGACGGGATGAAAATTGCCTATCACATCACCAGCCCACACGTTGCGTGCACTGTCGGAGCTCGATTACTACCACATTAGGTCGGTTCAGCTCCCCGTTGAAATCACCATGCTTGACGCGTGGAACATCACAACGGCTGAGCCGGGACTGGCCATGCGGCTGGCTTTCCGAATAAGGGACGCAATTTCTTCGTTATTCGGTGTGAGGCGAATCGGCGGGTTCTCCGGCGTTGCGCGAAAAACGGTACACGCAGGCGAACACCTGGATTTCTTTCTGGTGGAGCACAGCGCCTCCGATATCCTGGTTCTTACCGAGCGTGACAGGCATCTGGATGTCATGATCTGCCTTTCGATAACAGATCGTGTGCTCACCATCACATCATCGGTCGTCACGCATAACCTCTATGGACGCATCTACATGTTACCGGTAGGGCTCGCCCATAAAGTGATCGTCAGTAGTCATCTGCGCCGACTGAAGAGAAGCCTTGAAAGGCAGTAGAGGTTGGTTGTTCAGGTCGATCAGCGAACCCTACACGCGTCCATCAGCACCCATCCTGTCGCCCACTGACAGGCGCATGCACGGCCAGCAACTCAGCCACCCATTCGATAAACACGCGCAGCTTCAGGCTGATATGCCGGTTCGGCGGAAAGGCCACGTAAAGCGGCATCGGATCAAGGTGCCAGTCCTTGAACAAGGGCACTAACTCGCCCCGGTCCTCGAAGGCTTTCGACATGTAGCTGGGCAACCACAGCACGCCAAGTCGGCAGCCATGCAGACGGCTCGCCCGAGCCCGATCTGGAGGATCAGGTCCGTCTGGCGTTCAACAACCTGAATGCGATCCTGGGGGCTGCCGGCTGCACCTTTGACGATGTGATCGATGTGACGGTGTTTATCGTCGATCCCGAATCCAGGTTCGAGACGATCTGGAAGGTGGTGCCGGAGTTCTGGGGCGAAGCGCCGCACCCGACGCTGACTGGCGTGGGGGTTACGTGGCTGTATGGGTACCAGTTCGAGATCAAGGTGATTGCCAGGCTTGCTTTGTGAATCCGTGCTGGCACATCCACCTCAGCAAGCACGGCTAGGCGCAGGCTGTCGGTATAGTTGATCCTATCGTCCAACGCCTATCCCGGAGCTTGCAACCCGTGTCTGACTTGCCAGGCAACGCCGCCTACACACAGCGCTTCGACGCCGTGCTCGCTTATATCGACGCGAATCTTGAAGGTGACTTGTCGGTGAAGGCGCTGAGCGAGGTGGCGCATTTTTCGGTGTTTCACTTCCATCGGCAATTCACCGCGTTCGTGGGCATGCCGGTTGCGCGCTATGTGCAACTGATGCGCCTGCGCCGCGCGGCACATGACTTGTCTTCCCGCGCTGATTATTCGGTGCTGGAGGCGGCGCTGGGGGCCGGCTTCGAAAGTCCTGAAGCCTTTGCCAGGGCGTTCAGGCGAGCGTTCGGCATGGCGCCGAGCGCATTCCGGAAACGACCGGATTGGCAGCTCTGGCGCGGGGTATTCAGCGTCCCTTACTTTTCCAGGAGCATCATCATGCAGGTACGAATTGTGGAGTTTCCTGCGGTCAAGGTGGCCGCATTCGAGCACCGCGGCGCCCCAGGGCGCGTGAATGAAAGCGTGCAGACATTCATTGCGTGGCGCATGCACAGCGGGCAGTCGCCGGTGGCTTCAAGTCGCAGCTTCGGTATTCCCTTCGACAATCCTGATACGACCCCGGCCGATGAGTTCCGGTTTGCCATTTGCGGCGAGATTCACCAGGCGCTGGCCGCGAATGAGTTCGGCGTCACTGAACGCGTCATCCCCGGCGGGCGCTGTGTGGTGGTGCGTCATGTGGGTTCGCCGGATCACATCGCAGAGTCGATCTATCCGATCTACCGCGACTGGCTGCCTGGCAGCGGCGAGGAGCTTCGGGACCAGCCGTTGTTTTTCGAATACCTGAGCATTTTCCCCGAGACACCGCAGGATCAATGGCAGACCGATATTTATGTGCCGTTGCAATAGCGGCGCTCGCCAGCCTGTGGGAGCGCGACTGCGCTTCCACGCCAGGTGTTGCGGCCAGCTACGGCTGAGCGGTCCACACCGCCAGTTCATAACCATCCGGGTCAATGAAGTGAAACCTGCTGCCACCGGGGAACGAAAAGGTCTCGCGGCTGATCACGGCGCCTGCGGATTTGAGCCGCTGCTGCGTGCCTTCAAGATCATCCGCGTACAGGATCACCAGCGGGCCACCCGGTCGAACGGGCTCTGCGGTCGTGAACCCGCCGGTCAGCCTGCCATCGCTGAACTCGGTGTAGGTGGGGCCGTAGTCGACGAATGCCCAGCCGAACACCGCGCCGTAGAAGGCTTTGCTGCGGGCGATGTCGCCCACGTTGAACTCGATATTGTCGATCTGTCGGTCTTGACCGCGAACGCTCATGGTTGCCTCCTTGGCGGATGGTTGAGGGGCGAGTGTAGCGGTTTACACCCAGGACTGGGTTACCATGCCGGCGCGAAATTCCCGCCGAACCCTCTGGCCACTTATGTCCTCCAACGCGCTGTACACCGACCTGTCCATCTACTACGACCTGATGTGCGCCGACATCGACTACCGCGCGCAGAGCCACAGCGTGCGCCGCCTGCACCAGTTGTTCGGCAATGACGGGCGCCGCCATCTGGACCTTGCCTGCGGCACCGGGCCCCATGTGCGCCACTTCCTCGACTTCGGCTACCGCAGCACCGGCCTGGACATCAGCCAACCGATGCTGGACCTCGCCCAACTGCGTTGCCCCGAGGCACGGTTCAGCCGCCAGGACATGGCCGGCTTCCAGGTGGACGAACCGCAAGACCTGATCACCTGCTTCCTGTACTCGACCCACTACAACCCCGGGCTGGCCCAACTGCGCGCCTGCCTCGCCAGCGTGCACCACGCACTCGCCGACAACGGCGTGTTCTGCTTCAACGCGGTGGACAAACTGCATATCGACAACCGCTTGCTGGTACGCCATAGCGTGGAGTTTGAAGGCAGTCATTTCACCTTTGGCTCCGGCTGGCATTACCGCGGAGAAGGGGAGCAGCAGGCGCTGCGCCTGAGTATCGAGAAGACCACGGCGGGTGTGACCCAGGCCTGGCAGGATGAGCACACCATGGTGGCGCTGAGTTTCACGGAGTTGCAGGGGCTGTTACAGCCGTACTTTGAGGTGCAGGTGTTCGAGCATGACTATGAGCGGATCACGCCCTGGGCGGGCGTGACCGGGAATGCGTTGTTTGTGTGTGTGAAGCGTTAATGAACTGCCGCTCCTTCATATGCCTGAAAAAGACCCAGGCAGATCAACCGTCGCCTCCACCTCCGCAAGCAATCAGTTCAATAAGTCCCATTTGGTACCACTTATTCTGGCAACTCCATCCATGTTCAAAAGTAAAGGCGCTGGCCGTACCGCTGAACGCAAGGCCTGCTGAGAGAGCCAATGCTAATGCGATGGTCGAACGTACTTTCTTCATATTGTCTTTCATAAAAACTCCCTCTATCACTTGATCGCTGTGTGGCCCGAGTCGGTCAAGGTGGCGCGGTTGTCAAAACCAACCGCCCGTCTTTCGGCTGGGACACTCCTTACGCTTAATTGAACGGTATCTGAATCAAGGCAGCGGAGGATCGGCCTGCGCTGAAACAACGTTGATTCAGCGCAGCACGTTCCCCAGGCGCATTGGATAACGGGGCGCCAGCGACATCAATACGACAAGTGACCTATTACCTCGCCGCAAACCGACAGGCGAATGGCAAGCCGCGCTAATGATAGGCGTGCATTCCACACACCGTCGCACCCGGATATGTCCGGGCATGGACATCCCCCAGCTAACCCATTTCCCTGGCGAAATGCTTGGTCAGTTCGAGCAGGGTCGTTCGCAATTCAGGCGGACGCACGGGCTTGGACAGGATGGAGATATTCATGTGGATCAATGTGCTGCGGATACGCTCGATTTCATGGCCGGTCATGATCATGGCCGGTACTTCCCAACCACGCTGTTCGCGAATCGCAGCGATACACTCGGAACCTGAAATCCTAGGGCCCAGGTCGAAGTCGGCAATGATGATGTCGCATTCCGTGGTCACGTTCAGTCCATCGCTATGACTTTCTACCTCGCATCCCCATTTTTCCAGCAAGGCCGAGGTCGCCATCAGTACGTTGGAATCGTCTTCCACCAGGCAGACCCGCAGACCCTGCAGACGGCTTTGCGTGGCCGCTGGCCGTTGTGTCTCGGTGCCCGGCGCGACGCTTTCCAGGCGTTGGATAGTGGCGCGGGTGCCTTGGCCGAGCCGGGAGTCCAACTGGATATCCAGATTGAGCAACTGGCTGATGCGCTTGACGATGGACAAGCCCAACCCCAGGCCCTCGACATCCTTGTCGCGTGCGTGTCGCACCCGGTAAAACTCCTTGAATACGTCCGGCAGATGTTCAGCGGCGATGCCGCGTCCCTTGTCGTAGATGACAATGGCCAAGCCCTTGCCTCTGGGACGCACACCGATCAAGACCGGTTGGCCGGACGCGTATTTGAGCGTATTTGACACCAGGTTCTGCACCATGGTGGTCAACAGTCCCGCGTTGACATTCACCCAGTGCTCGCAAGGGCGCAGGCGCAGTTGAACCCCGGCCCAGCGCGCGGCCTCGGTGTTCTGTTTGACGACGTCCCGCAGCAGCGCGCCCAGGTTCACCGGTTCCGCTTGCGGCTCCAGCTTTCCGTTGTCGAGGGTGTAGATATCCAGGATCGAACGGAACAGTTGAGAGACGGTATGCAGCGAGCGGTCGATGTTGTCTACCAGGCGCAGTTCTTCGCCGCCCAAATTCGCGTCCCGCAGGCACGCGGTGAACAGGCCGATGGAGTGGATGGGCTGGCGCAGGTCGTGGCTGGCCTGGGCGAGAAAGCGTGATTTCTCCTGATTGGCGGCGATTGCCTCTTCCGATGCGATACGCGTGCGCTTGAGCAGAATGTGCGCATAGGCCGGTACTACGATGGTAGTCACGATCAGCATCAGGAACATGTAGGGCTGCGCGCGCCAGAAGGGGGTAAGCATGAAGATCATGACCAGCATGCTCAGCGCGATGAGTGTCGCGGCGGTCAAGTAGCGCGAGCCAAAGCGCATGCCATTGCCCAATGTGACCCAGAGCAACGCGGCATAAACCGGCAACGCGCCTTCTCCACCCACGATCATGGCGAAAGCGATGCCGGTATAGTCATGGGCCATGGCGAATAATCGGCGCCAGAAAAAGTGCCCTGGCCAGCGCTTGATCGCCATGCGCAGGGGGACTGCGACGCTGATGAAAAACGCCATGTACCACATGATCGGTACATAGGTGGCGAAGTCACTTGAAGGAAGGAGGGCCACCACAAAGATGTACAGCGAAGCACAGGTGCTGACCGTCAACCGCAATGTGGCCTGGTCCAGTTCACTGTTCTTTTCCGTCATGTTCATTGCGATTCTCCAGGGCAAGAAGTCGCTTAAAAGTTGAAACCTGGCGTTACAGTTTGCGTTACGATGCGCCGGACCTGAGGTGAGATGGACCTTGACATGACGCACAGAATAATAGTGGCAGATGACCATCCTCTGTTTCGCGAAGGTATGCTGAGAACCATAGAACGGCTTATGCCGACAGCGATGATAGAGCAGGCGGGCAATCTGGATGAAGTACTGGCGCTGGCGCGTGCGGGCGCAGAAGTTGATTCGTTGATTCTGGACCTGCGCTTTCCCGGTATCACGTCTATGCAGGTCATAGGCCAGTTGCGCAACGAGTTCAAGCGCACCTCGATCATTGTGGTGTCGATGGTCGATGACCTGGACATTATTTCCCAGGTCATCGCCCAAGGCGCTGATGGCTTTATCGGCAAAAACGTTGATCCGGCAGGCATTGCAGAAGCCATCCTGGCGATTCGGGAAGGGGAAGTCGTGGTGAAGTACAACCCCGAAAATCCCCTGCTGGACCCAAGCCTTGCCTCACTCACGGCCCGCCAACGGCAAGTGCTCGGCCTGGTTGCAGCGGGCAAGACCAATAAGGAAATAGCCAAGCAACTGGGGATCTCCCCGTTCACCGTACGCATCCATGTTTCCACTCTGCTTAAATCCCTGGGTGTGCCCACCCGTGCGGCGGCGGCGGCTCAATTCAGTAACTTTCCCGGTGCCAGTGGGTGGCCGGGCAAGCTCGATACGTGAATCAAGACGGTGCAGTGACCATTAGAGCGTGGGTTGGGGCACGGGGGTGTTACCGGGGATCAACTTGGCGCCTTTAGGCCTTTTTGGACAGTCGCCAGATGAATACCAGCGGGTCACCACGCCCTTTTCAATCATGAACCGCTGTTCGCAACGGGCGTAATCAGGCACATAACCCCATTCCATCGAATGGCTGCCGTTTGTAAGCCATACGTAGTCGTAGCCGATGATTTTCGAGTTGCCATCACTGAGGCCATGGCTGTTTTTCGGCGCCCCCCATGACGTCACCAACTCATCTTCGGATGCACCTACCCATGAAGCAGTAATGTCCGATGTCGTTTGATAACGCTGGTTCATGACCAGATTACTCAAGGGAGAACCCGCACACCCGGACAGCATCAGAATGGATAAGACGGTGATCCATGATTTCATATTTCGACTCCATTCATGCGGCTTCAATAATCGGGCATTACATCAACTGGCGAGCAATTCATTACATTAATTCAAGCCATTAATGTCCATCTGGCTATGCTAGACAAGTCCCTGTTGGTCGCCTATAGCACACTTGTACTATGGCGTCAGCTCACGCGCCCTCATAAGCTGTACACGCTCGAAAAAGTCTTAAAGGCTTTGAGCCCGAGCGCACACCGGAATGCACTTTAACTTCAGCGTTTAAGTGTTCCAGTGTGTTTGCCCGCCTGTGAATCCAAAGGCTCGATTAGTTGCACTACGTTGTGTCAACTTCACCGTGCATCCGGTCGAAATGGAATGGTATTAATCACAACTCAAGGTAAGTCTATGTGCTTGAAATATGGAAAACTACTTAGAATCGGATTCACGCTGTGCATACTGACCGCAGGCCTGGGAGGCTGTGCTAACACTGGGGATTTGATGAATTCCTTAAATCCGGGAGCACAAAAGTACGATGTTGCTTACCTGAAGAAAACCATCATCCCGGGAAAAACTACCAAGACTCAGGTGACGCAACTGTTCGGCGCTCCAGCCGAAGAGGAACTTGATTCAACGAGCAGAAGCAATGGGTCCAACTGGACCTATGATAAAAACCAGGAGGGCCTGGAAAAGTACATGACCCTGGCCCACAAATATGTCTCGACCGAGACAAGCCTGAAGATGTACGACGCCTCGTCGCAAGTGTCCAAGGCTCAGGGTGTCGCCAATGATGTCGGCAGTGTGACGGGCACGAAAAAAGCTCAAAGCCAGACCAAGGGAACGAGGTTGATAATCTACTTCGTGGATGACGTGGTGGATTACTACAGGCTTTACTGACACGTTCCACTTCTGATACGACACGCTGTGTCGTTTGATGCCTTAACACGCCAACCTACGCCTTATTGTTCTCAAGGGGGCGGCATCCAGCGATGCATCCCCCATGGTCCATGAGGTTGAACGCGTGGAAAAGAACAGCGAACTCAATCAGGCCACGTTACGCCTGACCGTCAGCGCCTGTGCGCTGCTGTACATCATCGTACTGAGCGGGCTGCGCCCCAGCGATACCGCAGCCTACACGCCCATCATCGTGTATATCTCCACATTCATCGTGGTGTCGATATTCCTGCGCATGGCGATCAAGCGCTGGCCAGGACACTTTTTTTGGCGGCGCTTGCTCTCCATGCTTCATGACTACACCGGTATCGCTTTCGCCATGGTGCTGGGAGGCGAAGGTGCATTGCCTATCTATGCCGCGCTGCTCTGGGTAACCCTGGGTAATGGCATGCGTTTCGGCTCACACTATCTGGCCCTGGCAACCGTGATCGCGTTGTCCACCCTTATCGTTATTTTCTTGTTCAACCCCTTCTGGCGCGCACAGCCCTACATGTTCCTGATGCTGATCGTGACCACCATCGTCGTGCCGGCCTATGCGCACATTCTGCTCAAGCGCACGCGTATCGCATCGGAAGAGGCAATCGCCGCCAATCAGGAGAAATCACGCTTTCTCGCCCAGGCCAGCCACGACCTGCGCCAGCCCATCCACTCCATCGGCCTGTTCACCGCGTGCCTGCGTGACGCGAATCTGAGCGGCGAAGAACTGCGCCTGGTGGACAACATCGACCGCTCGCTGCACACCGTCTCTCAGCTGTTCCGTTCGATCCTGGATATCTACACCCTCGACAACGGTAAGCTGGAGCCGCGAGCGGAACCGGTGAACCTGGGCGCACTGCTGCAGGAGGTCGTCAAACAGAACACCGAGGCCGCGCGCTGGGCCGGGATTGAACTGCGCCTGCGCCCTTGCGAGCACTGGGTGAATGTCAATGCGGGGCTGTTGACCACCATGGTGCAGAACCTGGTGTCCAATGCGATCAAGTACGCATCGGGAGAGCCCGTGCTGATCGGTGTCAGACGCCAGGCAAAGGGCTTGGCCGTGGTGGTTTACGATAAGGGCTGCGGTATCGCCGCCGAACATCTGCCGGACGTATTCAAAGAGTTTTACCGGGTGCGCCACGCACGCGACAAGGATGTCGAGGGCCTGGGGTTGGGCTTGTCCATCGTCAAGCGCATCAGCCAGTTGCTCAATGTCGATGTAGATATTCGCTCCACGCCCGGGCGCGGCACCCAGGTGGCAATCAGCGGGTTGAAACACGCCGCCCCCAAGGTCGTCGCGCCTCGGATGAAAAGCACCCATGAGCGCCTGAACGGACTACGGATATGCCTGATTGAAGACGACGCCAATGTGTTGCTGGCCACCAAGGCCCTGCTGGAGAAATGGGGCTGCGTCGTCGAGACCCACAGTGATGCGGATACCCTGGCCAGCGATTGCGACATCATCATTGCCGACTTCGACCTGGGCACAAAGGTCTCGGGGGCCGAATGTATCGCGGCAATACGCGAGTTCCGGGGTCAAGAGATACCGGCATTGGTCATCACCGGGCACGAAATCGAGCGCATCCGTCAATCACTGCACGCATTCAATATCTCGGTACTGGCCAAACCCGTGCGACCGCCGGAACTGCGTAACGTATTGCTTGAACAGGTCAAGTCAATGAAGTGTGAGTTACCCGTAGATCCATCAAGGGACTAGCAGGTGTAGCGCCCCGCGAAACGCGCGGCGGCTACTGCTCTATTGGGTACGTTCAAGGCACGTATCAGCGAAGACACGTGAATACGCACGGTATAGGGAGAGATTTCCAGTTCAGCGGCAATTTCCTTGTTGGTTTTACCTTGTGCGATCAAATGCCAGACTTCCCGCTGCCGCGACGTCAGTTTGCCCATCGCGTGATCACTCTCAAATGATGGCGATTCGGCCGGTTCGTATTTGACCACTACTTGGCCGTTCCGAATATCGTTGATGGCGTTACGTACCTCTTCGGCTGAAATGTTCTTGCCAATAAAACCATTGGCGCCGGCCTCCATCACTCGCGTAATGACCACGCTGTCATCGACTGTCGAAACAACAACGACTGCAGTAGTGCCTCTTTCCTCGCACAGTTTTGCAAGCTCTTTCAAGGAGCAAAGCCCTGGCAAATATACTTCGATAAACAGCATGGCGACAGGTTGCCAGCGATTCAGGAGAGCCCAGACTTCCTCCAGGTTTCCTGCCTGTTTTATTTTTGCTCCAGGTATTAAGCACTCCAGTAATCCTGTCATGCCCTCTCGATAAAGTGGATGTTCGTCCGCCACCACAATTCGGCAACTCATATCAGCAAGCACAACCCGTCCAGATCAATGAAAACACGCTTTGATCATGTCCGACTCATACAACTTATGATATAGAACAGCTGAACTAGTACACCTGTACTAGTTGCTAAAGGCCATTAAGCAATTAAGTGCATTTTGCTCGATGCAACTGCGGCACAAACAGCGTGCTTGAACCCGTTGCCAGGAAGGGCAGTGCTATCCTCCTTCTCAGCGCCTGGGCATAAAGCTACCTAGTTGGCTCGCGTCTCATATCGCATCTTGACCACTTCAACGAGCCGCTCCTGTCCACCATTCGTTCCGGAGAGACTGGTCGACCTGATTGATTGCCCACGGTAGGGCCCTTCGGCAGCAAACCAATTCTGCACCACGACCTTCTGGGTCGGTTGTTGACCGGACGTTGATCCAGTGGAAATTTCATTGGTGAAGCGACAGGTCTCGAATGTCCCGAGTGCTGTTTTGATCGTCTCGCGGCCGTGGTAGGTCAGCTTTTCTGATACCTCAAACTCAAGCGTGGTGCCGCCGCTGACGACCTGGTTCTTGTAACTGACGTCGACTGTCTGCCCGGGTTGTAAATCCAGCGGCGTGGTGGGAGGAGGGGTGTAAAGGGTCGTGGTCAACGAAGGCCCGGCACCGTGCCGATCACCATAGCGAATCAACTGGCCGTCCTTGATTTGCGCAAAGGTGGTCGTTAAATACACCGGCGAATTGCTTATGAACGTGGTGTGTAATGACGCCACCGGGTTGGCCCCGGCGAAGTCTTCATGGCCCAGCGTTTCGGTTTTACTACGATTGGTTACTGCAGAGGTGTTGTCGCGACTTTCAGACTCCACAACGGTGCCGGCCTGGAAATCCGCTTCATTGGTACACGGTGCCGAGGAGGCCGTTGCACCAACGGCTGCCTCGGTCCAGGTAGCGCTGGTGGTTAACAGCGAGATCAAGGCCATCGCCAGCGCAGCGTTCATTTCAATTTTTCTGGTGGTTATAGGTTTCAAAAAAAGCATCCCTGTTCAATACGATCGGCAGCGTCGAATAGCGTAGAAAAGACCTATTAGAGCGCGAACAACTGTGATCCAGCGCCAAAGCGCGATGCAATAGGGCAGCTGTGCTATTGAGTTATCTCGATAGCCCCGGTTTTATAAGCAGCCAACTACAGCAGCACCCTTTATCCGCTCGACCATCACCCTGGGTGCTAAGGATTTGCGGGAATAACATGACGTTAGTGAAAAAAACAGCAGCGACTACCCTGGTTTTAATCGTCACCCTGGGGCTGAGCATTCAAGCCTCGTCATTCGAGAGCGGAGCAGACAACAAGGTATTCGATGCCGCGAGTCTTGAGGTGTCGAACGTGCCGTTGGGCGCCTTTCCCTACATCGCCCTTCCCGACGGATATGTCATCGCCACCGCGCCCGATGTCTCCGACTTTGATCAGGTACCCTTCTGGACCGGTGATCGCCTGGCAGTAGTAGAAGGCAAGGTCTGGTCAGCCCATATCGACGCCGCGCAGGGCAAGGCGTTCTCCGACCTGGAATTGCAGCGCAACCTCGAGTCCGTCGTGTCCTCGTTGGGCGGCAGCAAGATCTTCGATGGCAGGATTCCGGAAGACCCCGGCCAGAAGATCAAAGAATGGCCGCGGGACTTCGCGCTCAAATACAACAGTGGCCTGGGGGACATTTGGAATAACGCCGCGCAGGTGTTTGTTATCCATCGCGCCGACCGCGATATCTGGATTCATTTGTGCAGCTACGCGTTCGGCGGCGGCCTGCTGATTGCCGAAACCAAACCGCTGCAAATAACGGCCAGCCTGTTGCCGGCCAGTGAACTGAAAGCGCAGATAGATAAAACCGGCAAGGTGGCATTGCACATCAACTTTGCGACTGACCAGACCCGCATCCTTCCGGGTTCACAGCCACAGATCGAGCAAGTGTTGTTGTTACTCAAGCAAAATACATCGTTGAAACTGGCCATTAACGGCTACACCGATCACACCGGTGACCCCGCGCACAACAAGACACTGTCATACGGCCGCGCCAAGGCCGTCGAGGCCGCCATCACCGCCAAGGGCATCGACGCGGCGAGGTTATCTGCGGCCGGGTTTGGCGAGGCTGACCCGGTGGCCGACAACGCCACCGAGGCAGGCAAAGCTGAAAACCGCAGGGTCGAGCTGGTCAAGCAAGACTAAGCGAACGCTCAGGACCAGGGGCGGCCCGGGCCGTCAAGACGAGACCCGTGATGGCTTCCGGCCGATGGCGAGCCCCAAACTATCACTGATGAAACCGCCGCCCCAACGCATCCAACCGCACCGCAATCGGCGGCAGCTGCTCGCTGCTCCTGGCCAGCATCTCCACGTCGTCAGCGGTGTTTTGAGCAATGCTCTGCACCGATTGCAAGCGCCCGACAATCTCCTGATTCGCCGAGGTCTGTTCGCGTGTGGTGGAGACAATCCGCCCATTCAGCGCATCGATCTGGGTAATGTCATTGCCCACCGCTCGCAGCATTTCCACTGCCAGCTGACTGTCCTCCACACACCGTTCCACGCCCTGGCGGCTGTCGTGCATGGCTTCCACGGCCTGGCGGCTGCCTTGCTGCAGGCCCTCGATGATGGTTTTGATTTCCTGGGTGGAAACGGCGGTGCGTTGCGCCAGGCTGCGCACTTCGTCGGCGACGACGGCGAAGCCGCGGCCTTGTTCGCCGGCGCGGGCGGCTTCGATGGCGGCGTTGAGGGCAAGGAGGTTGGTCTGGTTGGCGATGCTGCTGATGACTTCCAGTACCGAGCCGATTTGTTCGGCCTGGACCGCCAGGCCTTGCACGGTGTGGTTGGTGCCTTCCAGGCGTGTGGCCAGTTGGGTGATTTCGTGTTGGGCGCGGCCGACGCTTTCCTGGCCACGCAGGATTTGTTGGCTGGCGACGCCCGCGTGCTCAACCGCTTCTTCGACGTGCACCGTAATGTGGCCCATGGCGTCTTCCATGCGCTGCATGGAGTCGGTCATTTGCGCGATTTCGGCCAGTTGGTGGCGAGCACCTTTTTCCAGGGTGCCGCTGGCGTGGGCCAGTTCCTGGCCGAGTTGGCCGAGACCGTGGGAGTCGCGGGCGACGCCGTCGATGAGGTGGGTGATTTGTTGCAGGAAATGGTCGAAGCGCTTGGCAAGAGAGACGTGCACCTTACCTTCACCTTTGGCGCTGTCCACGGTGAATTGGGTGGTGACGGCGAGCATTTTTTCCAGCATTTCCTCGCTTTCCACCGCCTCGGCCTGGCTGTTTACCGCGAGGTAGAGCAGGGCGATGGTTTCCATCACGACGTAGAAGGCGTGGACAAATACCATGGTCCAACCGCCGTGATGCGCCATCACGAACACCGGGAAGCCTTGATGCTGCAACGCATGGAACACCACGTGGTGCACGGCAATCGTCAGGGCGGCCACCAGGATCGGCAGCCAGTCTCGATAGAACGTCAGTACCGCCAGCAGCGCGAAAATCCCGAAGTGCGCTTCGATCACGCCCTGGGCCTGGTTGATGTGCAGCGCCGCCATGACCATCAAGCCCGCGCCCAGTGCACAACGCATCACCCGCGTGCCGCCGATGGCGCGGTAGAGCGCGGTGAGCACCGTGCTGGTGCCTCCTCCCACGACAATTGCCTGGGTCAGGGTGTCGTGCCAGAACGCGAGCCCGACGGAGAACAGCGTCATCAGCCAGATCAACGCCAGCATGATGCGGTCGGCCTTGCGGTAGTGCTCCAGGAAACGTGCGCGTGCGGGCATTCACTCTTACTCCATGTGGTCTGGCAAGGATCAAAGCATGCGGCGTGCAGCTAAGGCCCGCATTCAGGCACTTTGCGGGTGCAGGGAAACCAAAAAGTTTATCGGCATCGGGGGAGGGGACTTTAAGCGCGAACGCGTTCGGAGGGGGCAGAACACATTCCTGGTGGCAAGCGGGGTGCAATGTGGGAGGGAGCAAGCTCGCTCCCACATTTAGGACCCCCGTTCGCCAGGTGGATCAGAAGCTGTACTTGGCCGTCAGCATCATGTTGCGTGGGGTGCCGTAGGCGTCGCCGCCATAGCTCACGGAGTTGGCGATGGTGGAGTAGTAGCGGCGGTCGAAGATGTTGTTGGCGTTGAGCTGCAGGTCGAGGTGGTCGTTGACCTTGTAGCCGGCCATCAGGTCGGTGACGGCGTAGGCGCCCTGTTGGAGGCGGTAGGTGCTGCCGTCAGCCAGCTTGACGTCGTTGTACAGGCGGCTTTGCCAGGAGATGTTGCCGCCCACGCGCAGTTTCTCCAGCGGGCCCTGGAAGTTGTAGCGGGTGGTCAGCTTGAACAGGTGCTCCGGAACGTCCGTGTCGTACTGCTTGTTGACCTTCTGCGGGTTGGCTTCATCCTTGATGGTGTGGGTACGCGCGTAGGTGTAGCCACCGCCGACCTGCCAGTTCTCGGTCAGCGCGCCTTGCAGTTCGAAGTCGATCCCCTGGCTGCGAATCTCGCCGGAGGCCTCATAGCACTCCGTCTGTGGGCAGTTTTGCACGGTCACCTGGGTGGCGCGGTTTTCCTGGTCGACACGGAATAGCGCCACGCTCGCATTCAGCGCGCCACCCAGGTACTCGCCCTTGATGCCGACCTCGTAGTTCTTGCCGACAATCGGCTTGACCGGAGTGCCGGAGGTGTCCTTGGCGCTCTGCGGCGTGAAGATGTCGCTGTAGCTGACGTACACCGAGTGGTGATCGTCCAGCTCGTAGATCAGCCCCGCGTAGCGGGTGAGGTTGCGGGTGACGTGATAGTCGCCGTCGTTGCTGCCATGGGCATCGTAGTCATACCAGTCCAGGCGCCCGCCCAGGATCAGCTTCAACGGGTCCGCCAGGCTCAGGCGCGTGGTCACGTAGACACCGTCCTGGGTGGTGACCTCGCGATCGTCCGTGGTGTGGACGAAGTCCGGTTTGCCCGCGGTGAGGGGCCAGTTGGTGTCGTAGGGGCTGTAGTTGTGGGTGGTCATGTCGTAGATGCGTCGGCTGGCGCCCACCACCAGTTCATGGGTGCGCCCGAATGCCTGGAACGGGCCGCTGGCAAAGGCGTCGACGCCGGCCTGGTTTTCATCGTAGGCGGCCTGGTAGACCGTGCGCGCCAGGGTGTTGTTGACCCAGCGCGACTGGTAGGAGCCGGAAAACAACGCGTTCTGTTCGGCGTAGTTGGCGTTGACCTGAAGCTTCCAGTCATTGGCCAGGCGCTGGCGCAGTTCGGCGAAGACCGTGTTGATTTCCTGGTCCTTGTTCTCCCAGTCGGTACCGGGATTGTAGGAGCGCGGCAGGTCCAGGTGATGGCCGTCCTGGCCGATCATCGACGAGCCCCAGAAGTAGTTGGTCTTGTCCTTCTGGTTCGAGAAACCGAGGGTGAGGGTGGTGTCTTCGCTCAGGTCGGCTTCGGTGACGGCATAGAACAGGCCGTGATAGGACTCGGCGTTGTCGATGAAGCTGTTGGCGTCGCGGTAGGAGGTGACCACCCGGCCGCGCCAGGTGCCGCTGTCATTGAGCGGGCTGGAGGCGTCGAGCTCGCCACGGTAGTCATCCCAGCTGCCGGCGGCGCCGGTGAGGGTGACTTTCTGTTCGTCCAGCGGCCGCTTGCGGACCAGGTTGATGGCCGCCGACGGGTTGCCCGCACCGGTCACCAGGCCGGTGGCGCCACGCACGACCTCGACACGGTCGAACATCGCCAGGTTCGGCTGGGCGCCTACGGAAACGCCGTTGTAGCCGCTGGGAATGCCGTCGTACATCAGGTTGTCGATGTCGAAACCGCGTGAGGTGTAGGACTGCCGGCCCGGGCCGTTGGAATAATTGAGGAATAGCCCAGGCGTGGCATTGACCACGTCGTTGATGCTGGTCATCCCCTGGTCATCCATGCGCTGGCGTGTGATGACGGTGACGGCCTGCGGGGTTTCACGCAGGGTGAGGGGCAGTTTGGTCGCGGTTTTCATCGCGCCGGTGGTGTAGGACTGCGTACCCTCGGTGGTTTCGCCCAGTTGCTGCTCGCCGGAGATCTGGGTCGCACCCAGTTCCAAGGTGGTTGCCGGCGTTTCAGCGTCGGCGGCGAAGGCCGCGTGCGAAGTGGCGAGACACACCGCCAAAGCAATCAGACTGGGTGTAAAACCTTTACCGCCGTGTTGTTGCACAGACATGGAACGGACTCTCCCCTAAGTGCCGTCCTTGGCGAATAATAAATCTGTTGATAATTATTCGCATTAGTTTGGCAGATTAAACCTGTCGGAAAAAGCCTTTGGGGAGAATTAGTTAACGAATTTTTCACATCTGCAGGGCAGGCTTTTGGCCATTACCTGCCGTCGGCGAGTGCTTTTTTTGCGTGTTCAATCGCGCTTCGGAATCGCCATCCGACTCGTCGCCTTCACCTCGCGCAGCGCCAGGCTCGACTGGATCGACGCAATCCCCAGCTGCCGTCGCAGCACGCTTTCCACAAACTCGCTGTAGCTGTCCAGATCCTCCGCCAGCACCTGCAAGAGGTAATCCGCGTCGCCGGTGATCTTGTGGCACGCCAGCACCTGAGGAAGCTCCTTCACCACTGCTTCGAACGCATCCGGCGCGTGGTCGGTGTGGATCGCAAAACGCACATGCACAAACGCCATGATGTCCAGGCCGAGCAGCTTGCGATCGAGGTTGGCCTGGTAGTCCTTGATCACGCCTTCTTCCTCCAGGCGTTTGCGCCGACGCCAGCAGGGGGTAAGGCTCAGGGCCAGGCGCTCGCTCAGTTGGGCGTTGGAAATACTCGCGTCTTCCTGCAGCAGGGCGAGGATGGCGAGATCGGTGTCGTCCAGAACGACCTGTTTGGTTTTATTTTTCATATTTGGCTGTAACCAGGGTAAAAACACCCGATAAAGCTATCAGTGTAAGAAGTAAAAGCAAAGAAAGCCCTGCTCACCCAGAACAAAATAGACCCTGTCTTTTTCTGGCGGATGTATCCAAATGCTGACTGTTTTTAGTGATGACCACCGTTTGCACCACGGCACCGAACTCAAGGACGGCGTGCTCAAGCCCTCATTCGAACAACCCAGCCGCGCCGACACCGTGCGTGACCGCGTCCGACACGTCGGGCTGGGCGATATCATCGTGCCGCGCCGCTTCGAGCGCGCCTGCTACGTCAACGCCCACAGCGAGCGCTACGTCAGCTTCCTCGAAACCGCCTGGGCCGAATGGACCGCCATCGGCCGCCGCCATGACGCGCTGCCGCTGGTGTGGCCGGTACGCGACCTGGCCAATGAGCAGGTGCCGGATTTTATCGACGGCAAACTGGGCTTCTTTGCCATGGACGCCGGCTCGCCGATCACCGCCACCACCTGGCAGGCGGTCAAGACCAGCGCGGACATCGCGCTCACCGGCCTGGCGCTGATCGACGAAGGCCATCACAGCGCCTTCGCCCTGTGCCGCCCACCGGGGCACCACGCGGCCCGCGAATACATGGGCGGTTATTGCTACCTCAACAATGCCGCGATTGCCGCGCAACAGGCCATCACCCAAGGTGCCAGGCGCGTGGCGGTGCTGGATGTGGATTTCCACCACGGTAACGGCACGCAGAATATTTTCTACGACCGCGCGGATGTGCTGTTCATTTCCCTGCACGGCGACCCGTCGGTGTCCTATCCGTACTTTTCCGGCGCCGACAGCGAACGCGGCGCAGGTACGGGGGAGGGCTTCAACCTGAACTACCCCTTGCCGAAAAACACCACGTGGGACCATTACAAAACCGCGCTGAACCACGCCTGCCAGCAACTCAAACACTTCGCCCCCGAGGTGCTGGTGATCTCCCTCGGCGTCGACACCTTCAAGGACGACCCCATCAGCCACTTCCTCCTCGACAGCCAGGACTTCCTCAGCATGGGCGAAATCATCGCCGGGGTCGGCGTGCCGACGCTGTTCGTGATGGAAGGCGGCTACATGGTCGACGAGATCGGCATCAACGCCGTCAACGTCCTGCACGGCTTCGAAAGCAAGACTGCCTGACCTAATAACAACACTCGCTCGATTTTTTTTCTGCCAAAACTCAAAAACATAACAAGAGGTTTTGTGATGAAAACAACCACGTCCGGGCTGTGTGAAAAGCCTGCATTGCAACGCACCCTGAGCAACCGCCACATCCAGCTGATGGCCATGGGCGGTGCGATCGGCACCGGCCTGTTCATGGGCTCCGGCAAGATCATCGCGTTGTCCGGCACCTCGATCATCCTGATCTACATGATCATCGGGCTGTTCGTGTACTTCGTGATGCGCGCCATGGGTGAGCTGCTGCTGTCCAACCTCAACTTCAAGAGCTTCGCCGACTTTGCCGGCGCGTACCTGGGCCCGCGTGCGGCGTTCTTTCTCGGCTGGTCGTACTGGCTGAGCTGGAGCGTGGCGGTGGTGGGGGACGCGGTGGTGGTCGGCGGGTTTTTCCAGTACTGGTTCCCCCATGTGCCGGCATGGATGCCGGCGGTGGGTATGCTGTTGACGCTGTTCGCGTTGAACGTGCTGACGGTCAGGCTGTTCGGCGAAGTGGAGTTCTGGTTCGCGATCATCAAGATCATCGCGGTGCTGACCCTGATCGGCGTGAGCGTGGTGCTGATTGCCAGCTCGTTTGTCTCGCCCACCGGGGTCACGGCCTCCGTGAGCCACTTGCTGGACAAACAGGCGGCGTTTCCCAATGGCCTGTTCGGTTTTTTCGCCGGCTTCCAGATGGCGATCTTTTCCTTTGCCGGCACCGAACTGATCGGCACCGCAGCCGCCGAAACCCGAGCACCGGAGAGGACCTTGCCCAAGGCGATCAACTCGATTCCGCTGCGCATCATCCTGTTCTACGTGCTGGCCCTGGCGTGCATCATCGCGGTCACTTCGTGGCAACAGGTGTCGCCGAGCAAGAGCCCGTTCGTGGAACTGTTCCTGGTGGCGGGCTTTCCAGCGGCGGCGGGGATCGTCAATTTCGTGGTGCTGACCTCGGCGGCCTCGTCGGCCAACAGCGGGGTGTTCTCCGCCAGCCGCATGTTGTTCGGCCTGGCTGACCTGGGGGACGCCCCGGGTATCTTTGGACGCTTGTCGAAAAGCAGCGTGCCGTTTATCAGCCTGGCCTTCACCACTTTGCTGATGCTGCTGGGCCTGGTGTTGCTGTTTGTGGTGCCGGAGGTGATGACCGCCTTCACGATTGTGTCGACGGTGTCGGCGATCCTGGTGATTTTCACCTGGTCGACCATCCTCGCGTCCTACATTGCGTACCGCAAAAAGCGCCCTGACCTGCACGCCAGATCCCTCTACAAGATGCCCGGTGGTGTGCCGATGGCCTGGTTTTCCCTGGCCTTCATGGCCTTCGTCCTCGGCCTGCTGGCGTTGCGGCCGGATACACGCCTGGCGCTGTACGTGATGCCGGCCTGGTTTATCTGGCTGGGCATTGCCTTTCAGTTTTCACGCTTCAAGGCGGCCGGGGTGGTCAATCCCGGTCATAGGTGATTCACGGGTTCCCTAGAACTCCATTCTCAGGCCGACCGTGCCCTGGCGGCCGTTGAAGGTGTTGCTGTCCAGGTTGCGGTTGTAGCCCACCTCGCCGTACAGGCTGATGCCCGTGGCCACCTTCAGCGTGGCGCCGGCGCCCAGGTCCAGGGTGGTGGACTTCTGCTCGGTGTCGATGGCTGTCACACCGTTGAAGGTGACGGTGTTCTGCCCGGCACTGGTGTGCCAGACATTCGCCCGTACGTAGGGTTGAAGCGGCATGCTGCGGACCTGATAGTCACCGCGCAGGCGCACCCCGAGGCGGCTGGTGACGTTAGTGTCGGCGTCATAGGAAACGTCGGAGATCCCGTCGTTTTGCTTATCCAGTCTGGTCTTGCCGACGATCAGTTGCGCCTGGGGTTCAACCACCCAGTTACCCATCCCGGCAAACGGCCAGCCGACTTCGGCGGACGCCGTGACATTGTGCCCCCGGGTGTCCATCTTCACGCCACGATCCGACTCGTTATTGCCGTCGAAGCGGGTGCCCATCAATACCAGGTCGAGGTAGGCCTGGTTGGCGCCGATCAGCGTCCAGTAGACCCCCAGGCTGTCCCCGCGCAAGGTGGTCTTGCCGGCGTCCTTGTCCTGCCAGCCGCCGTTGAAGCCCTTGATGTTGCCTTTGAGGGTGCTGTGGCCGACGAAGAACCCGCTGCGTTGGGTCAGGCCATTGTCGTAGGTGCTGGCGTACAGGTCGGTACCCACCTGGAAGCCGGTCACCGAACTGTCGAGCGACGGGCTGACCGTCCCGGTAAAGCTCTGGCGCGTGCTGTTGCCGTAGGTCCGTCCCCAACCCGACGTGAGTGCACCGCTGTGCAGTTGCTGGCTCTGGTCGCCCATGCGTTGGTGAAAGGTGCCGAGCATGCCCTGCACGAGTTGCTGTGCGGCGGGAAACAACGCAGCGTAGATCGGCACTTCCGGACGATAAATAGGGATCGGTTCGGTCCCGGGATTGGGCGGCAGCGGTGGTTCACCGGGAACCGGGGTGGGTAACGGCACGATAATCACCGGGCCAGGCGGCACCACGGGGATCGTCGAGCGCAGGTAGTAGTTCTCCGCCGTACCGGCCGTGACACCGCCTTTGAACAGGTAGTAGTCGAACGCGCCGGCAGGTACCGGGCCCGCCAGTGTAAATGCGCTGCCACTGCCAGACGCGCCGTTGAGGGCCTGCACCACCTGGATGCCGTCCTGCAGGGTGGCCGCGCCCGCGCCGCCGAGGTTGGTGACGCTGATGGCGGTGGTACCGGCGAGGGTGCCCTGGTTGATGATCAGTTTGTCGCTGGGGGAATCATCCGCGCCCAGGGCGCTTTGCAGTAAAAGCCGTCCATTGTCGCCGGTGTAATTGCCATTGATGGTCAAGGTGTCGCTGGTGCGGGTGTTGCCGGTGGTCATGTTGAGGGTGCCGCTGTTGGTGACGTTCACCCGTTGGCCGGCCGTAAACGGGTCGATCACCCCGGTGCCGATCAACAGTTCACTGGTCCCGTCGATGCTCAGGCTGCCCGTGCCGGTGTCGCTGTCACCCAGTTTCAGCGTTCCGCCCAGGATCAGCTGCGACTGGTTGTCCAGCCGAATGCTCTCCCAGTTGGAAAACAGGCCCGGATCGCCTGCCTTGGTATTGTCCAGTGTGAGCGTGTCGACACCCAGGCCAGCGTCGATCAACTGCGCCGCGGCCAGTTGGGTATTGACCAGGTTTTGCAGCACCGCCGTGTCGTCACCGGCGCCCAGCAGTACGAACGAATGCAGGTTGCCACCGGTCCATTCGAAGTGATCGTCGCCAAAGCTGAGGAGTATCTGGCCGTTGACGTCACCACCGGACACCGCCACGTGATCGTTGCCCCCGCTGACACTGATATTGCCGCCGACGAAGGCCGTGCCCGAGATCAGGATGGTGTCGTCGCCGAAGCCGGTTACCAGGTTGGCGATGATGCTGCCACCCGACATATCGAACAGGTTGTTGTCGAGTTTCATGTCGACTCGGCCAATGCGGCCGCCGCTCATCTTGGCCCGGTCGCCATCCTCGAAAGCACCGTCGATGATGCCGCCGCTCATGTTGAAGTCGTCCAGCCCATCGCCCTGGGCCAGTGACGCAATCCTGCCGCCGCTCTGGGCGTAGCTGTCGACGCCTGCGCCCTGGCTGACGGCGCCGGCCTGGCCGCCGCTGATCTGCGCCACATCCGCGCCCGAGCCCTGGCTGACGCTGCCGGTGATGTTGCCCAGGTTGAGCCGGAAAATATTACTGCCATCGCCCTGGTTGAGGTTGCCATCAATCCCGGCACTGGGCCCGTTCACATCCACCAGATCGTTGCCGGCGCCATAGGTGACATTCCCGGTAATCCGCCCCGTGGCGCTGAGGTTCAGGGTGTTATTGCCGGCACTGTCGGTAAAGCCTGGTGCCGTGCCGCTGTCGCAGGAAGAGAGGTCGTCGCCGGCGGTGTTGCTGATGGTGCACGCCCCGTAAGAGGCGCTCGGCAGTGTCGCCAGGGCAATCAGGTACAACAGGGTCGGAGTCCGTGAGCGCATGATCCATCCTCGTGCGAGGGGAAAGTTGCCCCGGCACCGGCAAAGGCCGGTGCAGGCCAGACCATGACAACGTGACACGCGATACGGAGCAGGGAGTGCGGGTTACCTGTTCGAAAACACCGGCCAATGCAAGGAGTTGGCATGGCTTTCTCGACTGCACTTCAACGGGTGCAGCGCTTTTTGCACCCTAGCCATACATCGTGCAGGGCGCTACTGTCAGAGTTGACAGGTATAGACGAGCTGCCGATCTTACGAAAACACAATCTCGTAAGGCTCGCGCATACGCTCCAGCAGCACCTGGGCCAATATCGGCGCCAGGCCGATCTGCGGGTCGCCCGCCAACTGGCTGGCATACGCATGGACGGCGTGGAGTTTGCGCGCCACGGTCCAGGTGTCCAGGCGTACCTTGCGCGCCCGCTGCCAGGGGATCGTCGCACCCTCGCGGGCGGGGCAGTGCCAGGCCCAGATCGGCAGTTCATAGAGCTGCGCGCCCACCAGCCTGCAGGCGTTGGCGCTGGCACGGCCGACGGCCTCATGGTCGTCATTGCCGTCGTTGCGCCAGGTGGAAAACACCACATCGCCCGGTTGCAGGTAGCGCGCGATAAATTGGCTCAGTTGCGGTTCGCGGGCGGCGAGGGCGTTGTCGCAGAAACCGCCGCGAATCCACTTCAGGCTGTGCAAGGGCATGCCCAGGCGGCGCAGCGCCTCGGCGCTTTCCTGGGGCCGCACCACACTCAGGCGGCTGGCTGGCCACACGTGGGACCCCGGGTGGCTGGCACTGCCGTCCGTGATGGAGATCATTTGCAGGGGGTGTTCCAGGGTGCTGAGCAATTGCAGTAGACCACCGCAGGCCACCACCTCGTCGCCGGGATGGGGCGCGATGATCACCACGCGCGCGCCAGCGGGCACCAGGGAGGTGGTAGAGATAGGCGGGATTTGCGCCAGCTGCGGTGCGCTGTTCCAGATTTGCGCGGGGCCGCGACGGCCTTCACTGAGGGAGGCAGGCTTCATGGGCGTTACGTCCTTGTCGATTGATGCTGGGTCGTGCCCCGTTGACGGGACGACTCTATTTATTCACCACAGACTCCGCCGTGGTGCACGCGTGGTAATCCAACCCTGAATTACCAGCAAGGCGTCATCAGCATAGACAAGGATTGGTCGCTTTTACATTTTGCAATGTCGTTTTTTTCAAGACGCGCACATCAGGCTCTTCAAATAATCGCCGAACCCGCCCTGGGCACGGGCCTCCAGGCGCGCGCTGGTGATGACTTGCGGGGCGTGGCTCCAGGCGATGGACGCCCCGCAGCGCTCGAGGTCGCGCACCAATTGCACATCTTCGTGACAGGGCAGCGGTTCGAACCCTCCGGCCCGCACATAGGCCCCGGCACTGATGCCCAGGTTGGCGCCATGGATATGCCGGTGGCCGTCACGGGCGTGGTACGCCTGCTGGTAACGGATCTGCGCCGCCGGGTCGAACCCTTCGCTCCAGGCGTCGACGGTCACGGTGCCGCACACCGCGTCGGCGCCCAGTGCCAACTGGGCCACCAGCCAATCGGGGGCCACGCGGCTGTCGGCGTCGGTGCATGAGATCCAGCGCGCACCCTGGTTGAGCAGGTGTCGCGCACCCACCCCGCGCACATGGCCCACATTGCGTGCCTGCACCTCCAGGCGCTGCACCGGGAACCCCTCGGCAATCGCCGCACTGGCGTCGCTGCAACTGTCGAGCAGCACCAGGATCTGCACCGCTTCACCCAGCAGGCCTGGATGACGGGCAGCCACCAATGCGGCCTCCAGACACTCGCCGAGCAGCGCCTCTTCGTTATGTACCGGGATCAGAATACCGATCATCGCAGGCCCTCAAGGGTGGCAACCGAAGTGCCGTCACGGCTCCACAGGTCGAGTAGAAAGTCGGGTTCGTGGTGGGTGGCGACCAGGGGCATCCCCAGCCGCTCATGGAGCAGGGCATGCACCTGTTCGGCGGTCTGCGGGCACCCGTCGATCGTCGGGCGCCAGTGGCAGGCCAACACCTGGCCGCTGGCGGTGAGGCTGCCGAGGGCGCGATCGATCAAGCGGCACAGGTCATCGCGGTCGAGGTAGTAGCACAGCTCGCTCAAGACGATCAGATCGAATTCGCCGGTCGGCCATTGCCCGGGCAGGCGGCTCTGCTCCACCCGGGCATGGGCAAAGCCCAGCAAGCGGCTGCGTGCCAGGGCGACGGCGGCCGAGGCGGTGTCGCAACACAGCAGGTGATCACAGCGCGGGGCCAGCTCGAAGCTCAATTCGCCATTGGCGCAACCGGGTTCGAACACCGAGGCATAGCGTGGCCGAGTCAACAGTGCCAGGGTCAGCGCCCGTTTGCGACGCTCGTACCAGCGTTGGCGAAAGGCCCAGGGGTCGTCGTTACCGGCAAACAGTTGATCGAAATACGGTGTCGCCACACTCATACGAATACCACTTCAAAAGGTTGTAGCAGACGCTCCACCACATAGGGCGCCAGCACCGGCGGCAGGCCGATCTGCGGGTCACCCTCCAGCTGGCTGGCGAACGCATGGATGGCGTGGCGCTTGCGCGCGACGGCTTCACAGGTCAGGGGGATTTTGCGGGCACGGTGCCAGGGCACCAGGCTGTTCTCGGGAGACGCCCAGTGCCAGGTCCACACCGGCAGCTCATAGAGGGCCGCACCCACCGCGTGCGCTGCCTTGGCGCTCGCGCGGCCAACGGCCTCGTGGTCGCAATGGCCGTCTTCGCGCCAGGTGGTAAACACCACATCCGTGGGTTTGAGGTGGCGCTGGATAAAGGCGCTGAGCTGCTCTTCCCGCGCCGCGACCTGGCTGTCGCTGAAGCCGGCCCGCAACCATTTCAGGCTGTGCAACGGCACACCCAGGCGATACAGGGCCTGGGCCGACTCCTGGGGGCGCACCACGCTCAAGCGCTCCACCGACCAGTGGGTGGAGCCGGGGTGACTGGCGCTGCCATCGGTGACCGAAATCAATTGAATGGGCCGGCCCAGTTCGGCCAAGCCCTGCAACAGGCCGCCGCAGCCCAGCACCTCGTCATCCGGGTGTGGGGCGATGATGACCGCGCGGTGGCCCTCGGGTACCAATTGTTCGACGCTGATCTGCGGCAGTTCGGCCATCAGCGGCGAGTCCTGCCAGCGCTGCAGGGGCGTGCCCTGGCCGACGATAGGGTTGGGTTTCATAACTGCCACCTCCCTGTGGGTTCCCCGGCGACCAGTTCGCCGAGGCCGGCCAGGTCGCGTTCGGCATGACTCTGGCGGACATACACCGGCAGGTCCGCCATCAACTGGGCGAAGTGCGGATCCTTGCAGTACGGACCCGCGCCCACGGCTCTGCCCACATGCCGCATGACCTGCTCGACGGTGTCCTCGATGCTCGCGCGCACTTGCTGGGCCAGGTGCCGGGCATTGGCCCTGGGGTAGCGATCGATCTGTTCAGCGCTGGCCCGCAGCACACAGGCAGCGCTGTTCAAGGTGCTGTCGACCGCGCCCAGGTGGGCGAGGGCGTGGGGCTCCGAACGCCTGCTGCAGTGATCGCGCAACACTTCGGCCAGGCGTTGTGCGGCACCGTACCAGCAGGCGGCGATACCGATGCCGCCTTGCCAGAACCCGGGGCGCGCGAGGTAGTCGCCGGGGCCGCCCACGGCAAGGCCATGGGCACCGTCAAAGACGACCTCGACGCTGCCGGTGGCGGCCATGCCCACGGCATTCCAACCGTCGTGGGTGACCGTGATGCCCGGTTGATCCATCTGCACCGCGACCAATTGCTGGCCGCCTTGTTCATCCCACGCCGTCAACAAACCATGGCTGAGCACCGCCGCCCCGGAACACCAGGCTTTACGCCCGTCCAGACGCAGGCGATGACCCTCGCAGCGCACCTGCACCTTGGCATTCGGCGGTTCTGCGGCCCACATGCCCCACAGACTGCCCAAAGGCGGCGCCGGGCTGCGCAGCTCGGCAATGATCGCCAACGCATCGGTGTGGCCTTCGAACAGCTTGCACAAGCGCAGGTCATGGCCAGCCACCTGCGCCAGGCGACTGAACCGCCCGAGGGTGTCGCCGCTGCCAGGCAGCGGCAACTGATCGAGGCCTTCCTCCTGAAGTGCCCTCAAGGCCTTGGCCAGGGCCTGCGTGTCCGCATAGCCCTGGAAGCCTTGAAGGAATCCATGCAGTGCCATGTCACACCTCGTCGTCACGCTGCAGTTCGAACAGCAGCAGGGAGCGGCCGGTCACACCGTACTCGTGGTCGAACTCGAAGCGTTCCTGGCCACGTACCGCCGGCTCGTTGGTGTCGAGCATGCAGGTCCAGAACTCACCCTCCGGCACCGGCGGCAGGCGGAAATTGACCACGTCGTGGTGGGCGTTCACCACCAGCAACAAGGTGGCGTCGGCACCGGCGCGGCGAATCCCGGTTTCCTGGGCGCGGCCATCCATCAGCATGCCCAGGCAACGGCCGTGGCTGTCTTCCCATTGCTCGGTGGTCATCTCGGTGCCAGCCGGCGACAGCCAGGTGACGTCCTTGACGCCGATGTCTTCGTTGTAATCGCCCACCAGGAAGCGCCCACGACGCAGGATCGGGTAGGCCAGGCGCAGCTTGATCAGGCGCTTGACGAACTTGAGCAACGCCTTGCCGTCCTCGTCCAGGTCCCAGTTGACCCAGCCGATCTCGCTGTCCTGGCAGTAGGCATTGTTGTTGCCGTGCTGGGTGCGCGCGAACTCGTCACCGGCGACCAGCATCGGCGTGCCCTGGGCCAGCAGCAGCGTGGCGAAGAAGTTGCGCATCTGGCGCAGGCGCAGTGCGTTGATTTCCGGGTCGTCGGTGGGGCCCTCGACGCCGTGGTTCCAGGACAGGTTGTTATTGCTGCCGTCCTGGTTGTTTTCGTCGTTGGCTTCGTTGTGCTTGTCGTTGTACGACACCAGGTCATGCAGGGTGAAACCGTCATGGGCGGTGATGAAGTTCACCGAACTGTACGGGCGGCGGCCACGGTGGTTGAACATCTCGCCCGAGGCGGTCATGCGCCCGGCGAAGTCCGCCAGTTGGCCGTCATCGCCTTTCCAGAACGCGCGTACGGTGTCGCGGAAACGGTCGTTCCATTCAACCCACCCCGGCGGGAAGTTGCCCACCTGGTAGCCACCGGGGCCGCAGTCCCAGGGCTCGGCAATCAGTTTGAGCTGGCGCAGCACCGGGTCCTGGCGGCAGGCCACGAGGAAGCTGTGGCGTTCATCGAAGCCATCGCGGTAGCGGCCGAGGATGGTCGCCAGGTCGAAGCGGAAGCCGTCGACGTGCATCTCGTTGGCCCAGTAACGCAGGGAGTCGGTGACCATCTGCAGTACGCACGGGTGGCTCAGGTCCAGGGTGTTGCCGGTGCCGGAGTCGTTGATGTAGAAGCGCTTGTCATCGGGCATCAGCCGGTAGTACGAGGCGTTGTCGATGCCGCGCATGGACAGGGTCGGGCCGCGTTCGTTACCTTCGGCGGTGTGGTTGTAGACCACGTCGAGGATCACTTCCAGCTTCTGCTCGTGCAGGTGCGCGACCATCTCCTTGAACTCGGCGATCTTGCCGCTGGCCAGGTAGCGCGGGTCGGGGGCGAAGAAGGCAATGCTGTTGTAGCCCCAGTAGTTGGTCATGCCTTTTTCCAGCAGGTGCTGGTCGTTGACGAAGGCGTGCACCGGCAGCAATTCCACCGACGAGATGCCCAACTGGCGGATGTGCTTGAGCACATCATCTTCCATCAACCCGGCACAGGTGCCGCGCACGTCTTCGCCCACCGAAGGGTGGCGCATGCTGATGCCGCGCAGGTGGGTTTCGTAGATGATCGTACGGTCCCACGGCACCCGCACCGGCTGGTCGTTGCCCCAGGTGTGCGCCGGGTCGATGACCTTGCACTTGGGCACGAAGGGCGCACTGTCACGCTCGTCGAAACTGAGGTCGTCGTCCGGGTGGCCGATGGTGTAGCCGAACAGCGCTTCGGACCATTTGAGTTCGCCCACCAGTTGCTTGGCGTAGGGGTCGATCAGCAATTTGTGGTGGTTGAAGCGATGACCATTGGCCGGATCATACGGCCCGTACACGCGGTAGCCGTAGATCAGCCCAGGGTGGGCGTCGGGCAAGTAACCGTGGAAAATTTCGTCGGTGTATTCGGGCAATTCGATGCGCTCGAGTTCCACTTCGCCGGTGTCGTCGAACAGGCATAGTTCGACTTTCTCGGCGTTGGCCGAGAACAGCGCAAAGTTGACACCCAGGCCATCCCAGGTCGCGCCGAGGGGGAAGGGCAAACCTTCACGAATCCGCGACGGCTCGCTGCCCGGCGTCGAAGGGGTCTTATGGGGTTTGCTCATTGAGTTGCTCCTGCAAGGCTGTTTTTTCGGGCCGAACGCGGCCGTGCTGACGAGTTTTCAGCGGATGATAAGAAGAGTGAAATCACCTTTTGCCGACCGCGCCGGCAAAAGGTCGATGGCGCCGTGCGCGTTAAGCCTTGGGCTTTTTCGGCGCGGGTGGCTTCTTGGCCGCCGGCGGCGCCGGCTTGCTCGCGGCTGGCTTGGCTTTCGCCGCAGGCTTGGGGGCGGTCTTGGGCTTGGCGGCGGGCTTGGGTTTGCTCGGCGTCAGCGCTTCGGCTTCGGCCAGTTTGCGCGCCATCTCCCAGTGGCGCGCGTCTTCCCCGTGGGGTTTGCCTTCAGACTCCCAGATCTGATGCGCCAGTTCGCGTATGCGTTTGTCTTCAGTACTCATCACAATGCTCCTCACAGAAAATTTTCAGCTTTCTTGATCATCAGGATTGATAAAGACATTGACCGGGAAATCCCCCAGGGCAGTGCTGATCAACAGCTCCTTGTCTGGTGTGACTGCGCCTGTATGAAAAAGTCCCTTCCAGTTTTGCGTTGGTGCGGCGAACGGTAATTTCACCCGTGTATCGCCCCAAACCCGCGCATTGATCTGGGGACGCACACCGTTTTCAAGCAGCTCATGGGACCAGCGTGGCACCACCACCAGCACGCGTTTGCCCTGGTGTTCGCGGCAGAATGCGACCACCCGCTCGGCGTGTTGGCCGACCACTTCCAACGCTGTATAGCGGCCGCTGCGGAACACCTGCGGATGGGCCTTGCGCAAGGCCAGTACCTGGGCAATCAAGGTTTGCTTGATACGCCCGTCACGCCAGTTGAACAACAGTTCGCCGATATCCGGCGGGGTATTGAGTGCCTGTTGCCGCGCGGTGAAATCCACCGGGCGACGGTTGTCCGGGTCCACCAGGCTGAAGTCCCAGAACTCATCGCCCTGGTACAGGTCCGGCACACCCGGCACGGTAAGGCGAAGCAAGGTTTGCGCCAGCCCATTCAGTGCGCCGGCGGGGGCGATGGCCTGGGCGGCGTTATTGATCGCGCTGCGCAGGGGCCGACCTTCCTCCGTGAGCAGCAGGCGGGTGAGAAAAGCCTCGACACCCTGTTCATAGGCCTCATTGGGCGCGCTCCAGCTGCTCTGCAACTTGGCTTCGCGCAGGGCTTTTTGTTGCCACTGCCACAGGCGCTGGTGATAGCCCTCGAAGTCCTCGGCCTGGTCCAGCGGCCAACTGCCCAGCAATACCTGATACAGGATCAGCTCGTCGCCGGCCGACGGTGTGGTCGCGTCGTCGCGCAACGGCGCCGCCAGGGTACGCCAATGCTCCACCTGCTCGACGTACCACGGCGCACACTCGCTGAGCACAGCCAGGCGCGCCCGGGTGTCTTCGCCGCGCTTGTGGTCATGGGTGGCGGTGGCCAGCAGGTTGTCAGGGAAGGCCTGCAAGCGCTGTTGGTTGATGGCATGAAACTCGGCCAACGGCGCGCTGAACTGCTCCGTACTGAAGCCCACATCGTTGCGCGACAGCAGCACGGCCGAGCGGTAGAACGCGGTGTCTTCCACGGCCTTGGCCGCTGCCGGCGAGGTCAGTTGCTGGAAGCGCACACAGGCATGCTTGAGCATCTTGCGCTCGCGGCCCACCGGGCGATTGCGCCAGGGTTGGCCGCCGAGCCAATTTTCCAGATGCTCGAGCACCGGCCAGTCGCCCTCGCCAAGGGTCGTGCGGGCGCCGTCCATGGCCTGCTGGAACACCTTGTCGTCATCTGCGCTGCGACCACGGGCACTGATATAGGTGCGGTATACCGGGAAGTGCACGATCAGTTCCTGCAATGCGCGACGGATCGCGCCGAGGGTCAGGTCGCGGGTCATCACGTCGTCGCGGGCCACTTGCAACAGGGCCTGGGCCACGCTTTCAAAGTCGCCGCCCAGGGAGCCGTTGAGGATTTGCTGGCGGGCCAGCCGCGCCTCTTCGATAAACGCCGAGGGCCGTTCGCTGTGGCGCGTCCATAAGTCCGCCAGCGGCGCAAAGCCCTCGGGATGGTGTTGCAGCAGCGACAGTTGGTTCATGAATTCGTAGCCGGTGGTGCCGTCCACTTGCCAGTCTTCGCGAAGGGTTTCCCCCTCGCCGAGGATTTTTTCGACGAAGATCGGCAAGTGCCGCTCGGGCGACAGCGTATCCACCCGACGGCGCAGCTTGCGGCAGTAACCGCGCGGGTCGGCCAGGCCGTCGATGTGGTCGATGCGCAGACCATCCACCAGGCCTTCGCTGATCAATTCGAAGATCTTGCCGTGGGTGGCTTCGAACACTGCGGTGCGCTCCACGCGCAGCCCGCCCAGTTCGTTGACGTCGAAGAAGCGCCGCCAGTTGATATCGTCCGCCGCCGTGCGCCAGCTGGCCAGGCGGTAGGCCTGTTGCTCGAGCAACTGGTGCAGGCGCTTGAAGCCCTCGGGCGTGCGTCCGTCGAACTCGGTCAGCCGGCGTTCGATAAGCTCGAGGACTTCGGTGGCGCGCTCGGCCAATGCCTGCTTGAGCCAGGCGGCTTCGGCGTAGGCGTCATCCTGATAGGCCAGGGCGCTGAAGCGGTCGGCCAGGGGTTTGAGCAGCTCGTCGGTGCCGAGGATCGCCGCGTAATCCCGTGGGCAGATCGGGAAGCGGTGTTCGTAATGCTCAACATGAAACGCGCCGTGGGCGGCATCGAAATGCAGCGTCAGCGTGCCGCTCTGCAAGGCTTCGCCGTAGTCGCTGCCGAGAAAGGGCATGAGCAATTGGCCCTTGAGCAGCGGGTCGGGGGAGTGCCACTGGATATCGAAGAATTCGCTGTAGGGACTCAGCCGGCCCCATTCCAAAAGGTCCAGCCACCAAGGGTTGTCAGCGCCGCCCACGGCCATATGATTGGAGACGATATCGAGGATCAGCCCCATATCGTGCTCGCGCAGGGCCGCGACCAACCGGCGCAAGGCGGCTTCGCCACCCAGCTCGGGATTGACGCTGGTGGGGTCGACCACATCGTAGCCGTGCATCGAGCCGGCGCGGGCACTCAGCAGTGGCGAGGCATATAGATGGCTGATGCCGAGCCGGGCGAAGTACGGCACCAGCGGCACAGCATCGTCCAGGGTAAAACCTTTGTGGAATTGCAGGCGCTGGGTAGCGCGCAGGGGCAGGGCTTTCATCGGTCACGCTCGTAGGCTTGGTTGCGCGCGACGGCCAGCAGTTCAAGGCGGCGCGCGGCACCGGCGTTGTCGAGCAGGCTGGAGGCCTCGCCCGGCAGACGGCGGCGCCAATTGGGGTGGGTGTCGGTGGTGCCGGGCAGGTTGGCCTGTTCTTCCAGGCCCAGGGCATCTTCCAGCGGCAACAGCACCAGCGGCGCACGGGTGTGGCCGAGGTAGCGCACGCTGGCGTCGATCATATGGTCGGTTTCATTGCGGATCTCATCGACGAAGTTCTGCGGGTCCTGGCTCAAGGCCTGGCGCAGCGCCTGGCGTTCACGCAGGCGGTGCTCGCTCCATTGCTCCACGGTGGGCGCATCGATCAGGCCCAACTGGACGTTCCAGTCGATATCGCGGCTGTGCCACCAACCGTTGAGGGTCGGCAAGTCGTGGGTGCTGGTGGTGGCCAGGGCGTTGTCCGGCCAGTCGAGGATCGGCTTGAACTGGCCATCGTGGCCCTGTTCGAACAACAGCACGCGCATGCCGAGGATCGAGCGGGCGATGAGTTTTTCGCGCAGCCCATCGGGCACTGTGCCGAGGTCTTCACCGAGCACGATCGCCTGGTGGCGGTGGGATTCCAGCGCCAGCAGGCGCAACAGGTCGTCCACCGGGTAATACAGGTAAGCGCCCTCACGCGGCGAGGCGTCCATGGGGATCACCCACAGGCGTTGCAGGCCCATTACATGGTCGATGCGCAAGCCGCCGGCATGGGCGAAGTTGGCCCGCAGCATCTCGATAAACGCGCGGAAACCGTTGCGCTTGAGACCTTCGGGCGAGAACGCGGAAATGCCCCAGCCCTGGCCGGCACGGTTCAGGATGTCGGGTGGCGCGCCCACGGTCAGGTCGGCCAGCAACTCATCCTGGCGGCTCCAGGCCTGGCTGCCACCGCCGTCGGCACCGACGGCCAGGTCAGCGATCAAGCCGACGCCCATGCCGCTGCCTTTGGCGGCTTGTTGGGCGCGCTCCAGGCAACGGGCGATCAGCCATTGGCCAAAGGCGTAGAAGCCGATCTCGGCGTGGTGCTCTTCGGCGAACGCAACCAGCGCAGGGCTTTGCGGCGAGCGCCACTCTTCAGGCCAGTGGCGCCAGTCAAGGTCCTCGCCTGCAGTGGCGCGCACTGCCTGCACGGCTTCGAAGCGACAATGGTTTTCCAGCGCCTCGCCACCGGCCTGGCGAAAGCTCAGGAAGTCGGCATGCTGCGGGTGATGGCCGTGACGGAAGTCTTCATACAGAACGCGCAACAGCCGCTGTTTGGCTCGCGCAGCGGCCGGCCAGTCGATCAGGCTGTGCTGTTCCAGCGCGCGCAGCTCTTCTTCCAGGCCAAGGGCTTCAATCGCATTGCGCACCTCACGTTCGCCGAGAATGCAGGCGGGCGAGGCATACAGGCTGTTGAGGAACAGGCGGCTGGACGGCGAGTACGGGCTGTAGCGCTCGGTATCGGCGCTGAACATCGCGTGCATCGGGCTGATCGCCAGGGCATCGGCGCCGCGTTCGGCGGCGGAACGGACCAGGTGTTCCAGGGCCAGGGTGTCGCCGAAACCGCCATCGCCCAGGCGGCGCAGTGAATACAGCTGGGCGCTCAGGCCCCAGGCGCGGGCGGGGCGGTTGTCCACCGCTTCGGCCACGCTGTAGCAATGGGTGGGCGCGACCGCCAGGGTAAAGCTCTGGTTGTCGATCTGCACCTGGTGGTAGCCCAGGGCGATAACCCCGGGAAGCACGGCATCGCCGTCGAGGCGCAGTTCCAGGCTTTCGCCGTCTTCGAGGTTGACCCGGCACAGGGTGTCGGGTTCGAAGTAGCGCGCCAGGTCGAGGCCTTCGCCGCTGTCGACGGTCATCAGGGGCGGCAGGTGCTTGTCTTGTTGCACCCGCTCCAATTCAAGCAGGCTGGCGTTGATGTCGGCATCGTTGTCGGCCGGGTGGCCCAGGCCTTTGAGAACCGCGCGCAGGGCGTCGGGTGTCACTCGTTGCGGGCGGCCGTTTGCGTCGATCCAATCGACGGCCAGGCCCGCGCGGCTGGCGAGGATTTCCAGGTTCGCTTCGCTCAAGGGTGCTCTCCAACAGGGGATAAAGTGACGCGGGCGCTGAAGGGCGGCAGTTGCGCACCTTGCAGGGCCGGCGTTTCGAACAGGACCGGCGCGGTGGCCGGGTGATCCAGCGGCGTGGCGCTCAGGTTCAGGTCGATCTGCAACAGGCTGCCGTTGCCCAGGCGCCAGCGCGCACTGACGGCGGCGTAGGCCAGCACCTGCGCGCCCAATGCCACGGCGCCAGGCAGGTGCGGCACGATATGGCGATGGCGCAGGCCCAGCAGTTGGCGGTAGAGCTCGGCGTGTGGGGTGTCGGCGATCACCGGGGCCGATTGCGCGAATGTCGACAGTGCGTTGGGATCCGGGATGCGTTCACGGCGCTCGGGGTCATGGAACGCGGCGAAGTCGGCAAATTCATTGCGTCGGCCTTCGCGTACCGCTTCAGCCAGTTCACCGTGGTGGTCGGTAAAAAACAGGAACGGCTCGCTCGCGTTCGCCTCATCCCCCATGAACATCAGCGGAATCATCGGCGACAACAGCAGCAGGACGGTTGCAGCCTTGAGCGCCTGGGGCGAGCAGAGCTGGTGCAGGCGCTCGCCCAGGGCGCGGTTGCCTATCTGGTCGTGGTTCTGCAGGAACGCGACGAAGGCCGTGGGCGGCAAGTCAGCGCTCGGTTCGCCGCGCTCGTGGCCATGGCGGGTGGTGTGGCCCTGGTAGATAAACCCTTCGCCCAGGCAACGGGCGAGTTTGGTGGTGGGATCCTGGGCAAAGTCGCTGTAATAGGCATCGGTCTCGCCGGTCAGCAACACGTGCAGCACGTTATGGAAGTCATCATTCCATTGCGCGTCGAAATCCTCCTTGAGCAGGCTGGCCTGGTTCAGCTCGTTTTCCAGCACCAGCCACACCTGCCGACCGGTATCCACCTGCTGGCGTACCCGATGCGCGAGTTCCTGGAGGAAACCGGGGTTGTCGATGGCGTGCACCGCGTCCAGGCGCAGGCCGTCGAAGCGGTACTCAAGCAGCCACATCAGCGCGTTATCGAGGAAGAAATTCCGCACCTCACGGCGCTCGAAGTCGATCCCGGCGCCCCATGGGGTGTGCACGTCTTCCTGGAAGAAGCCCTTGGCATACTGGCCCAGGTAATTGCCGTCAGGGCCGAAGTGGTTGTAGACCACGTCGAGAATCACGGCGAGGCCGTGTTCGTGGGCGCTGTCGACCAGGTGCTTGAGTTGCTCGGGCGAGCCGTAGGAAGACTGCGGTGCGTAGGGCAGTACACCGTCGTAACCCCAATTGCGCTCACCGGGAAATTGCGCCAGTGGCATCAATTCAATCGCGGTGACGCCCAGCTCGGCCAGGCGTGGCAGGTGCTTTTCGACTTCGGTGTAGCCCCCCATCGCGCCGACGTGCAATTCGTAGATCACGGCTTCGTGCCAGGGGCGGCCTTGCCAGTTGGCGTGACGCCAGGTGTAGGCGAGCGGGTCGACCACCAGGCTCCAGCCATGCACGTCCGAGGCCTGGGCCCGGGACGCGGGGTCGGGAACGTCCATTTCCCCATCGATGTTGTAGCGATAGCGCGTGCCCGCCGGGCATTTCACTTCAGTCTCGAACCAGCCATCTGCCTGGGGCAGCATGGCGATGGATTTACCGTTTTCCAATTCAACGCTGACATAAAACGCGTCTGGCGCCCACAAGGCAAAACGCGTGTGTTGCGCGTCCAGCATGATTGCGCCGTGGGGCCAGGTTTCCAAAGTCCGTAACGGCATCTATGAAGACCTCCCTTGATTATTTAGTCGATTTCCCCAAGGCCTTGGCCACCAGTTGTTCATACAGCTCGGCGTAGGGTTCCACCGCCTGGCACCAGTTGAAGGGTTGGGTCATGGCGCGGCTGCGCATGGCGTTGAGCAGGCCTTTATTGGCGAAGACCCGGAACGCGCGGCTCAGGGCTTCTTCGTAGCTTTCTACGGTGGATTCATTGAATAGGAAGCCGGTGACGCCATTCTCGATGGTGTCCGCCAGCCCGCCGGTGTTGCGAGCCACGGGCAGTGAGCCGAAGCGCTGGGCATACATCTGGCTCAGGCCGCAGGGTTCGTAGCGCGATGGCATCAGCAGGAAGTCGCTGCCGGCGAACATGCGCCGCGCGTCGGTCTCGTTGAAGCCGATGCGCACACCGACCTGGCCCGGGAAGCGCAGCGCCAGTTCACGCATGGCCTGTTCTTCTTCCGGCTCGCCGCGCCCGATAATGGCGATCTGCCCGCCGTTCTCGACGATAAAGCTCGCCACCGCTTCGGTGAGGTCGAGGCCTTTCTGGTAGACCAGGCGCGAGACCACCGCGAACAGTGGGCCGGTGGAGTCATGCAGGCCGAACAGCTCGCGCACGTGGTCGGCGTTGATGGCCTTGCCTTCCCAGTCACCGATATTGAAGTTGTGGGTCAGGTGCGTGTCGGTGGAGGTTTCCCAGCTTTCATCGATGCCATTGGGGATGCCACTGAGCAGGCCCTGCTGGGTCTTGGCGGCAAGGAAGCCGTCGAGGCCGCAGCCGAATTCCGGGGTGGTGATTTCCTGGGCGTAGGTCGCACTCACGGTGGTGATATGGCTGGAGTACGCCATGCCGGCCTTGAGGAACGACATCTTGCCGTAGAACTCCATGCCTTCCTGCTGCAGCGCGTGGGGCGGGATACCCAGCTCCGGCGTCGAGGCCAGGCTGACCACGCCTTGATAGGCGAGGTTATGAATGGTGAACAAGGTCGGCGTGCGTGACCCACGCCAGTGCATATAGGCGGGTGCCAGGCCGGCGGGCCAGTCGTGGGCGTGCACCAGGTCCGGGCACCAGTGGATCTGGGCCAGGTTGGCGGCCATGTCGGCGGCAGCCAGGCCCAGGCGGGCGAAGCGAATATGGTTGTCCGGCCAGTCGCGGCCGTTGTTGGCGCCGTAGGGCGTGCCTTCGCGCTCGTAGAGCTCGGGGCAGATCAGCACATAGATGACCAGCCCGTCCTTGAGGTCCATGCGCCCGATCTTGCACGGCGGCAGCGCGGCGTGGCCACCCAGCTCACCGATGATATGGATCGGGTTGTCGCTTTCCATCACCTGCGGGTAACCGGGGATGAGGACGCGCACATCGTGCAAATGGGCCATGGCGCGGGGCAGGGCCGCGGACACGTCGCCCAGGCCACCGGTTTTCACCAGGTCGGCGAACTCGGAGGTGACGAACAATACCTTCTTGCGATTGGGATTATTACTCACGATCGGCCGCACAGTGTTGGGCAGGTCGGCCAGTGACGTTGGCCCCTCTGCCGCCTTACTAAAACGCTCTCCCTGAGTATCTACAGCGGCACTGATCATAGTTCTCTCCCAATGTTGGTTGGCTAATGGCCCGCTGCCACTAGCTCCGAAGACCGCATCCTGCGGCCAGGCGCACAAGCGCTATACAAGCTGGCAAGGCTTATGCCAGTTGCACGGTCGGCTTAAATAGATTGGATGGACGGGCATCGGGTGTGAACCGCGTGCACTCGCCCTACCTTAAAACTGGACCTACGGCAGAGTTCGAAAGTTTAGATTTTTTGCGGGGTTTTTGTTTTGGAAGGGACCCATCGGTCATCAGTCTAGGACAGATTCCAGAGCCTGTAGGGTTTGTGCGGGAATTTTGTAGGACAAAAAACTTGTAACCATATGCAATTGAGGACGGCGAAAGGTTGTAGTGAGCAGGCTTGCCCTGCGCTGGAGTGCGAAGCGCTCCCAAACAATTTGGCGGCCTGCCACCCCGTTGCGGGTTTTCAGGGCCGCTTCGCGCCCCAGCGCAGGGCAAGCCTGCTCACCACGAAGATTAAGCTCACACCCTTAGTGCGGGTCGCACCTGATTGGTGCGTCAGCCAAGCACCCGAATGGGCGCGCCCTTGGCCCAGGCCTGGATATCTTCAATCATCTGCTCGTAGAACTGCCGGTAGTTTTGCTCACTCACGTAGCCCACATGGGGCGTGGCGAGTACGTTGGGCAAGTGGCGAAACGGGTGATCCACCGGCAGCGGCTCTTCGGCGTACACATCCAGCGCCGCGCCCGCCAGGCGACCAGTGGTCAGTGCCTGCGCCAGCGCCTGCTCATCCACAATCGGCCCGCGCGCGGTATTCACCAACCGGGCCGTCGGCTTCATCCAACTCAATGCCTCGGCGTCGACCAGGCCACGGCTGCGGTCGCTGAGTACCAAATGAATCGTGAGAATGTCGGCCTGCTCAAACAGCTCGCGCTTGCTGACCCAGGTCGCCCCGGCCTGCACGGCGCGCTCCGGCGTGAGGTTTTCACTCCAGGCAATCACCCGCATGCCGAATACCTGGGCAAACTGCGCGACCCTCTGGCCAATACTGCCCAGGCCGAGAATGCCCAGGGTCTTGCCATTCAGGTCGCCGCCCAGTCCCACCTGCCAGCCACCCGCGCGCAATGAGTTAGCCTCGGCCAGCAGATTGCGGGTAGACGCCATGATCAGCGCCCAGGTCAGCTCCGGCGCCGCCTGCTTGTAGCTGTCGGTGCCGCACACCTGGATGCCCAGGGCCTTGGCGGCGGCGATGTCGATGGCGGCATTGCGCATGCCGCCGGTCACCAGCAACTTGAGGTTGGGCAAACCCTGCAACAGGGCTTTGTCGAAGGTCGAGCGTTCACGCATGACGCAAATGACCGCGAACCCCTTCAAACGCTCAATCATCGTGGCGGTATCGGCCGGATAGTCGTGCAGGAAGTGCACCCGCCCCACGGCCGCCAGCGGCGACCAATCCACCACACCACGGGCGACATTCTGCCAATCATCAATGACTGCGATCTGTACCGACATGCACGCGTGCCTCGAAAATAGTTGGATTAAAGGGCGTTCAAGCCCTGCAACAGCGCCTGGTGAAACTTCGCCGGCTCTTCCATCTGCGGCGCATGGCCCAGGCCTGGAAACTCCACCAGTGTGGCGTGGGGAATCAGCTTGGCCACTTGCTTGCCCAATACCGCGTAGTTGCCGATCCTGGCCTTGACCGCCGGCGGCGCAATGTCTTTGCCAATGGCGGTGGTGTCGGCGGTCCCGATCAGCAACAGGGTAGGCATCTGCAGATGCTTGAACTCGTAGTACACCGGTTGGGTGAAGATCATGTCGTAAATCAATGCCGAGTTCCATGCGACCAGCGTATGCCCTGGGCCATTGCTCAGGCCGGCGTACATGTCGACCCAGCGCTCGTACTCCGGCTTCCAGCGTCCGACGTAATAGGTATTGAGTTGGTACTTGCGAATCCCCTCGGCACTGACTTTCTGCTCCCGCGCATACCATTGGTCGACGCTGAGCGTGGGCACGCCCAGGGCTTTCCAGTCTTCCAGGCCGATGGGATTGACCAGCCCGAGCTGCTCGGTCTGCTCGGGGTACATCAGCGCATAACGGGTGGCGAGCATGCCGCCGGTGGAATGGCCGAGCAGCGTGGCCTTCTGAATGCCGAGTTTTTCCAGCAGTTGGTGGGTGTTGAGGGCCAATTGCTGGAAGCTGTACTGGTAGTGGTCGGGCTTGCTGGAACTGCAGAAGCCGATCTGGTCCGGTGCAATCACCCGGTAACCGGCGTCGCTCAAGGCCTTGATCGTGCTTTCCCAGGTGGCGCCGCAAAAGTTCTTGCCATGCATCAGCACTACGCTGCGACCGTTGGGTTGCCCCTTGGCCGGCACGTCCATGTAGCCCATTTGCAGGGATTTACCTTGGGATTGGAATTGGAAATGTTCGAGGGGATAGGGGTATTGGAAGCCTTGCAGCTCAGGGCCATAGCTGGCGGCGAACGCCGGGGCGATGCTGGCCGTCAGCAGGCCGGCGATGCAAAAGGCACGGGATAGAGGCATGGGCGGGGCTCCGAACAGGGTGCTCGGATGCTGTTTGCGGGGGATTAACGGGGGATTAACACCCACTGCAAGGTCACGGCGGCGAGCACCGCGTATCGCAGGCCCTTGGCCAGGGTCACCAGCAGCAGGAACCGCCACAACGGCTCACGCATCACCCCGGCCACCAACGTCAGCGGGTCGCCAATGACCGGCAGCCAACTGAGCAGCAGCGTCCAATGCCCCCAGCGCTGGTAATGATGGCGGGCCTTTTCCAGCTGCTTGTCGCTGACCGGAAACCAGCGACGCTGCTTGAAGTGCTCCACCCAGCGCCCCAGCCACCAATTGACCAGCGAGCCGAGGACGTTGCCCAGGGTGGCGATACCCAGCAGCAGCCACAGGCTGTAATGCCCGCTGATCAACAGGCCGACCAGCACCGCTTCCGATTGCAGGGGCAGTAACGTCGCCGCGCCAAATGCGGCGAGAAACAGCCCCAGGTAACCCATCGGCACCGATCAGTGCGCCGGGTAGTCCGCCACCACCACATCCTGGCCGTCGCGGGTCAGGCCGATGACTTGATAGGCCTCGGCATGGCCGTCCATTTCCATGCCGGGCGAACCCATGGGCATGCCCGGTGCGGCGATACCCTGCAGGTCGTCGCGCTTGCGCAAGGCCAGTACCTGCTCGGCGGGCACATGGCCTTCGACGAACTTGCCGTCGATCACGGCGGTATGGCACGAGCCCAGGCGCGGGGCCACGCCCAGCCGCTGCTTGACCGCGCTCATGTCGGCTTCGACATGGTCATTGACCTTGAAGCCGTTGCTTTCCAGGTGGCTGATCCACTTTTTGCAGCAGCCACAATGGGCGTCGCGGTGCACATCGATGGGGATCAGGTCGGCGGCCTGGGCCAGGGTGGTGGTGAACAGCGCTGAAAGCAGGGCCAATCGCAATGGGGTTTTCATTGGGGTCTCGTCCAATACGGGCAGTAAGCCGGGCATTCTCCCTGCTTTTATCCGTGGGACGTCGGGTTAATGTTTCAAAATTATACGGAGAGCGAGTTTTCCATCCGTTGCTTGAGCCGGTCCAGTGCAATCGCCGACAGCTCGATCATGCGTTCATGGAGGCTGGCCAACTGCAATTCGGTTTCATAGGTCAGCACGCGCTTGAACAGGGTGCCGTCGCGAAAGGGCTGCAAAAAGTAATGGATCGAACCGTCGACGGCCAGTGAGGTGAACACTGTCTTGAACTCGTCGGGACGCCGGGCGATCTGTACGCGGTAGCTCATGGGCACGCGTACTCCGAGCAGGTCGATCATTTCGGTAAAACGTGCGCCGGCGGGGAGGGGGCCGCTGGTGCCGGTGTCGGCACCGAGGGAGGTGGGGTGCCATTCGTGCCAGCGATCCGGTTGGGTCACATAGTCGTAGACGGCATCGATAGGGGCCTGGATAAAACGTTCCTGACTGATCCGTTCCAAGCGGACCGACTGCTCGACAGCGCGCATGGCACACCTCCTGTGTGGCTGTGAACTGTCAGAATAGTCCCACTCCCGCACATTGCACGGGAGTGTTTCAGCCATTTATCAGCGCACCTTGAACCGGCCCATCAACGCAATCACCCGGCCATTGGCGTCCAGCAGGCTTTGTGTATTGGTTTGCGTGGCATGGCCGCTTTGCACCAGCTCTTCGACCATATGTCGGATATGCACCATGCTGCGGTTGATCTCCTCGGTCACCGCGCTTTGCTGCTCGGCAGCGGTGGCGATCTGGGTGCTGAGGTCATTGATATGGCTGACCGAACCGGCCATCTCGTCGAGCCCGGTGTTCACCCGTGCCGTGGCATCCGCCGCCGACTGGCAGCTGGCCTGGGTGTTTTCCATGGCCGCCACCGACGAACTGACACCGGTGGTCAGGCGTGCGAGCATTTCATTGATCTGCGAAGTGCTGGCCTGGGTACGCGCCGCCAGGGCGCGGACTTCGTCGGCCACCACCGCAAAACCACGACCCTGCTCGCCGGCCCGCGCGGCTTCAATCGCGGCGTTGAGGGCCAGCAGGTTGGTCTGGCCGGCAATCGCGCCGATCACGCCGAGGGTTTCGGTGATGCGCGCGGCGTCCTGGCGCATGTTCTCGACGGTGTGAGTGGCACTGGCGACTTCGCCGATCAGCGCACTGACGCTGGTGGACGCTTCACCCACCACCACGCGGGAGCGGTCGGCGTGTTCGTTGGCGCGCTGGGTGAACGAAGCGGTTTGCGCCGCGTTCTGCGCCACCGTATCGGCGGTGGAACTCATCTCGGTGATGGCGGTAACGGTCTGGTCGGTCTCCGAGGCGTGGCGCACCAGGATGCTGTTGGTGTGCGCCGAGGTTTGCTGCAATTGCTCAAGGCCCGATGACATGGCGCCAGTGGCCTGGGTCACTTCGCCGATCATGTCTTGCAGGTAGACGATAAAGCGGTTCACCGAATGGCCGATGGCGCCCAGTTCGTCTTCGGCGCGGATGGTGATGCGCCGCGTCAGGTCGGCATCGCCGGTGGACAGTGCGTCGATGTTGGTCTTCAGGATTTTCATGCGCTGCACCAATTGGCGGATCGCATACACCGCCAGCAGCACCAGCAGCAACACCATGGGGATCTGCAACAGGGCCAGGCTGCCGAGTACGTCATCGCGCTGGGCGGTGATCAGCGAGGTGGGCAGGGCGGTGGCGAGGAACCACGGCGTGCCTTCGATGGGGCGCATGTAGAAGGTACTGGCCACGCCCTGGTTGTCGAACTCGTTGCGCTGCAAGGCCTGGTCGCGATGGGCCAGGGCCTTGCTGACCTGGGCGGCAAAGGCCGAGGTCCCGGTCAGTTCACTGATGTTCTTCAACACCACCGGGCTGCTCAGGCGCGTGCTGTTGCTGATGATCTTGCCATCGCCTTCGACGATCAGCATTTGCCCGCCGATGTCCTTTTCCTTGCTGGCTACCAGTTCGTTGAAGAAACCCAGGGTCACGTCGATGGTGGCCACGCCGTACGCCGCGCCGTCACGCTGGATCGCCATGGCGCAGTTGGTGCGCGGCTCCTGGCTGGCGTCGTCCTTGTAGGCCGCGGCCCAGGCACATTGGCCACGTGGCGACGCGAGTCCGCCCTTGTACCAGCTCTGGTCGTAATAGTTGGGGGCAGGATCGCTGTTCCAGAAGGTGTTCACTGCCAGCTTGCCCGAGGCATCGCGGTGCCAGAAGGTGCTGTGCTTGTTGCGCCCCGGCGTGCGCTGGTTGGGCAGCGGCCAGATACCGCCGCCGAAGACCTTCAGCTCACCATATTGGTCGACCAGGCCGGGCAGGACCTTGTCGATGGCATCGCTGTCGAGCAGGGGAATGGTCTGGGTGATGGTGCGTTGCTGGGACTGAACCTTGTTGAGTTCGCCCTGGATCTGCTCGGCCACCTCACTGATGCGGTTGAGCACCACCTGTTCCTCGGTATGGCGCAGCGTGGGCGCGACCAGTTGGCCGATGCCGACGACCGTCAACACGAACAACACCAGGACGAACAGCACCAGGAACAGGGTATAGCGAGCTTGGATGGAGCGCAGTGGGGGCATGGGGGTCGTCCTTACGAAGCGTTTATTATCGACGCGGCTGTTTTGGAGCTTCGTAGGGCTATCGGCTTGGCGAGGAAGAGCTTTAGGTACGGGGGGGCCAAATCAGGTTTTTAACATGGCGAGGCCAGCAGCTGCCTCGCCATGGGGATTACCGCTTATCGAATCAATGCCTGGCCTGCCGGCGCTGCATTAGTTCCCGCGACCTTGAGGGCTGGGTGTCCATAAGTAGGACTGCCTCAAGGGTTTGCCCATTTCTGCATTCAGGGCGTTCTCAGTGAAGTGTTTCGGATTGGTTACACGCGCTGATGTCGAGGGAGGGGTGCCGTCCTGAGAAGGTTCTTCAACGTAGGGTAAACCGATGACTTGACGTTTGTTGTTCTCGACAAGGCCTTCCTCCCCCGGCTCTTCGCGGGTGTACCCATGCTCGGATGTACCGGTTGCGTAGGTGTAGGCTTGGTTTATCTCATGGGCGAGACCGGTTACGGGCACCATTGTATTGGTACGCTCGGCGTTTTCGATAATAGATGGCGGTTCATAGCGAATGATGCCGCGAGTGACGCGGAAACCGGGAACGCCATCCGTGATATGCCCGTAGGTTCCGGCTTCTGCGCTTTCGCGCTCCTCGGGCGTCAATTCATCCAGTTCACTACCGCCAGGAATGTAGTCGGTACCGCCGTTCCCGATTGGCTCAATGGTGACCTTGCCGCCATTTGTTACCGCGAGCTCATCCATTTGTTTGAGTGCTTGTTGCCCTATGGGTGAACTGCGCAGAAATTCAAAATCGTCGGCGACGCGCTGCTTGAAAGCCTGTGCGTCCTCCTCCGGGGTCTGAGGGGGAGTTTCTACACTGAATCCCAGGTTGCCGGCATTGCTTGGCTTCACTTCGGTGAAAGTCGAACCCCTGGTGCGGTCGAAACCATCCGTGGCCTTGGCGTAGATAAGATCCTTGCGCTGGTTGTTCCAGATAGTGTCGTTTCCTTTGCCGGTGTAGAAGGTCGTGCGCTCGTACCCTGCAAGGACGTCGTCGCCATTGCCCCCATGTGCAACGGTATGTCCGCTGCCTGAGAGAAGTACATCGTTGTCGTCGCCACCGTCCAGATAGGTCTGCCTGGTGGAGGGGCCAAAGCCTGCAATGAGCAGGTCCTTGCCTTTATTGCCGTACATTACGCCATTGCCGGGACCTCCCATGATTGTGTCATCGCCGTCGTTGCCCTCGGCATAACCCAGTCCGCTGCCCAACTGCAGGATATCGTTGCCAGCCCCTCCGAAAAGCCTGCTGCGACCTCCGCCCGCCTGGAGATAATCGTTGCCGTCGCCGCCTTGCACGCTCACGCGAAGCTTGACGTCATCGTCGATGATGACCGTGTCGTCACCGCCGTGGCTTTCGATGAATAGCTCGTGCTCGCTTCTTTCGTTTGTATTGATATCGACTAAATGCGGTTTATCGTTGATGAAGATCTGCAGCTTGTCCACCGACCAACTGCGCACGTGGATACGGTCGGCGGCATTACCGGTTTGCAGGTGCAGATAACTGGTCAGGATCTCCGGTTTTTCGGGGTCAGATGGGTCCCAGTCAACGACCCTGCTGATTTTGGTGTCACCGTCTACAAGCAGCGTGTGGGTGCGGCGGTTCACGATGCCTGGCGTCAGGTCGGTGGGAGGGGTGAAGTGCGAAACGTTTGTTTCAGCGAAAGGCCGGGGGAGTTGGGCGTAGAGTCCGGATGTCAAGGAGTGGGCAAGTGCAGATAACATCGGTATGTCCTCTGGGGTGGCGTGTAAGGGCACCCTGATTACGTATCAGGGTTGCTATTACGTGGAACTCCGACTGAGAAGGTTCCCCGCCCCCGGAGGGGCTTTAGTGCTAAACGTGTTGGCGTCGGAGCACCGCAAACCGGGTGCCCCTTGAGCTTGGCCGTCAGATATCCAGCATGGCCATCACCTCTGCGGGATAGCGCAGGCCGGCACTTGCATCGGCCGGAAAGATCCTCTCCAGTGCCGCCAGTTCAGCCGCGCCGAGGCGGATCGACACGGCCTCCACGTTCTCCTGCAGGTACTTGCGCTGCTTGGTGCCAGGAATCGGAATAATGAAGTCGCCTTGTGCCAACACCCACGCCAGCGCCAGTTGCCCGGCGGTGACGCCTTTGTCGGCTGCGAGGGTTTGAACCTGCTTGACCAGTTGCAGGTTCTTCGCGAAGTTCTCGCCCTGGAAGCGTGGGTTGGTGCGACGGTAGTCATCGGCATCGAAATCCGCCGGGCTTTTCAGGGCGCCCGTCAGAAAGCCTCGGCCCAGCGGGCTGTAAGGCACAAACGCGATGCCCAGGCGTTGGCAGGCCGCGAGGCAGCCGTTGCTTTCCTGGTCGCGGCTCCACAGGGAATATTCGCTTTGCAGGGCGCTGATCGGGTGCACCTTATGGGCGCGCTCCAGCGTGGCGGCGGATGCCTCGCTCAGCCCCAGGTAACGCACCTTGCCTTGCTGCACCAAGTCGGCCATGGCTCCGACGGTTTCTTCGATGGCCACCTGCGGGTCGATTCGGTGCTGGTAGTACAGGTCCAGGGTGTCCACGCCCAGGCGCTGCAAGGTGCCGTTGATGGCATCGCGAATGTACTCGGGGCGACCGTTCACTCCACGCACCGCCGGATTGGCCGGGTCACGCACAATGCCGAACTTGCTCGCCAGGAACACCTGGTCACGTTTGCCGGCAATGGCTTTGCCGATCAGTTGCTCATTGGTGTGGGGGCCGTACATATCGGCGGTATCAAGGAAATTGACGCCCAACTCCAAGGCGCGATGCAGCGTGGCAGTGGCCTCCGAGGTGTCGGTGCCGGGGGCGTAGAAATCACTCATGCCCATGCAGCCGAGGCCGATGGCACTGACGTGGGGACCGTTCTTACCGAGTTGACGAGTGTGCATGGGTACAGCTCCTGATGAGGTAGGGCGCCATTGTTACCCTCGACAAAACCGGGATAAACCGGCTAAAAGCACTATCACTATTGGTAATTTCTAAATAATCCTCCTGGAGTCGGCCCTTGGATCGTTTTAACGCCATGCGGGTGTTTACCCGGATTGTCGAGTTGGGCGGATTTGCCAAGGCCGCCGACAGCCTGCAACTGCCGCGCGCGTCGGTGACCATCCTGATCAAGCAACTGGAGGCGCACCTGGGCGTGCAGTTGCTGCAGCGCACCACGCGCCAGGTCAGCCCGACCCTGGACGGCGCGGCGTATTACCAGCGTTGCGTACAGTTGCTCACCGACCTGGAGGAAACCGAGGCGGTGTTCTCCACCCGCCGCCAGAACCCACGCGGCACCCTGAGCGTGGATATGCCCTCGGGGATCGGGCGCCTGATTGTGATTCCCGCGTTGCCGGCGTTCACCGCGCGCTATCCGCAGATCGAATTGGACATCGGCCTGAACGACCGCCCGGTGGACCTGATCCGCGAAGGTGTGGATTGCGTGCTGCGCGGCGGTCCGGCGCTGGATGAGTCGCTGGTGGCCAGGCCTTTGGCAATGATGGACCAGCTGACCCTGGCGAGCCCCGGGTACCTGGAGCGCATGGGCATACCGGCGGGCCTCGACGACCTGGCCAATCACCAGATGGTCGAGTATGTCTCCACGGCCAGCGGCAAGCGGTTCGGCCTGGAGTTCCTGGTCGACAACGCCGTGCACTCGATCCAGTTGCCCAAGCGCGTGGCGGTCAACAGCTCCGATGGTTATTTCGCTGCGTGCGAAGCCGGCTACGGCCTGATTCAGGCGCCGCACTATCATGCGATGCGGCAACTGGCCGAGGGCCGCCTGGTGCCCGTGCTGGCGCAGTTGCCCGTGCCGACAATGGCGCTGACGGCGCTGTATCCGCCCCATCGCCAGTTGTCACAGCGGGTGAGGGTGTTCGTGGACTGGCTGGTTGAGCTGTGCCGACAGCCGGGCACCGGTTTGCACCGCTAGGCCTGGGCCTTGCGGTAAGCGCCGGGTTGCTGCCCGGTCACTTTGTGGAAGGCGCGGGTAAACGCCGCCACGGACTGATAACCCACCGCCACTGCGACATCCGCGACGGTCTGGTCCTGCTTGAACAATTGGCAGGCGTGGCGCATGCGCATCATCAGCAGCACCTGACCGGGCGACTGCCCGCACAATTCAGTGAAGCGCTTGAAAAACGCCGAGCGCGACAAGCCGGTGCAGGCCGCCATGCTTTCCAGAGTCCAGGCGTCTGCCGGGCGGGCGATCAAGTGTTCCAGCAGGTTCGCGAACGCCGGCTGGCGCCCCAGTGCGGCGAGGCCACCGAGTGCGTGGTTATCCAGCACTTGCTGGCGCAGTACATACAGGAACAACAGGTGGCACAGGCGCTCGAGCAAGGCCGCGGAAGGCGCCGGGTCGCGCTGGCACTCCTGCAGGATCAGCTCGAACAGGTTGCGGGCGGCCGTCAGCGAGGGGTCGCCGGCCCGCAGGATGATCCACGCGGGCAGGGTATCGACGATCATCGCCGACAAGCCCGACTGGAAGTGAAAGAACCCGCACACCAGCCCCACGCCGTCGCTGGCGCCGTTGTCCAGGGGCAGCATCGGGCGTCGCGGACACTCCCGCGCGCCGGCCGCCGTGGCTGCTCCGGACAACCGATACTCAAGGTCACGGAGCAGGAACACCGCGTCGCCGTTGTTCAACTCGACGGGCGTGGGTTCGCCGGCGATATGCAGCCAGCACTCGCCCTGCACGATCAGATGGAAACTCGCGCGCGCCAGGCCGTGGGTGCTGGCATGCCAATCGCCGCAATAGCGCCCGACATGGAACAGGCTGGTGTTGAGTTCGAGGCTGTCTAATAACCAATCGACAAGGGCACTGGAAGAATTCATCTAATGGAAAGACTCAAGAGCAAGTAATCGCTACTTTAGCCTATTGAGAGGATTTCTTATAACCAACAGACTGGATACACGAACCCTCAGGAGACCGCTCCATGTCCCGTGTACCGCTGCTCACCCCGCAAACCGCGCCACCCGCCGCCAAGCCGTTGCTGGAGAACGCGCTGAAAGCCTCGGGTTTCATCCCCAATCTGCTGGCCGTACTGGCCAATGCCCCGGCGGCGCTGGAAACCTACATCACCGTCTCGGGCCTGAACGCCAAGGCCGAGCTGAGCCTGGCCGATCGCGAAGTGGTGCAGTTGATTGCCGCCACCACCCACGGCTGCGATTTCTGCGTCGCCGGCCACACCGCCGTGGCGCGCAACAAGGCCAAGCTGCCGGAAGAGGTGATCGATGCCCTGCGCCAGCGCGGCGAATTGCCCAATGCCCGGTATGAGACACTCGCTGCCTTTACCCGGGAAGTCATTGCCACCCGTGGCGATGTCAGCGATGCCGGTTTTGACGCGTTCCGCGCCGCCGGTTATACCGAAGGCCAGGCCCTGGAAGTTATTTTGGGGGTGAGCCTGGCAACCCTGTGCAACTTCGCTAACGTGTTTGCCCGTACCCCGCTGAACCCGGAGCTGGCGCAATACCGTTGGGAAAAACCGGCCAGCTGAAGGGCGGGTGGCCCTGCTGCTTTGACAAGGAGAAACATGAATGCTTGACCCGATCTTGAGCCGTTGGCTCGATGTTCAAGCGCAGGCCCTGGATGTGGGCAGTTGCGATCCCCAGGAAGTGCTGCCCCGGCTGGCAGAGGCCAACGTACTGCGTATCGGTGTGCCAAAAGCCTTCGGCGGCCTGGGCGGCGATGTGGCCGGCGCTGTCGAGGCCATCGCCCATGTCGCCAGCCATTCGTTGGCGGCGGCGTTTGTGTGCTGGGGCCAGCGCTCGTTTATCGAGTATTTGCTGCAGAGCCCGAATGAGCGGCTGCGCGAGCAATTGCTGCCGGACCTGCTCAGCGGCAGGCTGGCGGGGGCCACCGGTTTGTCGAATGCCATGAAGTTCCTGTCGGGCATCGAGACGCTGCAGATCAGCGCCGAGCCCACCGATCACGGCTGGACCCTCAACGGTCGCCTGCACTGGGTGACCAACCTGCGCAAGAACGGCTTTGTCGCGGCGGCGGCGGTCGAGCATGCCGGCGGCGGCGCGCCGTTTATCCTGGCGATCCCGGATTCGGTGGCTGGCCTGCAACGTTCCGGCGACCTGGAACTGCTCGGCCTGCAATCGAGCAACACCGCAGCCCTGGGCCTGGAAGGTGTCGAGCTGAGTCGCGAGTGGTTGCTGCATGAGGATGCACGCAAGTTCCTGCCGGCCGTGCGCCCGGCGTTCCTGGGCTTGCAGTGCGGTATGTCGATCGGCCTGGCCCGGCGTTCGCTGGCGGAAGTCGCCCATCACCTGGGCGCGGCCCGCACGGTGTTGCGCGAAGAGCTCGAAGGGTTGCGCGGGACCTTGGATCACCTGGTGACCGAGCTGCAGAATGGCCTGCTCGCCGGGCGCTTCGCCGCCGAGCCGGTGGCGCTGTTCAAGTTGCGCATCGGCCTGGCCGAAACCGCCGCCAGCGCGGTGCAGCTGGAACTGCAGGCCAGTGGCGGCAAGGCTTACCTCACGGCCCATGGCAGTGGGTTTGCGCGGCGCTGGCGGGAGTCGGCATTTGTGCCGATCGTCACGCCCAGCCTGGTGCAATTGCGCACCGAGTTGCAACGCCAGGCCAACCTGTGAGCCCGGTGGTATTGAGTGCCCGGGGCATTGGCCTGGGGTACGCCGGCGGCCCGGTGCTGCAAGGCTTCGACCTGCAATTGCAGCGCGGTGAAGTGGTGTCGATCCTGGGCCCCAGCGGGGTCGGCAAGTCCAGCCTGTTGCGGGTGCTCGCCGGTTTGCAGACGCCCCAGGAAGGCAAGGTGCAGGTGTTGGGCGAGCCGTTGAGCGGCCCCCATCCACGTGTCGCCGTAGCGTTCCAGGACCCCAGCCTGTTGCCGTGGTTGAGCCTGGAAAAGAACGTCGCGTTCGGCCTGGATTTCGCCCGCCAGCCGCACCTGGGCGCTGATGAGCGCCGCCGGCGCGTCGACCACGCCATCGCGGCGGTTGGCCTGGAGCACGCCCGCCAGCAATTTCCGGCGCAGCTGTCCGGCGGCATGGCCCAGCGCACCGCGTTGGCCCGTTGCCTGGCACGCCAGCCCCAGGTGCTGTTGCTGGATGAGCCCTTCGGTGCGCTGGATGAAGTGACCCGTGCCGATATGCAGCACCTGTTGCTCAAGGTCAACCGTGAGCAGGGTTCGGCGGCGGTGTTGATCACCCATGACATCGACGAAGCGCTGCTGTTGTCCGACCGCATCCTGCTGCTGGGCAACCGCCCGGCGCGGACGCTGGGCGAATGGCGCATCGACCTGCCGCAACCGCGGGAAGAACAGGTGGAAGCGATCGGCGCGCTGCGCATCGAGATTCTTAAAACCCTACGGCAGGCGAGCCGCCCTCAACCCCAAACCCTTGACCTGCCGGAGCCCAGCCATGTGCCTGGATGACCTGACCCACTCGCGCCGTGACTTTCTCAAACTTTCCGCGGTACTCAGTGCCGCCGGCGCCTTGCCGCTGCTGAGCAGCCTGCAGGCCCGCGCCGCCAGCGAGCCGGATGCGCCGGTGCGCATCGGCTACCTGCCGATCACCGACGCGACGCCCTTGTTGGTGGCGCATAACAACGGCCTGTTCGAAGCCGAAGGCATCAAGGCCGAGCGCCCGGTGTTGCTGCGCAGTTGGGCGCAGGTGATCGAGGCGTTTATCTCCGGGCAGGTCAACGTGATCCACCTGCTGTCGCCGATGACCGTGTGGGCGCGCTATGGCAGCCAGGTGCCGGCCAAGGTGGTGGCGTGGAACCATGTGGGCGGTTCGGGGCTCACCGTGGCACCGGGTATTACCGAGGTGAAGCAACTGGGCGGCAAGTCGGTGGCGATCCCGTTCTGGTATTCGATCCATAACGTGGTGGTGCAGCAACTGTTCCGCGACAACGGCCTGACCCCGGTGGCGCGTGCCGCCGGCAGTGCGATCGGCGCCAATGAAGTCAACCTGATCGTGCTGCCGCCTTCGGACATGCCGCCGGCCCTGGCCAGCCAGCGCATCGACGGCTATATCGTCGCCGAGCCGTTCAACGCCCTGGCGGAGAACCTCAAGGTCGGGCGTGTGCAGCGGTTTACCGGCGACGTGTGGCGCAATCACGCGTGCTGCGTGGTGTTCATGCACGAACACGACCTGAACAATCGCCCGGAGTGGTCGCAGAAAGTCGTGAATGCGATCGTCAAGGCCCAGGTGTGGACCCGTGATAACCGCGCAGAGGCGGTGAAACTGCTGTCCAAGGACGGCCCGAACCGCTACACGCCACATGCCGAGCCGGTGTTGAGCAAAGTCCTGGCGCCAGCCGCTGCCGACCGCGCGGCCTACCTGGCCGATGGCGCGATCCGGCATGCCGACTGGGACGAGCACCGCATCGACTTCCAGCCCTATCCATTCCCCAGCTACACCGAGGAATTGGTGCGACGCTTGAAGGACACGCTGATCGAGGGGGACAAGAAATTCCTCGCCGACCTGGACCCGGCCTTTGTCGCCAAGGATCTGGTGGATGACCGCTTTGTGCGCAACGCCATCGAAGCGGTGGGCGGCATGGGCACCTTCGGTTTGCCCGAGGGCTTTGAGCGGATCGAGGAGATTGGCGTTTGAACAACCGCAGAGTCCCGGGCTGGTCGCTCGGGCTGAGTGGCCTGGCCGGCCTATTGTTGCTGTGGTGGCTGGGGGTGAAGGTGTGGGGCGATGGGGGCGGCCTGGCGGCGCGCTTTTCGCTGGCCGCCACCTTCAGCAGCCTGTGGGAATTGCTGGGGCGCGGTGAGCTGTATCTGCATATTGTCGTGAGCCTCAAGCGTATCTTCGTCGGGCTGTTCCTGGCCTTGCTGGTGGGGGTGCCGCTGGGGCTGCTGGTGGGCAGTTCGCGCAACCTGGAAGCGGCGACCACGCCGGCCTTCCAGTTTCTGCGGATGATCTCACCGCTGTCCTGGATGCCCATCGTGGTGATGCTGATGGGGGTAGGGGACCAACCGATCTACTTCCTGCTGGCGTTTGCCGCGGTGTGGCCGATCATGCTCAACACCGCCGCCGGCGTGCGCCAACTCGACCCGCGCTGGCTGCAGTTGAGCAGCAGCCTGAGCGCCACGCGCTGGGAAACCTTGCGCCGGGTGATCATCCCTGGCGTGGTGGGCCATGTGCTGACCGGCGTACGGCTGGCCATCGGGATCCTGTGGATCGTGCTGGTGCCGTGCGAAATGCTTGGGGTCAGCGCGGGGCTCGGCTATTACATCCTGGATACCCGTGATCGCCTGGCCTATTCGGAACTGATGGCGATGGTGTTGCTGATCGGGCTGCTGGGGTTTGCCCTGGATGCGCTTGCACGCGGGTTGCATCAGCGCTGGGTGCATGGGGGGAGCCAGTGACGGCATGGCCTCAGCCCGGCGGCCCACCGCCGTCGGGGTGAGCGGCACACCGGAGGAGCCAAAGCTTTTCATCACCTGTAACATAAGACCCCGTCGACCCCGTCGCCGGGTATGTGCCTGGCGTGTTCGGCGATACACAGTGAATACATTCTTCCGGTTCAGGAACCCGTCATGACCCAAAAGCAACGCTTGAAATACTCGATCCTGATCGCCCTGGCGGTATTGGCGACGATGTTTGGCCTGTCCTACCTGCAGAACATCGGGTTTATCAGTGAGAAGACGTTCCAGACCATCGCCATCGCCGTCGCGGTCGTCGTGGTGGTGATCAACGGCATCATGCGCCGCAAGGTCAAGCTTTAAGGTCCGCCTCAGCTTCGAGCGTCGAGTACCTTGGCAGCCTCTTCATGGAGGCTGTAGCTTTTATCTGCGTTAAGGGTGATCACGCCTTCGCTGCACAGGCGCTTGAGCACCTCGCGCACACTCAGGAACGACAACGGGATCCCCAGCTCCAGCAAATGGCTGTGCACGCCACGTACCCCCAGGGTGCGCTGGTTGTCGGCGGCGGTGAGCAGGGCGTCGATGACCTTCAGCCGGATCAGGCTGGTGCGCAGGCCGAAACACTTGAGCAGGTGGCGAATACGCTGGTTGCCTTGCTGTTCGGGGGTTTTGCCGAACGCTTGGGCGCCGTTGCCAAATTGGCTGTCGGCTGCGGGTGGATGTCCGTCCGTGGGCACTTGCGGGTTGTACATGCAAAAACTCCTTATCAGAGCCTGATCAGGAAAATGATGGCGCTCTTAGTTAATAAGACGAACGAGCGTGCTAAATCATGAAGGGCGTGATGTAGAAAATTTGTCGGTATCGGCTTTGTCACATCTGCAGCGCCTCGGATAAACCTGCTCCAGGGTTAAATTTCTCCCGGTTTTTTGCGTCCTTACGGTGGGGTGGTTACCCCTGTGAGGGTGTTCAATTTGACTGCGGAGTCTGTGTGATTATTTCCAACGGGTTGGCCAGGGTGTGCGTGACGGGGCTGTTGCTGGGGGTGAGCCTGGCTGCAACGGCACGGGAGTCGACAACGCAGGCGTCGGCGGATATCCGCCGCACCAGTTTCGGCGTGCCGCATATTCGCGCCAATGACGAGCGTGGCCTGGGCTTCGGGATCGGTTATGCCTATGCCCAGGACAACCTATGCCTGCTGGCCAATGAAGTGGTTACCGTGAACGGCGAGCGGGCCCGGTACTTCGGCCCCGAGCAGTCGACCCTGGAAGAGCGCAACAACCTGGCCAGCGATGTGTTTTTCACCTGGCTGAATACTCCGGGCGCGGTGGCGGCTTTCTGGAAGGCGCAAAGCCCGCAGATCCAACAGCGCATGCAAGGCTACGTGGCCGGCTACAACCGCTATCTGAAAGAACAGGGCGCACCCGCCCAGTGCCAGGCGGCCTGGGTGCGGCCGCTGGTGGTTGAAGACCTGGTGAAATTGACCCGCAGGTTGTTGGTGGAGGGCGGTGTCGGCCAGTTCGCCGAAGCCCTGGTCGGCGCCGCGCCGCCTCAGGCCTCCGCGAGTGTGCAACCCAGCGCCAAGGCATTCGAATTGGCCGCCGCCAATCAACAGCGCTTCAGCCTGGATCGCGGCAGCAATGCCGTGGCGGTGGGCCGCGACCGTTCGTTCAATGGCCGTGGCATGGTGCTGGCCAACCCGCATTTCCCGTGGGTGGGCGGCATGCGCTTTTATGAAATGCACCTGACCATCCCCGGCCAGTTGGATGTGATGGGCGCCGCGCTGCCCGGCCTGCCGGTGATCAATATCGGCTTCAACCAGCATGTGGCGTGGACGCACACGGTGGATACGTCCAAGCACTTCACCCTGTTTCGCCTGACGTTGGATCCCAAGGACTCCACGCGCTATATGCTGGATGGAAAATCCATCCCCCTGGAGAAAACCTCGGTGACGGTGCAGGTCAGGCAAGCGGACGGCAGCATGAAGCCAGTGACCCATCCGGTCTATAGCTCGCAGTTCGGCCCCGTGGTGCAATGGCCCGGCAAGCTGGATTGGGACAGTCGCCACGCCTTCAGCCTGCGCGATGCCAACCTGGGCAACGACCGCGTCCTGCAACAGTGGTATGCCATGAACCGTGCCACGAGCCTCAAGGACCTGCAAACCTCGGTGCACACCCTGCAAGGCATCCCGTGGGTCAATACCCTGGCCGCCGATGACCAGGGCCAGAGCCTGTACATGAACCTGTCGGTGGTACCCAACGTCAGTGCGGCCAAACTGGCGCAATGCAGCGACCCGCGTGCCGGCCTGCAGATGATCATGCTCGACGGCGCCCGCAGTGCCTGCGCCTGGGACGTCGACCCGCGCGCCGCCCAGGCCGGCATCTTCCCCGCCGACCAGTTGCCGCAGCTGGAGCGTAGCGACTACGTGCAGCACTCTAACGATTCGGCGTGGCTGGCCAACCCCAAGGCACCGTTGACCGGCTTCTCCCCGGTGATCAGCCAGGACCACATCGGCCTCGGCCCGCGCGCACGCTTCGCCCTGCAACGCCTGCAATCCCTGGAGGCGCAACCGATCAGCGTCGCCGACCTGCAAAACATGGTCATGGACAACGAGGTGTACCTGGCCGGCCAGGTCATGCCTGACCTGCTGGAATTCTGCGCCAAACACCTCGGCACCGACGCGACTGAGCTGAAGTCGCTGTGCACCAGCCTCAACGACTGGGACCGACGCGCCAACCTCAACAGCGGCCTGGGCCTGGTGCACTTCATCAATTTGGTTGAAGACCTGCAGCAACTCCCCGATGCCTGGCGCGTCGCGTTCGACCCGGCCCAACCCCTGACCACCCCACGGGGCCTGGCCATCGAGCGCGCCCCCGTGGCCAAGGCCCTGCGCGAAGCCATGCTGGCCTCCACCGCAGCCGTGGCCAAACTCGGCCTCAACGCCGACAGCAAATGGGGCGATATCCAGGTCAGCGGCCAAACCCCGATCCACGGCGGCCCGCAAGCGCTGGGGATCTACAACGCCATGCAAACCGTGCCCCGGGCCGACGGCAAGCGCGAAGTGGTCAGCGGCAGCAGCTACCTGCAGATCGTCACCTTCGACGACCACGGCCCCCACGCCCAAGGCCTGCTGGCATTCTCCCTGTCCAGCAACCCGGCATCGAAATACTCGAAGGACCAGACCCAAGCGTTCTCCGAGAAAAAACTGCGCCCACTGCCGTTCACCGACGCCCAGATCAAGGCCGACCCGCAGTACCAGCAGCAGCTCATCAAGGAGTAGGGCAGGCGCGCAACTCCTTGATGCCAATACGAAATATTTTTGAAATCAAGGGGTTGCAGGCAAAAGCAAATGAGTACATAATGGCGCCCATCGAACGCAACGAAGCATTAAAAACTTCAATGTATTCAATGAGTTAGAGTAGAGGCAGGGCTCTATGGCCCACTCAAGTTTTTATGCGGTGAATGCCAGTGGCAAGGGCATTGATCGTTTGAGGCCGAGTAGCAAAATGGTTATGCAGCGGATTGCAAATCCGCCTACGCCGGTTCGATTCCGACCTCGGCCTCCACTCTTAAAGCCCCGTAGATCAATGGTCTACGGGGTTTTTTATTGTCTGTGATCTGAGAAGTGTTCCGCAACTTTTGGGATGTGTTCCGCAACCCTACTCATTTGTGATCGCAATGAGGGGGCAGAACAGCGCCAGGTGAAGGCGTGGTTGGCCTATCATTTCGTGGGGTTAACGATCTCACCGACGCGCCGATAGACTTTCTTTGTCATCTCCTCAGTGGAGTGGCCGAGCAGCCGACTTGCATGCGCAAGTTCTATCTCGCTGGCGGCTTTAGGGCGGATGTCTTTGAACTGAAACTGACGGATTAGTACAGCCAGGGCAGGATCGCCGTCAGCACCGGCCTTGATGGCTGCTTTATCCCGGGCTTCATCCCAGCGGTTGCGTAACATCTGCTGGCTCATCCGAAGGCCGGACGCGTTCGTGATAAGCGTTGAGGTCTTAATCCCATTTAACGATCTGCGTTCGAGCAGGTTATCTAGGAATAGACTAAGCGCTGATTGTTCGCCGGCATCGTCCAGGCGAATCCGCAGAAGTTTGCCACCCTTGCCCTGGCGAACCCCTACGAAGCCGTTGGCCAGATCGGTTGTTGCCACTTTCAGCACATCAGCAGGGCGCTGGCCGGTCAGGTAGGCAAGGTCCATGGCATCCTTTAGTTCCTGCACTGCCTCTCCATATACCGCATTCCAAACCACTTCGCCGGCATAGTAGTCCCGCGGCTTTTCCTTGTTTCTGCGTACGCCGAAGCAAGGGTTGGCATTGTTGGTCAGTCCCCACTCGCGCGCGATCGTGAACATGTGTGACAACAACGCGATTTCTCGGTTGGCCCTGACCTTGGCGGTTCTGGCATCTCGATACTGTGCAACCACCTGGGGAGTGATTGAGTCGAGAGGCGCGTTTTCAAATGCCTTCCGCAGCTGTTTCAGTTCCTTGCGGTTGTCGGACTGTGTTCGTATTGATTTGGTCGGGATGATCTTTTTTTCGTACTTGTCGAACAGCGCACCCATTAGATGATTGGGCTTTAGTGGTTCGCGGCGTTCCAGTCGAGCCCACTCGACCTTCGCCGCGTCCAGATCACTGCCCAGCGGTATTTCTTTTCGGTTGCCGTCGGCATCCCTGCCGTTGTAGTAGAACGAGGTCCACACGGCGCCGCTTTTACGCTTGCGAGTGCGCCGTATCATTCGAGGCGGAAGGTCGCGATTGGCTATACTTTTCTGGCGCATCAGTTAGCTCACGTTCGCTAGGTCGAGCGACCAGGTTTCAGTCACGGCATTGACCGCAGAAGGTCTGACACCAGCGAGTTTTAGTCGGGCATAAACCCTGCCTACGACTGGGCGGCGAGCGCCTGTTAGAACAAACTCCCAGTGGTTTTTGGCTAACCATTGGATTTGCTTTGATGGGATCAGGTAGCCGGTGATTGTGGCCAATTCTTCTTCTGTAAGTGTTTCGGCTCTGAGTTCCATCATGCGACCTCCCTGAACTTCACCGGCTCCCAGGTTGATTCACAGAGCCCATAAGCACTGGCGCAGGCCGTCTTATCTGCGCCTGTTGTCAGTAGGTCGTACTGAATTCCGCCTCGGGCGGTTCTGGACCATTCGACTGCCTGCCGGATGCTCGCGATCTCCATTACCTCTAGGGCGGTCATATCGGTTATTGAGCCTTTCGGGTGCTTGGCATTGGAGCCCGCGAAGAATGTAGCGGCACCGCGCTTGCTGGCCTGCTGAACGATTCGTTCCCAGCGATCAATGCGGTCAATAACCTCAGGGAATCGAAGCGCGATTTCGCGCAGTTCATCCTTACGACAGTTGATGCAGGGCATGCAGCCCACGCGGCCCATGCCTTGGGAGTACAGCGGGTTCGGCTTGATGCCCATATATCGGTGTGCTTCGAAAACGGCTGGAATATCCCACTTCAAGATCGGTCGGTAGTTGAACAGGCCGCCACCAACTTCATCGCACTCGGTCAGGTAGCGCCTGTTTAAAGACTCATCAGCGCGCACACCCTGCCAGCTTATTATCATCTCGCCTTGACCCATGAGGGGCATCACGACTTGCTCCAGCATTGGGTCGCGCTTCAGTTCCATAGTGCAGAACTGGGCCTTGCGGCTGGGGAACCTGCCTTTCCAAATACATAGGTCAAGAAACGGGTTACCGGTTGGCCGCAGGACGTCGAGCGCTGCCAGTACCAACGGTTCGGCAACCCCTTGAGCTCGCCACTTGGTTTCAATGAATCGCCGTTTACCTGCTATGCGCTGGGTGAAGTCAGCCCGTACGCGGGTAATTTTCGTGTGCGTCGCTTGCTCCAGATAGTCGAGGTATCTGTAGGTTTGGTCGTGCTCGTTGCCGGTGTCGGCGAAGACAGCCTGGAGGTTGGGAGTGTCCAATGCGATGGCGAGCAACAGTGTGGCAGTACTGTCTTTCCCGCCGCTCACGCTAACGATATTGTGACAGGTCATGCTGGTAGCCCTCTGCTTGATGGGCATTCAGCTAGTTCTTCTTTTTTTACTGGGTGGTACTGCAAGTGAAAATACGGATACCTAGAACTCCGCCACTTATGATGACTTACAGCATCTGGGGTATCTGGGGCTTTTTGATTCTGGGCAGCTGTCTTTGGCTGATTGTTGGAAGCCTCAAATATTGGGGGGTATTGAGTAGTGACTTTGCCAGCTGGGTGCAGGCCTTCGGATCGATCATAGCCATCGTCGCAGCAGGTGCGTTTCCTGTCTGGCATGAAACTCTGAAGCAACAACAAGAGCAACGTCGCATCAAAGAACTGCTTTTGATGGCAACAGTCCGGCAGGTGGATATGCTCGAGCGTTTGTGCAGTGTTGTGGCCAAGGCCAATGAAGACTTTGGTCGAGAAAGTATTAACGGCTACCTTGAGGAGGGAAGGCACCTGAGATGGTCGGCCCATATTGACGGGCTTAATGCATTTCCCATGGTGCAGCTTAGTCCCCACGACTTCGAGGTTATAGGCATTTTGAAGGTGGCGGCAGCGTACGGGGAGAGGGTCTCCGGAAAGCTCAACGACTGGATATCTTTTGACGATCAGTATCGGAATGAGGGCAAATTGTTGTACGAGCACTTTCAACAGACAGAATTTATAAAACAGCGTTTTTTGCGCTGAGTCTTCCCATGTCTCAAGCGGCTTCCCCCCCAAAACAAGCTGCGCGAGCGGGCATTCCTGAGCGTTTAGCGCTGCATCAGCGAGCGCTGCCCCGCGCAGCTTTTCGTGGGGTATAAGCCCCTCGTCAGTGGCGGTGTAAGGGGCAATAATACCTGCTGCTGCGCAGCAGAGACTGTTTGTTTCTATCGTGTCGACACTGTCTGCAGCGCGGAGCAAAGCGGACAGGGCACTGGTGTTTTTCTGTTGGGTCTTCATGCCGCTTTCCTCCGGTGTTCGATAGAGAGTTGGTCCATCAGGCGTTGGTGGTAGGTGATGCGTGATTCTGCGGCAGGCCATGGGCGGATGATTTCAACCATAGGTTCGATGCCGACCAAGCAATCCCAGATAGCCGGATCGGTTGGCATGAGGTCGCGGCGCTCGGTAGCCAGTGCAATCAGGTCGGCTAGGAGCACGCAGGCAGGAAGATTCAAGGCCAGGTCGAAGCGCTCACAAACGCGCCCCCAGATCACGTCCTCGAAGCCCCGGTAGTCGGGCATCCACTGCTTGAGTGGGCAGGTGATGTCGCCCAGGTATGCCTCGGTTGCGTCGTGAAGCAAGGCGGCAAGCTTGTGTTCTTCCGGTACCAGCTCGGCGACGATGCAGCTGTGTTGGCCCACGCTGTAGAACTCGCGGGTGTGGCCGTTGAATCGGCACAGGTGGGCTAGTGCTTTCAACTGGCGGTCAAACTCTTTGCTGTAGCGGGGCAGGGCGCGAAGATCCTTGGTGGCCTTTGCATGTTGCTGTTGCAGTGTGCCGGCGGCCTGGGGCGTTAGACGCAGCATCGGAATGGCACGGCTCATACGTCACCGCCGACTGCTTTTTGATTTCGGGTATGAAGTTCCGCTTCGGTTCTAAAAAATAGCAGTGCTTTGCGGGCTTCTTCAGGGCACATTGCTTCGGTTGGCCCTCGCTCAATCACCCATCGGCCTTGGGGCTCAGTGATTGAGCTATTTGCTGGGGTCGGTTCCAGCTTTGGCGCTGCTGGGTCTAGTAACGCCGCCATGGCGAGTGCTTGGTCGCGCAGAGCTAGCGAGTCACGTTCGAGCTTCTTGCCGGTGCGGAACGCGCTGAAGGTTTCCGCCGCAATCCGCAGTTTGTCGGCAATGTCCAGCAGCGTCTGGCGGGCCGAATCCCCCAGCTTCGATGCATCCAATGCCCGCTTGTAGTGGGCAAACAGTTGCTTGTGGTGAGTCTGGGCTTGCTCAAGCAATAGCTCCAGGCCCCGGATGGCGCCCGAGCTATCTGATTGCTGAATAGCCTTGCCTTCATCGATGCCTTCGATGCGGCCATCAATCAGGCCTCCTCGATAGCCGACCCAATAGAGGATCGCGGCTGCGAAAATGATGCTGATCAATGCGCAGATTTGAATTGCGGTCATGTGGTGTGCTCCTGGTGGTGTGGTGGCCGGTGGTGGCAGCCAATTGAAGTGTTATTCGTCGTCTGGATCTGGTGGATCTGTCAGGCCACACATCAGCTTGGCCTGATAGTGCATGTAACCCTCCTCTCGGAGGGCGTCGTAGCGCTGATAGTCGGCGGCTAAGTAGCTGCACTCATCACACAGCCGGCTGCCCTGTCCTTCGGCAGACAACGGTGCCTCGCAGTGTCGGCATTGATCTAGCAGTGACATGTCACACCTCGTCTTCGACGGCTTCTGGTCGCGGCATATCTTCATCTGCCTTGTAGGCGCGAATGTCGATTAGCGAGGCCACATGCTTGATGTGAGCGTACTTCGGAGCCTTGCGGCTGTTGACCAGCGTTGTCACGGGCAGTTGAATTCGGCCTGTGGTAATTGCGTCGGCAAAAGATCCTTCGTTGAGGTTCCGGAAGTATCGTTCGCGCAACTTTTCCACCGGGATCAGAACGTCACCAAAGGTCCGGTACAGCAGTTCGACTGTCACCGGATCGGGTGCGGGTAGCAGTCTTAGTGGCTGTTGGTCAGGGCGTGCAGTCATTGGGTTTCTTCCGTTGAGGATGATTCCAGGCATTCAAACAATGGCGTTTGGTCAGCTCCCGCAGATGTTCTGGCACTTCGAGGAGTGCGGCATTGCGCTCCTCGCGTGTGCGCATGGCGACGATCTGGCGGGCGTATTCCCTAGGCCACGTCACGGTTGTCTTCCGGGATAGCTGGCATTTCGAGTCCCAATTGATCGGCAAGCCAGCGCATGCCCGCCTGCCTTACCTTGGTCGACTGGCTGTACTGCATCCCTGCTTTTTCGTGGTACCAGTTGCTGTCTTTCACCCGCAGATACTCGCGATCACGGACAGGGAAGGCTGGAAGGCGACGGTCATTGAGCAAGCCCTTTTCGCGCATCATGACGATCAATTTGGGGCGTGTGAGTCCGAAGTACTTGGCGGCTTGTTCCAGGTTACGTTCCATGTCGTCCTCCTAGGCGGCCATTGCCAAGCGGTGGCCGGTAACAAAGCGTTCGAGATGCCCTGCAAGGACGGCATAGGCTTCGCGAGGGGGGCTTGGCAGAAGAATCTGGGCGCTTGCATCGTCAGTTTCGAGGGTTGCGACTATCGCGCCACGCTGGGTTGGTGCGACGGTGAGTCGTAGGTCTTCGATGCCGGCGATACGTGGAAAGTAGCTTCCTTTGCCCGTCCTGACGGCGTGGCGAAGCATGATCTCTGTATCTGTCGCAAGCTCATGCGCGCCCGCTTCATCGAGAGACATCGACTCAACACCCCCATTCGCGCTCGCTTCGATGAAACGGGCGGCTCGCCGGCCGTTGTTGCGGTGCTTGCGATCCATCGTGACGCTATTGCGCGTTCCACCAATAATGACCACCAGGTGGACAGCCGAGGTGCATTGATCGAGTTCGACGGTTGCTTGAACGTTCGTTCCGATCTCGGTTTTGAGGTCGTGATGGAATGTGCCGGTCAAGCGGATCTGTGCCGCAAGCAGTTGTTTGGACTGATTGCTGAGTTTTAGCCGGCTCATGCTGCCTGCCCTCCGCCGTTAGGATCGAAAGGGGCAGGTGTGAAGCGTTGCTTCAGCTTGGACTTGGACGCGATGAAGGTGCAGCCGCAATCTTGCGCCAGGCGGCGGATTTCGAAGATTCGGGAAGGGTTGGCAGCGGCCGGGTGGACGTGCAGGGTGGCTGTGGTGTGCATGGTGATGCCTCGCTCTGTGGTGGAAGAGTGAGGTAAATATCAACCAGTGGTTTAGATATGTCAACAACTAATGGTTGATAATTCTCTGCGAATTGAGATGCGCCATCATATGTGGACAGAATGATGGCAACACATTATCGTCGTTTTTTGTCTACTCTCAGCGCATGAAGGATCATATGACCACTAGTAAAATTAAAATCAAATTGGGCGCGATTGAAATCGAATACGAAGGCTCGGAGTCCTTTCTAAAGGAAGAGTTGCCTCAGTTGCTAGGCGCGGTATCTGAACTTTACCAAAAGTCACATGCAACTCTATCTGTGGTAACGACTCCATCAAATCCCGTTAGTGCGAATGAGACAAATGCGACAGCAACCGCTTCCCAGAAAATCCAAACCACTACTGGTGCCCTTGCCGCACGCCTGCAAGTAAAATCGAGTGTCGATTTAATTATTGCAGCAGCAGCGAAGCTTACATTCGATGATGGTCTGGTCGTCATTTCCTCCGCCCGACTACTGGAAGAGATAAAGAGCGCGCACTCTTTTTACAAGGCAAGCTATGGCACTAATTTTAATCGGAGTCTTGGTCAGTTGGTGAAAAGCGGCAAGTTGAATGAGCCAACAAAAAATAATTTTGCGCTATCTTCTAAAACAATTGCAGAGTTGGAGTCGCGAATTGTTGAGTGATGAGGTAAAAAGAGACCTGCTAGCTTTAGTGGATATTCCGCTAAATAAAAAGCTTCTAATCTGTATTGCTGCTGAGCCTCCGGTCGCTAGAACTGTTTCTGAAATTCGTACGATTGCTATGGGGTTTGGACTGAGATCTGTTAAGACCAGTAATATTTCTGCAATATTGTCTCGGTGTAAAGGGTTAGTTGTAAGATCCGCCCTCGGTTGGGAACTGACCAGTCTAGGTAAGCAGGAAGTGGCAGATTTATCGGTGCGCGCTCTACCGTCGGTGACGATGCTGGTCATTTCAGGGCTGCGTAATCAGCTATCGGTCATTAAAGAAGCTGCTGCCAGATCATTTGTTGACGAGGCGATTAAATCACTTGAGTTGCAGCTTTATAGGTCTGCAATAGTATTGTCTTGGGTGGGGGCAATTGCAGTTCTTTACGATGCGGTAGTTGAAAGGCACTTAGAGCAATTCAATGAAGAAGCACTTCGGCGCGACGCTAAATGGCGCGCGGCTAAAAGCGCTGATGACTTGTGTCGAATGAAGGAGTATGATTTTCTTCAAGTATTGGCTGCAAAATCTATTATTGGCAAAAATGTTAAAGATGAGCTGGAGGTTTGTTTAAAGCTTCGTAATGGGTGTGGGCACCCGAATTCACTTGTTGTTGGCGAGCACAAGGCCTCGGCCCATGTTGAGACGCTGCTTCAGAATATTTTCTCAAAATTTTGAAATTTAGTCGGGTACAAATGATCCAACTACTTTTCCGCAAATATGTGTCTCTTCTGTAATATCAATTATAGGATACTGCGGGTTGATTGGTTTTAAGAACTGTCGCCCGGCGTCCTCTACAAAAACTTTAAAAGTCGCCTCATTTGTGCGTGGTACTCGTGCTATTACTCGGTCACCCGTTTTTGTTTCTGCTTCTGGATCAACGAATATGATGCATCCAGTTGGATAGCTACGGCCTGGCCCTGGATTGGTCATTGAGTCGCCAAGTACCTTCAATGCATATCCGCTTTCACTAATCGCGACTGGACAGGACAACCAGGTTTCACCATCGTGAGGCTCGAAGTTTGCTTCGCACCATGCACCTGCTTGCACCCATGAAATCAGCGGAACCTTTCCAAATCGCCCTGTGACCTCACGAACATTGCTTTCATGCCCGCCTGCGAATGGATAAACATTATTGTCTCCAGCTGGCTCTTTAGGCAGCACGCCGTACTCCAACCACTCCCGACGCACCTTTAGCCATGAGCACAACGCAACCATGCTGTCTGCTTCGGCTATGGCATCACCATTCAGCCATTTGCTGACCGCCTGCGGGCTCTTATCTACTCCGACGCTTTTCAAGTGCTTATGAATATCCACCCCACGACCCCGGGTTCGTACACCGGCGTCGTCGAGGGCTTCGTGTAGGCGCGCCGTGAAGGCTGCCCGTAACTCATTCTTATCAACCATAAGTTGATACTCTCATAGGGGTTGCACAATAGTCAGTTGATGTTAATATCAACCGCGAGTTGATAATGGAGGTTGCCATGTTGGACCCCGCAGATTTTCCGAACGCCATCGCGTTTGCATTTGAAGCAGTTGGCGGCATTGGTGCCGCCGCCAAGGTGTGTGAAAGGAGTTATCAGGCGCTCAATAAATGGCGCTTGGCTGCCAGTCTTCCCCGCACCGATTACACCGGTGAAACCCAATACGCCGCACTTTTGGCGACCGCTGCAAAGCAGAAGGGCAACGCGTTTGATGCTGCCTGGTTGCTCACCGCATCGGCCCCGCAGAAAGCTGCAGCGTAGATAGAAAAAAGGCGACCCAAGGGCCGCCCAGTTCCTCCCGGCACACACCACCACAGTGTTGTCGGGTCGCGATAAAGAGTTGCGGGCACACCACATGCAAACCACCTCTCTTTACCGCGTTGCCAAGGCTCGGATGCCTTGGGTTGCTGCCTTTTCCACCACAGATTAGGCAGCTGTTGCGCCAGAGGTGAGAGACGGATCACTTACCTCGGCACGGTGCCGGTTTTGATCTTGAGGATCTTGCCGGCGTTTGGGCCCTTTCAAGCCACGCGGCAAATGTAACACCACTGCACGCCGCGCGGCACTGGCAACTTATAAGGATTAATGCCATGAGCCGAATTGCTCTGAGTTGCGTTGATCGAGCACAACGGGAAGTCCTGACGCTCGAATTAGCGCTTTACCACGCCGCACGGGATTATCCGGGTGGCGCGGCTGCAATCGCCGCCACCACCGGCCGCAATGCCACAACGTTGCAACACAAGTTGTCTCCAACCCACCCCTCGCACACGGTCAATATTCAAGAGTTTGGCGAGATCCTCGAGCTGACCAAGGACCGTCGGATACTCGATGCTGTGCACGGCCTTGTTGGCGACACTATCTGGCAGGAGCTGGCCGAGTCGTACACCAATGACATGCCCGAAACCCTTACCACCGGGATTGCGCAGTTCTTCCGGCAGGTAGCGGACCTGTCCGAAACTTGGGCCAAGCATATTGGCGACGGCAAAGTCGACGACGGTGAGTTGGCTGAGATACGCCAGTTGGTGTTTCGCGGCATCCAGGGTTTGTTGGGTATGTACAACCGCGCCCGCTACGTCAACCAGACTACTAGTGGGGTGGAACGTGGCTGATATTGCTGACTTTGCAAATGACCTGGTGCAGGAGCGACTTGATCAGGCTTTGGCTGCTCGCGCAGCCCAGCTTTCTGCCACGACCCTGCATTCGTTGATGTTCTGTGATGAATGCGATGAGCCAATCCCGGAAGCTCGTCGGTTGGCACAGCCCGGTTGCACTCACTGTGTTGAATGCCAATCCGCAGACGATCTGAGGGCTTCCCGTTATGCTCGATGAGGTAATTAATCAGTTCGCGGATTATGGCCTTGAGCCTGATCAGCCATTGGTTTTCGGCAAGCTCACTCGCTGCAAAACCACTCAGGACAAGGGCAAGGAGAAAAATGGCTGGTATGTTGTCCACGAACACCGCACCGAGAAGAACGAAACTCTGATATTCGGTAGTTTCGGTGATTGGCGATCTGGCGATACCCAAAAAATCAAAGTAAAGGCCGGACGCATGAGCCCGGAAGAGCGCGAGGTAATGCGTGCTCGACAGGAAGATGCAAAGCGCAAGGCTGCCGAAATCGCGGCCAACGCGTCCCGCCGAGCGGCCAATCGTGCATCGGCATTGTTCCAGCGCATGCCAGAAAAGGGTAAAAGCGCCTACCTGGAACGAAAGCAGATCGTAGGCTTTAAGGTTCGCTATGCGCCACGCACAGGCGCATTTTTAGTGCCCATGTGCAACGTGCGCGACCAGATCGTCGGCCTGCAGGTGATCTTCCCCGTGAAGCAAGAGGACACCGGGCGCGACAAAGCGTATTGGCCCTACGGTATGTCGAAGGAAGGCGCTTTCCACTTGATCGGCCCGCACCCTGAACCGGGTGAGCCAGTGCTGGTGTGTGAGGGTTATGCCACGGGTGCAAGCCTGCACATGGCGACTTCGCTCGCTGTCGCCGTCGCCTTCGACGCGGGCAACTTGCTGCCGGTCTCCAAGGCCATGCGCGAACGTTTCCCCGGTTGCCCGCTGATCATCTGTCGTGACGACGACTGGAAGACCAAGCGCTCCAACGGCGATGCCTGGAACCCTGGCGAAGAAAAGGCCAACAACGCCGCTCTGATCGTCGGTGGTCAGGTGGTTGCTCCGGTGTTCTCCGGTGAGCGCGAAACCAAGTGGACCGACTTCAACGACCTGCATATTGCAGAAGGCCTAGAGGCTGTCCGCCGTCAGGTGCTGGCGGTGGTCAGGCCTCCTGCAGCTGGTGGTTGGAAGGATCAATTGGCCCGAACCGAAAACGGATCTTTGATAGCGCACATGCAGAATGTCGAGCTGATTCTTGGCAACGATGAGCGTTGGGCGGGAGTGATCGGCTTCAGCGCGTTCAGCTCAAAAATCGTTAAGTTACGTGCTGCCCCATACGGTGGCGGTGTCGGCGACTGGGCAGATATCGACGACATGCTTGTAATGAAGTGGCTCGCACAACAGTACAACCTTCGGGTCAAGGCCAGCAGCGTGATCGAAGCAGTTAGTGTGGTTGCCCATGATCATGCCTTCCATCCTGTACGCAATTACCTCCATGGTCTGGAATGGGACCGTGTTCCACGGTTGGCTACGTGGTTGACTGACATCATGGGCGTTGAAGCAACTGACTACAGTTCGAAGGTTGGTAAGCGCTGGATGGTGTCAGCGGTCGGGCGCGTGATGCAGCCAGGTTGTAAGGCTGACTCGGTGATGATCCTCGAAGGGGCACAGGGCGCTGGTAAATCAACAGCAATGTCTGTGCTTGGCGGTGCCTGGTTTATGGATACACCTTTCGCCCTGGGCGATAAGGACGGCTTCCAGGCGATCCGTGGTAAGTGGATCATTGAGTTGGGGGAGTTGGATAGTTTCAACAAAGCTGAGTCGACCAAAGCTAAGCAGTTCTTCTCTGCTTCGACTGACACCTATCGCGAGAGCTATGGCCGAAGAACGATGGACGTGCCACGCCAGTGTGTTTTTGTGGGTACGACGAACCAAGACGAATATCTCAAAGACGCCACGGGTAACCGGCGTTACTGGCCTGTCGCGTGTACCAAAGTCGATTTGGAACAGTTGCGCGAAGTCCGCGACCAGCTCTGGGCCGAAGCGATGTTCTGTTATCAGTCCGGTGACATTTGGTGGGTCAACCGGGATGAGGCTCCACTATTCGCCGAGGCGCAGGAGTCGCGCTTTGTCGTGGATGAGTGGGAAGGTCCGGTCGTCAAGTGGTTGGAAGAGTCTCAGATCGGCGCAACAGCGAGCGGCGAGGATATTTTGGCTGGTGCGTTGAAGCTCGATTATGGCCACTGGGGCAAGCCTGAGCAGATGCGTGTCGGGGCGATCATGCATCGACTCGGATGGCGAAAGGTGCGACTGCCGCCGTTGCCCAAAAGTGGTATTCGGCCATATGCCTACAAGAAGCCAGATCATTGGGGCAATACATCAGCGCTGCAGGTTGATAGCGCACGTGATGAGGAGCCTTGCTTTGATTAAACGAATCGATGAAATGCTCAAGCTCTGGGCGCAGGATCTGCATTCGCCAGTGCCCGAAGGCTCTGGTGGGCCAAGTGGCGGCAACATGATTGCCATGCTGATGGAGTGCAAAGGGGAGTTGATACGCGGCACGCGTGGCAGTCGGGTACTGTTAGATGAATCGGCCGACATCGAGCTCATCGTCAACAAGCACTTGCCGCCGCAGCTGTCGGTCGTCGTGCGTGAACACTACTGCAACCACGAAAGCTTCCCGTCGCAGAAGTACACCCACTGTGGGTGTAGTCGCGATACCTACTATCAGCGCCTGCATGAAGCGCACCTGCACATTGCCGACATGCTGATGGGGAAGGCTGCGTGACCTTTCGCACACTTGCGCCTACAACTGTCCTACTGTCCGGCCTTGCCCTACCTCAAGTTTGCAAGGTAGGACTGCTGGAGGCCGCGCATTCCGTGGCCTGTCCTACCTCCCTACCTAATATCGCACGACGCACATATGAGCGTTGCGCATCGCATCACGCGCCGCTGGCGCGCACGCGTTTTTTTAGTTTTCTCTCTTTACACGAGAAAAAGTTAAAAGAGGTAGGGCAGTAGGGCAAGGCCCCGAATTCAGCGGGCTCCAGCTGTCCTACCTCCCTTCTGAATAGTGGGGCAGGTAGGACAGCGCCGGAGGCGCTGGAAGCCGAAATAAAGATATTCACCGACATTGCCTAGGCGTAGACCAGACATTCGCCGGGTGGCATTAAAACAGGGTTGCTGCCACCGGAATCCACCTGTAAAAAGTAGTCATCTTCGATAGGTGCGACCGCGAGCAGCGGGACACACCACCACACTAGACCCGGCCATTGCGCCGGGTTTTTGCGTTTATGGGGTAGGGCGATGACAAACGAGCAGCAAGCGCTTATTGAGATGCCGATCTGGATGGTGATCCTGCTATCCCTGATCGGCGGTATTTCCGGCGAGGCATGGCGGGCCGACAAAGCGGGGGTAAGCGGCTGGTCATTGGTTCGCCGCTTGCTGCTTCGATCCGGGGCCTGTGTGGTCTGCGGGCTCTCCACCATGATGTTGTTGCACGCATCGGGCATGTCGGTCCTGGCGGCGGGGAGCATTGGCTGCCTCACCGCGATGGCAGGCGCCGATGTCGCCATTGGCCTGTACGAACGCTGGGCCGCCAAGCGGTTGGGCGTGTGCGATGTGCCGCCCTCGGGCAGCGGGCAGGTCTGATGCTCTGGAGGCCTCGAAATACGTGGCCTGTAGAGGGTTGCGTCAAAATAGTGCGCCGAAAAGTCGCCGGGGACCCTGGCAGCATTCTAGGGACACGGGGCATGAAACCCGCGGGAAAGCGTTAGCGGGTGGGCTGCCAGCTTACTGAAATTCAATCCATTGAAATTGAAAGGTTTCCATTGAAAAGCCGTTGAAAGGAGGGCTTATGACGGATCCATTGTTTCTGTCTAAAAGCGCTTTCGCGGCTCGCATCGGCAGGACGCCGAGTTACATCACCTGGCTCAAAGGTAACAATCGCCTGGTCCTGTCGCCGGACGGCAAGATGGTCGACGTGCTGGCAACTGAAGCGCTGATCGTCGAAACCGCCGACCCCAGCAAGGCCGCCGTCGCTGCTCGACACCAGCAGGACCGGATCCAGCGTGACGTTTACAGCCAACTATCCCCCCTGGTCGAGCCGACTAACACGGCTGCGCCGCCGCGGCCTATTGCTGTCGGCGCCAAGGGCCACGACTTCCAGAAGGCTCGCGCCATGCGCGAACACAACCTGGCGCAGCTGGCCGAGATCGAGCTGCACAAGGCGCAGGGCTCACTGGTAGCCAGGGATGCTGTCGAGATGGGGGCGTACAACGCGGGGCGCCATCTGCGCGACCAGTTGTTCGGCCTGTTGCCCCAGCTGTCCCACAAGGTTGCAGCCATGACCGATCCCTGGGACATCGAGAAACACCTGGCGGCGACACTTCGTAAATCACTGGAAGAGGCTGAGCGCATGTCCTCGTCCGACCTTGAACGAGCAATGACAACGAGCTGACCTATGACCACGGAATTTCCTGACGGTGACCGTGCGTACCGTGAGGCGTATTTCCGTGGACTACGTCCTGACCCTGACCTCTGGATCGACGAATGGGCCGACGAGTACATGCGCATCCCGCGCGATACCGGCGCCCCTGAGCCAGGCCAGTACCGCACGGATCGGACACCGTACGCTCGCGAACCCATGCGTTGCTTGTCACCGGCTCACCCGTGCCGGCGAGTCATCACCATGGTGGCCTCGCAGTTGATGAAAACCCAGATCGCCTTGAACTGGATGGGCGGCCTGATCCACATGGCGCCATCCAACATCCTTGCGCTGCTGCCCAGTCTGAGCCTGTCCAAGCGGGTTTCCGGACGGATCAGCAAGACGATCAAGGCGACCCCAGAACTGGCGAAGCGTGTGGCAGCCAGCCGCTCACGGGACGCCCGCAACACCATGGACACCAAAGAGTTCGAGGGCGGCGCCTTGTACGTTACCACGGCGGGCTCGGCAGCCAACCTATCCGAATTGTCGGCACGCTACATCTACGGCGATGAGGTCGACCGGTGGGAGAATGACGTCGGCCAGGAGGGTGATCCCATCGTGCTTGCAGAAACGCGGGCGACCAACTTCGGGCGCAATGCCAAGATCTACTTTTCCAGCTCGCCGACGATCAAAGGCGCCTCGCGGATCGCGGACCTGTTCGAGTCCAGCGACCAGCGTTACTACTACGTGCCGTGCCCTTCATGCGGGCATATGCAGGTGCTGGAGTGGGAGCGGCTGCTCTACAGCAAGGACTACCGCACGGTTCACTACCAGTGCGCCGCGCCTGAATGTGACGTCCTGATCGAGGAGCATCACAAGACCGACATGCTCGCCCGGGGTGAGTGGCGTGCCCATGGCAGCGGCGATGGCAAAACGGTGGGTTTCCACCTGAATGCGCTCTACTCTCCGATTGGCTGGAAGGACTGGGCCTCGCTTGCGGAGGAGTTCGAAGACGCCAAGAAGGCCCAGACCAAGGGCGACATGGGGCTGATGCAGGTGTTCTACAACACCCGTCTCGCCAAGGTCTGGGACAGCGCGCAAGAGCAGACCAAGGCTGAAGTGCTGATCGCTCGGGCACGACTGGAGACCTACACCCTCGGCAGTATGCCGGTGGGCGTGCTGATGCTGACCGGCGCCGTCGACGTCCAGGCAAACCGCCTGGAGCTGATGGTGATGGGCTTTGGTGTTGGGATGGAACGTTGGGTGGTCGACCACCAGGTGATCTGGGGCGACCCTGCGGATGAACGTACCTGGGCGGTGTTGGACGAAAAGCTCAAAGCCCGATACCGGCATCCCTGCGGTGTTGCCTTGGCGATCCTGGCGACGGGCGTCGACTCTGGTGGTCACCACACCGATGAGGTGTACCAGTTCTGCCGCGTGCGGCGCTGGCGCAACGTATTCGCGCTCAAGGGGGCGAGCAAGCCCGGTAAGCCGGTGATCGCTCAGCGGCCATCCATGGTTGACGTGACGTGGAAGGGGCAGACCGAGCGCGGCGGCGCCGAGCTGTGGTTTGTCGGTACCGACACCGCGAAGGACTGGATCTACAACCGCTACGCCTTCGAGGACGGGCCTGGCTCTCTGCACTTTGCCAACGACCTACCGGACGAGTTCTTCGCCCAGTGCGTGGCCGAGCGCAAGGTCGCCCGGTACGTCAAAGGCTACAAGCGTATCGAGTGGGTCAAGGGCAAGGCCGAGCGCAACGAAGCGCTCGACCTGATGGTGTACTGCCTGGCGATGGCGCATTACCTGGGCATCAACCGCTACCAGGAACACGACTGGGAGCGGGTACGCCAAGCGCTGGCTCAGTCCGGTTTGTTCGACGATGTGTTGGGCGTCAAGCCCGTACAAGGCGAGCGCGTTGATTCTGACGAAACACCAGCACCGGTTGCGGCGCGTCAGTCGCAACCTGCACCGGCACCTGCACCACCTGCACCACCTGTGGCCCAGCCGCGACCCGCTGCACCCCCACAACGCCGCAGCTCCACCAGCGGTTACCTGAAGAGACGTTGATATGTCGTTTACCCCGAAGCACCTCGAAGTCATCGAGCGCGCCATTGCACGCGGTGAAAAGACCGTGCGCTACAGCGACCGCACGGTGGAGTACCGCTCTATCGACGAACTGCTCAAGGCACGCGACGAGATCCGCACGTCGCTGAGCCAAGCCGCCGGGCCGCGTTCTCGCGTGATCCGGCTTACCCACGGAGGCAAGGGAATCTAATGGCCCGACATTATCCGACGCTGACCCGTAACGGATTCTTGCTGCCGTCGAACATCAAGGCCAGTTACGAAGGCGCCGGGGAGGGCCGTCGTTCGGCCAGTTGGGAAGCCACCGACAACGGTATCAACAGCATCAACACCCCGGCACTGCGCAACCTGCGTGCGCGCTCTCGGGCGGCAGTACGCAACGACCCGTATGCGTTCAACGTCATCGACAAGCGCGTCAGCAACTTGATCGGCACCGGCATCACGCCCAGGCCAACCACGGATGACGCGTCACTGCGCAAGTTGAAGCAGCAGCTGTGGGACGACTGGGTGGATGAGGCGGACACCGATGAGCTGACCGATTTCTACGGCATGCAGGCCCTGGTGGCGCGCACCGTTGAAACGGCTGGTGAGTGTTTTGTGCGGTTACGGCCGCGCGGACTGAATGAGGGTTTGGCGGTGCCGCTGCAGCTGCAAGCGCTGGCCCCTGAATTTGTTCCTCACGACAAGTTCGAGACCGCCAAAAACGGCAACGTCATCCGCGCCGGGATCGAGTTCAACCCGGCTGGCAAGCGTGTGGCGTATTACATGTACCTATCGCATCCCCGCGACTCGTCGTCGTTGAACGCCGGTTACAACCAACTGGTGCGCGTGCCGGCAACACAGGTGCTGCATATCTTCGAACCGATGGAGCCCGGGCAGTTGCGCGGCGTCCCACGTTTGGCCCCGGTGCTGAAGCGCCTGCGCAGCTTGGATAACTACGACGACGCGGTGCTGTTCCGGCAGGAAGTGGCGAACCTGTTCGCGGGCTTCATCAAGCGACCGGCACCGGAGGCAATGCAGCAGCCTCGCGATCCCGTGACTGGCATGCCATTGAATGTCGACCGCGACGGCTTCACGCCGATGGTCGCTTTGGAGCCCGGCACCATGCAGGAGCTGGGGCCAGGTGAAGAGGTGGAGTTCTCCAAGCCACCAGATGCCGGCAACAACTACCCGGATTTTATGCGGCAGCAGCTGATGGCTGCGGCGGCGGGTTCGGGGACGCCTTACGAGATCCTCACCGGCGACATGCGCGAGGTCAACGACCGGGCGCTCCGGGTGGTGCTCAACGAGTTCCGGCGGCGCCTGGAGCAGCTGCAATTTGGCGTTTATGTGCATCAGCTGTGTCGTCCGGTGCGGGCGGCCTGGATGGACATGGCGGTGTTGTCCGGCGCCCTGGTGCTTGAGGACTACGCACAACGCCGTCGCGAATACCTGCGCACCCGTTGGGTACCGCAAGGCTGGGCCTACATCCAGCCGGTGCAGGACGTACAGGCGCGACGAATGGAAGTGCAGGCGGGCTTTGCGTCGCGCAGCGAGATGGTGCTGCGCACCGGCTACGACGCGGAAACGGTCGACGCAGAAAACGCCGCCGATCTCGCCAGGGCGACACACCTCGGACTCAACTACACGACTCTTGAAGCCATCGAGACGATTGATGACAAGGAACAACCATGAGCAAAAAAGCGAAACCTCGGGTTTACGACAAAGCTGGTAAGCAGGTAAACGTCGCGGACAAAAGCTGGTACACGCTCCAGGCCAGCGGCGAAGCCGAGCAGCGCAATATCGAGATCTTCGTCTATGGCGAGATCGGCGCTTGGGGCGTTACCGCCAATCAGTTCGTGCAGGATCTGCGCGCCATGGATGACGGCGTGTCACCGGTGATTGTTGCGTTCAACAGTATCGGCGGTGACCTGTTTGACGGTCTGGCGATCCACAACGCGCTGTCGCGCTTGGGCGAGCGTTGCACCGGTCGTATTGATGCCCTGGCGGCCAGCGCGGCCAGTGTCGCGGTCTGTGGCGCTCACCGGGTGGTGATCGCTGCCAACGCGATGTTGATGATTCACAACCCCTACACCTTCACCGGTGGCGATGCGGAAGACTTCCGCCGCGTTGCCGATGTACTGGACCAAACGCTGGAAGCGATCATCGCGGCCTACAAGGCCAAGGCGCCGGACATTGATGAGGCCGAGCTCCGGCGCATGGTTAACGCTGAAACCTGGCTCACGGCCAACGAGGCGGTGGCACTTGGCCTGGCCGATGAAGTGGGGGATGGCCTCAAGGTAAGTGCCTGCCTCGGCCAGGGAAGTGTATTGCAGCGTTTTCAGCATGCCCCGCCTGAGCTGCTCGCTCAGCTCGATGAAGATCCAGAGGTGGAACTGCCAGAGCCGAACGATCCAGCGGCGCCGGCTCCCGTGGTGGACGCGGCAAAACTGGCGCTGATGGTCACGCAAGGTTGCGCAGCAGCAGGTATCAACAACCTGGTGGAGCCGCTGCTCGCCACCACCAAGCTGGAAAGCGAAGCGGTGATCCAGGCTGCTCTGACCAATGCAAAAGCGCTGCATGGCCTCTGTGTTGCGGCGCGGTTGCCAGAACTGACCGGCGAATTTATCACCGCTGGCCTCGATGAAGCCGCAGTTCGAGCGCGTCTCTTCGACAAGCTGGTCAGCAGTGGTGGCGGATTTGAAATCAACAACAGTCTGCCGTTGGATGTTGACCCCGTACCCACGGTCAAGGCCAAGCAGGTCGATACCCACGCAATCTGGAGCAGCCGTCAGGCGGCACAGAGCGGAACCTCGAAAGGAGCAAGAGCATGAAAATTGAATCGATGCACGCGGGCGAGTTCCTGCTGTCCGAGGGCGCCGGCAACATTTCCCGCGAAGCGATCAACGTCGCCGCCGGCGCCGCGCTAGAACCGGGCCAGATCCTGGGCCTGATCACTGCCACCAGCGAATTCGCGCCGTATAAGCCGACCGCCGAGGATGGCACCGAGAACGCCATCGCGATCCTCTATGGACCGTTGGGCGAATCTGATGTGGTAAGGCGCGGTCGTGCAATTGTGCGGCTCGCCGAAGTCAGCGAAGCGCATTTGACCGGCCTCGATCCCGCCGCCGAGAAGGCCCTGGGCGTCAACCACATCATCGTCCGCTAAGACGATCACCCTGTTTATTCATCCCGCCGAGTGCGGGATTTTTCGTTTCTGGAGAGTACCCCATGGCCGATATCGCCATTTTTGAAGATGACGCGTTCAGCGTTTCCTCCCTGACCGCTGCAATCAATGATCAGGAATACTTGCCGGGCCGCATCAGCAGCCTGGGCCTGTTTCGCGAAGAGGGCATCAGCACGATCACTGTTCAGATCGAGAAGGACGGCGACACTCTGGCACTGGTGCCAGCGGGTGAGCGCGGTACCTCTGGCCTGGTGGTCGGCGCGACCAGGCGTCAACTGATCCCTTTCAACACCGTGCACCTGCCGGAACGCTTCACCATCAAGGCTGATGAGATCCAGGGCATTCGCGCTTTTGGCTCGCGTAGCGAGTTGCAGTCTGTGCAGGATGTGGTCAACAAGCGTCTGGCAAAAGCTCGCCGTCAGCTGGATGCCACTCACGAATTCCAGCGCATGGGGGCCTTGAACGGCCAGGTGTTGGATGCTGACGGTAAGACCGTGCTGCTGGACATCTATAAAACTTTCGGCGTCCAGCGCAAGAAATTGCCGATGGGCCTGGGCAACCCGGACACTGAACTGCGTGTGCGCGCCGGCGAAGCGCTCGACATGCAAGAAGAGGCGCTGGGCAGCATTACCAGCACTGGCTCTCGCGCCTTCTGCGGTAAGAACTTCTGGAACAAGCTGATCGTCCACAAGTCGGTCAAAGAAACCTATCTCAATACTATGCAGGCCGCCGCCCTGCGTGGCGATGCCCGGGAAAGCTTCGAGTTCGGCGGGATCGTCTGGGAGCGCTATCGCGGCAAAGTGGCCGGCATTTCGTTCGTCCATGACGATAAGGCTCTGCTGATTCCCGAAGGTGTCCCTGACCTGTACATCTCTTCGTTCGCACCGGCTGACTACATGGAAACGGTCAACACTCAAGGCATCCCGTACTACAGCAAGATCGAGCCGCTGCCCTTCAACAAGGGTGTAGCAGGTGAAGCCCAGTCCAACCCGCTGCACCTGTGCACGCGTCCCCTGGCGCAGATCCTGCTGGAACTCTGATCATGGCGTTTCGCGATCTGATCGAGGACATCGACGACGTGGTCTTCGAAACCCTGGGTGATTCAGCCCAGATCGAAGGCCGCGCCGAGCCGGTGCTGGGCATGTTCATGGCGCCATGGAAGGCGCCGCAGTTTGGCAAGACCCAAACGGCCATCCGAGAGCCGCGCTTTGAGATCCGCGTACGAGATTCGGACGGCCTGATCAAAGGCCTGCGCGTCACCGTCGATCTGCCTGTGCTGGACGGCGGCGGGGAATATGACCTGCTGCAGCTGGAGCCTGGTGGTGACGGCCTGGTGGCCCTGATCTTGAGGAAGCGTCCATGAGTGTCGGCAGCTACGCACAGCAAAAACGCGACGGTGGGTTGATCAACATTCAGCCGTCACTGGCAGACCTGAAGCGCTTTCAGGACTTCGGCCGGCTGGTGCCAAAGGCAGCAGCTGCTGCACAGCGGCGAGCGATCAACAAAACCCTCGGGTGGCTGCGTACCCACATCGCCAGGGCAGTGGGTAAGCAAGAGCGCATCGCCATTGGCGCCGTCCGGCAACGTTTGCGGGCTTACCCCACCAGCGGCGGTGCGATGCGAGGCAAGTTGTGGTTCGGCCTCAACGCGATCGAGGCCAGCCGCATAGGTCGGGTGCGTCAGACCAGCAGGGGGGTGTCGGTAGCGGGGCGTCGGTATCAGGGTGCGTTTTACAAACAGGTGTACGGCAACAGTGCCGATATCTGGATCCGTACTGCGAGCAAGCACTTCAACAGCGATGATTACCCTGAGGCGACTCAGGGCCGTCGGCGCAGTGGTTTCGTTGAGGAAAACGACAACCGCTTTCCTTTGGCGAAAGCCAAGGTATCGCTGGAGCAAGCCCGGCCGCACTTTGAGGCGTGGATCAAACGCGCCGATGAACAGCTGCTGGTTGTCCTTGAGCAAGAGCTCAACTACGAACTGCAGAAGTATCTGAAGGGGAGCGCCAATGTCCGATGAGCCGTTCAGCCTGAGTCAGCTGTACCAGGCTATCGAGCAACACCTGACGGAGCATCTGTCGGGCATCAAGGCGGTTGTGTTTTGGCCGGATATACAGGAAAACCAAGGCATTCCACTGCCGTCTGTTTTTCTCGAAATGGCTGAGTTTGAACCGGGTATCGATATCGGTACTGGCGAATCCAGCCTGGTCTGCAAGTTTGAGGCCCGGATCATAGTTGACCCGATACAAGCCAATCACCATGAGCAAGCTGTACACCTGGTGTCGCAGTTGGCTGTGCTGCTCCGACAGCAAAGCTGGGGCCTGGAGATCAACGTCGCGCAATTTGAGCGAGCCACTCAGGATTGGACCAAGCCTGAGCTGGATGGCTATGTTGTGTGGGTAGTCGAGTGGACTCACCAAGTCTATTTGGGGGTTGAGGTTTGGCCTTTCCCTGAAGAGAAGCCCAGCATGCTTAAACTGAACCTTGAAGCGTACCCGGACATTGACAGTCCAGGGGGCGCGCCATGAGTTATCAGACGGGCGAGCATGACCGGATGATCGCGGCCATGTTGATGCCGTGTGTGGTGGTCGGGGTGGATTTGATGGCCCCGGCCGTGCGGGTCAAGTCGGGTGAGTGGGTGAGTGCCTGGGTGCGCTGGCACAGCCAGGCGGCAGGGAAGGCTCGACACTGGCGTGCGCCGAGCCTGGGCGAGCAGGGGGTTTTGATCAACCCCAGCGGCCAGGCAGGAATGGGCACGTTTGTACCTGGGCTGTATGGCGGCGCCGGTGCCCCACCGGATAATCGTGATCATGTCGAGGTGTGGCGGTTCGATGATGGCGGCTCACTGGTCTACGACTGGAAGGCCAGGAGCTACACCATCACTTTGCCCACGGGCACGGTGACCATCAAAGTAGGTGCGACCGAGGCGGTTGTTACGGATAACGCGGTGACGGTCACGACGGGCAACGTCAAGTTGATTGCAGACGTTGCCATTGAAGGTTCTTTGTCCGTCACGAAAAACGTAGCGGTCCAGGGCGCCTTGCACGCGGTGAAAGACATTACCAGTGCTGGCAAGATCATCGACGCCGGCGGCAACAGTGCGAACCATAAACACTAGTCGTTCAATTTCACAGGCCCGCCGCGTGCGGGCTTTTTTGTGCCCGGGGGAAACCATGGCCAAGACTTCTGAAACACCCGTTGCCGGCGCTGGGCCTGGCTCAACATTTCGCGACACGCTCTATACCTCTCGCACCCTGATTCTGCCCGACAGTGGCCGCGCTCTTGTGGTCCTCAAGCAGCGTGTGTCGGTGCCGGCAACTGACGCTGAAGCGCTGAATTACCTCAAATCCAATGAGGAATTCGAACTACTGCAGGAGTGACCTAGATGATCGGAATGGACCGCCACACCGGCCAGCCCATTTCGGGCACTGCGCATTTGCGGCAGAGCATCGCGGACATTTTGAGCACTCCGCTAGGCAGTCGCAGACAGCGGCCGGAGTACGGCAGCAAGTTGCGCCGTTACGTGGATCTGCCAGTAAACGAAGGCTGGAAGGGAGCGGTTCAGGCTGAGGCGAGCAGGGCGCTAGGCCGGTGGGAGCCGCGGCTGAAGCTGGAACGCGTACAGGCCGTCTCTGTCCTGGGCGGCCTGATCAAAATCCAAGTCACCGGTAGTTACGAGGGCGAAAACGTACTGCTAGAGGTAAGTGTATGAGTATCGTTGACCTGTCGGAATTGCCGGCGCCGGACGTTCTTGAGCCTCTAGATTTTGAGGAGGTGTATACGGAATCGCTCGGTGTCTTCCGTGAATTCATGGGCGACAACTGGAGTGCACCCCTTGAGAGTGATCCGGTGGTCAAGTTGCTGGAAGCCGGTGCTTATGCGCGCATTGGTGATCGCGCCCGGGTAAACGATGCAGCCAAGGCGTTGATGCTCGCGCATGCGATTCGTGGCGACCTCGATCAGTTGGGGGCGAACGTCAACACGCCGCGCCTGGTGATCCAGGCGGAAGACCTGCGCGCAGTGCCGCCGGTGGAGAAGATCACAGAAGGCGACGAAGCCTACCGTGAGCGGATCCAGTTGGCCTATGAGGGCCTGACCACGGCGGGGCCGCGCAACAGCTACAAGCTGCATGCCCGCAATGCGTCAGCCCTGGTGGCGGATGCGTCGGCGGAAAGCCCGTCGCCGGCGTGCGTTACGGTAACGGTGCTGGGGTTGGAGGGGGATGGAGCGGTAGGCCCTGAGTTATTGGCCGTGGTAGCCCGTGCGCTCAATGACGAAAACGTTCGACCATTGGGCGACCGTGTGACGGTGCAAAGCGCCCAGGTACTGCCGTATCGCATTGACGCAGTGCTGCACATGAAAAGCCCCGGCCCTGAAAGCGCTGTCGCTCGGGCCGAAGCGGAAAGGCGCCTCGCTGCGTGGATCAATCCGCGCAAACGCCTTGGCGTCGAGGTGGCGCGTTCCGCTGTAGACGCGCAACTGCACGTACCAGGGGTTTCACGCGTTGAGTTGATCGGCTGGCAGGATCTTGCTCCGACGCAGGCACAGGCGGCGTACTGCACTGACTGCACCGTCAAGCTTGGGGAGTGACATGAAAAGCCTACTGCCGATCAATAGCACTCAGCTGGAGCGGGCGATTGAGGCGGCAAGCACGGATCAAACCGTGATTCCCCTGCGCTCGCTCTACAACCCCATGACTTGCCCCGTTCATTTGTTACCCCACCTTGCGTGGACCTGGTCTGTTGATCGCTGGGATGATCGTTGGACGGAGGCGGCCAAGCGCAATGCCATACGGGCTTCGTTTTACATCCACTCCCGCAAAGGAACCATTGGCGCACTGCGCCGCGTGGTGGAGCCGCTTGGCTACCTGCTGGAGGTGATCGAGTGGTGGCAGACGGTGCCCGAAGGCCCGCCGGCGACGTTCGCCCTTAGGGTTGGCGTACTCGATACCGGCATCACTGAAGAAATGTTCAGCGAGCTTGAGCGCCTGATTGACGACGCCAAGCCCGTGAGCCGGCATATGACCGGGCTCGACATCACGCTTGAAACGCGCCTGGACGCCTATACCGGCTTCGCTGTTTATGACGGCGACGAGATCGACGTTTACCCCTGGACTAACCCCGATATCGACGTAGTGATTCAGGGTTGTACGGGCGTTAGCGAATACACCCTAGACGAACTGGATGTGTACCCACATGGTTGATAAAAACTCTATTTTCGGCGGCATGATCACCACGCTGGGGGCCGCCAAGAAAACCAACTGCGATGCCCTCGGCGTTCCGTGGGAGCCGCGCTACATGTTGATCGGTGACGCGAACGGCGCTGACCCCGTGCCTAGCCCGACGCAAACCAAGCTGATCAATCAGGTCTACCGGGCGCAGCTCAATCAGCTGCGGGTTTCTCCCACTGACGCCAATGTTCTGATTGCTGAGGTGGTGTTGCCGCCCGACGTTGGCGGCTGGCATGTCCGCGAGCTCGCCCTAGAGGACAAGGACGGTGTGTTTAGCGCGGTGGCTAATGTGCCGCCGAGCTATAAGCCGTTGCTCGCTCAAGGGTCGGGGCGTAACCAGGTGGTGCGGATGCACATCATCACCAGCGGTACCTCGAATATTCAGCTGAAAATCGATCCAGCAGTGGTGCTGGCGACGCGTCAGTATGTCGATGAGGCGGTTAACGGCCTTCTGCCGGCAATCAAGCCTGCTGGCACCTACACCAAGGTAACGGTCAATGACCGTGGCGTGTTCGTGGCGGGTTCGAATCCGACCACGCTGGCAGGTTATGGCATCACGGACACCTACACCAAGGACCAAATCGCGGCAATGATCGCCCAGGCCTCGGCGTTGCCGGTGGGATCAGTGATTGCATTTCCCGTGAACAAGGTAGCTCCGGGCTTTCTGGAGCTGGACGGCAGCGTTAAGAGTGCAGCGGCTTATCCTGACCTAGCCACGTTCCTGGGCGGCGTGTTCAACAAGGGGGATGAGGGCGCCGGTAACTTCCGCCTGCCGGAGTCGCGAGGTGAGTTCCTGCGGGGCTGGGACCATGGGCGCGGCGTTGATGCTGGTCGTGCAGTGAGCAGCTATCAGTTGGATATGCTTAAGAGTCATGCTCACGAATATTCCCCTATGCGCGGCAGCGGGGTTGTGAACAGCGTATCCAGCAAAATTTCGGCGCAATCGGATGCGAATGCTGACAACGGTGCGACTACAGCCGCTACTGGTGGAGTTGAGACGCGGCCGCGAAACTTGGCCGTGATTTGGTGCATCAAGGCCTGGAATGCACCGATCAATCAGGGAAACATTGATATTGCTGCATTGGTGCCATTGGCGGCGCAGGCGACGGAAATCAATCGCGGTACGGCCAAGATCGCCACTCAGGCTCAGGTCCAGGAGGGCGTGGCCGACGATGTAATTGTCACTCCCAAAAAAATCCGCTGGGGCTTTTCGTTCAGCTTCGGTGTTAACAGTTACATCACCTTGCCTTTTTGGCTCGGCAGTTGGATCGTCCAGTACGGCAAAGCCATGGCCAACACGGCGAATGGAAGGCTTGTGACTTTCCCACTGGAGTTTCCAAATGCGTGCCGGTTCGCATGCCCTGGCGAAGTGAGCAGCCCCGGCGCTGCCGCCGAGTACGTGCAGATAGTTTCTACTGATAAGACCGGGATCAACGGGGTGACTTATACCAATATTGCAGGGCCTAGCGTAGGTAGTTTGACGTTCGGCTGGCTGGCGATTGGTGACTGACTTGGAGGTAGTATGAAACGCTTTTACTCTGCGCAAACTGGATGCTGCTATCTCGATAAGTTGGGGAAAATCCCGGCTGATGCCATTGAGATACCAGACTCAATTTACGATGCAGTCATCAGGAACCCCTTACCGGGCAAGGTTCGCTCGCACGACTCTCGGGGCTTGCCGGTTTTGGTAGATGCCCCGGAGGTCGTAATTGATCTGGAATCGCATGAAAGGGCTTGGCGCGACGCCGAGCTGGCTTCGGTTATGTGGTTGCGTGAGCGTCATCGGGATCAAGTCGAAATCTCGGAGCAAACGACGCTGACCGCCGAACAGTTTTCGGAGTTGCTTGTGTACATGCAGGCCCTGCGTGATTGGCCGCAATCGCCGGATTTTCCGGCCATCGAGCAGCGCCCAGCCGCGCCGGCCTGGATCGCTGAGCAAGCCCAATAGACGCCCTGCACTGACGGAGCGTTTTCTTTTCCGTTACGCGTAACAACAAACATTCCCTACGGCCTCGATTATGCGGGGCTTTTTCGTTTCTGGAGATTGCCCTATGAGTTTCTTTCACGGTGTGACCGTCACCAACGTAGACACCGGCGCCCGTACTATCTCGCTGCCATCGTCTTCGATTATCGGTCTGTGCGACACCTTCACCCCTGGGCCGAAGGCGACAGCCAAGCCTAACCAGGTGCTGCTGATTACCCGCGAAAGCGAAGCGGTGGCGGCCTGGGGCGAAGACGCGGCGATCACCAAGTCGATCAAGGCGATCTACATGCGCGCCAAGGCCGTGATCGTGGCGTGTGGTGTCGAGAAGCTGGCAACTCCAGCCCTGCAGACCTCGGCCATCATCGGCGGCGTTTTGGCTGACGGTCAGCGTACTGGCATGCAGGCGCTGCTGGACGGTAAGAGCCGTTTCAATGCTCAGCCCCGTTTGCTGATTGCCCCAGGTCACAGCGCGACCCAGGCGGTCGCCACGTCGATGGATGCACTCGCCGGCAAGTTGCGCGGCCTGGCCATCGTTGATGGCCCTAACACCACTGATGAGGCGGCCATTGCCTACGCCGAAAACTTCGGCAGTAAGCGCGTTTTTCTGGTCGATCCGGGTGTTCAGAGCTGGGACACCGTCCTCAGCGAAACCGTCGACGCGCCTGCCTCGGCCTGGGTGGCTGGCCTGTTTGCCTGGACCGATAACGAATACGGCTTCTGGGCCTCGCCGTCGAACAAGGAGTTTGTCGGCATCACCGGTACCACGCGCCCGATTGAGTTTTTGGACGGCGACGCAACGTGCCGGGCCAACCTGCTCAACAACGCGAACATCACCACGATTATCCGTGATGACGGCTACCGCCTGTGGGGCAACCGTACCTGTTCCAGTGATCCGAAGTGGGCCTTCGTGACGCGTGTGCGCACCCAGGACATCGTCATGGACGCGATCCTTTACGGGCACAAGTGGGCGGTTGACCGCTCGATCACCAAGACCTACGTCAGCGATGTGACCGAAGGCCTGGAGAATTTCATGCGCGACCTGAAAAAGCAGGGCGCGGTAATCAACTTCGAAGTGTTCCCGGACGACGAGCTGAACACTGCTAGTCAGCTGGAGCAGGGCAAAGTCTATTGGCGCATCCGTTTCACCGACGTGCCGCCGGCTGAGAACCCCACTTTCCTCGTTGAAGTCACGAATCAGTGGATCACCGAAGTCATCGAAACCAAAGCCTAAGGAGGCTTCGCAATGTCCATGATTCCCCAAACGCTGTTCATGATGAACATGTTTGTCGACGGCATGAGCTTCGCCGGCGACGTGCCCACCTTGAGCTTGCCCAAGCTGAAGATCAAAACCGGCGAGTACCAGGGCGGTGGTATGGATGCCCCCATCGATATGGACCAGGGCATGGAAAAGCTGGAGGCGTCTTTCAGCACCAAGGGCGTGCGCCGTGAGGCGATGAAGTTCTTTGGCCTGGCTGATCAGACTGCGTTCAACGCCGTGTTCCGTGGCTCCTTCAAGGGACAGAAGGGGGCCACCACGGCGGTGGTTGCCACCATTCGCGGTATGGTCTCGGAGTTGGATCCGGGCGAGTGGAAGCCGGGCGGCGACGCTGAGTTCAAGTACGCCGTCAGTGTCAGTTACTACAAGCTGGAAGTCGCTGGCGTGCGTATGTTCGAAATCGATCCTGTTAACGCGGTTCGCGTTATCAACGGCGTTGACCAACTGGCAGCTGTTCGCCGCGACCTCGGCCTTTAAGGAAAATACCCATGCCTCAAGACATCAACAAAATCCCGGAATGGCTGACGATCACCGCTGACTCGGCAACCATCAAACTGTCCAAAAGCGTCAAGGTCAATCAGGTCGAAACTGATCAGCTGACCATGCGTTCCCCAACTGTTCGTGAGGTTCGTGCCGCGACCAAAGCCGCCCCGGACGATGAGGAACAAAGCGAAATGATCCTGTTCGCTAGCCTGACGGATGCAGGCCAAAACGATCTGGGGGAACTGAGCGTGCGTGATTACAAGCGCCTGCAGGCCGCCTATTTTCGCCTGGTGCGCGAAGACTGGGTTTAACGAAGAAATACAGAGGAAGTTGGCTCAGCGGCTGGCCCGGGAAATGTCTTTCTCGGCCAGCGAGATCGAGTCTATGTCTTTCTCAACGATGATCTGGTGGCTCAAGGAGTGAGCCGCCTGGACCTTTTCGGAGTGACCCCATGGCGAACAACCTGGCGCTTGGCGTCGTCATCGGCGGTGCTATCAGTTCGACCGTCGGCGCTGCCTTCAAGGATGTTGAAGGGCGCATCAAGAAACTCAGTGACCAGGGCACCAAGGCCCGGGTACTTCAAAGCACCATTGGCGACACCATCCGCCTGCGTGATGAGTGGAAAAAAGCCCATGACACCGGCTCTGCCTCTGCAGATGGCCTGCTGAAAAAGTTGGAGACCAACCTCAGAACCCTCAAGGATCAGGGCGTCGAGGTCGGTAGGTTGCGCAACGAGTACCAGAAACTGGGCCAGGTGGCCCGTGGGGCTGAGCTTAAGGCGCTCGGTCACACTCAAATCAAGCAGGGTAAGGACGGGCTGAAAAGTTCGCTCGGCCAGGCGACGGCGCTGTCAGCGGCAGTCGCAATCCCCACCAAGATATCAGGCGACTATCAGGCGCAAATGCGCCAGATGTCGCTGTGGGCGCACACAGCCGGCACAGATGACGAAGGCAAGATGACTGCGATGGTCTCGACCATTGCGGACGACAAGGGCATGAGCCGTCAACTGCTCGCCAAGGCGGTTGGTGGCCTGATCGAAAAAGGTGTTGATTGGCAGGAAGCCAGTGCCTATGCCGGCCAGATTGCCGATCTGATCGATGGGCAGGGCATGGAAGCCGAAACCATTGCCACCTTGATCAACTCGTTCAAGGAGGCCGGGGTTAAGAAAGAGGACATGGCCGGCATGCTGGGCCAGGTCGCTGCAGCGGGGGATATCGGCGCCTTCGGTCCCAAGGACATGGCTCGGTATCTGCCGTCCATGCTCGGTAACATCAAGCGCCTGGGCATGGAAGGCCCGGAGGCGGTTCGCTTTCTGGGGGCCAGCTTGCAGTCGCAATACTCGCAAACGCAGGACTCTGCGGCCGCTGCGACCAACATGAACAATCTGTTGAACGCGGTGATCAGCAGTACCAGCCAGGAGCGCTTTGCCAAGGAAGGTTACGACCTGGCCGGCTCGATCCTGGCCGCGACGAAAAGCGGCAAGGCAGCCAACCCGGTTGACGCTTTCATCATGCTCAGTCAGGAAATGATCAAGCGTCAAGATCCAGCGAAGGCCAAAAAGATCGAGGCCCTCAAGGTCAAGATCAAGGCGGCAGCGGACGGCAGCGCCGAGGAACAGCAGGCCATGGTGGCCCTGACTGAAGCCGCGGGCCTGGCCAACATCGTCAGCGATCAGAGCGCCAGTGCGGGTTTGCTCGCGCAGATTAAATACGGCGACAAGATTAAGGCCGACATGGTCACGATCGAGAAAACCGACGGCAAGACCAAGATCGAGACGGACGCCGCCAAGGCCCGCGAAACGTCCAACCGCAGATGGGCAGAGGCCACGGCGGGAATGGAAGCTTCCATGATCAGCCTGGGTGATGGTTTGCGGCCTTTTACCGATAAGGTCGCGGATGGCCTGGGGAAGGTTGGCTATGCGCTGGCTGACCTGGCCAACAAGTACCAACCAGTTACGGCGGTGATTGCTGCGGTTGCTGCAGGCGCAGTCACGTTGGGCGCCGCGCTGAGTGCGCTCAAGATCGGCAAGGGCCTGCTGAACGTCGGCCGTGGTTCGCTGATGGGCAATCCGAACATCCCGCAAAAGGTAATCGTCACCAATCTGCCTGCAGGTGGCTTGGGCGGCCTGGATGGTGGTGTAGATGGCAGCGGCAAAGGTTGGAGGGGCGGTAAGGTGGGTGGTCGCGGGTTGGGCTTACCTAAAGGCGCCAAGCTGCCTGCGGCTCTGGCTATCATTGAGGCTGGCTACAAGATCAAAGATACCTACGACAATGCCACGACCCGCGATGAAAAGGCCGAAGGCTATGGCGAGGCGGCAGGGGGCTTGGCGGGCACACTTGCCGGCGCTGCGGCGGGTGCGGCGATTGGCTCGGCGGTGCCGATAATCGGCACGGTGGTCGGTGGGTTGCTGGGTGCCTACCTGGGCAGCCTGGGTGGCGACGCTCTGGGCGGATATTTGGGTAAGTCCTTCTTCGGCGGCGACGATGGGCTCAAGAAGATGCCCGATGCTGGTCCGTTGATGATGGTCAACGCCGGCAAAGACATTCCGCCGGTGCTCGGCGATATCGCGACGTCTTTCGCGCCTAAAGGTGATGGCTCTCTGTTGATGCCTAGCGCCGTCAAGGTGCCAGGACCGATGGGTGGCGATGTGGTGCGCTCGCTGGCTTCGCCGCCGGCCTCGAGCACTACCGCTGCAGTTTCGCTGATGGCGGTACCGCCAAAACCACCGGCGCCGAAGATCGAGCAAAAGGTCGATATCAGCGCGCCGATTCAGGTGATCGTGCAGGGCGATGTGAAGGATCCAGCGCAGCTCGCCCGTGAATTGCAGCCTTACATCGCGCAGCAACAGCGTGAAATCACTCAGCAGCTGGAAAGCCGCAAGCTCTACGACGAAGCACATCTTTGACCTGGGGGATTTATGGGCTACATGGAGCAGCTGCAATCAAGCATAAAGTCCCTCGCGGCAGCGGGTGAGACCGGCCGCCGTAGTTTGGATGGGATGATCGCGCCGGTAGACGGGGCGATCAGTGAACTCAGCGGCGCGGCCTCGGAGTTGGAAGGTATTCCGTTTGTGGGGACGGCGGTTGGCGAAAAGCTTCAGCGTGTTATGCGTGGGGTGACGGCGGCCCAGGCGAAGGTTGGCCAGGTGGTGTCGGTGTACAGCGCAGCCACCCGGGCGGCGTCTCAGATTGATGAGCGCTTGGGTGCGCTGAAGGAACAGACGGGGCGGGCGGCGACGGCGATCAACAACATCGCCGGCAAGGTCAGCCCCTCGCTGTCGGGCATTCTCCCGACTGGGGCTTTTGCTGCTGATGCCACACCGGCGCCGGAGGCAGTGAAACCCTTCCCGCACCTGATGATCATGCAGCCGCGTGATCCGAAACAACAGCCGTACTTCTTCAACCTAGACACGGCAGCCTTTGATGAGCTGCGGCGTTCGTCTGCGTTTCGCTGGGCCTCTCAGGAGCGACTGACGCGTCGACCAGCCCAGCAGGCTATCGGTATGGGTGACGAAAAGCTGACGTTGAAGGGCGCCATCTTCCCGGGCTTCAGGGGCGGCATCAAGCAACTGGACACCCTGCGAACCCTGGGGGGCAAGTTGCAGCCCATGACGCTGACCACCGGCTACGGCGACGTGTTGGGCACCTGGTGCATGACCAGTGTCGAGGAAGAACAAAGCGCGCTGCTGGGCGGCGGCATCCCGCGTAAGCAAGGCTTTACCCTGGAGTTTGTACGCTATGGCGACGACATGCAGAACGTCTGACGGGGATCTGTTGGACACCATCTGTCACAACTACTACGGCCATCTGAGCGGCACGGTGGAGGGCGTGCTCGATGCCAATCAAGGGCTGGCCGATGAGGTTCAGCCGTACCGAGCTGGTGTGGTGATTATCCTGCCGGACATGCCGGCACCGACTGAAGAACTTGTGATGCTTTGGGATTAGCCAGGCCTGGCTGTCCTTTCCATCCGTTACGCGTAACGGCCGCCAACATTTCCCCGCGTTGGCGGGGTATCTGGGTGAACCATGACCCCTCGCTTTCGCGTCGTTGCAGACGGTAAAGACATTACTGCGCTGATCAATGACCGTCTGTTATTGCTGAAAACCACTGACAAGCCCGGCATGGAGTCGGACGACTTCGAGCTGCGCATTGATGACCGCGACAGCGCCGTGGCACTGCCCAAGCGCGGCGCCGGCATTGAGATTTACCTGGGTTATGCCGAGGTGTCCATGGTGCGCCTGGGCCGTTACATGGTGGATGAGGTCGAGATATCCGGCCCGCCTAACACCATCGTCGTGCGCGGCAAGGCCGGCGACATGCGCGGTACCGGGAAGACGGTGCGCAGCGGTAGCTGGGAAGATGTGCCACTGTCCAAGATCGTTGCCGACGTGGCTGCACGCAACGGCTGGGCGCCGGTGTGCAATGTCTCCACGAACGTGCCCCGGGCTGACCAGCTCAGCGAGTCTGATTTCAACTTCATCACCCGCATTGCCAAGCAGCACGACTGCACGGCCAAGGTGGCGGATGGGAAGTTGATTGTCATGACCCGCGACGGCGGCACCAGTGCGAGCGGCAAGGCCTTGGGCGCCGTCACCATCAGGCCCGCCGATGTCAGTCGGTGGCAGTTCCGCTTAGGCGATCGCAACACGCACAAGGCGGTGGCCACCAAGCACCAGGACAAGAAAAGCGGTGAGCTGAAGCTGATCAGCTTGGACAACACGGATGCCCCCGACGGGCTGCCGGCGGTGCATACAGACCGTCATATCTACCCCAACAAGACCGCAGCTGAACAGGCAGCCAAGGCCCGGCTGACAGCCTTCAATCGGACCTCAGCGAGTGTGCGCCTCGAGATGCCTGGGCGTACCGACCTGTTTGCCGAGCGGTCGGTGAACGCCACGGGCTTTAAGGTCGGCATCGATGGCGAGTACTTGGTCGACTCAGTTGAGCAGGTATTCACTCAGGCCGGCTGGTCCACCACCGTTGAGTGCAATGGCGGCAAGAAGGGCAAGGCCAAAGCCAAAAGCAAGAAGACGAAGAAAGCCAAGGAGGTCAAGGTTCTAGAGCTTTGACGTCGAGCCGTTCTTCGTAACGTGTTGGCTAATCACTGGATCCTATATGAGAGTGGTTTTTATTTGCCAGCTTGAATCAAAGAAAGGAGTTGGCAATGGTGTGGCTTAACTTTGGTGCGTCCGGTAAGATTCGCGGCTTTGGAATTTTGGCTTCAGGGAAGATTGGTTTGTCTACTAAAAATGAAATACTCCCGCTAACCGGGCTTAGGTTTATAGCGGCATTGTATGTATTCCTTTTTCATTTCGAGCTTAGTTGGCCGTTTTCTCCGGCTGGCGTAGTTGGGCATGTGATAGCCCAAGGCGCTGTAGGGATGTCAGTTTTCTTTGTGCTGTCGGGTTTTCTTCTCGCTTATCAGTACTCTGGGAGATACGAAGATAAGAAAAGCTATTTTGTCCGGCGATTATCGCGGATCTATCCAATATATATATTGGCGGCGCTGATCACTTTGCCTTGGATATTCGGTAGTCAGGCGGGGGCAGCAAAATTGCCCGCATGGGATACAGCTGTGCTTGTCGTTACAAATATCTTCGCGCTTCAAGCTTGGGTGCCAAGTTACTTTAAGTTTTGGAATAATGGCGGAAGTTGGTCTATTTCGGTCGAGATCTTTTGTTATGCGATGCTTCCTTTTATCGCGCCCTGGATGGCGAGGTTATCGAATAAGAAGCTAGCGGCGTTTGCGGCGCTATTGTGGCTCTGCTCAGTGGCTCCTGGTCAGCTTGGGCGAGTGTGGCCGGACCTGTCGTTGGCCTTTTTCTACGCGTTACCTGCGTTTCGGCTACCTGAGTTTCTTTTGGGTGTTTGCGGGTTTCTGGCGGTTCAGAGAGGATTTCGGTTGCCTTATCCCAATTTAGCGGTTGTTATTGCTTTGCTATCATTCGTAGTGCTAATTAACTTAAGAAGGTTTGGGTTGCCATACATTGGCTATAATTGGTTTGTGCTGCCGGTGGTTGTGGTACTTGTGGTGGGTTTGTGCCAGTCCGATGGGCGTATATCAAGGTTGCTTGCAAGCGAGTGGTTTGTATGGCTTGGGAAAATAAGTTACTGTTTTTATTCTTTTCAGGCACTTGTGTTGCTGTTGTTGGTGAAGTTCCGCGTTGACTTGATTGAGGCTTTTCCTTTGCTCGAGATTAATTGGCTACTTTGTGCTTCGGCTTTTTTTGTTCTCGTGGTTTTGTCGGCGATCGGGCATCACTTTATAGAAGAGCCTTGCCGAAGAAAGATACAGAAGTGGGCAGGTGCCCGAGATTATAAGGTTGCAGCTAAAAGAGTTTCTTATTCTGTTTAATGCTTGAATAGAGTTCTTACTAAAACTGCCCGCCACTGAGCGGGCATTTTATTGCGTGGAGAAAAGCATGCCGATCACCCAGCAGCAGCTGCTGCAGATCCTCCCCAACGCCGGCCGCCAAGCCGGCGTTTTTGTTCCTGTATTGAACGCCGCCATGGGCAAGTACGGGATCGTTACGCGATTGCGCATTGCGGCGTTCATCGCACAGATCGGGCATGAGTCCGGCCATTTGACGCGCCTGGTCGAGAGCCTGAATTACCGGGCTGACCGGATCGTCGCCTTAGGCAACGCTGCGAGCCCCGGCTCTCGCTGGCGGGCCCTCGTACCGCGTGCTGCCGAGCTAGCAGGTAGCTCGGTGCGTATGGGAAATGCCGTCTATGGCGGCCGGATGGGGAACGGCCCCGAGGCTTCGGGTGAGGGCTACCTGTACCGAGGCCGTGGACCGATCCAGATTACTGGTAAGGACAACTACCGTGCCTGCGGTGATGCCATTGGCGTCGACCTGATCGGCAACCCCGAGCTGCTGGAACAGCCGCAATACGCGGCGCTATCGGCCGCTTGGTACTGGTCCGTGAGTGGGCTGAACAGCCTGGCTGATGCTGGCGACATCCAGAGCATTGGCAGTCTCATTAACACCGGCAGCAAGGGCAAGGTGCCAAATGGGGCAGCTGATCGCCTGGCGCTGTATCAGACGGCATTGCGGGTGCTGGCATGACGCCCGTGCAGAAACTGGCCTGCCTGGTGCTGCTGATCCTGGTGGCTATGGCCGCAAGCTTCGGCGCTGCCTGGCAGATGCAGGACTGGCGCCTCGGCAGGGTGGTGGCGGAGCAGGGCGCCCAGTTCGACGCGGACCTGGCCGCGATCAGCAATGCCGCAGCAGCCCAGGCCCGTGCCGAGCAGAACAAGCGCCAGGCTCTGGAACATAGCCTGGCCATCTCCGATCAACAACACATCAAGGAATTATCCGATGCCCAGCGCGACCAGGCTTTACTGCGTGACCGCCTTGCTACTGCTGATGTGCGGCTGTCAGTCCTTCTCGACTCCACGGATTCAGCCAGTGGTTGCAACGTGCCAATTAGCCCCGGCGCCGTCGGCGTGGTTCATGCAGCCCGTCGAGCCCAACTTGACCCAGCGCATGCTCAACGAATTATCGGAATCACCGATGCCGGCGACCAAGGATTGATCGCTCTGCGGGCCTGTCAGGCCTATGCAAAAGAAGTCTCTACACCGAAGTAAAAGGAGCGGCAGGGCAGGATGCGTCAACATCCTACCCGGCCACCTTCCCCGCAGATTGTCCCTGCAAGTCCAGCCAAGGCTCCTGCTTCGTGCACAAAGCGGAGCGAGCCTAGCACTGTTTATCCATACAGCAAAGGTCTTGCTTTTATGTGTCCACACCTATTATTCCTTGGATGGGCGGCAAACGCCGCCTGGCCGATCGCCTTATCCCACTCTTCCCGCCTCACGAATGCTATGTTGAAGTCTTCGCCGGCGGCGCCGCACTCTACTTCATGCGTCCCCAGGCCGCGCCTGTTGAAGTCCTCAACGACATCAACGGCGACCTGGTGACGCTTTACCGCGTCGTGCAGAACCACCTAGAAGAATTCGTGCGCCAGTTCAAATGGGCGCTCAGTTCCCGCCAGGTGTTCGAGTGGCAGAAGATGACCCGCCCGGAAACCCTCACCGACATCCAGCGTGCTGCCCGATTCTTTTACCTGCAGCACCATGCTTTTGCTGGCAAGGTCACAGGGCAGACGTTCGGCACTGCAACGACCGGCCCGGCCATCAACTTGCTGCGGATCGAGGAGAACCTGTCAGCAGCGTGGCAGCGTTTGTCCGGCACTTATGTTGAAAACTTGGGCTGGCTTGAATGTGCCGAGCGTTACGACCGTGCCCATACGTTCCACTACATGGATCCACCTTATTGGCAGACGGCCGGTTATGGCATGGATTTTCCCTTTGAGAATTACGAGCGCATGGCCGACTTCATGCGGCGCTGTAAAGGGAAGGTTATGGTCAGCATCAACGATCATCCAGACATTCGGCGGGTGTTCGAGGGTTTTCATTTTGAGACCGTAGACATTCGATACACCACGTCCAACCAACGGCAAGGAGGGAGTCAGGTTAGCGGTGAGCTGGTGATCATGAACTGGGAGCCAGCCGCACTGGGAGGGCTGTTCTGATAGCATCAAGCGTCCTTGGATGGCTCCGGCAGCAGTAAATCAGCTCCCTGGTTTTTCACGCTCCTTACTGCTTTACCCACGGCATACCACTCAAAGTCATCCGCAGGCTGGCAACATTCTTTTGCAATTTCCTCAGCCCTGGCTGGGGGAAGGTTGGGGTCAATCCATTCCCTGGCGTGCTCAGGTGTCAGCACCAACGGCTTGCGGTCGTGGATGTCCACCATGCCCTGATCACTTGCGGCGGTGATGATCACGAACCCATCGCCGTCGTGCGGATCCAGGCCAGGATGAACTTGAGCAAGCGCGCCAAAAAACATGGGCTTCTGACTCTTCAGGCGAATGAAATAGGGCTGCTTTCTCTTCGGATCGTCAGGGTCTTTGACCCACTCATACCACCCTTCACTCGGTACCAGGGCTCGGCCATGCGGCCAAAGTTGCTTAAAGAACTTTCCCGTGGTGACCGTCTCTACGCGTGCGTTGATCGGGTCGGGGCGTTTGCCCTTGGCCCAGAACGGTGCCCATCCCCATTTGACCGCATCGATGTGCAGCCCATCTTCTGCGGCGTGCAGCAACTGAACGCGTGTCGACGGAGCGACGTTGTAGCGATCAATAGCCTGAGCATCATATCCGCTAAACAGCTCTATCTGCGGACTCAGCTCTTGAATGAAGATCGCCATCCCTTCGTACTGCACGAATCGCCCACACATACGCACCTCCCGCTTGTCTAAATCCCCTACAGAAAAATTGACCGCAAGCGTCCTACAAAGTTAACTGTACATTCATACAGTAAATGTAAAAGGCCGCATCATGAGCTTCACCATTCTAGGTCCCATCGCTGAGGTCGGCGCGAAGTTGCCGTTGTGCTCGTTCCAGGTTCCGGCCGGCTTTCCCTCGCCGGCAGCGGATCACATCGAGCAGCACATCTCATTGGATGAGGTCCTGAATATCCGCGCACCCCATGTGTACCTGGTCGCAATTACCGGTGAGAGCATGCAGGGCGTCGGGATCTTCGAGGGTGATCTGGCCGTGGTGGATCGTGCTATTGAGCCGATCCACGGGCATGTGGTGGTGGCACTACTTAACAATGAGCCCGTCTGCAAGCGTTTGTGTAAGCGTGGCCAGGAGGTGGTCCTGCTTTCCGAAAACCCCAAATACCCGGCTCGGTACGTTCTTGAAGGGGATGAGCTGTCAATCTGGGGTGTGATCACCAGCACAGTGCGCAGCCATGTCTAAGCAGCGACCGACCTTTGCGCTGGTTGACTGCAACAGCTTCTATGCCAGTTGCGAGCGGGTATTCCGGCCGGACTTGGCGAAGGTACCCATCGTGGTGCTGAGCAATAACGACGGCTGTGTCATAGCACGCAGTTACGACGCGAAGCCTTTCATTAAGATGGGCGAGCCCTATTTCCAGATCAAGCATAAGCTCAAGCAGCACGGCATTGTGCCGTTCTCCTCGAACTATGCGCTTTACGGCGACATGAGCGAGCGGGTAATGAGCCTGATCGAGGCAATGGTGCCTGCAGTTGAGGTGTATAGCATCGATGAGGCATTTGCTGACTTGACCGGTATCTGTGGGTTGGATGCCTTAGGCCGGCAGATTCGCGCCCAGGTGCTTCGCTGCACCGGTATCCCGGTTGGGGTTGGTATCGCTCATACAAAGACTCTGGCCAAACTGGCTAACCACACCGCGAAGCGCTTGCAGTCCCAAACTGGAGGAGTGGTCAACATCACGGACCCGACCAAGCGCGACTGGGTGTTACGCAATACTGATGTGGCCGAAGTGTGGGGGGTTGGCCGTAAGATGAAGCTCCACCTGGATACTTTGGGGATAAAGTCAGCCATGGACTTGGCTAAGGCTGACCCGTGGATGCTCCGCAAGAAGTTCAGCGTTGTGATCGAGAAGACGGCCAGGGAGTTGAGTGGTACGCCGTGCCTCGAGCTGGACGAGCCGGATCCGCCAAAGCAGGAGATCTGCTGTAGCCGCATGTTTGGCAGGCGACTGACGGACCTGCCACCCATCAAGGAAGCGGTGGCCACCTACATGATGCGAGCTTCTGAAAAGCTCCGTGCTCAGAACTCGCTTTGTAAGAAGGTGCGCGTGTGTATCCGCACCGGCATGTTCAATCCAGATGAGGCGAAATACGCCAATGGAGTGGTGGTCGATATGCCGTATCCCACGGATGACGTGCGTCTGCTCACTAAAGCAGCAGTAGACTCCCTTGATCGAATCTTTCGGCCAGGATTCAAGTACAGCAAGGCAGAGGTGATGTTGCTCAACCTGTGCCAACCCGGCGAGTACACCGATGATCTGTTTGCAATATCGCAACCAGCCGAGGCTACTCGTGTTATGACTGTGCTCGATCAGATCAATGGGCGTTGGGGCAGAGGAACGCTTCGCTCGGCCAGTGTCCCAACAGATCCGGATTGGGGAATGCGGCGTGAAATAATGAGCCAAAGCTATACGACCAAGATCGATCAACTTTGGACTGTTAAATGTAGATAAAAAATTATCTAGGCTCTAACTCTTGAACTCTATATTTGCTGCGCTCTGTTGCTTTAGAAATTCTGGGTGGTGTAGTTATGAATCGTAGTGAATTAAGGCTTGTTGAGCAATGCTGGTCATGGAGGTGAAGTACATGCTAGATATATTTTATATGCTGTTGACAGTTGTTATTCCTGTGGCTTTAACTACATTGGGTGTGGTGTTGTGTATAGGGTATGGGGCGGGTGTAAAAACTAAGATTCTTTCTGTATTCGATTTGAATTCTGAGCATGGCTTGATTAAGCAGGGGTTGTTATGGCTGGCAATCGGCATTCCTCTGAGTCTAGGTTTAGCTTTCGGTGTTTGGGCGTGGGTGGGATATAGCTTGAATTTGAGCGCAGATGGATACAGGACATTCATCGAGATTAGCATTTTGCCGTTGGCGATAATGTCAATTTCTTTACCCTTGGCAGGACTTGTTTCACGTTTTCACTCTACTCAGCAAGCGGCAAAGCAAATCTCTATAACAATGATTAAAAATAATTTGGATGCTTTCGCAGCTCATCGAAAAGGTATGTTGGAGTACTTTTCCGGTTTCGAGGATATGACGTATTTTGATGAGTATAAGTTTAAGTACAAAACCCACCCGGTTCTTCATAAGCGTTTTTTCAGTGGGTCTCCTGAAAAAGGGTGGCCTAGTAGAAATGAATCGTCATTTGAATCTTTGGAAAGGCTGCTAGAACAGGCGGCGGTGTTTCTGATCCCTGTTTTAAATGAAACATCGTTGCGTAGGTTGGATGATTATCTTCATGCTTCACTTAATATATATAGTGCGGCAGATGCGTTACATATCAAAGAAATAACACATGATATGGCGCGCAGCGGGGTATACGTTAAATGGGAAAACAGTGAAGGTGGAGTTTTTACTATAGGTCTCAAAACTTTAGAAACTCTGGCGGCTCTGCGATTTGTAAGGGAGTATTATAATAATTTTTGTGATTTTTCCGGACGACCTCGAATGAAGCTATCCAACGAACTAGAAACCGTATTTCTGAAAACTGAATATTGGCTTAAGAAAGGTGATTACATCGAATCTATACACTTGCACGACCTAGTAGTGCTAGTTGAAGCAGGGGGGGCTGAATACGGAGAAAAGCATCCGCGAGCTGAGAAGGTGGAAAAATGACGTGGATTAGCATTACCATGGCGCTCAGATCGCTCCCACGATGATTGATAGGAGAATCCCATGGTTGAAGTTTTGCTAGGACTCATTGCTGGTCTCTTGGGGGTGATATGCATCCTTGCGTTTGGAATCCTCTTTAACTTGTCCCAAGTCAAGACCGGAATTTCGTCGCTCATTCAGACCACGGCAGTTCTTCACGACATAAGTGCCGACCAAAGCAAAATTTTAGAATCGACTACGGCTCACCTAGAGCAATTAGTTGAGGCGTCTGTAAACACTGAGCGGAGTATTGCGGACATCAAAGATGTTACTGACGTTATTTATCGGTACAAATTGCCAAATGCGGCTGAGAGAGCGTTTCTGGACCAGGTGGAGATCGACAACGAGGTTTCGAACGGCATTCTGAACTCTGGTGGACGTCAGACATAACAGGGCGCTAAGTCCAATCCATGATCGGAGAGTGGGGAGGACGAGCCGTGAGGCGCGCGGATGGGGCAAAAATGGGGCAATCCGTACGCCAATCTATGCCATTCCATGCCAATTAAGCGTTTATGCAGCCTCATGCATGAGCGCATTACACCCAGCAACCACGGACTTTTCCCCTCCAATTTCCCACATACCCCTACATAATCGGGGTGTGCTTTGTTAGTGACGATTGGTACGTAACCTCGCCAGGCCCTGCTTGATGTGCCCAGCGTTTTCGCCGATCACGAATAGCGCACCACGTACGTTATTGCCAATCTCATCCAGGCCTTGCTTTTCGCTTTGGAGAGCCAATTCCATCAGAGCCGCTTCTAACGCGAGCTGATTCTCGTACATTCGTTCAAGCAAATCCGGAAGTGAGTATTCCTCTGACATGTGTGCAATCTCATCGAAAAGGCCTAAGCATAGCAGGGGCCTGCCAAACTGATGCTTGCTTAAAAGTTACTACAAGGCCGGCCGCTCAATGCCCGGTGAGCATAGCTGGCGGTGGTTTTGACGAAGGCTATGTCCAATCCATCATCGGACAGCATAGGCAGGAAGGACAGGACACGTCATCACGAATGGGGCAAAAATGGGGCAAACCGTACGCCACCTATGCCAATTATGCATTTATGCAACCCTGTGTGAACTGGCTGTAGAGCCAGCAACCACGAGGCTATCTTTCAAAATCCCCCACATACCCTTACACAATCGGGATGTGCTCAATCAAAGTTTTTGGGTCCGTAGCTTAGCTAGACTTTGCTTGATGTGGCCTGCGTTTTCACCGATAACGAACAATGCACCACGTACATTTTCGCCGACGTCAGCCAATCCTTGCCTTTCATTTTGAAGGGTTAACTCCATCAACGCCGCTTCCAGTGCGAGCTGGTTTTCATATATCCTCTCCAGCAAATCCGAAAGTGAGTATTCTCTAGTCATGTACTTTATCTCAATTCTGTAAAAGTATAGGAGGGGGCTAGATTAATATTTTTTTGCCTGATGGTTGATTTTTGATGTCTCTAAGTAAATTTAGCCAAAACGCCCTGATATCTAAAGTCGGGCGTTCTGGTTTATTTGGTTTTGCAGTTATTCGACCTGGGGTGATGGCGAGGACCGACTTGTAATTATTCTATCAAGAATTGCTTCAAGTCTGTTTTTTACACGAATTATAGTCGGAGCGTTGTAGTTGTTTTCAGTGTTTGTTAGCTTGGTTATATCTTTCAGCATTTTTTTACAGGCGTGTTCGAAGTCTGACTTGTAGCGTTTAGCAAGGTTCTCATAGCAAGTATCATAATAGTCTTTATATTTATCGATCTGCCTGAATTTGTAAATGTCGTTGTCAATTTTGGTAAATAGGCTATGAGCTTTGGCAAATAGGTCATGTGCAGTTAACGCGTTTGATGGTTCAAGCGCCTGTAACAAATAGAGGCGGCCTTGTTGGGTGTCATGGTGGTTGGTGTGGTAATTTACTTTCTTTTTTGCGAGCGCGTATGACTGATCCATATATTGCTGTGCTTTAGAATATTCCCTTGAAGGTATGTGTGCCATTGCATATTGAAGCCAAAAATGAGGGTCGGACTTCAACCATCTAACGTTTGTCTTTAAGTTTTCGTAGTAACGTTTGATTGCTGTCTTTTTGTTTGTGTCAGGAAGTAGTCGCTCGATAAATGAGAACTTTACTAAGGAACGGAAAACTTCTGTCTCTTCTCGTACTTTTCCATCCCGCTCCCCATACTTCTTAACTATTTTTAAAAGCTGAGAAATTATGTAAGTTGAAGAGAAGTGATGCTTTATCAATGACAGGCAGAATAAGCTAGATTTAGATGCAATACCCCTGGAAGAGATTTTAAATAGCTGGTTAAAGCTTTCGTTTTGCCTAAGGCTGTCCTCATAGATGTCATCATTAAGTGCTATTTCTGAAATGAAACTATTCGTTGAGGGTAGCCCCATTATCTCAATAACACATATTGAAAAAACGGTGTCTCTATAGTGCTGTGTTTCAGCAGAGGAGCAGAAGCTCATCAGTGTATCGATTCGATGTTTTATTTGTGGCGAATTAAAAAGCGTGAGAAGCGCGAGAGAGATTTGAGCGTCATTGTCATTGAACAAAAACTCACGTTTTTGAACTTGGTTAAGCCCGGCTTTTTCTCCCCACCCACCTATGTTGTCTATTATATCGATGAATTCTTCAACTTCGTCGTTTGATAGGTGATCAGCACTGAGTTCTTGGTAAGTGAAGCCACTATTGCGCAGGTCTAGTCGCAGGCGTTCATGAGTATGTAATCGAGTAGTTGCAACTACGAATATATTTTCGGGTTTGTGGGTGCCGATATAGCGGAGGAGTTCTATGTGGTTATGGTAGTCGTCTATTACTAAAACGGACTTTGTGTTTGTTTCGCGAATGATTTCGAGATCATCTACGAAGTCCGCATCTTGATCGAGAATCGAGTATACGTCGAAGCCACGTACTTGAAGAAATGGCATCAGTTCGCGAGATAGTATCGATTTGCCGTTGCCGAAAGTACTGCTGATTATCGTATTACGCTTTGCTTCAAGAAACCTGAGTATTGTTTCTAGTTCCTTTCTCTTTACAATTGCTGAAATAGAAGGAGCGCTGGTTATGTTATAATCAATCGCTTTTTTCTTAATGTCGCCATGGTAAATCAGATTCTCGACATCTCTGTCTTGAATAGTGTATTCACCGCCGTCAGTTGTATATGTGTCGAAAAATACTAGCGACTGGTCGGAGGGGATTTGAGATTGATTGAGTTCGGTAACTTCTATGTATTTTGCAAAGCCTTCGGCGCCAATAGGTAGAACATGACCAAATTTATTAAGAGTAAAAAGGTTTTTGGCTGTAGGATTTTCCTGAGTAATGAAATATGTTTTTTCTTTTAAGTACTTATTGTTAAATAGAATTTTTTGGATATCAATGTCGTACATCGAATATCCTATAAATACAATTGCGGTGCTTATTTCTAAATCACGCTTGAATTGATAGTACCAAGGGGAGTGAATAAAGTCGTCAGAGCTTATGTATGAGGAAGTTGAAAGTTTGAAGCCTTGCTCAATAGATTCCGGAGTTAGGGAGTTGATCGATCCATTTATATGGATGCATAAGTTGCTGGTTTTCGAGTGCTGGTCTGGCCGTGCAGTAAGATCGATTGAGTCCAGTCGCTTGTTAGATTTTAACGCGCCAAGCTCCATCACGTTGTCGTAATTTGTCGTATAAAATCTTCGCCAGTTTGCGGCCATAATTAAATCTTGGCTTGGCGACGTTTGTTTGACTGTGTAAGTATCTCTGAGTAAATCAATGAGTAGACTTTTATTGTGATTCTCTAGATAAAAATCTGCCGCGAATCTAAGGTCTTCGTCTAGGTCAAAGTTCCCAAGCTTGCAAATTTCTTTGGCAAGTTCGAAAGCACGGGGTGGAGTCGAGTTTTTTATGTTTAGGGCGTCAGCAGAGAATCCTGCTCCCGTGAAGAGTACAGCCTTGCCAGAGGCAATCGACGATGCAATCGCTTCAAGCGTTTGAGAATAAATATCATTTGAGGGTGTCATTTTTTCTTCCTTGAACTCAAAATCGGAATGTAACTGTGGTTGTGGTGTGATGTCTATATGCTATCTAGGTCGAATTGTCAGTATTGGCTTTATGAGGAAGCTGACCTGGCTAAGGTTTGGGGCTCTAGAGCCTCTATTATCTGCATTGTCAGCCGGGCTTACCCTGAGTAGCACAGCATGCAAAGCGCAGGTGAAAGGAGGCTGACAAGTGGGTGCTCCGAACCGAATCAATCAACTTTGTTACAGATTGAAGCTGATAACGCAGGGCTCGACGATGCAACCGTCAGAGCCTCCGCGGGTCCTCTCAAGCGGCGAGCGCTTGGTGGGGCATAACCAAACTAGAATTAGTACCCTCGTAGAATAAGGCTTGGAGCCTGGTGGCTCACTGAGAGTTATGGAACGCTGGCCGGGGCAAACACGCCGGCCCGGTTAAGCTTCCATAGTGGTCTTGAAACCGGCGAGCGTAAGCATTTTTCTATGGGGGATCGTGGTATCAGCGAGGTGCCTAAAAGTAGTTCCGCAACCCGGCGCGAATTACTCAGCCTGCTTGAGTTTCGCGCGCTTGAAAATAGCGATGATGCGTAATTTAATTTGACTTAAGTAACTGATTTATATGTAAAATATCGTGGATTGCAAATCCGCCTACGCCGGTTCGATTCCGACCTCGGCCTCCACTCTTAAAACCCCGTAGATCAATGGTCTACGGGGTTTTTTATTGCCTGCGATTTGGTAATCGCTTCCGCAACTTTTCGGATCGCTTCCGCAACCCTACCTTTTTTGGGAAGCTCAAGAGGCCGTTATCGGTATGGCTCTCCTCGATTGAACGTGGGATTGTGCTCGAGACCAAGGAGCCTAAACGTCCACTCACGGCCAGAAGTAGTCAGTCGACGGGTTTGATAAAGATGATTAAACAGTTGGTATTTGGTAAACAACCGAGTCGTACTTGGCTGATGTGCGCATCTCGAGGATGATCCCACCAAGAGCCTCGGCAATACGTCGACTCGCATGGTTGTCCGTCGCAACGGGGTAGATGAAACTTTTTGCTACCACTCGCTGGCTGGCCCACTGAACAACCGCTTGGACCGCTTCACCTCCAAAGCCTAGCCCGTGTTTATCTTCACGAATCCAGATACCCAGCTCCGGCGTTTCACCGTGGGTATCGTGCAGGCCGACAAGGCCAGTAAAACGAGCATCGTCGAGTTGTCTAATTGCGAACACAAAGTCGCTGCCATCTGCGATTGAAGGCAGCCAGTGCCGCCAGACGTTTGCGTAGTCCTCAAGAGAAGCAGGTGGCTCCCACGACATGTAACGAGTCAACGAGGCAGTTATACAAGCGAAGGATTCAACGGCGTCCTGCGCGCAGAATGGCTGAATACTAAGGCGTGGCGACTGAATGCAGATTTCGCGGGTATCGACGAGCATCGTAATTTCCTTACAAGAGGTGAATCGCCCCGGGTTTCGTAGACACCTCCATGCCTTAAACTGAGGCCAATCAGGAGGTGCCATGAGCAACCCACGTTATCCCGAAGAATTCAAAATCCAAGCGGTCAATCAAGTGACCGAAAAGAAGCTGTTTGTCGCTGATGTGGCGGCGCGTCTCGGCGTGTCGTCGCATAGCCTCTATGCCTGGATAAAGCGCTACAGCAAACCTCAGGCAGAACGGCAGCAAGACGATGATCAGCACGCGGAACTGCGGCGTCTGCGAGCCGAACTCAAGCGGGTCACCGAAGAGCGAGACATCTTAAAAAAGGCGGCCGCGTACTTTGCCAAGGAGTGCGGTTGAAGTACGCCTTTATCAAGCAGCGAGCGGGCGACTATTCCATTCGGCGGCTTTGCCTGACGCTGAAAGTCCATCCCAGTGGTTATTACGCTTGGTTGTCTGAGCCGCAATCTGCACGCGCTAAAGACGACCAACGATTGCTGGGTTTGATCAAGCATTCATGGCTGGAGAGCGGCGGTGTTTATGGCTATCGCAAAATTCATGACGATCTGCGCGAGGTCGGTGAGGATTGTGGTCGGCATCGTGTGGCGAGGCTGATGCGTCTTGAAGGTCTGCGCTCTCAGACAGGGTATCGACGCCGCCCTGGCAAGTACGGCGGTAAGCCAGCGGTCGCCTCACCCAATTTGCTGAAGCGCCAGTTCGATGTCGTAGAACCCAACAAAGTTTGGGTCACCGACATCACCTACATTCGCACGTATGAAGGCTGGCTGTATTTGGCGGTCGTGCTGGATCTGTTTTCTCGTCAGGTCGTCGGCTGGTCAATGAAATCGCAGATGACCAGTGATTTGGCCATTGATGCGTTATTGATGGCGGTTTGGAGGCGAAAACCGAAACAGGAGGTGATGGTTCACTCCGACCAGGGCAGCCAGTACAGCAGCTCCGATTGGCGCAGTTTTTTGAAAGCGAACAATTTGGTTGCCAGCATGAGTCGCCGAGGCAACTGTCATGACAACGCCGTGGCCGAGAGCTTTTTCCAGCTTCTAAAGCGGGAACGGATCAAGCGGAAAATCTATTCCACGCGCGAAGATGCTCGTAGTGATGTGTTCGATTACATCGAGATGTTCTACAACGCAAAACGCCGGCATGGTTTCAACAATCAACTGTCACCGGTAGAGTTTGAAAAGCGTTACGCAATGAGCTTGCAAGGTGTCTAGAGAATCCGGGGCGATTCAATGCTTCGAGTCGCATCGGTCGCGACCTGGAACACGTAACGCTGTTTTTACAGCCTCTGGGATGGGCCAAAACCAGCCTTTTTTATGCCGACAGCGCCTTCATTAAACCGTTAGCACCAATGATTTTCATGACCCGTTTCAAGTTGTAGGCGAGCACATTCAAACTCATCTCCGCGCTCACCCCGGCCAGCTTTCGGGTCAGGAAGTGCGTCGCACCCATCCATTGTTTGAGCGTCCCGAAGGGATGCTCAACAGTCCGTTTTCGGACTCGCATCATCTCCGGTGCTTTGCTCAGCCGAAGCTGCATCTCCTCCAATATGGCTTCATGCTCCCAGCGTCGAACTCGTCGTTCCGTGCTCGGTGTGCACTGCAATTTCAACGCGCAGCCCTGGCATTTCGAACTCCAGTAACGATGCAGCTTCAGGCCTTTTTCAACGTAGGAATAGTGCCAGATCAGCGCCTCTCCAGCCGGGCAAATGTATTCGTTCTTTGCCGCGTCATAGATGAAGGCATCGTTATTGAAACGCCCGTCAGCCTTGGCTCCAGAGGTCATCGGCTTGGGTACATAGGCGGTGATGCCTGCATCGTGACAAGCCAGGATTTGCTCGCTTTTGAAGTAACCTCGGTCAGCCACTACCGACAACGCATCTGACGCCATCGCCTCGCGGGCTTGCTTAGCCATCGAGCTGAGTTGATCGCGGTCGGAACCAACGTTGGTCACCTCATGCGCAACGATCAAATGGTGCTGCGTATCGACCGCTGTCTGCACGTTATAGCCAACAATTCCCGTGCCGCGCGTCATCATGGATCGGCTGTCTGGATCGGTCAGTGAGACCTGTTTATCCGGTGATTCATTGAGCTGAATTTCGATCGCCTGAAGCTCTTTCATTTGAATTTTGAGCTTGGCGATTTTCTCTTCCAGTCGCACGGCGCTGGGCTCGGTAGCTGTTGGTTCTTGCCGATCAGCAGCATCGAGTGCCGTCAGGTAACGGTTGATGCTCGATTCAATTTCTTCCATTCGCCGCTTCAGTTTGGCGCTGGTGAAATTGCGGTCGCGGTTGTTGACGGCTTTAAATTTGCTGCCATCGATGGCGACCAGATGTTCTCCGAACAGTCCCAACTGCTGACACAACACGACGAACTGGCGGCAGACGCCTCGGATGGCTTTGCTGTTGTCTTTTCGGAAGTTGGCGATGGTCTTGAAGTCCGGCATCAAGCGCCCGGTCAACCACATCAGTTCGACGTTGCGTTGGGCTTCTCGCTCCAAACGTCGGCTCGACTGGATGCGGTTGAGATAGCCGTAGATGTAGATCTTCAGCAGGATTGCAGGGTGGTAAGCAGGCCGGCCAGTATCGGCTGGGATCGCACCTTCAAAACCCAGATTGACCAAGTCTAGTTCGTCGACGAAGACGTCGACTACGCGCACCGGATTGGTATCGCTGACGTAGTCGTCGAGGCTAGCCGGAAGTAAGGTGCCTTGGCCTCGATGTTCACCTTGGATAAAGCGCTTCATGGGCGATCCCTGCGATGAAATCCTCAGAAATCATAGCAAGGGTTCGCAAAAGCGTTTACACACTCTGAGCCAACGCAGTCTCTTATGAGAGGCGAATATTGACCCAAGGCTGACCCTGCTCTCGCGAAACGCGGGGTCGGAGTTATCTGATTTGGAACAGGCGGGAGATCGCGGTCATGGCCTTGTCTCCGTCAGTTTCATAGAGACCGAACAGGCGCGTTTGGTCGCTCAGACGATGAAGCCGAAAATGGTTATAGAACGCTTGGCCTAAGCGCTGATTATCGAATGTTCCGCGTTCCCAAAGAGTTAAAAACTCTTGATACGCAACGCGCTCAATTTCCAGTCTCGGCATGCTTTCCATATACACATCCATTTATGTCAGCGATGACCGAATCCTACTGACGCCGGACAGATGCGGCAATGCGCGTTTGGGGGCGATTTTTAATCATCCGAGCTGGCTTTGGAGTTTTTACACACTCTGGGCCAGAAGCGGCCCCTCAATGATGTCTATCAAAACAGCGGTATTCACTCCCTGACGGACCTCGGTTTAGGTTTTGTACGAAGTTTCGGGACGGTTAGAATCGCCGACATGATTGACTGAAGGCCTGCACGGTATAGAGTTACGACTCGGATGCATCCTGTGAATTGATCAAGAACCTGGTTTCTCCCGAGCAGAAGATGGGTCGACGTCGAGCACGCCTTAACGCGCTGCTTACAGTCGATCAGACTCTTCCTCCGAAACCAAATACTCAACAAAATCCAAGTAGGAGCCCCATACTTCAGGTGCTGTCATCAGTGATTCTTTACCAATCCGATTAACATCAATCGCATCACACCAGAGCACTTGCCCCAATTGGGAATTGCAATCCATCACGATCAAACCTTCAGCAGGCTCCCCCAACACAAGATAGTTTGATAAAAGTCGGCCACTGTTTCTCAAACGCTTCGTTTCATCAAGAACGTTAGTTGGGGATTCCCAACCGATCTGGTGCAGCGGTAAAACATAAATACCACTTCCATCGAAAAACTCCCCAACCAATTTGAAGCTATCTGGAAGTGATATTTTCAACTCATGCTCGAGCTTTTCAATAAAATCCGGATCCACCGTGCGAATGCCATTCAACGACTCAAATCGACTCTTTACCATCTCTAAGCTTGACATACCAAACCCGCCGATTTTTTACGCGCCATTGCCAATATTCTCACGTGCCCTGCACTTTAACTTATGCAGCGGATAGGAAATCGGGGGGGATTCGTCATCGGCCCCAATTTTTCGAGGCTGATAATTGATTATTTTTCGCCGAAGAATCCTCCTGGCTTGGGTCGAAGGCGTCGATACGACTACCACCGCTTCCACCACGCCTTCTGAGCAACCATCTTAGACGCCAGCGAGGCGATCTTAGAGCCTGCAATCTTTATCGGAGCGACATCCATACCATCGAAGCTACCTAGACCCAGAGGGGGGCTTTCTGCTTGTAGAAAGCGAGTGGTTTCTGCTGAAGCCACCGCATGCAGTAACGACGAAGGCGCTATATTCCGACTCAAGACGTGAATACCACTCTCCGGGTCATGTAGACCACTTGCGTCGGTGCCTTCCACGCCATCTATCAGAAGCGGTTGGATCAAGACCGTCCCAAGCTCATAGGTGATATCCAGATCACCGCAAACGCAACGCAGCCTTTGCAGTTCACCATTCGACGATACGCACACAAAATCCAGCCCGTCGTCATCTGTGCAAAAGCTGCAAACGCGTAATTGAAGGCTTTTGCTTAGCGCTAAATTCACATTCAGGAAAGCTCTCTTGAAGTAGTCGGCCAGCTGAGCATCCTTAAGCAATTTGTATACCCGCGATAGAGCTGCCAATTTTTGAGGGAGCTCAAGCGGTACATCATTAATATGTGGCATAGATGTAAAGGGCCATTTCCGTTCTTCGCCAGCCTTAAACGTGTCTAAGTAGAACGACGTGGCGCTTTCATCCTGGTGCAATGACCACCCAATACTCATCGGCAAAGTAGAAAGTGGCTCTAGCTCCGGCTTCACATTCATCGCGTGAGCAACGACAAGGTACCCCATTGTTTAGATCCTTCAGGTACAGGGCTGAATTGCTCCAAGCATAGTCGATACTTGAGTGTGCGCTATTGGCCGATTTCTGTCGTTCGTGACGGGCAGTTATCGACCCATCGCTGTCCCTCGCGATGTGCAGCAGTAGATCCATGGCTGCCTCATACGAGAACTTCTATAATTTTGCGATAACTAACGCTCGCTATAACGCAGCCGCTGTCTTGGCAGTGGCTGCGTTACGGCGAAGTCTCTTGGCGCAGCACCATCCAATTCTTAAGTAGCATTGTTCCAGATGGTCTTCAGCTCGATCTATCGGTTATGTGCTCAGATTGAATTGTCGCGCCAAACAAATGCCGACTTTTTGTAGCCACCAAACGGCATCGATGCATCGCCTTTGACGAAACGGTTCGAGTCGTTGGCTATCTCCTCGCCAATAGTGGCCGCCAAAGAGACACCTTTCTGGTTCTCTTTCACAGCAAGTATTGGAGCCATCCACGCTGTCTCACCGAAGGCAGCACTATCCGGGTCAACGTATGCTAAGCACCATTTCGGACCATTCAGCTTCGATGCCTTTTAGAGGAAACCCCACCCAAAGGCGTCTGGCTTCATAGGGGTTAAATATCCTATATGCGTATTGACTTTGATATCTTCGCCTTTGAATTCAGTTTTATTAACTTTGTCATGTATCTCAAGGCTTCTGCCCTTTAAGACCCATATAGGCTTGATATTCTTCGGCGTTCGGTTATTTTTTTCGTATAATTTTCTGACGTATGCTTCCAATCCCCCCTCGTATTGTTCAACCAACATTATTATCTTGAGGGTATAGGTATGGAAAGTGGTAGATTGAATGGAGCTTCCCGCGAGATTTTGCATCCCTCCACCAGGTCCGCCTATGAAATGCCCACCAGAAGGGGAAATTTTTTTTGCATAGGCGGAAACGGCCAGCTCATATTCCGACGTCAAAGAATCTGGCCGATCCTCTTCAAATATTGCGTGAGGGAACACGCCGACGATATCTACACGCGAGTGAAAAATTTTTGCGATGACTAGATCGTCAGTTCTATCAGGATAAGGCTCCAGATGGAGATGATGATAACCCTCACATATATGCATCTGGTCCCTGGACCGCATAAAATCTTTATCTTCTTTGAAGGCCTCTAAGTCGAGGGCTCCGTAATGGGCCTTTCGAGACAAGTATCCATTGACGTCTTGGCCGGTTTCTATAAGATTTACCAGGCTCTTTACCTTTTCTCTATTCCTTATGTAGGATCGCGTACTCCTGATGCTGCTAGGGAGATCGACTCTTCTTGGCCTTACGTCTATCAGGCGATGGTGCCAAAAATCGTGCATGTGAAGCAGCATGTCCACCCCAAGACTTAAAAGGAATTCTTTACTTTCTTTATTATTGGGAACGTAGGGGATAGCATTAACGAGATCGTTTTTAAAACGCTGAACTGTCTGAAGCTCATCAAGATTAACGCGCTTTTCGGGCGTTGAAGGTGCGCTCATTACATTGTCCTCATTAAATCTGTGCCTTCTAACTCAGCTAGAATATTGTCTTTTTCTGATATTCAAGCTGTGGTGCTCGCGCGCCTAGTCTAAACACGATGCAATGACGGCCATTGCATCCGACTTTGAGTCTTCAGTTGCTCTTGAGTATGTATTCACAGTGTTCGACTATAGTGTCTAGTTTTATTGCCCACGGCCTTGAAGCAGCCCGTGCCCAATCATTCGGGTCGGCCCAGCCCAGTGCTTTAATCTTCGCGACCTCATGCAGTGCATGATCATACTCAACTATCGCCATTGAGGCGTTAACCCACTTTATAGATAGGTCCTTTTCAACGTCACGAGACGACAACACTCCCATCTGTAAGTCGTGCAGGTACGCCTTTGTAGCTACTACAGCATTCATTACTAGCTGTACGGCTTCGATTTTCTGCTTGACTTTGCGCTCTCCATCCTTCTTGTTTGAATTCCATGCATCAATTAGGTTGGCAAGTGCGCTAATTGCCTCAGGTACCATGTGCTCATCCTTGTCGGCTTTCTGTGGTGGGTGTCGAGAATGTTCGACCTAGCCTACGAAATCGCCGAAATAGTATCTACTGGCGATTGGCGGTTAACCTCATTTTCAGTCGGCAACAGCTTGAGATCTGATTTAACCTGTTGTAGCCGGTGGGTCAATAGCCACCTTTCGCGCATGGATGCTATGGGTCGATAGAAGTTGTCCATGAATGGCTGCTATTGGCCGAAAGCTGACGCTCATGAACGACCCCTTTAGACCCGAAGCGGCCGCTCATGAGTGGCTTCTGCCGTCCACAAAATGGACTCCAAAAACGTCTACGAAACCCGGGGCGATTCAATCAGCTCTGGTCAGTTGCTTGCAAGTGACATCAGATTGCTAGGGATTTCAAGGCTTGGGCTTAAAGATGCCTCTGAGTGCCGGCGGCTCCTCCCCGAAATAGAGCTTCAACGGTAGGGTGCCGAGTGTGTACCTGGCTTGAGCTAGATCCTCTGGCCAAAGCATTGAGAAAGGTTCTTTTGCGGGCTGCATGGCCCATTTATAGAGGCCGCCGTCGATACATGATACGTGCGGACTCCAGTGGCACCAGGCTGGCAGTTGTATTGTGATTGGCCTTCCCCAATCTGCAACTAGAACGCCCTGTACTCCCACAATGACACGCTGTCCTGCGTCACTGCCTTCAAAGAGCAGCGCAATCGCTCCTTCTTCCGTGCGGGGTGGTGGAAATACTTCTTCTATAAGTAGTTGGTACATGCATGTCGTCCTTGAAATGAGGGAGCAAGGTTTGAATGCCTGAAGGCTAATTCATCTTCCTCCGTTAATCCATCTGGCTCGATATTGCTCACTTAAATATTGCTACATAGCAAGATTTCAGCAGCTTTAGATCCCTGTAAACACTATCGTATGGCGATTAATCGGTCCAATCCATCATCGGACGGTTCGATTCTCTAGAGCCTCGAGCCCCGAGCGTGGGGCAAAAATGGGGCAAACCATACGCCAATCTATGCCATCCAATGCCAAACATGCGTTTATGCAGCCGGATGCATGCACGCATTACAGCCAGCAACCACGGGCTTTCCCCCCCAAATCCCTTACATACCCCTACACAATCGGGGTGTGCCTCAATGGCGTCATAGCGTGCCTCATTTCTTGAGCACCGTGCATGATCCGGCAAAGGAATGAATGGCACCCAGCTCGTGTGTGTACCCGTAATACCTCTGCTTGGTCCAATCGATATAGAAAAAACCTGATCCGGAGTGAGCACGCAGTATCAGGACGCCGCTGCTGTCCGCCCATCCAGGATCAGAGTACAAAAAAACTTCGTGCTGAATGTTAACGAAGTCCTTTGAGTAAACAGTTTTCTCTTTGAGGTGGTAGAAATCCTGGCCCTTTCCGTATGAATAAAGAGCTTGATGTCCTTCCTGGGTTATTGTGACTTTTCCGCCGTACTCGAGCAAATGAGCCGCAGACCCCGGCAGGTCGAGTTTCTCAATGCCGGCGCGGTGATTTTCATCGGGCGTACAGAGTATCTGATCGGGAAGCGGTGGCGTTGCTGCGCTTCCACTGGTGGTGAAAGACAGGCATGCGAAAAGTGTGGGGATGCACAGCTTCATTGCATTGTTCCTTAGTGAGAGTCCACACTCACGGTGGGTGTAGCCTCCGGTCCAAGCTTTTCCTGTGCCCCATCATAGAGTTTCCCGCCAGTACCGCGATTGACAACGTTGCACGGGAAAGGATGGAAAACCATTGTTAGTCTGCCTTCTTAATAATTTGTAAGTTAAATTGTATTTGATTAAGTGCCTTGGCAGTTGCGAATTACCTTGTTAGTTCTTTCAAGATACGCAGATGTCAAATCATTATGAAAAGACGTAGTGGAGCCACTTGGGGTGTCACTTACATCAATAACCATAGCTGTTGATTCTCCAAATGCCACACCCTGAACAAGCCAAATAGAATACCCTCCCGAAATAGGGCGGGTATGGATTTTGGCATTTCTTGCCAAAGGCTCTCTAAAGATCTCTTCTGTGTCGAGCACTATGCATCCAGCAACAGCTTTAGCTTTGTTTGAACTACTTATTTCTATTGAAGGTGGTTTGGTTCTTAACATGTCCGGCGTTGAGCATCCGGCAAGAATTGCTAGGCCTGCTACTAATAAAAATCGTGATGTTTTCACTGTTACATCTCCATTTTGAGTTGCGGTGATTGTATTGCGCCATCACTGAATATGCACCCTGTATATGCCGTTAACTAAAATTTAGGATCTGTCGAAGTCAAATTTCAGCCATTGGCGAGGAGGTCGCTAAGATTTTGGGCTGACTTTTAGAGAGCATTTAGGGCGATACCTGGGCGGCTTTAGGTCGCTCCTCGCATTGCGGACTTGGGATTTAGCCCGTAACTGCCCGTGTAAAGCGGCCTAGAGGGGGGGGGGCTAATCCGTAGGACCGTTGAACGGAAGACTCGATAGGACGAACTGGAGGGCTAACCTGACTGCAGTCGATAAAGCAAAGAAAATCCATTCCGCAACGGAAACAGAGCCTCCCGATTTCAGAGGGCTCCAGCGAGGTAGAAACGTTGGTGATGCGGAATTGATGTGGCGGTAACTTATTGAAAATAATTAGAATATTCGTGGATTGCAAATCCGCCTACGCCGGTTCGATTCCGACCTCGGCCTCCACTCTTGAAAACCCCGTAGATTAACGTCTACGGGGTTTTTTATTGGGCGGAAGAAAAGGCCCGGGTGCCAACCTCTCGAGCAGGCCGATCTACCTCCCTCCGCATCCGCCTGTGCAGGCGCCATTCCCTTCCCGTTGTGTACAGCGTTGTGCCTTGTTCCTCCCGCGCTCGAAGGGTTTTTCGACGAGTGACGTGTCTAGATCAAGGGTCAGGAGGCTTTTAAGGTTGTCATGGCCCGTGTTGGCGACTACCCTGAAAATGTTCGTATTGTTACGAATAATTTCGGTTGTGGCTGTTTTCAAGTCACGCTACTTCAGGATGAGGAACGAAAATGTTTTCACACGAAGGTCCCGCAATAGAGCTGTTGCTATTCATTTTTGGTCTGGCGATGCTACTTTTGGTCGTTTGGTTTTTTCATCATCAATACGAGCGAAAGACGGGGAAGGGTGTTAAAAAACTACATGATCTCGACGACAAACGCTCAACCTGACGCTGCTGTCGAATGACTTGATCGAGTCGGCTCCCGCTGGCTCGCACTATTCACTGACGTAAAGATCGAGGGCTGGCTACGATTTCCGAGTCGAGGCCCTCATTCTTGAGCGTACTGAACTCTATCTTCAGCGCCAGTCTCTGACCTGCTGATGCGCTGCGCCTTCACTTCACCCGCGTACCTGGCGATTTTCTCCCGCTGAGTTGCCAGCAACGTGCAGATCTTCACTAGCGCCAACGCCTCACTCGGCGTCCTGCTGCTGTTTGCCAGGGCTGTCAGTTCAACCACGGACCAGCCAATGACTGCAGTTGCATCTTCCAGGTCATAAAACAATTCCTGCTGGGCGGTTCTGGGTCCATCGAGGCCCTGTATCAACTCTTTCATCGACTTCTCCCTTTGGTGCTGATCAGGTATCAAAATTGGCCTTACTCGCATCAACGAATGACGTGTATCCACCCCAACACAAACCCTACCAAGACGTTACACGAAACCCATGACGGACTTCATTTACTGCGGTCTTACTTGACGTACACCTAACCTTGTAAAGCAGAGAGCGTTGTCATGAAGTTGAATTACCTAACCAAGGCGGCTGTTGTTGTCGCGCTGTTGTCGACCTTGTCGGGCTGCTGGATATTCATGCCACCGGGCGGTGGTGGGGGTGGTGGCCATGGCGGTGGTGGTCATGGTCAAGGCGGCGGCCCTGGTGGCGGTCCGCGCTGACAGTCAGTCAACGGGAGGCAGGCCATGAACAATGGCCTGCCTCTTTTTTGCCCCGGATAAATCCCAGGCAAAGAAAAGCCCGCGATGGGGAGCACGGGCTAAAAGGGATGTTCATTAGGAGCTGGGTTCACCATAAGGGTGCGTCTGTGAAAGCTTTGTGAAAACGCCGGAGCCATCTGAACCTGAAGTGTATGCCTCGATCCGTGCCTGGCTGTACGAGGCGCCGGGCGGCATAACCCACTACTGTCGCAGGCCTACCACACCGCTCGGATGCCGCACCATGTCCATGTCTACCAGCCTGCTGTCGGCTTTTGTGCTGTTCGCCTTCGTGTCCTCGATCACCCCAGGTCCGAACAACACCCTGTTGCTTGCCTCGGGGGTGAACTTCGGGTTTCGCCGCTCGATGCCCCATGCGCTGGGGATCAGTATCGGCTTCATGCTGCTGGTGATTGCGGTCGGCCTGGGCCTGGGCGAAGTGTTCAAGGTATTCCCGTGGGCCTACACGGTGTTGCGCTATGTGGGCGCGGCGTACTTGCTGTACCTGGCCTGGAAGATCGCCACGGCGGGCGGCATGTCCGATAGCAATGAGGAACACGGCAAGCCCATGACCTTCCTCGGCGCGGCGGCGTTTCAGTGGGTGAACCCCAAGGCGTGGATCATGGCGCTCGGGGCCATCACCACCTATACGCCGGCTGAGGGCTATGTCACCAACGTGCTGGTGATTGCGCTGGTCTTTGCCGTGGTCAACCTGCCCAGTGTGTGCGTGTGGGTCGGGTGTGGCAGCGGCTTGCGCAATGTGCTGCGCGAACCGCGCTGGGTGAGGCTGTTCAACTGGTCAATGGCTGGGTTGCTGGTGCTGTCGCTGTACCCGATGTTGTTTGCCAGCTAGGTGCTAAACCGGCGAGATGGTCGCCAGCAGGCCGATGCCGATGGTCAGCACTAAAAAACCGAACAGGAAAATCGCCATCTTGGTCATAAGGCCTCCGAAGGGAAGGGGGTAGGGATGGGGGCCATTGTCCGCCCAGGCGGCATTTCAATACAGGCGCAGATAGCAAAGAAAAAACCGTATCAGATGCGGCGGCGAGGTTTCTGCCACGGGCTTTTGGCGCCTGTGGTTTTTTCAAGATCAGTGCCTGAGACAGCCAGCGTTTTTCCCCCTAAGATGGCGCCCATTGCATCAACAATAAAAGTGGGCCAACCCTCGATGGAAAGACGCCAGTTCAGCGGTGGCATGAAAGGCAAGAACCTGCGCTACCTCAACGAAACCTCCCAGCCGGCATCGGTCACCCGCGTCGGCTTCCTGCTGCTCGAACATTTTTCCCTGCCGGCATTCACCCAGACCCTCGACACCGTGGTCACCGCCAATCTGCTGCGACCTGATCTGTTCGCCACGCGCACCTTCGGGTGTGACGACGGGGAAGTCATCAGCGACCTGGGCCTGGTGATCCGCCCCGACGCGCGTCTCGATGCGCCCGCGCTGCAAGGCCTGGATCTGCTGGTGATCTGCGGCGGCTTTCGCACCGAACTCAAGGCTGACGATCAATTGATCCAACTGCTGCGAAGTGCCGCCGAGCAGGGCGTGAGCCTCGCGGGGTTGTGGAACGGTGCATGGTTCCTCGGCCGTGCCGGCCTGTTGCAGGGCTACCGCTGCGCCATCCACCCCGAACACCGCCCGGCCCTGGCGGAAGTGTCCAAGGCCACCCACGTTACCAGCGAGCCCTACGTGATCGACCGCGACCGCCTCACCGCGTCGAGCCCCTCCGGCGCTTTCCACATGGCCTTGGACTGGATCAAAAGCTTGCACGACAAAGCCCTGGTCGAAGGTATCGAAGACATCCTGGCCTTTGAAGAATCGCGTTACCGGCGGATCAAACCCAGCGAAAACGTCAGCGTCAGTGCGCCCCTGCGCGAAGTGGTCAAGCTGATGGACGCCAACCTCGAAGAACCGCTGGAACTCGACCAACTTGCCGTCTACGCCGGCCGCTCGCGCCGCCAACTGGAGCGCCTGTTCAAGGAACAACTGGGCACCACGCCGCAGCGCTACTACATGGAACTGCGCGTCACCGAAGCACGCCGGCTGTTGCAGCACACCGAACTGTCACAGGTGGAGGTGCTGGTGGCGTGCGGGTTTGTCTCGCCGAGCCATTTCAGCAAATGCTACAGCTCGTATTTCGGATATCGCCCCTCCAAGGAGAAGCGGCTGGTCAAGTAAGGTGCGAGGAAATCCAAGGCATGGCGGATGCCCTGTAGGCGGCCTCGACCGGTAGTCTCGTTCAATGAAGTCGGCACAAATACGGGAGGTCCCGCTGAATCTTCGGCTTAGCGCTGTCGCACAGCAAACGGTAACCCCCGTGGCGAGGGAGCTTGCTCCCGTTGGGCCGCGAAGCGGCCCAAAAAAGGGGACTGCTGCGCAGTCCAGCGGGAGCAAACTCTTATAAAAATTAAAATAAATTACTGATTTTAAAGGGTTAAAGTTTCACACTGAAGTCTTGAGCCCTGCATAAATAATTTCAGGCGAGCGCATTCTTGTGGTGAGCGGGCTTGTCCCGCGTTGGGCTGCGCAGCAGCCCCAAAAACAGGCGCAGAGGAGTGCCTGAGACTCGGCATTCGTCTTGATCAGGGGCGCTTCGCCCCCCACGCGGGGCAAGCCCGCTCACCACATGAAATAGCGTGTGCAAGTTGCTGTGCTTGGAGGTGGCGGTTCTTCTCAAAACCGCCCCAGTCGATACGGCCCTAGCGCCGGCAACCCCGAAAACGCAGGCGCCCCCGACGCCAATTGCCCCACCATCTCCGCCGTCACCGCCGCCTGGGTCAGCCCCAAATGCTGATGCCCGAACGCAAGCAGCACCTTCCCGTCACACACCCGATCAATAATCGGCAGCGAATCCGGCAGCGACGGTCTGAAGCCCATCCACGGCGTCGCGTCCTCTGCACTCAGATCCTCACGAAACAACCCCTGGCTCAACCGATGCAACTGCCACGCCCGCGCCATGTTCGGCGGGCGGTCGAGGCCGGCGAATTCCACGGTGCCGGCCAGGCGCAGGCCGCCTGTCATGGGCGTCATGATGAACTTGCGCTCCAGGGACGTGACGGCAAACGGCAGGCGCTGCTGTTCATGGGGCAGCATCAGGTGATAGCCCCGTTCGGTGTCCAGCGGGACTTTTTTGCCGGTCAGGGCGGCGGTGAGTCTGGCCGAGTGGGCGCCACAGGCGATCAGCACCTGGCGGGCGGCAAAGGTGCCTTGATCGGTGCTCACGGTGATGCCATCGCCTTCAATCCGCGCATCCAGCACCTGGCGTTGGAGGAACTGCACGCCACTGGCCTTGGCCGCCTCCACCAATTCGCAGACCAATCGGTAAGGGTCGAGGAAGTGCCCTGTTCGCGGGAAAAACAGGCCGCCCTGGATCTGCGCGGCCAATTGCGGGGCAATCTCATGTATGGCATCCCCCGACCAGAACTCCACCGGCACGTTTTGCGCCTGCATGCGCCGTTGCAAGCCATCGATGGCCGCGCGGGAGTCTGAACGTTCGAACACCAGCAGCGAGCCATCTTCGCGCAACAGCTCCGGGCGCTGAATACTGGCCAGCAACCGTTGCCAGGCGCCGAGGCTCGCTTCATTGAGCGCGCGCAGACCCGTCACCGTGCCCTGGTAACTCGCCGGGCGCAGGTTCAGCAGCAGGCGGATGAACCAGGGCAGGGCGCGTGGCAGGTATTTCCAGTCCAGGCGCAGCGGGCCCATGGGGTCCATGAGCATGGCGGGCAAGCGCTTGAGGATCGACAGGTCGGCGATCGGGAACACTTGCTCGGTCGCCAGGTGCCCGGCGTTGCCGTAGGAGGCGCCCATGCCGGGCGCCAGTTGGTCGATCACCCGCACTTTCCGCCCCTGGCGCGCCAGCTGCAGGGCGCAGGCAACGCCAATGATGCCGGCTCCGATTACGGCGATATCCGCAGGGTCAGGGTCGTGCATCCGCTACGCCTCTCTCGACCAGTTGGCATACCACTGGCGAAACAGCGCGTACTGGGTTTCGGCGTAACGCCGCTGGGCATCGCTGAGCACGTCGGTCTCGTTGAAGTGCAGGGCGTAGCCCGTGTCGCCGTTAAGCACCATCAGATGCTTGTAATACAGCACCAGGTCGCAGCCTTCATCGAAGGACGACAACACCGCCAATGCCGCTTCCAGCTCCCGCGCCAGGCGCCGGGCCTTGGCATCACCCTTGGCGGCTTGCTTGCTCAGGGCCACCAGGTGCAGCACTTCGCGGGGCAAGGCATTGCCGACGCCGGTGATCGCGCCCGTGGCGTTGCAGTTGACGAAACCGTGCACCACCTGGGTATCGACGCCCACCATCAGGGTCACGCTGTCGTCCTGGGAGGTGATGTGCTCGGCGGCATAGCGCAGGTCGGCAGCGCCACCGAACTCCTTGAAGCCGATCAGGTTCGGGTGTTCGCGGCGCAGCTCGAAGAACAACTCCGCGCGGGTGGCAAAGCCGTAGTAAGGGCTGTTGTAGATCACCGCCGGCAGGTTGGGCGCGGCCTCGAGGATTGCCGAGAAATGCGCCTTTTGCGCGGTGGCGGACGCACCTCGGGACAGCACGCGCGGAATCACCATCAAGCCCTGGGCGCCGACCTTGGCCGCGTGGGCGGCGTGGGCCACCGCCTCGCGGCTGTTCACCGCGCCGGTACCGACAATGGTCGGCACGCCGGCCGCCACCAGGCGCGCCACGCCTTCCTGGCGCTCGGCTTCGGTGAGCAACGGCCAGTCGCCCATGGAACCGCAATACACCACGGCGCTCATGCCGATATCGATCAACTCGCGGCCCTTGGCGGCCAGCGCGTCGAAGTCCGGCTTGCGCGCGGCGGTGCACGGGGTCATCAACGCGGGGACGCAACCGGTGAAGATGTTGTCGCTCATTGTTCTGGCTCCTTGCAGCGTTCAATCAAAGGGGTTGGGCTCAGATGCCCCAGGCAAACGGGTCCTGCTCGTCGATCAGCAAGGTGCTGTCGGCGGTCATGTAGGCGCGGCCGGTGATGAAGGGGATGACACGTGTGCCGTCCCATTCATATCGGCCTTCGAAGCGGCTGCCGGTGATGCTGGCTTGTACCCAGGTTTCACCGGGGTTGAGTTTCCCATCGGCGGCCAGGCACGCCAGCTTGGCGCTGGTGCCGGTGCCGCAGGGTGAGCGGTCGTAGGCTTTGCCGGGGCACATGACGAAGTTGCGGCTGTCGGCGTGGGCGTCGTCGGCGAACAGTTCGATATGGTCGATCAGGGCGCCGTCTGCGCCGTGGATGCCCTGGGCCTCGAGGGCCTTGAGCATCGCCCAGGTGTAGTCGGTGAGGGCGTCGACGTTGCTCATCTCCAACGCCATGCCATGCTCGCAGACCAGGAAGAACCAGTTGCCGCCCCAGGCAATATCGCCCTGGACTGCGCCATGGCCCGGTACATCCACCGTCACCTGCTGGCGATAGCGATAGGCAGGCACGTTGCGCAGGGTCACGGCGCCGTCGTCGTGCAAGGTCGCGGCCACCGGCCCCACCGGGGTGTCGAGGGTGTGCACGCCCGGCTGGATAAGCCCCAAGTGGTGCAGGGACGCCACCAGGCCGATGGTGCCGTGGCCGCACATGCCCAGGTAACCGGCGTTGTTGAAGAAGATCACCCCGCAGGTGGCGCCCGGGGTGACGGGCGCGCAGTACAGCGCGCCCACCAGTACGTCATTGCCACGGGGTTCCAGCAGGCAGGCGCGGCGCCATGGGTCGTGCTCCGTGCGCAGGTTCTCCAACTGGTCGGCGATGCTCGCGCCCTTGAGCGCGGGGAAGCCGGTCATTACCAGGCGCGTGGGTTCGCCGCCGGTGTGGGAGTCGATCACATGCAGTCGCTTCATAACGCGCTCCATCAATAAGAGCTGTGGGCTGCCTTCTTGTGAGTGTAGGGATAGGCATGCAGTGGCCCTATCGTGAACGCGCAGGCTGGGCGGCGATTGATGTTTTTTGCCGACATCGATGACGAAATCAGCACAGTTCGCCCTGCTCGACAGCACCCTGGGCATGGGGCAATCTGCTTGCCATCAAGGTGACAGCCGGGGAGAGACACTCATGCTTCAACGCGCGTTTGCGAGCCTTTGCCAAGGAGCAAGTCCTCCCCACAGCATCGAGCAACTATTGGCCGGCGTAGCGCAATTGCTGCCGATGCTGGACGTGATCCCCAATGCCGCCATCTTCATCAAGGACCTGGAGGCCCGTTACGTCCTCGCCAACCGCACCCTGGTGCAGCGCTGCGGCCTCAAGCAGTTGCAACCGTTGCTGGGCAAGACCAGCGCCGACGTCTTTCCCGCACCATTGGGGCCGGGCTATACCGAGCAGGACCGGCGCGTGCTGCAGCAGGGTTTTGTGCTGGAAGACCAACTCGAACTGCACCTCTACGGCAGCCGCGAACCCGGTTGGTGCCTGACCCACAAATGGCCGCTGTACAACCACGAAGGCCGCATCATCGGCCTGGCCGGGATATCGGTCGACCTGCAATCGGCCAGCCAGACCCACCCGGCCTACCAACGCCTGGCCGCTGTGGACGAGCACATCCGCACGCACTTCAACCGCCGCGTCACCCTCGGCGAACTGACGCGCATCGCCGGGATTTCCGTGGCGCAACTGGAGCGCTACTGCAAGCGCGTGTTCCACCTGACACCCCGGCAGATGATCCAGAAAGTACGCTTGGAACACGCCCATCGGTTGCTGCACAGCGACATGCCGATTACCGAAGTCGCGCTGCAGTGCGGCTATACCGACCACAGCGCGTTCACCCGGCAGTTCAAGGCATCGACGGGGTTTACGCCGAGGCAGTATCGGGAAACCTGCTGAGCGCCCGAGCCCCCGTTCAGGCACGCCACATTGCAATGCAACGAATGGCCCACCGAGCCCTCATATGTTCACGAGTAATGTTTAACCACGACAGGTACCAAGCTTATGACCGCGGCTGAAAACAACCATGTGAACTGGCTGGTGGAACAATCGATGCTGCACGCGGCACGCCAGCGCGCCAAGCTCTATTCGGGCCAGGGCCGGTTGTGGCAACAGCCGTACGCGCAGACCCGGCCCCGTGATGCCTCGGCCTTGTCGTCCGTGTGGTTTACCGCCTACCCGGCGTCGATTGTGACGCGTGAGGGCGGTACGGTGCTGGAGGCGCTGGGGGATGAGACGCTGTGGCATGCGCTGTCGAAGATCGGCATCCAGGGCATCCATAACGGCCCGCTGAAGAAATCCGGTGGCCTGACCGGCACCCGGCACACGCCGACCATCGACGGCAATTTCGACCGCATCAGCTTCGAGATCGACCCGCAGTTGGGCACCGAGGCGCAGTTGCAGGCGTTGACGCGCATGGCGGCGGCGCACAATGCGGTGATCATCGACGACGTGATTCCGTCCCACACCGGCAAGGGCGCGGACTTTCGCCTGGCGGAGATGGCCTACGAGGATTACCCCGGCCTTTACCATATGGTGGAGATCCGCGAGGAAGACTGGCCGTTGCTGCCCGAGGTAGCCGAGGGTCGCGACGCGCAGAACCTCAGCCCGGCCCAGGTGGACGCCCTGCGCGACAAGCACTATATCGTCGGCCAGTTGCAGCGGGTGATCTTCTTCGAGCCCGGCGTCAAGGAAACCGACTGGAGCACCACGCCGGTGGTCATCGGCGTGGATGGCAAGCCGCGTCGCTGGGTGTACCTGCACTACTTCAAGGAAGGCCAGCCGTCGCTGAACTGGCTCGACCCGACCTTCGCCGCGCAGCAGATGATCATCGGCGACGCCTTGCACGCCATCGACGTGATGGGCGCGAAAATCCTGCGCCTGGACGCCAATGGTTTCCTCGGTGTGGAACGCACCCTCGATGGCACGGCCTGGTCCGAGAGCCATCCGCTGTCGATCACCGGCAACCAGCTGCTGGGCGGGGCGATTCGCAAGGCCGGCGGTTTCAGCTTCCAGGAGTTGAACCTCACGGTGGATGACATTGCGTCGATGTCCCATGGCGGCGCCGACCTGTCCTATGACTTCATCACCCGCCCGGCGTACCAGCACGCGCTGTTGATGGGCGATGCCGAATTCCTGCGCCTGATGCTGCGCGAAATGCACCGCCAGGGCATCGACCCCGGCTCGCTGATCCACGCGTTGCAGAACCACGATGAGCTGACCCTGGAGCTGGTGCACTTCTGGACCCTGCATGCCCACGACACCTTCCTTTACCAGGGGCAGACATTCCCCGGCAATATCCTGCGCGAGCACATCCGCGAGCAGATGTACGAACGCCTGGCCGGCGAGCATGCGCCGTATAACCTCAAGTTCGTGACCAATGGCGTGTCCTGCACCACCGCCAGCATCATCACGGCGGCGCTGGGCATTCGCGACCTGGAGGCAATCAGTGCCGCCGACATTCAACAGATTCGCCAGATCCATTTACTGCTGGTGATGTACAACGCCATGCAGCCCGGGGTGTTCGCCTTGTCCGGCTGGGACCTGGTAGGCGCGCTGCCGTTGGCCGCCGAGGAAGTCGCGCACTTGATGCAGGATGGCGATACCCGCTGGATTCATCGCGGCGCGTACGACCTGGTGGATCTGAACCCTGACGCAGAATTGTCGGCCGGCCAGATGCCACGCTCGAAAAGCCTCTACGGCAGCCTCAACAGCCAGTTGCAGGACCCGGACTCGTTCGCCTCGCAACTGCAAAAGATCCTCGCCGTGCGCCGCGCCTACGACATCGCCGCCAGCCGCCAGATACTGGTGCCCGACGTGCAGAACCCCGGCCTGTTGATCATGGTCCACGAATTGCCGGCCGGCAGAGGCACGCAAATCACCGCGCTGAACTTCGGCGCCACGCCGATCACCGAAACCCTGAACCTGCCGGATATCGCGGCGGGGATGGTGGTGGACATCATCAACGAACGGGTGGAGGGCGACCTGACGGCGGAGGGCGAGTTCACCATTACCCTGGATGCGTACGAGGGGTTGGCGCTGCGGGTTATCAGCAGCACGCCGATGTAACCTCAATCTTCCAAGCACCGAAGAACCCAATGTGGGAAGGGGTGTTGTCAGGCCTGTGGCTGCTTTTCAGCCAACTGAAACCGATACCCCACCCCATACAACGACTCAATCGGGGTTTCCCCCGGGCATACCTGTTCCAGCTTGCGCCGCAGGTTGCGGATATGGCTGTCCACCGTGCGGTCGGTGACCACGCGGTGGTCGGAGTAGAGGTGATCCAGCAACTGGTCGCGGGAAAACACGCGGCCGGCGGCGCGGGCGAAGGTGTTGAGCAGGCGCAGTTCCAGGGGCGTGAGGTCCAGCGCGATGCCGTCCAGCGAGGCCTGGTAGCGGGCTTCGTCGATCAGCAGGCGCGGCGCGCCGGTGCCGAGCAGCTGCGGGCTGCGGCGCAGGATGGCCTTGACCCGGGCCACCACTTCACGGGGGCTGAAGGGTTTGCAGATGTAGTCGTCGGCGCCCAGTTCCAGGCCGAGCAGGCGGTCCACTTCTTCGACGCGGGCGGTGATCATGATGATCGGCACCGCGCTGAAACCGCGCAGGTCCTGGCACAGCTGCATGCCGTCACGGCCGGGCAGCATCAGGTCGAGCAGGATCAACCTGGGCTCGTGGGCACGCACGGCGGGCACCACGTGCAGGCCATTGTCCAGGCACCGGGTGGTATAGCCGGCGGCCTCCAGGTAGTCGCGCATCAGGGCGGCGAGCTTGGGTTCGTCTTCGACGATCAGGATCGGCGGTTCATCGTGCATGGTTCACAGGCTCCGGGGCAGGCGCAGGGTCAGCCACAGGCCGCCGTAGGGCGAGTGGTCGGCAACCAGGCTGCCATCGTGGGCGTTGGCGATGCTGCGGCAGATTGCCAGGCCCAGGCCGGCGCCGCCATGCTCGCGGTTGCGCGATGACTCGCCGCGGTAGAACCGCTCGAACAAGCGTGGCAACTGGCTTGCGGACACGCCCGGCCCGGAGTCGAGAAAGTCGATACGCACCGTGTCGCGGTCGACCCCCACACTGAGGCGCAACCTGCCGTTGACGTCGGTGTAGCGCAGCGCATTTTCCAGCAGGTTGGAAAACAATTGCTGCAGGCGACTGGCATCCGCCAGCAGCTCCACGGGCTCGCGCGGCAGCTCCAGGTCGAGCTGCAACTGGCGGGCAGCGAAGCGTTCCCGGTACATCGCCAGGCTGTTTTCGAGCACGTCGTTGAGCATGCATGGGGCCTTGCGGTAGGTCAGCGCACCGATATCCGCCAGGGACAACTCATACAGGTCATCCACCAGCTTGCTGAGCATGCCGACTTCGCCGAGCAGGGATTTCATCGTATTCGGGTCCAGGCTGCGCACACCGTCCTCGATCGCCTCCAGCTCGCCGCGCAGCACCGACAGCGGCGTGCGCAGTTCGTGGGAGACATCAGCCATGAACTCCCGGCGCATTTTTTCGTTGCGCTCCAGGGTATAGGCCAACTGGTTGAAGTCGCGGGCCAGTTGGCCGACTTCGTCGTTGGAGGCCACGGCCACGCGGCTGCTGTAGTCGCCGCTGGCCAGGCGGTGGGTGGCGGCGGCCACGCGCTTGACCGGCTCCAGTAGCGTGCGTGCGATCCACCAGGCAATCAGCATCGCCAGCAGCAGCGAGAACACGCCCATCACCAGGCTGGTGCGCAGCTGGTATTGCTGGAAGCGTTCGCCACCGGCTTCGGTCACGCTCTGGAACGGGGTCACGGCCAGCCAGCCCACGGTTTCGCCCGCGACCACAATGGGGCTCACCAGCGCATCCTCACCAATCGCGGTGTAGCCGGTGACGCGCTTGCGGTCCTTGTCGAGCAGGGCGATGCGAAACAGCGCACCGGTCAAGTCCGAGGCCAGCGGTGTACGTAGGTCATGGGTGACCCGTTCTTCGTCGGGGTCTGGGCGCATGATGTCGAACCAGCGATCCGGGCGGTTGCGCATGAACGCCCAATTGCCTTCGCGCGCATAAGCACTGGCCAGGCGCGGCACCACCGTGGCCATGCGCTCCAGCGCCTGTTCATTGATATAGCCAAGGAACCCGCGGCCAAAACTCCAACTGGTGGCCAGGCCCATGCTGAGGATGACCAGCAGCACACCGGCCGATACCGCGACAAACAGTTTGGTGGAGATACTCAACTTCATGAACAAGGGCCGTAAAAGAGTGGACCCGCCCATTTAGGGCCCCATGGAGGAAAGATTCAACCCAGGCGGGCAATCTTCAATTTTCCTGCACATTTGCCCAGCAGCATGACGGTAAGGCTTGCACCACCCCGTCTTGCAGAGGCAACTATGTCGACCAAACTTTTCGCCAAATACCTGGTAACCGCCGCGGTACTCCTGTCGTTCGTCATTCTGGTGCTGCTCGGCGGCTGCTCGGCAGGCGACCCAGCGCCGGCAGTCGCCACCCCCATGGTCTCGGTGATCACTGTGCAGCCCAAGCGCCAGGTCATGACCACTGAACTGGCCGGGCGCACCCAGGCGTTTATGGTCGCCGAGATTCGCCCGCAGGTCGGCGGTATCGTGCAGCAGCGCCTGTTTGTCGAAGGCGCCGAGGTCAAGGCCGGGCAGGCGCTGTACCAACTGGATGCGGCACCCTACAAGGCGGCATTGGCTGAGGCCCAGGCGAGCCTGGCCAAGGCGCGCGCCACCTTGAAGTCGGCACAGACCACCGCCGCGCGTAACGCCCGGTTGGTGAAGATCGACGCCATCAGCCAGCAAACCAACGAAGATTCCCAGGCCACCCTGCTGACCGCCGCCGCTGACGTCCAGGTGGCCCAGGCCGACCTCGACACTGCCCGCATCAACCTGGCCTACACCCGCATCAGCTCGCCGGTGGCCGGGCGTATCGAGACGTCCACGGTCACCCCCGGCGCACTGGTGGTGGCCAACCAGGACACCGCACTCACTACCGTGCAGCAACTCGACCCGATCTATGTGGATGTGACCCAGTCCACCACTGAATTGCTCGCCCTCAAGCACGACCTGGCCCGTGGCGTGTTGCAGGCCAACGGCGACGGCGAGGCGCGCATCAGCCTCAAACTGGATGACGGCAGCACCTACAACCACGACGGCCGCCTCAAGTTCAGCGGGGTCAGCGTCAACCAGGGCACCGGCACCGTGACCTTGCGTGCGGTGTTCGACAACCCCGAGCATGTGCTGCTGCCCGGCATGTACGTGCGTGGGGTGTTGGAGCAGGCCCGGGATGACCAGGCGATCCTGATCCCGCAAAAAGCCGTAAGCCGCAGCGCCAGCGGCGTGACCTCGGTGTTGCTGGTGGTTGACGGCAAGGTCGAGCAACGCGTGCTCAGCGTTGACCGCGCCGTGGGCAACCAGTGGTGGGTGACGGCGGGTTTGCAGGCCGGTGACCAGGTGATCGTCGAAGGTGGCCAGAAAGTCCGCATCGGCGCCATGGTCCAGACCCAGGCCGCCGATGCCGGCGCCCTGGCGCAGGAGGGTTGAACATGGCGCGTTTCTTTATCGATCGACCGATTTTCGCCTGGGTCATCGCCATCGTGATCATGCTCGGCGGCGCGTTATCCATCAGCCAGTTGCCGCTGGAGCAGTACCCGGACATCGCGCCGCCCACCGTGCGTATTTCCGCCACCTACACCGGCGCTTCGGCCAAGACCGTCGAAGACTCGGTGACCCAGGTCATCGAGCAACAGATGAAAGGCCTGGACAACCTGACCTATATGTCGGCCTCCAGCAGTTCGGCGGGCAGCGCCAGTATCAGCCTGACCTTTGGCGCCGGCACCGACCCCGATGTAGCGCAGATGCAGGTGCAGAACAAGCTGCAACAGGCCGAGTCGCGCTTGCCGCAGTCGGTGCAGAGCGAAGGCCTGACCGTGACCAAGGGCGGCTCGGACTTCCTGATGATTGCCGCCCTGGCCTCGGACAACCCCAGCGTCACCGGCACCCAGATCGGTGACTACATCTCCAGCACCTTGCTCGACTCCATCAGCCGTATCGACGGCGTGGGCGACGTACAGACCCTCGGTTCGGGCTACGCCATGCGCATCTGGCTGGACCCGGCGCTGCTGGAAAAATACGCGCTGATGCCGTCGGATGTGAGCACCGCGCTGGAGGCGCAGAACACCGAAGTGTCAGCCGGCCAACTCGGCGCATTGCCGGCGGTGAAGGGCCAGCAACTCAATGCCACCATCAGCGCGCGCAGCAAACTGCAGACGGCCGAGGAGTTCCGCAATGTGGTGGTCAAGTCCGGCAGCGACGGCGCGGTCGTGCTGCTCGGTGATGTGGCGAGCGTGGAGTTGGGCAGCGAGAGCTATGACATCAACTCGGCCCTCAACGGCAAGCCGGCCGCCGCCATGGGCGTGCAACTGGCGGCGGGCGCCAATGCGCTGGAGGTGGGCGAGGCGGTCAAGGCCAAGCTCAAGGAACTGGCGCCGTTTTACCCCACCGAAATGCAATTGAAGAACGTGATCGCCTACGACACCACGCCCTTTGTCAGCCTGTCCATCGAGGAAGTGGTCAAGTCCCTGGGCGAGGCCATCGTGCTGGTGGTGCTGATCATGTTCCTGTTCCTGCAAAACCTGCGGGCCACGCTGATCCCGGCGATCACTGTGCCGGTGGTGTTGCTGGGCACGTTTGGTGTGCTGGCGTTGTTCGGTTACTCGATCAATACCCTGACCATGTTTGCCATGGTCCTGGCCATTGGCTTGCTGGTCGACGATGCGATTGTGGTGGTGGAAAACGTCGAACGGGTGATGAGCGAGCAGGGCTTGTCGGCCCTGGCGGCCACGCGTCAATCGATGGATGAAATCACCAGTGCACTGGTCGGCATCGCCCTGGTGCTGAGCGCGGTGTTTATTCCCATGGCGTTTTTTGGCGGTTCCACCGGGATCATCTATCGGCAGTTCTCGGTGACCATCGTCTCGGCCATGGTGCTGTCGGTGGTGGTGGCGATGACCCTCACGCCGGCACTGTGCGCCACGCTGCTCAAGCCGGGGCATGCGGTTCAACGGGGCTTCTTCGGTTGGTTCAACCGTTCCTTCGAACGCTGTTCCAGCGCCTATGAAGCGTTGGTCGGCGCTGTCCTGCAACGCTCACGGCGCAGCCTGGTGGTGTATGTGCTGATCGCCGCAGCCATGGCGGCGGGTTATGCCAGCTTGCCTACTTCGTTTCTGCCGGATGAGGACCAGGGCATTCTCATGGCGCAAATCCAGCTGCCGGTGGGCGCTACCGACAGCCGCACCCAGGCGGTGTTGCAGCAGTTCGAGGCGTACATGCTCAAGCAGCCGGAAGTCGAGGCGATGATCAGCATCAGCGGCCTGGGCATGGGCGGCAACAGCCAGAACACCGCACGGGCGTTTATTCGCTTGAAGGACTGGAGTGAGCGCTCGGACGATGCCGCCACGATTGCCCAACGTGCCACGTTGGCCCTGGCAAGCATCGGCGATGCCGATGTATTCGTGATGCAACCGCCCGCCGTGCGTGGCCTGGGCCAGAGCTCGGGGTTTGATTTGCAGCTCAAGGACCTCGCCGGTCTTGGCCACGACGCATTGGTGGCGGCGCGCGAGCAGTTCATCGCGCTGGCCAGGCAAGACCCGCGCCTGCTGGGCGTGCGCAGCAATGGCCTGGACGACGCGCCGCAACTCAAAATCAGCATCGATGACCGCAAGGCGGGGGCCCTGAGCCTGAGCACCAGCGACATCAACAGCACCTTGTCCACGGCGTTGGGCGGTACCTATGTGAACGACTTCCTCAACCAGGGCCGCGTGAAGAAGGTCTACGTGCAGGGCGAAGCCGGCACGCGGATGCAAGCGGCCGATCTGGACCACTGGTTCGTGCGCAACAGCAACGATGAAATGGTGCCGTTTTCGTCATTTGCCAGCAGTGCCTGGAGCTATGGCTCGCCGTTGCTGGAGCGCTACAACGGCACATCCTCCCTGGAAGTGGTCGGCGACCCGGCACCCGGTGTGAGCTCCGGCGCGGCGATGGACGCGGTGGAGGCGATTGCCCGGCAACTGCCCGATGGCATCGGCTACGAGTGGACCGGCCAGTCGTACCAGTTGCGTCTTTCCGGGTCCCAGGCGCCGTTGCTGTATGCGGTGTCCATCCTGTTTGTGTTCCTGTGCCTGGCCGCGCTGTACGAGAGCTGGTCGGTGCCGTTCTCGGTGATCCTGGTAGTGCCCCTGGGTATCGTCGGCGCGGTGTGGGCCACTCGCTTTACGGGGTTGAGCAATGACGTGTACTTCCAGGTCGGCCTGCTGACCACCGTAGGGCTGGCAGCGAAGAACGCGATCCTGATCGTCGAGTTTGCCAAGCACCTGCAGGAGCAGGGCAACAGCCTGCGCGAGGCGACGCTGATCGCCGTGCGCCAGCGCCTGCGGCCGATCCTGATGACGTCCCTGGCCTTCATGTTCGGCGTGCTGCCCCTGGCCGTGAGCAGTGGCGCAGGTTCCGCCGGGCGCCGGGCCATCGGCACCGGTGTGCTGGGCGGCATGTTCAGCGCCACGGTGCTGGGGATCTTCTTTGTACCGCTGTTTTTTGTGTTGATCCGTCGCCGCTTTGGCCGTGTCAGCACGACGCCCATTGTCGAAAAAGGTGACGCATGACCCGCTTTCTCTTCCCGTTAGTGGCCGCAGTGGTCTTGAGTGGCTGCATCAACCTGGCGCCACACTACCAGCAACCCGAGGCACCGGTGCCTGGCGAATGGCAAGCGGGTGTGCAGGGTGAGGTGCCGGCCGACATCCAGTGGCAGCAGTTCTTTACCGACCGCCGCCTGGCACACCTGCAAACCCTGGCCCTGGCCAATAACCGCGACCTGCGCCTGGCCAGCCTGAATATCGAGAAGGCCCAGGCGCAATACCGCATCCAGCGCGCAGCGGCGTTCCCGACCCTCGACGCCAGCGTCAGCGGTACCCACAGCCGCACGCCGGGCTCGCTGTCCAGCGGCGGCACGGCCGTCACCAGCCACGACTACAGCGCGCAATTGGGCCTGAGCAGCTATGAGGTCGACGTGTTCGGCCGCGTGCAGAACCTGCAGGACGAAGCGCTGGAAGACTACCTGGCGCTGACCGAAACCCGGCGCAGCACGCAAATCAGCCTGGTGGCCGAAGTGGCCACCGCCTGGCTGACCCTGGCCGCCGACAACGAGCACCTGCAACTGGCCGAAGAGACCCTGGCCAGCCAGCAGTCCACCTACGAACTGACCCAGCGCAGCCACGCCCTGGGTGGCTCCACGGCGTTGGCCGTGGCCCAGGCGCAAACCACCGTCGAATCGGCGCGGGTCGATGTGGCCGAGTATCAGAGCCAGATCCTCCAGGACCGTAACGCCCTGCGCCTGCTGGTCGGCAGCGACATCCCCGACGCCTTGCTGCCCGACGCCCACCTGCGATCGGCAGCGGCGTTGGTGCAGGTGCCGGCCGAGCTGCCGTCGAGCCTGTTGCAGCGGCGCCCCGACGTACTGGCGGCGGAGCACAGCCTCAAGTCCGCGAACATCGACATTGGCGCGGCCCGCGCGGCGTTTTTCCCCAGCATTAGCCTCACCGCGAATGCGGGCTCCGCCAGTGCGTCACTGTCCAGCCTGTTCAAGGCCGGCAGCGGCGCGTGGACCTTCGCCCCGAGCATCAGCCTGCCGATCTTCGATGCCGGCAGTAACCGCGCGACCCTGGATGCGGCCAAGGTCGAGAAAGAGATCCAGGTGCAGACCTACCAGCAAACCCTGCAAACCGCATTCAAGGAAGTCGCCGACGCCCTGGCCGTGCGCAGCACCCTGGACCAGCGCCTCACCGCCCAGCAAGCGTTGACCGAGGCGAGCCAGAAGAGCTACGACCTGTCCGACGCGCTCTACCGCGCCGGCTCGCAAAGCTACCTCGAAGCCCTGGATTCCCAACGCTCGCTGTACAGCGCCCAGCAGGACCTGATCACCCTGCGCCTGGCGGAGCAGAGTAATCGGGTGAGTTTGTATAAGGTGATGGGGGGAGGGTGGCAGTAAATATGGCGAAGTCTGTACAGCAGTTCAGCGTCGAACGGTTTTGGAAGCGCGTTATGGATTTGCTAGCGAGATGAACTTCATTGTCTTGTCACTCAGCACTGACAGATCATCAGCCGTGATGCGTATACGAAGGTTGCTGTCTACACCGCTGGAGATTTCACAACACCCAAACAACGCAATTGATGCGGGTTTGCCCTTGGATATCCAGTAATCAAACAACGCAGCGTACAGACACTCGGACAGCTCGTCGAACTCAAGCCGTTTTTTGACGAATAGGAACAATTGCTCAAGATTTCGGAGATCGTCTTTCTTGTTGTTGAAGTCTTTACAGGCGAGGGTCAAGGTGTTCGCAAAAAAGAGGTTCGTGCAACGTCCTGTTTGGCTGCCAAAGGCCGATAAATGCCGGGTAAATTTTGCAAGGCAAATTTGCTCGATAGACAGTACAGCTATACCTTCACGAATTAGCTGCAGGTTTTGGGCAAGCATCCACACCACGCCGTCATCGTCACTGAGTAGCGGGCAGAGAGTGAAAAGTTTTTCGCAGTTGCCGAGAAAACCCTCGCAGTCGCGTGCTGCCAGCGTGAGGCTGAGGCTTCGTCCCCATAGTGACAAGTGCGCCTGGCCTGCTTCATTCGAATAAGACACGTTGAATACCACTTGGATTTGACTCGCCAGGGCTAAAGCGCTTCGTAGGTCATTTTCAAGCAGTCGCGCAGTCTGCGCGTTGAATACCGCTTTGGCCTCCATGGCGATTGCGACTGCCGGGTCGCTGACCCGTGCGACGTAGCGTTCTATTTCAGGATGCAGTTCGAGTACCTTTGCTGGCGTTTTTAGTTTCGCGTATGCGTACATGATATTGACCAATGCCCAAGTTGAACTGACGTGGAAAGGCTGGTCCAGGTTTCCTTGTTCAATGCCCTGTCCCACCTGTGGTGCCAGCAAAGGAAGGCAGCGTTTGGCCAGCGGGATCAGTTGGCTACTTAGCGAGTAAGTATCGCCCAAGGGCTCACTAAGGTACTTGGCGACTTCTTTGTAAAGACGCGCCAGGAGTGTGTTCAGCTCAGAGGAAGCGCCAAAATTCGTTTGGAGGATTTGGGCAGAAACCAGCGCCTCAGCCAGCATCTCTTCATGGTGGTTTTGTATAGCTGCCATGGCAACGTTCACAATAGCGTCCCCCCAGAAGAGCTCAAACTTGTCGTCTGGATGTTCTATGACTTCGGTGACGAACTGCCTGGCTTCCAGATTGACTGCGCGCGCACGCGCTACGTCGACTTGTTTCTTGACTGGGTCAACGATCAGGTGCATAAGCGCTTTGAGCTGCCGGTACGCCACTTCTCGATCGGCGGGGAAGTGTTGTGCCAGCCTGGATAATAGCTCGCAAGTACGATTGATTTGCGCCGCAGACGGTTTTTGCGTGCCGAGTTTGATCATCGCGTTATAAAGCAGCCGTGCGAGTAGGCTCAGCGCAAACTTATGAGTTGTCGGCACCTTACAGGCGACCGCCGTCAGCATGTCGAGTAGACGCAGATATCCTGGGAGGCAGATCGTGGTTTTTTTCAACGCATCCAGGGTTTGGAGCAGGTTGTAAGGGTGGAGAGTCCATGCCGAACTCAAGATAGCCTCAAGCGAGGCGTCGGTTAGAGTCGGCAGTGCGGTAGCGGGCGCGAACTGCATTTGAGGGCGCCACAATTCATCGATAAAGAACTCGCCGATCAGGTCGGGCTGCAGGATGCCTCTCGGAGGGCAGACCTCTAAGGCTGCTTTGGTAGTCGGCGCTAACTGTGTTGCAGGAATCAGCTGCGCAAGGTCATCCCAGAGTTGTTGCTGTTGTGTGCTCAACAGTTCGAAGATGTGCTCATGCTGTCTCAAGTCTTCGACGGTGGGGATCCGATATGTCTGGGTCTTGGGGTCTTTGACCAGCAGGTAGTCCGACTCATCATCGCCGGTTCGAACAAGTACCCGGTGATCCTCCTGGAGGATATCCAGGCCGCGAATAAGAGTGGCCACTGCGAGCAACTGCACGAGCCTTGGAAACAGACCTGTGTCATTGCATCTGGTTTTCCAGCGCTGCGCCTCACGTTGCAGCACCGGCAGCAGCAACTCGCGCAAGGCGGGCACGTGAGTATCATTTGGCGCTCGGCTGAACGCCCCTGCAATCAGCGCAATCAACAAAGGACGGCCTTCGCTGACGTGCATGACCTGCGTCCAGAACGGTGAGGACGGCGGTGGCAGTTGCTCCACGACCGCTGGTGCTCCGGCTTCTAGCCAGGCCCGTAATATCTCGCCAGCCTGTGCACTCAGCGCGGTCAGTTCGCGCGGCGCCTGGTACTGATTGTTTCTAATCAATGTCGCGGTGGTGCTTTCAGTGAGGACCAGCTCTTTCCACCAGTCTGCGTTTTCATTTGCTTCTCGCTCAAGCAGTAACACACGCAACTTCGAACTCAGGCTATCGCCCAGTGCGCAGCACATTCTTAACAATGCCTTGAGCGCTTCAGAGTCCCGTGCCGCATAATCGAACACCAGCAGAGTGGGGCGTTGCAATTGTTGAAGTTGCTCGACGGTCGGTAGGTTTTTCGCGTCGGTGAAGCCGCAATACCAGTTATCTTTGTACTTGAGCTCAAGTTCATGGGCCAAGCGCGTCTTGCCAATTCCCGCGGGACCACACAGCGTCCACCAACTGAATGGCGACGGGCTTTCCATGAAGTCCGCCAGTACGTCCAAGTCACCGCCACGCCCCAGCAGCGGAATCTTACGTTCGGCGAAAAACAACCAGCGGGGAGTGAACGGCGGGATTTCCTCTTGGGAGACTTCAGTCCTGAGCAACCAAACGGGACGGTGCGCGGGGTCTTCAGCATGGCGATAACTTTTAAGTATCTTCCACACCACCAGAAGCGGTTCTGGCGTTAGCTTGGCAGCCTTTTTCAGCAGGTCGGTGTAGTCGAGAATATCCGTCTTGGCATTGAATGCCAGCCGGCTTCCCACCACTTCATCAATAGCCTTTTGAAAATAGCTTTGCTGTTTATTGGTCAGCACATAGACGATGACCCGTGTGTAGGTTTTGTCCAGGTCGTGGTTCAAGAACTTTGCCAGTGTGTTCTTTACTTTTGTCAGGGTGGTGGTGCCAGATATTTGGATGCCGATCTGTTTGACCTCATCCCCCAGGTCGATGGCTGGGTAGTCCTCTTTCTCTTCGTTGAGGTTACGCAGGTCCGGCCAGCCCATGATGGTTTGGAATAGGGGCAGAACGACTTTTTCTGAGATCCTGTGGACGTCGAACAGACCCATTGCCGTGCTGGCTTCGACATTCTTTACCAACCAGATGAATTCGTCTTTGACTTCAAGCAGCAACTTCTGGTGATCCATAGAACGCCTTCATCCTTGAAAAATAGGGTGTGTTTCGACTCTGTAAGCGAGGCGAATCTACCGTTATCACACGTTGCTCTCAAGTCGTAGGACGAAGGGGGCTGGAAAAAGCCGCACAAGGCGGCTTTTTCCAAGAGGTTGGATACCCGCGCGTTGAACTATGGTCGCTGCTGATCCTGCGCCGCCTGTAACACCCGCAGCAAATTTCCGCTCCAGATATTGGCCACCTGCTGTTCGCTATACCCGGCATCCAGCAACCGCTGGGTAATCACCGGCAACTGGCTCACATCGTCCAGCCCGCTTACGCCACCGCCGCCGTCCCAGTCGGCGCCGATACCGACGTGGTCCGGGCCGGCCACTTCCAGCAGGTGCAACAGGTGCTTCATGAACACATCGAGGCTGGCCTTGGGTTGGGCGAAATGCAGGTTGAGGCTGTCGCGTTCCTGATAGAGCGCCTTGACCTGTTCCGGGCTGAGGGCGGCAAGGTTGTGGAAGCGTGCGCCGAGCGCGGCCATGGCTTTGTTGCGATCCGGGTTGGGCGTGAGGGGGATCAGGTAGTCGCTGTAGGCGTTGACCTGGATCACCCCGCCCTTGGCCGCCAGTTGGCGCACGCGGTTGTCGTCGAGGTTGCGTGGGTGCGGGTTGACCGCGCGGCTGCTGGAGTGGGAGGCGATGAGCGGGGCGCTGGACAACGCCAGCATCTGGTCGAACACCGCGTCGCTGGCGTGGGACACGTCGAGCAGGATGCCCAGGCGGTTGGCTCGTTGCACCAGGTCGCGGCCCTTGGGGCTCAGGCCTTTCCATTCCTGCAGCGCGGTGGCCGAGTCGGCCAGGTCGTTGTTCATGAAATGCACCAGGCCGAGCATGCGCAGGCCTTGGCGGTAGTAGGTGTCGAGCAACTCGGGATCGGAGCTGAGTGGATCGGCGTTTTCCATGCTGATAAACACCACGCGCTTGCCTTGGGCCGCGATACGCCGGGCGTCGGCGGCGGTCAGGGCCAGGGCGAAGCTGTCGGGGTTGCGGTCGATCACATCGCGGATGCGGGTGAGGGTGGCCAGGCCATAGGCGCTGGCGTAGGCGCGGCCTTCCTCGGTGCGTGGGCCTTGGGGCGTGTAGACGGCAAAGAAACCCCCATCCAGGCCGCCTTCGCGCATGCGCGGCAGGTCGACCTGGCTGCCGTCCTGGCGATAGTCGTGGCGCTCGAGGATGTTCCAGCCGGGGCGGGTCAGGGTCAGCGGCGTGTCCAGGTGGCTGTCCAGTACCAGCAGGCGTTGGTGCAGGGCCAGGGTGGCGGGGCTGACGGCGGTGTCGGCGTGGGCCAGCAGTGGCAGCAGGGCGAGCAGCAGCAGGCGCTTGTTCATGCTCAGAACTCCATGCTCAAGGTGCTTTGGAAGGTGCGCGGCGAACCCGGGCGGAACACGGCGGGGCCACTGGTGCTGGTGAGGATGTAGCCCAGGTAATCCTTGTCGAACAGGTTGTCGACATTGAACCGTAACTTCACATTCTTCAGTGGGCCGTAGTGCAGGCGCTCGCCCCCCAGATCCAGGTAGGCGTTGTACAGGGTGTAGCCGGGCACCGATTCACTGTTGGTGAAGTTGCTGTAGCGCTCGCCGATATAGCGTGCCGAAAAGTTCAGCAGTGCCCATGGCGCCAGTTCATAGGTAACCCCGGCCTGGGCCAGCCAGCGCGGGCTGTCGGGCACCTCGTTGCCTTTGATCGAAAGGCCGCCGGCGTCGTTCCGAAACGTGGAGGTGTTGTAGGTCAGGTTGCCGTTGAGCACCACCTTGTCGGCCAGGATCGGGGGTTTCCATTGCCCGCTCAGCTCGCTGCCGTAGGCCTGCACCTTGCCGACGTTCTGGTAGTAGGTTTCCACCTGGCTGCTGCCGGGCACGGCTGAGGCGAAGGCTTGCAGGCGGTTATCGAAGTCGGTGCGGTACAGCGCCCAGGCCGCGTTGAAGGTCGGCCGGTTGATGCGATAGCCCACCTCGTAGTTCTTCGCCCGCTCCGCCTCCGGTGGCGGCGCGCTGGGGCTGGCCGCGCGGAAGATGTCGTCGGCGCCACGGGGCAGGGCCATGTTTTCCGAATAGGAAGCAAATACCTGGGTGTCATCGGTGAGGTTGTAGACCAGCCCGGCCTGGGGCAGGAAGGCGTCGTTCCACTGGGTGGCCAGGCGCGGCTGGCGGTCGTTGATGTAGTCGCCGGCGTTGCGATAGCCCTCGATGCGGTACTTGAGGTGCAGGCTCTTGAAACCGAACTGCAGGCGCAGGCGGTCGTCGAGCAGGGTCCAGGTGTCCTTGAGGTGGTACTGCAACGAATTGCGCGTGGAGCTGAAATCCCCTTGCAGGTGCACCGGCTCATTGAACAGCGGCTCGCCGGCCGGGCTGCCGTCGGTGAGGTTGTAGCGCGCCTGCTGGCGGTTGAACACATCGGTCTCGGCCCACATACCGGTGTCGATCTGGTGCTGGCCGATGTCCCATTGCAGCCCGGTGCGCCCGCCGAAGCGATGGCCGCTGAGGGACGACAAACCGTATTGCACGCCCCGTGGGGCAAACAGGCCATCCACGTTGCTTTCGGCGTTGTGCAGCGCCAGGGAAGTGGCGTAGGCCTCGGGGGACACGCCAAAGCCTTTCTTGGCCTCGTAGTAGAGGGTGGTGTAGTTGAGCAGGTCCGGGCGGATCTCTAACTGGCCGCCCAGGCTGTACAAGGTGTCGCGGCGCTGGTTCACCGCCTGTTTGTAGAACTGGTTGTAGTGGGTGTTGCTGTAGCGCACGCCGGGCACGCTCTCGGGTAAGTCGGGCAGGCTGCCGAGGTAGGCGAAGTAACGGCCCGAGCGACCGAACGGGTCATTGGCGCTGCCGTCGTACTGGGCGCTGCTGACGTAGGGCGAGTCGTAGTCGTAGAACGCGTTATGCACGGCGCGCAACCACACTTCGTCACGCTCGCCGAAGCGGTAGCGCACCTTGGCCTCCAGGTGTTCACGGTCGATGGTGCCGGGGCCGCGCCACAGGTCGCCGTCGATTTTCGAGCGGCTGAAATACGCCGACAGGCCCTGGTATTCGCCGCTTTGCAGCTTGACGAAACTGCGCCGCAGGCTGTCGCTGCCGAGGGTGTAGGACAGGCTGGCGCCCGGCTCGAGCGTGGGGTTGCTGGTCTGGTAATCCACATATGGGCCCAGGGACGCATAGCCCGATTGCGACACGTCGCCCGCGCCGGTGGAGGCGGTGACCCGCTCGGTGTTTTCATTGTCGACGTAGCGATAGATCGGGCTGCCGCCGAACTGATCGGTACGGCCCAGTGGCACACCGTCGATGGAAAAGCCGATCTGCTGCAGGTTGAAGGCGCGCACGAACACCGAGTTGCCGAACTCATACAGGCCCAGCGCATCGTTGACCTGCACGTTGAAACCGGGCAGCGCCTCGAGCATTTTCAGCCCCGAAGTGCCGGCCGGCGCCGACAGCAACGCCTGGTGCGAGATGCTCAGGGTATTGCTGATTCTGTCTTCGCCGATGGCGGCGCTGGCTTCGGTCACGCGGGCACCGACAACCTCGACTTTGCTCAGTTGCGGTTCGGTGGAATCGGCGGCCTGCGCCGCCCAGCTTGAATCGGCGACCAGCAGGCTGGCCAGCAGGGTCTTGCGGTACTGAGCAATCATTGTCTGTCCTTGGCAAAGGTGTGGCGTTAAAGCCCGGCGTGGGCTTGGGCGAGAAACTCGGGCTGGGCCCACTCGTGCACGCTGAAGTCGTTCTGCAGGAAGCCGCGTTGCACCAGGAAGTCCTTCTTCAGCTCCAGGGCCGCCAGGTTCTGCGGCGCCAGGTTCGGTACAAAATCCAGCTCGGCGATGGCACGGCGGATAAACCCGGCGTCCGGCAGGAAGGTCACGCGGGTGAACAGCTCGGCGGCGGCATCGCGGTGCTGGTTGATCCAGCGCCCGGCGCGGATCGCGGCGCGCAGGAACGCCACGACCACCTGGGGATGCTCTTCGGCAAAGGCACGGTTGACGGTGGTGGCGTAGGGGCCGTTGTGGTTTTTCAGGGTCCAGTCCGGGTAGCGTTCCAGGTCTTCGATTACCGTGAATTCACCGCTGGCGAGCAGCGCCGGCACATGCCCGGCCGCGACATGCAGCGCATCCACACGGCCTTCGGCCAGGGCCTGCACCTCATGCCCGGGTTTGCCATGCAGCCCATGCAGTTGCGACCAGAACGCCGAAGGCCGCACGGCCGGCAGCAAGGTCTGCGGATCACCTTCATCCTCCAGCTCGATCAGGCGCACTTGCGACGGCTCCAGCCCGGCCAGTTGCAGGGCATTGAACAGGCCATGCTCGGCCAGCGCCTTGAGCACATCGACCCGCGCCGTGTTGCGGCTCACCGGCACGCCGATGCGCTTGCCGAACAGGTCGGCGACCTGGCGGATACGCCCGTCGGCACGCACCAGGATCTGCCCGGCGCGTTGGGTGGCGGTGCTGGCCACCAGCAACGTATCGGCCTGGTCGGCGCGCGCCCACAAGGCCGGCACCGCGCCGCCGTCGCGAATCAAGCGGGCTTCGCCATGGGTGAAGTGCGGCAGCCAACCGAGGTTATCGGGCAGTGAGCGCAGGTAGATCGCGTCGGCGCCGACGCGTTGGTATTCCTCGTCCAGCCAACCGAGTTCAACGGCAATGTTGGACGCGACCAGCAGCGGGCAAATGCTGTAGTGGGTGGGCAGTGTTTGGCTCATGGCAGACTCCTTGGTGAATGGGGGGTGGCGCTTAGGCGTTCGAGGCCTTGTTGCAGGTCGGCGAGCAGGTCCTCGACCGCTTCCAGGCCCACGTGCAGGCGCAGCAGCACGCCCGCTTCAATCTGTGCCGAAGGGTGGCGTTGCTGTTGGCGAATCAGGCTCTCGAAACCGCCCCAGCTGGCGCCCATGGCGAATAACCGCAGGCTTTCCAGGAAGGCCTTGGTGTGGGGCTCGAAGCGCGGCTTGAGGACCACGCCGAACAGCCCGGTGGAGCCGAGGAAGTCACGCTTGAACAGGTCGTGCCCGATGGCCCCCGGCAGCGCCGGGTGCAGCACCTGGGCCACTTCGGGACGCTGTTGCAGCCACTGCGCGACGGTGAGCGCCGAGCGCTGGTGCTGGCGCAGGCGTACACCCAGGGTGCGCAGGCCACGCAGGCCCAGGTAGGCGTCGTCGGCGCTGGCGATATAGCCCAGTTGGCGGACGGTCTCGCGCACCGTCGAATACAGGGTTTCAGTGGTGACGATCACGCCGAGCATGGCGTCGCTATGGCCCACCAGGTACTTGGTGGCGGCATGAATCGAGATGTCCACGCCGTGGGCGAACGCCTTGAAGAACAGCGGCGTGGCCCAGGTGTTGTCGAGCATCAGCAGTGCGCCGTGGGCATGGGCGACGCGGGCCAGGGCGGGAATGTCCTGGACCTCGAAGGTGCTGGAACCGGGTGCTTCGGCGTACACCAGGCGCGTATTCGGGCGCAGCAAGCCGGCGATGTCGGCACCGAGCATCGGCGCGAAGTACGTGGCCTCAATGCCATAGCGCGGCAGGATCTGGTCGAACACCTGGCGCGCATGCCAATAGCAATTGTCGGTCACCAGGATATGGTCGCCGGCCCGCGCCACCGCCAGCACCGCGCCGACAATCGCCGCCAGGCCGCTGGGCATGATCAGCCCGCGAAAGCCGCCTTCCAGCTGCGCCACGGCGTCTTCGAAGGCGGCGGTGGTGGGGTTGCCGTTACGGCCGTAGATATGCCCGCGATAGTGCGGGTCGGCGGCCTGTTGCAGGTGGTTTTCGAGGGTGCCGGTGTCGGGCCAGATAAAGGTCGAGCTGCGATACACCGGGGTGTTGACGCTGCCTTCGTGGCTGGCGGGGTCGCGTCCCAACTGGGTCAGCAGGGTATCGTCATGCATAGGGTCAGTGCTCATGTGCGCTCCAGCCGTTTGGCCAGGCGGGAGAGGGGGTAGATGTAGACAAAGAAGGCGATGAACACCAAGCCGTAGGCGGGCAGCAGCAGGTCGTTGCGCAGTTGCGTGGACAGGTGCGATTGCACGGTGGTCATCAGCTCTTCCACCCCCAGCAGGTTGGCCAGGGAGGTGGACATGGTCACCGCGCAATACAGGTTCATCCACGGCGCCACCAGGCTGGGCAGGGTCTGCGGGATGATCACGTGGCGCAGCGCCTGGCCGTGATGCATGCCCAGGGCCTGGGCGGCTTCCCACTGCCCCAGCGGCACCGCGCGTACGGCACCGCGCACGATCTCCGAGACATAGCCGACAGCGGGCAGCGCCAGGCCCAGTGCGACCTTGAGCCAATCCGGCAATTGCCACCAGCGCCCGGCCCAGTGCACTTCATAGGGCAACAGGTAGGCCACATAGAACATCACCACCAGCCACGGCAGGTTGCGCAGCAGGCGGCTCAGGTGCCCGGCACCACGACGCAGGCGCGGCCGGGCGCTGACCTGCAGGCTGCCGAGCACGACACCGGCCAGCGTGGCCACCAGCATCGCGGTGACGCCCATGAGGATATTCAGGCCGAAGCCTTGCAGCAGCGCCGGCGCCCACTGCCACAACAGTGCGGGCCAGGACGGTTCAGGCAGCATCGGGCAACTCCTGGCCTGGCAGGCGCAAGTGGTTTTCCAGGCGGCGCAGCAGCCAACTGCTGGTGCCGATCAGCAGCAACCAGACCAGCAGCAACACCTGCATCATCTCGGCGACGTTGAAGTTGTCCGACCAGATCCGATTGCTCGCATAGAGCAATTCCGGCACCGCAATCGCGTAGGCAATCGAGGTCGACTTGATGGTTTGCACCACCGTATTGCCCATGGCCGGCAGGCTGTTGCGCAGCGCCAGCGGCAGTACGATATGGCGCAGTACCGTGGTGCCCTGCATGCCGAGGGCGGCGGCCGCGTCGAGGGTGGCGCGGGGCACGGCATCGATCCCGGCGCGCAGGTTCTCGGCCTGGAACGCGCCGCTGTGCAGGGCGATCACGATGATCGCCCATTGCGTGCCGTTGAGCAGCCGCACACTGGTGTCGTCCGCCAGCGGCAGCCAGGCGCCGACGCCGAAGTAGAAAAAGAACAGCTGCACCAACAGTGGCGTGTTGCGAAACAACGCGACGTACCCCGCGCTCAACCGGCGCCACAGCGAGCGGCGCGAACCCAGGCCGGCGGCCCCCCACACACCGATCACCAGGGACAGGGCATTACTTGCCACCGACAGCAACAGTGTCAGGCCCAGACCGAGCAGGAAGCGCTGGCGGTCCATCGGGTCCCACAGGATGCTCAGCGACAGGCCATGCTGTTCCAGCCACAGGCGCAGGTTGGCCTCACTCATGGCTGGCCCGCGCATGCTGCTGCGCTACCCAGGCATTCGGCGCCAGGCCGTAGCGCTGTTCCAGGCCGATGATCACGCCCTGGGCATGCCAGCCTTCGACGATGCTCGACAGCGCCGCCAACAACGCCGGCTGGCCCTTGCGCAAGGCGATGCCCCACGGCGCCGGATCCTGGCCCGGCAGCTTGACCTCGTAGTCGGCCCATTCCGGCTGGCGCGCCAGGGCGCTGTACAACGCATCGTCACCCATCGCCCCCAGGCAACGGCTGTCGGCCACCGCCTTGCGCACTTCGGCCGTGCCGTTGAACGAGGCGAACTGCACGCCGTAGCGCGTTTCAAACGGGCGCACCCAGACACTGGTGGCGGGCGCACACAGGGTCTTGCCGCGCAGGCTTTGCCAGTCCGGCACGGCGGTGCTTTTCGGCGCAAACACGGTGGCGGCCGAGCTGTAGAAACCGGGAACGGCAAAATCCACTTCGCGCCGCCGTGCGGGGGTGTCGAGCAGGGACGTGACCAGCACCTCGCAACGGCCCTGTTCGAGGAACAGCAAGCGGTTGAGCGGATTGACTGGCACAAGTTGCAGCTTGAGCGGCTGGCCGACCTTGGCAGACAGCTGCTGTTGCAGGTCGACGATCAGGTCCAGGATCAACCCGCCGGGCTTGCCTTGGGCATCGAAGGTCTTGAAGGGGGGGAATTCGTCGCTGGTGCAGACGTTGAGGGTGCCACGGGATTGGGCCCGTTCCAGCAGGGGTTCGGCGTGGGCGTGGAGTGCGCCGAATGCAAAAATAACCAACAGCGCCCGCTGCCAAAGTGACCTGTCGTAAGGACCGGAGGCAAGTCGAATCGTCGCACCGCCCCTTCCACTTTTATCAGGGCGATGGGCGAGCGCACTCATGTCGCACTCCAGCCCAGGCGCGACCGCTGTGCCGCGCCGCTGGGAAAGGGCTGCGGCGTACCGAGCTGCTGCGCCAGGAAGGTCAGGTAGGCCGCTTCTTCCAGGTTCACCAACAACCGTGTCGCGGCCAGCACGTCCCGTTCCGACCAGGCAAACGGCCCGTGATTGGCCAGCAACGCCGCCGGCGCACGCGGATGTTCACGTAACGCCGCCACCACCGGCTCCGGCGCATACCGCGGCCCCCATGCGGTCAGCGGCACCTCCTGATCTTCATCCAGAATCCCCAGCAACTGCGTGGCATGGGGGCGCAACGCTCGCCCGGCAATCGCGAAGGCGGTGAGATACGGCGAGTGCGTGTGAATCACCGCATTCACCAAGGGCCGCTCGCGGTAGATCGCCACGTGCAGCGCCGCCACTTCCTTGAGGTTGTCGGTGAGGCTGCCCTGGCTGTGTTGCAGGTCGAAATCGACAATCGCCGCCACGCCACTGTCGGCGCCGCTGAGCGAGGCGATCACCAGCCGTGCTTCGCCGGGAATACGCAGGCTGATATTGCCCGCCTCATTGCTCGACAACACCTGGTGCTTGATCAGCAGTTGCTTGGCCAGGGCAAAGTCGTGTTCGAACACTTGGGTAAAACGCACAGGATCAAAGCTCATGGGAACTCCTTGGTTGAGTCAGAAGCGGTAGTCGGCTTTCACGTAGTAGAAGGCGCCTTCGGCACCGGCCGGGGAGATGCTCTGGTAGGCCACGCGCCCGCCGACAAAGCGGTTGGCCACGTCGATCTTGTCCGGGTAGCTGTCGAAAATATTGTTGCCGCCCAGGGTCAGGGTGAGCGCCTGGCTGATGTCGTAGGACAGGCTGGCGTTGCTCACCCATTGCGCCGAAAAGGTCTGGTCGCGGGCTTCGCCAAGGTTGGAGTCGAGGGTGTAGGTGCCGTAGCGAATCGTGTTGACGCTCGCCTGCCAGGCGCCCTTGCGCCAGTCGGCACCGAGGATCAGCTTGCTGTTGGGCGAGGCGCTTTCCACATAGCTCAGGGCTTCGCGATTGATCAGGGTGATGCCGGTGCCGGCCAGTGGGCCGGGGTTGTCCTTGATGTCGGTGACCTGGGTCTTGCTGTAGTTGAAGGCGCCGTTGAGGGTCAGCTGGCTGGCGTCGGCCAGGTCCAGGCGATAGTGGGCGGCGAGGTCCACGCCGCTGGTCTTGGTGTCGAGTGCGTTGGTGAAAAAACTCACCCCGGAGTAGTTGCCATAGCCTTGGTTGGCGAGGATCTGGCTGACCTGGGGGCCGCTGAGGGTTTCCGACAGGGCAATGCGGTCCTTGATGCGGATGTGGTACGCATCGAGGCTGACACTTGCACGCTCGAGCGGCTGCCAGACCACGCCGAGGGACAGGCTGGTGGATTTTTCCGGCTTCAGGTCACTGGCGCCCAAGGCGCGGGCGACCGGGGTGTTCACGCTGACGGTGCCGACCTGGTAGGCGGTGGGGTCGCCGGCCTTGAACTCGGTCTGGGTCGCCGAGGTGCCGATCTGCCCCAGGGTGGGCGCGCGGTAGCCGCTGCTGAGGGTCGAGCGCAGGCCCCACTGCGGGGTGAAGTCGTAGCGCGCGGAGAACTTGCCGGTGCTGGTGGTGCCGAAATCGTCGTAGTGCTCGCTGCGCCCGGCCAGGCCCAGTTGCAGTTTGTCGGTGACTTGCTGCTCCAGGCCCAGGTAGCCGCCGAACACGTGGCGGGCATAACGGCCTTCGTCGCTGTCCTGGGTGCCGGGGAAGCCCTGGGCGCCGCCGGCACGGGCGGGCAGGGCGCTGCCGTGGGTCCAGGAGGCGAGGTCACCGGCGATCACTTCATAGGCTTCATTGCGCCACGCCAGGCCGCTGGAGAACACCAGCGGGCCCGCGCCCCAGCCGACCTTGAATTCCTTGATATGGTCGAGGCCGACGTTGGTTTGCTCATTGACCAGCGCCCCGGCATTGAAGCTCGTCGGGCTGGCGGCGCCGAGGCTGGCGTTGAGCGAATCGCTGAGGTGATAGTCGATGCGGTTGCGTCCGTAGTTGGCACTGAGGTCGAAGCTGCCGAGTTGCTCATCGCGGATCTTTACGCCGCCGGTGACCGAGGCATCCCGCGAGCGCACGTCGAGCAGTGGCAGGAAACCGTTGGGGTACACGGCCACCAGGTTGTTGGGGTCGATGGGCCGGCGAAAGGTTGCCTGGGATTCGCCGGTACGGTCCTGGTAGGTGGCGAAGCCGTACAGGTCGACCGTGTCGCTCAGGGACAGGCCGCTGTTCAGCGCCAGGTTCCAGTCCTCGAGGCCCGGCGAGCCGTAGCGCCAATGGCGGTCGGCATCCGCTTCACGGGCGTCGCCGCTGGGGTAGAACTGCCGGCCATCGGTGCCGCCGGTGGAGGTGCGTTCGCTGCGCAGGCCTTCGCCGCTGAGGGTGAGAAAGCCATCGCCGGGCAAGGTGAAACCGCTCCACCCCCCCACCGACCGGCGAAAGCCATCGCCCTTGGTGTACTGGCCGAAGGTGCTTTGCACGGCGCCGCCGTGGTCCTGCTCCTTGAGCACGATATTGACCACCCCGGCAATCGCATCCGAACCGTATTGGGCCGAGGCGCCATCGCGCAGCACTTCGATATGGTCGACGGCGCTGACGGGAATCGTCGACAAGTCCACCGCCTGTGAGCCACGCCCCAGGGTGGCCTTGGTGTTGACGAACGCCGAGGCATGCCGACGCTTGCCATTGACCAGCACCAGCACCTGGTCGGCCGCCAACCCGCGTAACGACACCGGCCGCTGCGACGACACGCCATCGGTGCCGTTGACCTGCGGGTAGTTCACTGACGGCACCAGGGTTTCCAGGGCCTTGGCCAGGTTATCGGTGCCGGCGCGCTGCAACTGCTCGCTGCTGATCACATCCACGGGCGCCGCGCTTTGCAGCGCGGTGACGTCGCTGCGCCGGGTGCCGATCACCTCCACGGATTTCAGGCGTGGCGCCAGCGGTTGGCTGTTGGCCGCCGCGGCAGGGTCGGCCAGTCGATGGATCAATACCGCACCGCTGGCCGTCTGGCTGAAGCCCAACGGGGAGCCGCCCAAGGCAATGCCCAGCGCCTGTTCCTGGCTCAGTCGGCCCTGGATCGCGCGGCTCCCACGGCCTTCCACCAGCGGCGGGTCGAAGGCGATAGGGTGGCCGCTTTGCTGGGAGATGCTCAGCAGCACCTCATCCAGGGGGCCTGCGGGGATATTGAAGTCAATCACCCGTTGTACCGTCGCCGCGTCGTTTTGCGCCAACGCCAGGCTCGGCAGCGTCAGCCCGCCCATGGCCAATGCACACGCCAAAGGCGCCAGGGTGAATCCTGTTTTCAACATGCCAATCTGCTCCGGGTCGTGATGTTCTTTACGACCTTGAGCAACTTCGCGTGTGGATTTTCACTACCAAGTTAGAACGATTAGTTGGGTGTCTAGATGATTTAGTTGCGCTTATAAGCTTCGATCAAATGGGTCTAAGTGCGCAGTGAAAATATAAGGGACTATCTGCACAAGGGTACTGACAGCCAGAACGGGTTGTCCGCGCAAAGCATACAACGTTCACCGCGATGAACGTGTACGGCGGTCTGCACGCTTACGGAGAAGCTCATCAGGAGACAGATGCCCATGTCTGAAGTGCAAGTTCTACAGGTTCATGTCCAACGACCTAGCCGTTCGGTCAGTTGTGGCGAAAAAACGTTTCAGCTTAGCCTTCTCGCGGTAATCAAAGGAGGAGATTGCTATGTCTGAAGCCCTGGCTATTCGTTGCGAGAACACCGTGCCGCGCAGCATGGTGCACCGTGCCGCCGTCAGCGAAGTGTTCCTGACCGGCGCGGAACTGGTAAAGGAAGGACACTTTCGCTGCAGCGCCCAACTACCGCGCACCCACAGTTACTTCAGCGAACATACCCACCGCGCCGCACACTACGACATGCTGTTATTGCTGGAAGTATTCCGCCAGGCGTCAATTTATATCTCCCATGCGTTCCTCGACGTCAGTGCCCAGGACAAGTTTATCTACCTGGACAGTGTGACCCGCGTGACCGACCGGAGTTTATTGGTGGTGGGGGATCGTCCGGCATCCGCCGAGATCGATGTCTACGTGGTGGATGAATACCTGCGTCACGGCGAGCGCAGTGGCGTGACCCTGAACATGTCCCTGAGCATCAATGGCGAAGTGGCTGCACGCCACGAACGCATGAGCATTCGCTGGATGAGCGGCGCGGCCTGGAACAAGATGCGTGCCCGTGGCCTGGCGGCGATTCCCGCCAACGCCGACCCATTGGCACAGTTGCCGCCACCCTTGAGCCCATCCGCCGTAGGGCGTCACTGGCTGAACAATGTGGTGCTCGGCCGTGAACTGGAGCAGGGCGCCGCGACGCTGGTGGCGCCGCTGATCGTCGACCTGAACAACCCGGCGATCTTCGACCACCCCCTCGACCATATCCCCGGCATGCTGTTGCTCGAAGGCTTCCGCCAATTGGCGCTGGTGGCGGCGGACCGGCAGTTGCAGGTGGGCCCGGAGCAGTTGCTGTTATCCCGCTGCCATGTGGTGTTCACTCGCTTCGGTGAGTTTGGTTTGCCAACCCAGGTGCGTGCGGACCTGACCTCCCTGGCCCGTGACGAACACGGTCGCATCACCCTGGCGCTGGAGGTCGAGCAGGGCGGCGCGGTGATTGCCACCGCGGAGCTCGAGTTGCTGCCGCTGGTCGCCAGCCAACCCTTGGCCCTGGTGGCGGGAGGTGTGCGATGAGCGACCTGCAATTTATCTGGTTCGATTTCGGTGGGGTGCTGTCGCCGCCGATTCCTGCGCTGTTCGAGCAATACCAGGTCAAGACCGGCCTGGCCCCGCACGTGCTGCAACAGGCCATGGGCGATGTGGCCGATGAGTTGGGCGTGCCCATGCTCGCGCCGGTGGAGAGTGCCTTGCTCACCGAGCGCGAGTGGGGCGAGCGCCTGGCGCAGGCCCTGCGCCGCCGTGACCCGCAGGTCGATTTATCCCGCGCTCACCTGCACACCTTCGGCGCGCAATGGTTCGCCGGGGTGCCGGCCAATGCGCCGCTGGTGGCCGCCGTGCGCGCACTCAAGCGTGCCGGTTTTCGCGTCGGCATCCTCACCAACAACGTGGTGGAGTGGGAGCGGCATTGGCGGGCGATGGTGGGCCTGGATGAGGTGGTGGACCTGATTGTCGATTCCAGCCAGGAGCGCAGCCGCAAGCCGGAGCCGGCGTTCTTCCAGGTGGCGACTGCGCGCTCGGGCGTCGCACCGCAGCACAGCCTGTTGATCGACGACGTCGCGGAAAACATCGAAGCCGCCGCCGCGCTCGGCTGGCAAGTGCTGCACTTTATCGACAACCACCAGGCGCTCGCCCAGCTGCAGCGCCTCACCGGTGTCAGCCTGTTGCAACCTGCCGTGGAGCCTGCCTGATGAATATCGCCGTGATCGCCAGACCCGAGGTCACCGTGGCGCGCATCCCGCAGTTGGATGCACCGCCGGCCTATCAACCTGCCAGCCCCGCCAATGGCCTGCCGAGGATTCTGCTGCCCAGCGGCCACCTGGCCTTTCACCTGACCCGTTACGAACACGTGCAGGCGTTGCTGCTGGATAACCGCGCGATACGCGCGCCGTGCAACGAAGAAGACGGCGCGAGCTTTTTGCCGACCATCACGCCGCCTGAACTGCTGCTCAACAACGACATCCCCGACCATGGTCGCCTGCGCAAGGTGGTGGCCCGGGACTTCAGCCCCAGTGGCGTGGCGTTGCTGCGCGACAAGGTGGAACACGCCACCCATGAACGCCTCGATGTACTGCAACGCCAGGCGCCCGGTGCCGATCTGTTTGCCCAGGTGCTTGACCACATCCCCGCCACCGTGGATTGCCAGTTGCTCGGTATCCCCTTGAGTGACCGTGAGTATTACCGGCCCCTCAGCCATACCGTGCAGGTGGCGTCGGACGCCGATGTGCCGGAACTGCTGAACCAGTTCTGGGGCGTGTACAACTACCTGACGGACCTGGTCACCGGTGCGCGGCCCACCGATCCCGATGGGCTGATCCAGCGCTTCGTCGCGACCCGTGCCGACAGCGAGCCGCCGCTCAACGACAAGGAGCTGGTGGGCATCCTCCTGGGGGTATTGATCGGCGGCGACCAGAACATCCTCACGGTGCTGACCAAATCGGTGTACACCCTGTTGGCGGCCCCCGAGCTGTGGCAGCAATTGGTCGACGATCCGGGGCTGATCCCGGAGGCGGTCGAGGAGCTGCTGCGCCTGATTCCCCTGGGCACCATCTCGACCTTTCCGCGCCTGGCCAGCGTCGACCTGGAAGGGCCGTGGGGGCTGATTCCCGCAGGTAGCATCATTTACGCCGATGCGTTTGCCGCCAACCGTGATCCGGCGGCGTTCCCCGAGCCCCTGGCGATTCGCCTGGACCGCAAGGGCGCGCGGCATTTGCAGTTCGGCTACGGCATGCACAACTGCATGGGCGCCGCCCTGGCGCGCCTGGAAATCACCACGGTGCTGCAGATCCTCGTGCAGCGCTTCCCGAACCTGCGCCTGGCGGTGCCGGCGGACCAGGTGCCCTGGGTCGACGGCATCATCCTGCGCCGTCCTGCCCGCTTGCCGGTGCACGGCTTCACTTCAACCTGACCTTGGAAGGACCCATGAAAACGACCTTTGCCGATACGGCTCTACTGACCATCATCCTGCTGGCGATTTTCGTCGTGCCCAGTTCCATCTCGGGTACGGCGCTCGCGTTGCCGGCCATCGGCGCCGACATCCAGGCGCCGCTGACCAGCCTGCAATGGGTGGTCAATGCGTTCAACCTGGCGTTTGCCTGCTTCACCCTGGCGTGGGGCGCGCTGGCGGATCGGCTCGGGCGCAAACGCTGTTTTGTCGCCGGCGCTTCGCTGTACGTGGTGGCCTCGGTGCTGTCCGCCGTGGCCGAGAGCGCCTGGCTGCTGGATGCGGCGCGGGGGCTGGCGGGCATCGGGGCGGCGGCGATCTTTTCCTGCGGCATCGCGATTTTGTCCACCCACTTCAGCGGCCCGGCGCGGCTGCGCGCGTTTGCCCTGTTCGGCACCGTTGCCGGCCTGGGCGTGAGCCTGGGCCCGACCTTGTCCGGCCTGCTGCTGGACAGCGTCGGCTGGCGCGCGATTTTCTGGGCCCATGGGGTGACCCTGGTGATCGTGCTGCTGGGCAGCCCGTTGATTACCCGCGATGGCGTGCTGGCTGAACGCACCGCGCGCTTCGATGTGCCGGGGGCGACGCTGTTTGTGCTGGCATTGCTGGCGCTGATGGTGGCGATTGTGCAGGGTTCGCAATGGGGCTGGAGCAGCCGCGGTGTACTCGGCCTGGTGGCGGTCGCCGTGGTGCTGTTGGCGGTGTTTACCTGGCAGGAGCGTCGCCACCTGCAGCCGATGCTCGACCTGTCGCTGCTGGCGCGCGGGCCCTTTGTCGGCCTGGCGCTGGTCACCGTGGCGGCGTCGTTCGGCTTTGTGACCTTGCTCACGTACCTGCCGAGCTACCTGTTCGGCGTGCTGCAATTGAGCGCGACCCATGCGGGCCTGGCGATGTTGCTGCTGACGGTGCCGATGCTGTTTTGCCCGATCCTGGCGGGCAAGTGGGCGGCACGCGGGGTGTCGGCGATCGGCATTCTCAAGGCCAGCCTGATTGCGTTGCTGGTCGGTGTGGTGGCGTTGGCGCTGGTCAGCCAGGTCGGTGTGGCGCTGTGGCAACTGGCAGTGCCGCTGTTGCTGGTGGGCATTGGCATGGGCCTGTCGGCCGGGCTGGTGGATGGCCTGGCGCTCAAGACGGTGCCGGAGCAGAAGGCTGGGATGGCGGCGGGCCTGCTCAACACCTTCCGCCTGGGCAGTGAAGCGATTGCGGTGGCCTTGTATGGCTCGCTGCTGGCGACCTTGCTCGACAGCCAGTTGCGCGGCACGCTGAGCCGCCTGGCGCCCGACCCGGCGACCCTGCAACGCTGGATCGATGACGTCGCCGCCGGCAACCTCACCGGGTCCCTGCAAACCCTGGGCGCGGAGCAAGCGGCGACGGTGCACAGCCTGTTTATCGGCGGCTATGACAGCGCCTTCCACGGCGTGCTCTGGGCGCTGGCGGTGATTCTGCTGGTGCTGACCGTGGTGGTCACCTGGCTGGTGCGCCCCCTGCGCGAACAGGAACGCAGCGAGGCGCAACTGGCCACGCACTGAGCCACGCGCCGTACCGCCTGCGACAGCCGCAGGCGGTACTTTGGCGTGCCCGTAAAAGCGCCGAAGGTTATGCAAAAAATGCAGCTTGATGGCTTTTTTTATTCTTTTATCTGGTGAAGCCCCCTGGGGCAAACTGGACTCACCTGCCCGGACGCAGGTCTACCTCAAACCGACAGGCCCACCACCACTTGTCCGCTGGCGTGTGCAGTCCATGAAGATTATGGACCTATGGACCCGAATGCTTTGCTCAAGACCCGCCTTATCGGCCAGATTTTCCAGCAGCACTACAGCTGGTTGTGCGCGCGTTTGTCGTACCGCACCGGTTGCAGCCACAGCGCCGAGGACATCGCCGCCGAGACCTTCCTCAAGGTGTGGATGCTGCCCGACCCCACGGCCATTCGCGAACCGCGCGCGCTGCTGACCACCATCGCCCAGCGCCTGATGTACGAGAGCTGGCGCCGGCGCGACCTGGAAAAAGCTTACTTGCAGATCCTGGCCGACGTGCCCGAACACGTGCACCCATCGCCCCAGGAACAACTGATTCTGATCGAGAGCCTGCTGGCCATCGACCGACTGCTGGACGGCCTGTCGGGGCAAGCCAAGGCGGTGTTCGTGCACAGCCAGTTGGACGGCATGACCTACACGCAGATCAGTGAACGCCTGGGCCTGTCCCTGGGGCGCATCCACCAATTGATGACCCAGGCCCTGCGCGCCTGTTACCTGGGGTTGAGCGAGTGAGCAAACAGCCTTTGAACGACCCGGTGGCCGAGGAAGCCATCGGCTGGCTGGTGCAGATCCAGTCCGGCGACTTCAGCCCCGCCCAGCAGCAGGCGCTGGATGAATGGCGGGGCACCTCGGCCCATCATCGCCAGGTATACGCGCAACTGCTCGCCGGTCTCGATCAGCTCAAGGCCTCACCCTGGCGCGGGCGCTCCAGCGCGCAGTTGCTGCGCAGCCTGGAGCAACCCAACAGCCGTCGCGCATTCCTGCGTACCAGCCTGTGCGCGCTGGGATTGGCGGCGGGCGCGGGGTGGGGCTGGCGTTTTGAAGACGCGGGGCAGACCTACGCCACCGGCACCGCCGAGCGTCGCAGCTGGCAACTGGCCGATGGCAGCACCCTCAAGCTCAATGCCCGCAGCGAGGTGGTCTCGACGCAGGCCGGGGACGCGCACAGCCTTGAACTGCGCACCGGCGAAATGCTGGTGAACCTGCTGCGTCCGCTGCAGGTCAAGACCCGCGCCGCCCATATCAGTGCCACCACGGGCCGCCTGATGCTGAGTGAACAGGACGGCGCGATGCGCCTGGTCACCCTGGATGCCGATGCGGTGCTGCACTTCGACGGCGGTGCCCAGCAACGGGTGGCCATGCACCAGAGCACGCTGTTCGACCACCAGCGCATCCTCACCCAAGTGCCCATGGCCGCCACCGAAACCGCCTGGCTCGACGGCTGGCTGGTGGTGCGCAACCAGACACTGGCCAGCGTGGTGGAGGCGATCCGGCCCTACCGCAAGGGCATCGTGCGCCTGGATGCCGCGGTGGCGCAGCTGCGCGTGAGTGGCCGGTTCCCGCTGGATGATGCGCGCCAGACCCTGGAGGCCTTGGAGCAAAGCTTGCCGATCAGGGTGACGCAGTGGGGTGGGGTGCTGGTGTTGATCGGGGCGCGGGCCTAGGCGCATGGGGGGCTGAAGACCACTCCGCCACGCTGGCTGCCGGGGTTATTTCATGTCCCTTGCCTGCACCATTCATTCAGAGCATGCGGCGCAGCACGTCGTTGCGCGGATCGCGGTCGTAGAAGCGGTGCTTGAGGGCGCCTGCGACATGCAGCACGATCAGCACCAGCAGCGTGTAGGCGAGGACTTTGTGCAGCCACTGGAACACCACGAACCAATCGTCATTCTTCGGCAACAGCTCCGGCAGGTTGACCCCGAAAAAGAACACCCCGTCGCTCATCGTAAAGGTGCTCGACATGGAGTACCCCATCAACGGCACGATCACCAGCAGGACATACATGACGCGCTGCGTCAGGCGTGACAGGAAGCGTTCATATCCGGCCAGGGTTTCCAGTGGCTGCGGCAGCCTGGGGGTACGAAAGCGCACGGCAAGCTGAGTCAGCACCACCAGGAACGTCAACACGCCGAAGGACTTGTGCCACGGGTAATAGAGCTCGAATTTGCTCGCCACCTCATCATTCATGCCGGTCATATGCCAGCCTGCCCAGAGCAGGCCCAGCACCAGTACTGCCCGCAGCCAGTGCAACAGGCGCAGGGACGTCGGGTAGCGATCGATTGTCGGTTGATCCATTGGGTTCATATCAAGCTCTCCAGGGAGCGATGCACGGTGGAATGGCCACCCTCGACGTTGGAGGGTGGCTCGGTCAGGACAGCGCGTGTGCTCAGGCCGGCAGCAGCACGGTGATGACTTTCTCCTCGGTGTAGGCCAGCGCGCCGCTGAACCCGCCTTCACGCCCGATACCGCTGGTCTTGACGCCGCCCCAAGGCAGGTTGGCGTCCAGCGGGCTCCAGCAGTTGATACCGACGGCGCCGGCCTTTACCGCCGCCGCCACACGGTGCGCCCTGGCCAGGTCGCCGGTCCAGACCGTGGCCGCCAGGCCGTAGGTGCTGTCGTTGGCGAGGGCGATCGCTTCGTCTTCGCTGTCGAACGTGATCAGCGTGCCGACCGGCCCGAAAATCTCGTCCCGGGCGATGTCCATGTCGTTGCGGGCGTTGGCGAAGATCGTCGGGCGCACGAACCAGCCTTGCTCGGGCGTCGAGACGCCGCCGGCCAGCAGGGTTGCCCCCTGGTCGATGCCCCGCTGGATGTAGCGGTTGACGCGATCGAACTGGGCTTTCTTGGCCACCGGGCCCATCTGTACCCCGGGCTCGCGCGGGTCGCCGACGTTCACTGCGTGTGCGGCCTCGGCCAGCGCGGCGCCGAAACGCTCGGCGAGGCTGCGCTGCACCAGGATCCGCGAGCCGGCGGCACACACCTGGCCCTGGTTGGCGAACAGGCCGAGTGCACAGCCGCGCAGGGCATCGTCGAAGGACGCATCGTCGAACACAATCTGCGGGCTCTTGCCGCCCAGTTCCAGGGCCACGCGCTTGAACAGCACGCCGGCCGTGCGCTGGATTTCACGCCCGGCCTCGGGGCTGCCGGTGAAGCTGATCTTGGCCACATCCGGGTGCTCGCACAGGGCGCGACCGACTTCGTTGCCGTAGCCGGTGACCACGTTGATCACGCCGTCCGGGAAGCCGGCTTCCTGCGCCAGCAGCGCCAGGTGCAGGGCCGACTGCGGGGTTTCCTCCGAAGGCTTGACCACCACGGTACAGCCCGCCGCCAGCAACGCGGCGAGCTTCCACACGGTGATCATCAGCGGCGAGTTCCAGGGCACGATGGCACCGACTACGCCGACGGGCTCGCGCACCGTGTACGACAGGGTTTTGGTGCCGAAGTAACCGCCGGTGGGAATGGTGCGACCTTCGAGCTGATTGGCCCAGCCGGCGGCGGCGCGCAGGTTGGCGATCGCGTTGGGCAGGTCCATCCGGCGCGGTTCGATGGGCGAGCGGCCGATGGCATTGGCGTCCAGATCGGCCAGCCGTTCGCTGTCGCGCTCGACCAGGTCGGCCAGTTTCGCCAACAGTCGGCCACGCTGGGCGCCGCCGAGTTGGCTCCAGTCGCCCCTTTCCAGTTGGTGGCGTGCCGCCGCCACGGCACGTTCCACGTCTTCGCGGGTGCCACGGGCGGAGCTGCCATACACCTGCTCGGTCACGGGGTTGACCAGGTCGAAACGGCGCCGGTCGAAGGCTTCGCAGGGCGTACCTTCGATGAAATGATTCAAGTGCTCAGTCATGTTGCGGTCCTCGAGTAGTGGGCAGGCTCACGCCTTGAGGGACGCCAGGGCGTCGCCGAAGATGTCCAGGGCCTTGAAGAACAGTTCGCGGGAGATCGTCAGCGAGGGCATCACGCGCATCACGTTGCTGTAGCGGCCGCAGGGGATCATCAGCACGCCGTGGTTGAGCAGGTAGCCCATCAACTGGCCGATCTTTTCGCCCGCCAGGGGCGCCTTGGTGAGCGGATCCTCGACCAGTTCGATACCGATCATCAGGCCGCGCCCGCGCACTTCGCCGACCAGCGGGCTGTTGAAGCCGCGAATATGCGCCTGGGCTTCCAGCCCCAACGTGTGGGCGCGGTTGAGCAGGTCGAGTTGTGGATCCTGCAGGATGCTGATGTTGGTCAACGCCACGGCCGCCGACAACGAGTTGGCGGCAAAGGTGTTGGGCATCGAGCCGTCGGGAATCTTGGCCGCCAGGTCCGAACGCATGATCAGCCCGGCCATGGGCAGGTCGCTGCCGATGCCCTTGCCGAAGGTGAGCATGTCGGGCTTCACGCCGGAATGTTCGACCGCCCACATCTTGCCGGTGCGTCCTGCACCGGATTGCACTTCATCGACAATCAGCAATGTGCCGCTGCGGTCGCAGGCCTGGCGCAGCAATTGCAGGAATTCCGGCGAGGGTGGCACGTAGCCGCCTTCGCCCTGCACCGGCTCCACGATCACGGCCGCCACGTCATCGGCGGCGGTATAGGGGGTGTTCAACAGGTAGTCGATGTACTCGCCGGCGATCTGCTCGGCGCTTTTGTGGGTGGTGTCGAAGGGGAAACGGTAGGCGTACGGGTAGGGTGCGTGGATCACGCCCCCCATCTGGGCACCGAAGCCCTTGCGGTAGGCGGTGCCGGTGGTCAGCGCGCCCGAGGCATGCCACACGCCGTGGTAGCCGCCATGGAAGGCGATGATCTGGTGGCGTCCGGTAATGCGCCGGGCAAACTTGATCGCGGCCTCCAGCGCATCGCTGCCGCTCTGGGTGAAGAAGGTCACGCAGTCGCCACGCAAGCCATCGGGGGCGATCTCGGAGAGCTTGGCCGCCAATTCGGTGCGCCGCGTGCTGTTGATTTCCAGGGCGTGCATCAGCACTTCGGACTGTTCGCGAATCGCCTGCACCACTTTGGGGTGGCAGCGGCCGACGCTGCTGACACCGACGCCGGCGGACAGGTCGATGTAGGTGTTGCCGTCGGGGTCTTTGAAGGTCGCACCGAAGGCGCGGTCCATGGCCACCGGCATGCGGCCGCCGCCGCGTGCCATCGACTCGGTGCGCGCCGACAGCGCCAGGGCCTCGCGGGTCTTGGGGCCGGGCAGTGTGCCGGAGACAATGTGCGGGGCATCCGCGAAGTGCAGGGCTTGAAAGTTGGCTTCACTCATGACGGTCTCTCTGGAATGTCGATTTAAGTGTGCCGATCATCTCCGCCGCGGGTTCCCGGCCGGTAGCCCGAATCGGCACATGAGACGCGGGCATTCCAGCGCATAAACAATTTGCAGGATGTGACCGATGTGCGAGTATCAAAGGCATCGGCGATCTAAAAACAAGAATGTTGGTAGAGGCACACCCCCCAATGAAAAACCAGACGATCAGCCATTTCCGCGATATCCACGTCCACGCAGCCACCATCCAACAGTGGAGCCAGGACTACAGCCAGCTCACCGCCGGTTCGGCCGAGAGTTCGCTGATGCAACTGACGACGACCGGTTGCCACCTGTTCCTCGAGCAGATCAACCAGCGTGTGGTGCAGAACGGCGTGGCGCCTCGCGACAAGATGTGCTTTGCGGTGCCGATCAATGTGCCCGGCTCGGTTCGCATGCAGGGCCGCGAGGTGGATGACAGCAGCCTGTTCTTCCTCCACGGTGGAGAGGAGTTCATGTTCCATATGCCGATGGGCATGGAGCTTTTGTCCATTACCTTTGAGCGTGAATTGTTCGAAGAGGCGCTGGAACAGACGGCGTCGGCGAAAGAACTCAATCGGTTGCTGCGCCAACCGGTGATAAAGGTGTCTCCCCAGCGTTTCGTCCAGGCCCGGCGTCGATTGCTGGCATTGTTCTCCGAGGCCCTGGTAAACGATGACCTCGACTACACGCGCGAGCGTGAGTCGGCGCTGGAACAGGCCATGCTCGGCGAGCTGCTGCAACTGATGACCGACCCGGCCTGTGACAAGCAGCAGCGCAGCCCCAGTTCCACGCGCAGCTTTATCGTCGAGAAATGTCATCGCCTGGCCACGACCGAAATGATCGACGTGCCCAGCGTGATCGATTTGTGCCAGCGTCTCCAGGTGAGTCGGCGCACGGTGCAGAACAGCTTCCGCTCGGTCGCCGAGACCACACCGCTGAATTACCTGCGCTCAGTGAGGCTCAACGGCGTACGCCGAACCTTGATGTCTACCCGGGCATCCGAGCTGTCGATTGGGGATGCCGCCGCCCAGTGGGGCTTCTATCACCTGAGCCATTTTGCCGCGGAGTACCAGGAGCTGTTCGCGCAGTTGCCGTCCCACACGACCCGCGCCGCCATTACCGGCAACGTGCGCGCCTGAACCCAAGCCTTTAGCAAGATCTGAATCAGCCTGCGTCGTCCGCTCGGGATGTGCAGGTGTTTCGCCGTGGGCGCTTGCGTTACCGATTTGGGATACCGGCACGCTGTCGGGCAGGCATAGGATCGATGCCAGCGTGCAACAAGAACGACAAGCTATTCGGTACCGGTCGACAGCCGGCTGCACCGATCCTACAGCGACTGCCTCATACAATAAGGTCAACAGCATGAGTGTATCCAACTCGATCAACAGCTCCACGGAGCTCAAGCGTGGCGCCCTGGGTGTGGGCTTTATCATCTTCTTCGTGGTATCGGCGGCAAGCCCGCTGAGTGTGATCGCCGGCGGCTTCCCCATCGGCATCATGCTGGGTAACGGCGCGGGCACCCCGGCGTTGCTGATCCTGGCCTTGCTGGTACTGCTGGCGTTCTCGGTGGGTTACACCACCATGGCGCGCCACCTGACCAATGCCGGCGGTTTCTACGCGTTCACCGCCCGTGGGCTGGGCGGCCTGGCCGGTGGCGCGGCCGGGGTGCTGGCGATGTTTGCCTATAACATCCTGCAGGTCGGCTTGTACGGCATGTTCGGCGGGGTGGTCAGCGGCACCATGGAAGCCGCCTTCGGCCTGGTGCTGCCGTGGTGGTCCTATTCGCTGATGGCGATGGCAAGCATCGCGATCCTGGGGTATCGCAAGATCGACCTGTCCGCGCGGGTATTGTCGGTGATGGTGATCGCCGAGTACCTGGCGATCCTGGTCCTGGATTTCGCCATTCTCAAGTCCGGTGGCGACAGCGGCATCAACCTGGATTCGTTCAGCAGCCGCCATGTGTTCAGCGGCACGCCGTCAATCGGCCTGCTGTTCTGCTTCGCCGCCTTTATCGGCTTCGAGGCCACCACCATCTACGGTGAAGAAGCCCGGGACCCGCAGCGCACCATTCCGATTGCGACCTACTGCTCGGTGTTGCTGATCGGCGGTTTCTACGCGTTGTCGGTGTGGTCGATGGTGGTGGGCGTGGGTGCGGACAAGATCGTGCCGATGCTGCAGGCCTTGCAGGACCCGACCACGTTTATCTATGGCATGTCCGACCACTTTGTCGGCCCGCAACTGACCCAGGTTATCCGCGTGCTGTTCATGGTCAGCATCTATGCCGGCCTGCTGGCCTTTCACAACGCCGCCGCCCGTTACTTCTACGCCATCGGCCGTGACGGCTTGTTGCACAGCCAGTTGGGCACCACCCATCGGGTGCACCAGAGCCCGCATATGGGCTCGGTCTTGCAGAGCCTGATCTCGGCCGTGGTGGTGTTGATTTTCGCAGCGCTGGATGCCGATCCGATCCTGCAGCTGTTTGCCTGGCTGTCCAACCTGGCCACGCTGTGCGTGATCCTGCTGATGGCGCTGACCTCGGCCGCGGTGCTGGTGTTCTTCCGGCGCCATCCGCAGCTCAAGGTCGGGCTCTGGCGTGGGCAGATCCTCCCCGGTTTCTCGTGCCTGGCGCTCGTGGCCGTGCTGGTGTTGGCGGTGGTGCATTTCGATGTGCTGACCGGTGCCAGCCAACTGCTGTCCTACGGCCTCTGCGCGATCATTCCCCTGGCGTTGCTGGGCGGTGTATTCCTCGCGGCGCGGCTGCGCAAGGCGTCGCCGCAGCGGTTCCTGGCCTTGGGCAGCCACAAGCTTTAAGGCGTGGGCGGTGGTGTCTGCCTGCTCAGCCTGACCAGCAGCGCGTGGTCAAGGCTGTCGAAGGGTCAACCAGGCTGGAATGACCACGCCTGCCGAGTAGGCCCCGCTGGAAATAATCCCGAGGATCAGCCAGCGGCGTGGATAAATCATGGGTTAACTCAATGTTGGAGAGTTGAAAGGCGGCCACTGCAGCTCAGTCAGACGGCACGCCATTACACGCGGAAATGCCCGACCAGCTGTTGTTGGTGATTGGCCATCTGATGCAATGCGTCACTGGCCTGCGACGCCTCGTGCATGCGCCCGGCGAGTGTTTCGCTGATACCGCGGATGTCGCTGACGCGATGGCTGATATCGTCCACCACGCTGCTCTGCTCCAGGGCCGCACTGGCGATCTGCTGATTCATTTGTTCGATCACATCCACGGCCTGGGAAATATGCCCCAGCGCAACCCGGGTCTGTTGCACCTGGAGCACGCTGCCGCCCGCTTGCTCGCGGCTCAGTTGGGTACTGTGCACCACCGCCTGGCTCAGCTGTTGCAACGTTTCGATCACCGTGCGTACCTGTTCGACCGAACTCTGGGTGTTGCTGGCCAGGTGCCTGACTTCATCGGCCACCACCGCAAAACCGCGACCCTGTTCGCCGGCCCGGGCCGCTTCGATGGCCGCATTCAACGCCAGCAGGTTGGTCTGTTGCGCGATGGCGCTGATCACGTCCAGTACCTGACCGATCTGGTTGCTGCTGTCGGCCAGGGCGTTGACTTGCTGGAGGGTGGTTTCCAGGCGTTGGTCGAGGGCCTCGATGCTGCGTTCGGTGGTGGAGAACACCGCCTGGCCTGAGCGGCTCGCGTTTTCGGCGGCGGTGGCGGCGTCGGCGGCGCTGTGGGAGTGACGGGCCACTTCCTGGGCACTGGCGCTCATTTCGTGCAACGCGGTGGCGGCCAGCTCCACTTCGCGGTATTGGCGCTGCATGCCGGCGCTGACTTCGCGGGCAATACCGGAGGAGGTGTCGGCGCTGTCGCGGGTGTCCAGGGACGCGGTCTGGATGGCGCGAATAATCGGCTGCAAGGTGTCGAGGAAACGGTTGAAACCATTGGCCAGGCGGCCCAGCTCGTCGCGTCGCCCGAGGGGCAGGCGCTGGGTCAGGTCCCCGTCGCCCTCGACAATGGCATCGAGCAGCTCGGCCATCTTCAGCAATGGGCGAGTCACGCCGTAGGCCGCCAGCCAGATCAGCAGCATCCCAAGGCTGCTGGCCAGGATGCCCAGGCCAAGGTTGAGCCAATTGGACTCACGGCTTTTGTCGTCCAGTTCGCTCTGCATCTGCCGGGCGGACGCCTGCACCCGTGCCTGCGGGACCTTGATCTGCAGTTGCCAGGCTGGAGTGCCCGCTGCCGTTTGCACGGCTTGGCGGATGTCCAGGGTTTCCCCCGCGACATCGCCGCTGCGTCCCGCCACTTGACCCGAAGCCGACACCAGGGTGACCTGGCTGTCGCCCTGGTAGAGGTCCTGGCTGAGGTTGGCGGCCAGTTTCTGCAAGGTGTCGAGGCTGATGTCCATGCCCACCACGCCGAGCACGTTGCCGTCGACGATCAGGGGGATGGAAATGCTGCTCATCAGGGCTTTATGGCCTTCCACTTCGATGGTGTACGGCTCGACCACACACACCTGTCGTTGCGCCTGAGGGCAAGCGTACCAGGCGTTTGCCGGTGCGCTGCCGGGGGGCGCAGTGTTGGCGGCGATTTGTGCCTCGCTCAACACCTCCTGCACCAGTTGACCCGGCTGGCTCTGGGACCAGTACAGCGCAAAGCGCCCGGTTTCATTCCCGGCCAGGGCGCGTTGGTCGCGCCAGTCGGCGTCGCTGCCGGCCAGTGCATCGGGCAGCATGATCACGTACAGGCCGAGGACTTTTTCGCGCTGCCTGAGGGCTTCTCGGGCGATGCCGACCAGGGCTTGACGCAATTGCACGACCGTCAGGCGTCCATTGAGGGTTTGCTCGCGCAGTTGCAGAACCTGCTGGGCGAACCCTTCGCCATACAGCGCGGTTTCATTGAAAAACCGCTCCACCTGTTGGCCATGAGCCACGGCTTGGGCCTGCAAGCGTTCCAGCGCGGCCTGTGTCAGCAACGCGCTGCTCTGCTCTTTGAGCAGCTTTGCACTGGTTTGATTCTGGTAGGCGCTGGCGCCAATCAGCGCGCCCACGACTGCCAGCAGGCAAAGTCCGCTCAGCAGGGTGATACGCCATTGGAGGGTGAGATGGGCTGGACGCATGGCTGGGGCTTCCTACGGGGGCGTTGGCGGTGATGGGCACGTTCTTATTCTTGTTGCCGGCATCCGCGCATAGCACGGGTGAGGCTAGGGTGCGGGCATGACAGGCCGGGCGGCTATCCCAAATCGGCAACAGCGCGAGGAGGGATCGGGCGGCCCCGACCTGTTTTGGGGCGGGGCTTTGGATGCTACCGATTTGGGATAGCGAGCCGTTCCAGGGCGGGCATAGGATCAAATTCAGCGCGCAACTAAAACAAAACGCTAACCGGTGCCGATGCGGTGTGGTCGGGCCAACCCAAAAGCGACTGCCTCATACAATAAGGTCAACAACATGAGTGTATCTATCCCGGTCAACAGCTCTACGGAGCTCAAGCGTGGTGCCCTGGGTGTGGGCTTCATCATCTTCTTCGTGATATCGGCGGCAAGCCCGCTGAGTGTGATCGCCGGCGGCTTCCCGATCGGCATCATGCTGGGCAACGGTGCCGGTACCCCGGCGTTGCTGATCCTGGCCTTGCTGGTGCTGCTGGCGTTCTCGGTGGGTTACACCACCATGTCGCGCCACGTGACCAATGCCGGTGGCTTTTACGCGTTCACGTCCCGTGGCCTGGGTGGCCTGGCGGGCGGTGCCGCTGGGGTGCTGGCGATGTTTGCCTATAACATCCTGCAGGTCGGGTTGTACGGGATGTTCGGTGGTGTGGTCAGTGGCACCATGGAAACCGCCTTCGGCCTGGTGCTGCCCTGGTGGGCCTACTCGCCGATGGCGATGGTGAGCATCGCGATCCTGGGCTATCGCAAGATTGACCTGTCGGCGCGGGTGCTGTCGGTGGTGGTGATCGCCGAGTACCTGGCGATCCTGGTCCTGGACTTTGCCATCCTCAAGTCCGGCGGCGACAGCGGCATCAACCTGGACTCGTTCAGCAGTCGTCATGTGTTCAGTGGTACGCCGTCAATCGGCTTGCTGTTCTGTTTCGCCGCCTTTATCGGCTTCGAGGCCACCACTATCTACGGCGAAGAGGCCAGGAACCCCAAGCGCAGTATCCCGATTGCCACCTACTGTTCGGTGTTGCTGATCGGTGGTTTCTACGCGTTGTCGGTGTGGTCGATGGTGGTGGGCGTGGGGGCGGACAAAATCGTGCCGCTGCTGCAGTCCCTGCAGGACCCGACCACCTTTATCTATGGCATGTCCGACCACTTTGTCGGCCCGCAGCTGACCCAGATCATCCGCGTGCTGTTCATGGTCAGTATTTATGCCGGGCTGTTGGCCTTTCACAACGCCGCCGCGCGTTACTTCTACGCCATCGGCCGCGACGGCCTGTTGCACAGCCTGCTGGGCACCACCCATCGCGTGCACCAGAGCCCGCATATGGGCTCGGCGTTGCAGAGTTTGATCGCTGCGGTCGTGGTGCTGATATTTGCCGCGATGGATGCCGATCCGATCCTGCAACTGTTTGCCTGGCTGTCCAACCTGGCCACGTTGTGCGTGATCCTGTTGATGGCGCTGACCTCGGTGTCGGTGTGCGTCTACTTTCATCGCCATCCCGAGCTTAAGGTCGGGCTGCTGCGTGGACGGATCCTGCCCGGTATTTCGTGCCTGGCGCTGGTGATGGTGCTGGTGTTGGCGGTGGTGCATTTCGATGTGCTGACCGGTGCCAGCCAACTGCTGTCCTACAGCCTCTGCGCGATTATTCCGGCGGCCTTGATCATCGGCATCGTGCTCGCCGCGCGACTGCGCAACAGCTCGCCGCAACGCTTCCTGGCCTTGGGCAGCCACAAGCTTTAAGGCCCCCGCGTTTTTATCGCTCGACTAACCAGACAATCGCAGCCTGCCGTTGCTCGGCATGGCGCGCCAGCGTGTGAAAGGAAGGTTTCAAATGCACAACTATAAAATGCTCATCGATGGGATCCAGGTGGCCGGTGAAGAAGGCCGGTTCGATGTGATCAACCCGGCCGCCGGTACGGCATTCGCCCAATGCCCGGCCGGTTCACTGGGGCAACTTGACCAGGCGGTGAACGCCGCGCAATTGGCTTTCAAGAGCTGGCGCCACAGCAGCCACCCTGATCGCTGTGAACGTTTGTTGGCGATTGCCGCCGATATCGAGCAGGAGGCCCCATCACTGGCCCGGCTGATTGTGCTGGAACAGGGCAAGCCGCTGGAGTTGGCCTTTTCCGAGGTCATGGGCGCCGCCGCCTGGACCCGCTACGCGGCCGGGCAGGAAATTGCGGTGGAACGGGTGGAAGAAACGCCCACCCAGCGCATTGAGCTGCACCGCAAACCCTTGGGCGTGGTGGCGTCGATCACCCCCTGGAACTGGCCGTTCATGATCGCCGTCTGGCACATCATGCCGGCGCTGCGTGCCGGCAACTGCGTGATCAGCAAACCGTCGAGCCTGACGCCGCTGAGCACCCTGGGCCTGGCCGAGATCATTGCCCGGCATGTGCCCCGTGGCGTGATCAACTGCGTGACCGGCGAGCAGGGCTTCGGCAGTGCGATCACCTCGCACCCGGGGATCCAGAAGATCGTGTTCACCGGTTCCACGGCCACCGGGCAAAGCGTGATGCGCGGTGCCGCCAGCAACCTCAAGCGCCTGACCCTGGAACTGGGCGGTAACGACGCCGCCATCGTGTTGCCCGGCACGCCGGTGGAGGCGGTGGCCGAGGCGATCTTCCAGGCGGCCTTTCTCAACATGGGCCAGACCTGTGCTGCGCTCAAGCGCCTGTATATCCATGAGTCGCAGTACGAGGCTTTTGCCGACGCGCTGATGCACATTGCGGCGCGCCAGGTCGTGGGCGACGGCCTGGACGCCGGTGTCACCTTCGGGCCGGTGCAGAACCTTGAGCAACTGGAACTGGTGGAAGCCCTGGTCGATGACGCACGGGCCAACGGTGCGCGGGTGTTGTGCGGCGGTGCGCGTCTGGACCACCCCGGGTTTTTCTATCCACCCACCCTGGTGGCGGACGTGACCGACGGCCATCGCCTGGTGGACGAAGAACAGTTCGGCCCGGTGTTGCCGTTGATTGCCTACCGGGATGTCGAGGATGTCCTGAAGCGCGCCAATGCCGGTGACATGGGCCTCGGCGGCTCGGTCTGGGGGCTGGATGTCGAGCAGGCCCAGGCCTTGGCCAGTCGCCTGGAGAGTGGTGTGGCGTGGGTCAACTGCCACGCCCAGATCCAGCCGAACACGCCGTTTGGCGGCAGCAAGATGTCGGGGTTCGGTGTCGAGTTCGGTCTGGAGGGGCTGCTGGAGTTCACGGGGCAGCAACTGTTGTTTGTGCGCAAGCAGGCTGTCGAAGAAGGAGTTTGAGCCATGCGTTATCTATCCCGTCATCCCGTATTCGGTTGCACGCTTGTGTGCACCCTGGCGCTCGGCGCTATCAGTCAGGTGCGCGCTTATGAGCTGTACAGCGATGAGAGCCGTCACCTCAACGCCGACATGACCGCGGTGTTCGGTCAGTTCAACAGTCGCAAGAACTACGATGGCACGCCGGGCGGCTCCAGTTGGCGTGAAGGCTTTATCAAGTATGGCTTGAGTGGCGACCAGGCACTCGGCGGCATTGGCCGCGCCTACGGGGCATTTGCCCTGGTCAGCTCCGCCACGTGGGGCGATGGCGATCCGGGTGGCAACAGCCTCGGCACCGAGCGCACCACGAAGATTGAAGACGCCTACCTGGGCTGGCGCTCCGGCGATCTGTTCCCGGCGCTCGGTCAAGACGGCGTGGATATTTCCGGCGGGCGCCAGGTGGTCAAGGTCGGCCGAGGGTTCCTGATCAACGACGATGGGCTGAACCCGGGCAAGGGCCCGGCGGATGGCACCTTGAACCGTGGGGGCGCCTACTACCTGGCGGCCCGGCACGCGTTCGACCAAACCGCGGTGGTGCGCCTGGGGGGGCAGGATGGCCTGCACGGCAGTGTGCTGTGGCTCAAGTCCGATAACCGTATCCAGGCCGAAACCGAACTGGCCGCCGCGACCCTGGACTACACCGCCCGGCCGGGGACGCTCGGCTTGACCTGGGTGCACGGCCTGGACGTGAACGATCAATGGGCCAGCGACTTTCAACGCCAGCGCAAGGGCATGAATGTCTACAGCGTGCGCGGTGAGGGCGATGCGGGCATCCCCAACGTCAGCCTGGCCTTCGAGTACGCCTGGCAGGACAAGGACGCGGGGCCAGAAAAAGCCTGGTACGGCGAAGCGGGCTACACCTTCGCCGATATCGCCTGGGCGCCCAAGGTGACGTATCGCTACACCCGCTATTCGCAGAACTGGGATGCACTGTTCACCGGCCAGAGCACGGGCTACGGCACCTGGTTCCAGGGCGAAGTGGCCGGCAATTACGCCGGGCCGTTCAACACCAATACCCGCATCCACCATGTCGGGCTGAAGGCAACCCCACTGGAAAACCTGAGCCTGGGCGCGCTGTATTTCGACTACGCCACCGTGCGCAAAAGCAACGCGTTGAACCTCGATGGCCGTGAGTTGGATGTGTACGCCGAGTGGGCGGTCAACCCGCACTTGATCATCACCCCGCTGGTGGGGTTGTACACACCCAGGCAGGACGCGACCACCGGGGGCAACCAGGTCGGCGGCAACGGCACCAACCTGTACAGCCAGTTGACGCTGGCCGTGCCGTTCTGAGCATGACGCCTAGGGGGCGGTGTGGCTCGGCGGGTTGCGCATGTTTTCGGCAATCCGCCGGGTGGTGTCCATGACCATTTCGATCACGGTTTCCTGGCGCAGCAGCTTGAAGTTCTGGGTGGTGCCGACGGCCGACAGGCTGCCGACCACCTCGTCGAGGTCCGCCTGGATGATCGGCGCAGCGATACCGGTCAGGCCCAGGTTGAGTTCGTCGTGGGTCAGGCAGTAGCCGTCCTTGCGGATTTTTTTCGCGGCCCTGGAGAAGCCCGCCCAGTCATACGGGCTGTCCGGGTCGTTGGCCATGTGCTCGTCGAACAGGCGTTGCAGGCGGCGTCCTTTCTGGAAGGCGATCAAGACCTTCGATTGTGCCCCGCGGAAAAACGGCAGCGGTTGCCCGCGCCCGAACGCGAAGTGATAGGTGTCGGTGGGTTCGGCGATGTAGGTGTTGATGATGCGCCCGTCGTAAAACACGCTGGCGAACACCGCCAGGCCCGTTTGCGCCGACAGCTCGTGCATCAGCTCGCGCCCGGCGAGAAGGATCGGGTCGTACTGGCGCATCATCCAGTCCAGCTCGATGACCCGCGGGCCCAGGCCGTAGCTGCCGGCGTCCACGCGGGTCAGCAGGCCGGCGTCACACAAATCCTTGACGTAGCGGTACACGGTCGCCCGTGACAGGCCCATGCGCTCGGCAATGGTGTCGGGGTCGATCTTTAGCATTTGCGGACCGAACAGGTCGAGGATGCTCAGCAATTTGCTCAGGCTGCTCATTGTGTTCCTAAAAGAAAGGGAAGGGCGCTTGTGGCGTCCCCACGGGGAGCCGGTTGCCCAAGCGCTGGCGCAACACTACCGCAGTGAGAGAAAAACGCAATCGCGGGTTAGATTTTAAGGGTGTTTAAGTCGCATAAATCTCACTTAATGAGAAAAACAAACATAAAATGCTTGTTGGTTGCGGATTTGTATGTGATAAATCTCATCACTGCAAATGCTCAAGCAAGAGGGCTGAAAATGAATGGTGCGCAACTGATAGTGAATGCGGCAGCGGCAAGCGGTATCGAGTACTGCTTCGCCAACCCCGGGACCACCGAGATTCCCCTGGTGGCCGCCATGGCCAGCGCACCTGCTCTCAAGCCGGTGTTGTCGCTGTTCGAAGGGGTCTGCACGGGGGCTGCGGACGGCTATGGCCGGATCGCCGGCAAGCCGGCCATGACCCTGACCCACCTGGGGCCGGGCTTTGCCAATGGCATCGCCAACCTGCACAACGCGCGTCGGGCCAATACGCCGATCGTCAACGTCATCGGCGATCACGCCTCCTGGCATGTCAACTACGATCCGCCCTTGGCCAGCGACATCCAGGCCCTGGCCGGTGCCGTTTCCGGTTGGGTGCGCACCTCGCGCACCGCTGCCGGTATCGGTGAGGATCTGCAGGAAGCCGTGCGTGCGGCCTGGCAGGCCAAAGGCCAGATCGCCAGCCTGATCCTGCCCATGGACCTGCAGGCCCACGCAGTGACCCATAACGGTGTATTCGCCCCTCTGCGCGCACCGGTTCGTCGGTTTGCCGGTGACCGGGTCGAAACCGTGGCGCAGGCATTGCGTGACGGCCAGCGGCTGGTGTTTATCGTCGGCGATGAGGGCTTGTCGGTCGCGGGCCTGGAAGCGGCGGGACGCCTGGCGCAACTGCCCGGCGTGCGCCTGTTTGCCGAGACCTTTCCGCGCCTGAGCTACCGTGGCGGTGGCTTGCCCGACCTGGATCGCCTGCCGTATTTCCCGGAAGTGGCGATTGAAATCCTTGAGCAGTACGACCTGGTCATCTGTGCAGGCGTGCCGGAGCCCATCAGTTACTTTGGCTACGAAGGCATCCCGTCGCGCCTCGCCGAGCGTGAGCGCCTGCTGAGCCTGGCCGAGGTCGGTGACGATGTCGCCGGCGCGTTGACGGCGCTGGCCGATGCCCTGGCTGCACCGGCCTACGTGCCGACGCCGGAGGGCATCGAACTGCCGCCCGGCCATGCCGAACTGACACCGCAGTCGATCGGCCAAGTGCTCGCTGCGTCACTGCCCCACGACAGCATTGTCTCGGTCGAGGGCGGCACCTGCGGCTACCCGTTCTTTACCGCCTCCGCCCGCGCCGCGCGGCATCGGGTATTGACCAATACCGGTGGCGCGATCGGCCAGGGGATTCCGGTGGGCTTCGGCGCCGCTTTGGCGGAACGCGGCAATAGCGTGTTCTGCCTGCAATCCGACGGCAGTGCCCAGTACACCATCCAGACCCTGTGGAGCATCGCACGCGAGCAGTTGCCGGTGGTGATCCTGATTGCCGCCAACCATCGCTACGCGATTTTGCAGAACGAGCTGCGCCGTTTCGGCATGACCGAAATGGACCCCCAGGCCCTGCGCCTGACCGTGCTCGACAACCCGCGTATCGACTGGAAGGCCCTGGCCAAAGGCTACGGAGTACCGGCCTGCACGGTCCAGACCAATGCCGAACTGCAACGGGCCCTGGCCAATGCCAAGGCCGACCGTGGCCCTTGCCTGATCGAAATGGCGCTGTGAAGGAGTCGACTATGCATCCGCTCGAATTATTACCTGCCGTCCAGGCATTCCTGGCGCAGCCCGGTCGCCTGTTTATCGGCGGCACCTGGCAGGACGCCGTCGGCGGTCGTCGCTTTGCCGTGGAAAACCCGGCCACCGAACAGACCCTGGCCGAAGTCGCCCAAGGCGATGAACGCGATGTGAATGCGGCCGTTGCGGCCGCCCGCGCAGCCTTCACCGGCACGTGGGCCTTGCAGTCACCGGCGCAGCGCGGCCTGTTGCTGTTTCGCCTGGCCGATCTGTTGGATCAGCACCGCGAGGAACTGGCGCAACTGATCACCCTGGAGAACGGCAAGCCTATCGCCAACGCGCGCGGTGAGGCGGCCAGCGCGGCAAACATCATTCGCTACTTCGCCGGCTGGCCCACCAAGATCGAAGGCAGCACGCTGCCCGTATCCCCGGCCAGCGGCGCGCCGATGCTCAACTACACGTTGCGCGAACCGGTGGGGGTCTGCGCGCTGATCGTGCCGTGGAACTTCCCGTTGACCATGTGCGTGTGGAAGCTCGGCCCGGCGTTGGCCACCGGTTGCGTGGCGGTGCTCAAGCCCGCCGAGCAGACCCCGCTGGTCGCGATCCGCCTGGTGCAACTGATCGAGGCCGCAGGTTTCCCCGCCGGCGTCGTCAACCTGATCACCGGCCTGGGTGCCGACACGGGTGCACCGCTGGCACAGCACCCCGACGTGGACAAGATCGCCTTTACCGGCTCGACCCAGGTTGGGCGGCTGATCGCCCAGGCGGCCACCGGCAACATGAAAAAGGTCTCGCTGGAACTGGGCGGCAAGTCGCCGAACATCATCCTGCCCGACGCCGACATTGTGCGCGCCGCCAAGGGGGCCGCCGATGGGATTTTCTACAACCAGGGCCAGGTGTGCACGGCTGGCTCGCGCCTGTATGTGCACGCCAGTGTGCTCGACCAGGTGCTCGAAGAATTGCAGCGCCATGCCGCCGCCTATGTGCTGGGCAATGGCCTGGACCCGGCCAACAGCATGGGGCCGTTGGTGTCTGCGCGGCAGTTGAACACGGTCAAGGGTTACCTGCAGCGGGGCCGGGAGGAGGGTGCCGAACTGATCTGTGGCGGCGAGCGCCCCGCGCACCTGGAGCGTGGGCACTTCATTCAACCGAGCGTGTTCCTCGACCGTGCCGAGCGCGCCTGCGTGGCCCGCGAAGAAATCTTCGGCCCGGTACTGACCGTCATGAGCTGGACCGACATCGACGACCTGGTGCTGCGCGCCAACGATTCGCCGTATGGCCTCGCCGCCGGCCTGTGGACCCGCGACCTGCGCTCGGCGCACCGCGTGGCGGCACAGCTCAAGGCCGGCTCGGTATGGATCAACTGTTGGAACGTGGTCGATCCCTCTTCACCGTTCGGTGGCTACAAACAATCCGGCTGGGGCCGGGAAATGGGCAAGAACGTGATCGATGCCTACACCGAGACCAAAAGCGTGTTTGTCGATCTGGCCTGAACTGAATAATCACACGAGGTAATTGCTATGGATCTGGAATTGAAAGGCCGCGTGGCCATTGTCACCGGTGGCGGTATGGGCATCGGCAAGGAAGTCGCACGTTTTCTCTCCGAGGAAGGCTGCAAGGTGGTGATCTGCGCGCGGCGCATGGCGTTCCTGCAGCTGGCGGCCGAAGAGATCAGTGCACAGACCGGCAATGAAGTGCTGCCGCTGTTCTGCGACACCAATGACATGAAGGCCGTGTCGGAGATGGTCGAGGCGGCTCACAAGCATTTCGGCCGCATCGACATCCTGGTCAACGGGGCCGCGGCGCCATCGGGTGTGGTGCGCAATGACATCGAACACGCCGGCGACGATGAACTGCTGTCGGACCTCAACACCAAGGTGATCGGCTATTTCCGCTGCGCCAAGGCTGTGACCCCGCACATGAAGGCGGCCGGCTTCGGACGCATCATCAACATCGGCGGCCTCACCGGGCGCAGCAGCAAGGTGCTTTCGGGCATGCGCAACCTGGCGATCGCGCACATGACCAAGACCCTGTCCGACCAGCTCGGCCCGTCGGGGATCACGGTCAACCTGATCCACCCGGGCGTGGTGGATACCCCGCATATCCAGGAGCTGTACGACCGCGAAGCCGTCAAGCAAGGCAAGACCGCGCAGCAGGTCGAGCAGGCCTATATCGACGCGACACCGATTCGCCGCACCCTCGCACCGATTGAAATGGGCTGGCTGATCGGCTTCCTGGCATCGCCAAAAGCTGGCGCAGTGACGGGCGAATCCATCGGCATCGACGGTGGCTTGACCCGTGGCATCTATATCTGAGGAGTATCTGTGATGAGTAACGGAACCCTTTTGGTCGCCACCGTCGGGCAAGCGGTGATCCGCAGTGCCGACGATGGCCGTACCTGGCATCGCCTGGGCCTGGGGCAGGACCTGGAGTTCGATGCGATCACCCGATCCTTGAGCCTGCACCCCGACACGCCCGAGCGGATCTATGCCGGTACCGATGTGGGCTTGTGTGTGAGCCACGATACCGGTGGGCATTGGCGGCGCATCGATTCGCCTTTCAACGGGCAAACCGTGTGGAAAGTTGCGGTTGACCCGCAGGATGCACAACGCATTTTCGTCGGCACCGGCGCGCCTTCGCGTGCCGTGTTGTGGCGCACCCTGGACGGCGGCCTGAGCTGGGATCGCGCCCCGGTGGAAATCCCCGAGTTCTGCGACGGCGTCAGCCGCCCACGCCTGCTGGCCTTCGCCTATGACCCCACTGACCGCAACCAGCTGTGGTTCGGCCTGGAGGAGGGCGGGCTGTTCCATTCCCGTGACGGCGGCGACAGTTGGACCCGCGTCGACGACCGGCTGCTGTGGGACTACAACTCCGACGTCCACAACATCCTGGTGCTGCCCAACCACGGCGAGAAAGTGATTGTGGTGGTCTGCGTCAATGCGGTGTACCGCAGCCTGGACGAGGGGCTGACCTGGACCGGCATCATCGGTCGCGAAGCCTTCGGCCTGTACTACATCCGCGCCATGAACGCGCCGTTGGGCACGCAGAACGAGCTGTACCTGAGTATTTCCGATGGCACCCCCGGCACCACCAGCAAGATCCTGGTGTCCCGTGATGCCGCACTCACTTGGAACGTGCTGCCGCTGCCACAGCAGCCCAACTCCTGTGTCTGGGCGATTGCCTTCAACCCGGCCAACCCACGACAGATCGTGGCGGGCACCAAGTACGGGCATTTGTTCACCTCCGACAATGGCGGTGACGGCTGGCAGAAGCATTGGCGGGAATTCAGCGAGATCGCTGATGTGCTCTGGACGCCTGCGGTTGCGCAGATCAAGTCCGGGCATCAATCCATCGTCAAAAAGCACTGAGGGATAACGCCATGAAGATCGAGATCCTGCGGACTCACTTATCGCTGTGGGTCAGTGACCCTGACGTGTCGGCACGCTGGTACGCCGACATCCTGGGCATGCACGAAAGTGCCCGGGGCGAGAGCTGGGTCATGATGGCATTTGGCGGCAAGCACCACGACATCGCCCTGATTCGCGCCGACCCCGGCGCCCATCAAGGCGGGTTGGGCCTGCAGCACTACGGCCTGGAAATCGCCGGGGACATGACCACCCTGCGCCAGCTCTACGGCATGTTGCTGGGCAAGGGCGTCGAGGTGGTGAAGATCACCGATCACGAGATCGGCCATGGCGTGTATTTCAACGACCCCGACGGCAATCGCATGGAGTTCTTCCTCGAGACCGAACACGACGATGCGCGCGGCAAGGCCCGGTTCAAGGCCGCCGGCGCGCCGAGCCGACATTTCAACCTGGATCCACTCGACCCACTTTGAGGCAACCCTGATGAAAACCGCGAATTTTGCTACGTATCACATCCGCAAATGGTACAGCTTTGTCGAAGAAACCCTGGCCAACGAAACCGGCCAGCTGGCCGATGGCGAGCCCCTGTTCAAGTACGCGATCGCCGCCGTGATCGCCAACCCCTATGCCGGTCGCTACAGCGAGTCGCTCGCCGAACTGGTCGACCCATCGCCGTTGCTGGGCGAAGAGTTTGGCCGGCGCATACAGGCACTGGCCGGTGCCCATGAGATTGTCAGCTATGGTAAGGCGATCCTGGTGGGCAGCGCGGGCGAATACGAGCACGGTAACGCGTTCCTGACCAACCCGGCCGCCGATCCGATTCGCGTCGCGCTGGGCGGTGGCAAGTCGTGGGTGCCTTCCACCGGCAAGCGCGGCGGCCCGGGTTCGACCATCGACGTACCCCTGGCGCACAAGGATGCGCTCTACGTACGTTCCCACTACGACAGCATGTCGCTGATGTTCGGCGACGGCCCCGCGCCGGACGAAGTCATCGTGATCTGGGCCTTCGCCACGCGCGGGCGCCTGCACGCACGGCTGGGTGGCCTGCGTGCCGAAGACATCCAGGGCGTTGACGGGCTGCACTGATGACACGCGTGCGGGCCTTGGCAACGCCGGTTTAAAACCACAACAAGAAAGCGGTGAACAGCGATGAAGCAGGAGAAGACCCAGGTTGTGATTGTCGGGGGCGGGCCCAATGGGATCACGGCCGCGCACTATATGGGGATGTACGGTATCGACTGCGTCGTCCTTGAGCTTGCCGACTGCATACTGCCTTACCCACGCGCGGTGGGCATGGATGATGAAGCGCTGCGCGTGTTGCAGGCCATCGGCATCGCCGAATTGGCAGTACGTGACATGATCTGCGATGTGCCGCTGCGTTATTACAACGCGCGGGGCGTGTGTTTTGCCGAGGTCAAGCCAAGTGCCGCGCAGTACGGCTGGCCGATGCGCAACATCTTCATGCAGCAGTTGCTCGAAGGCACGCTGCGCGAAACCCTGGGGCAGCGCAGCACTGTGGTGTTGCGCCAGGGCCATGAAATGCTGGAGCTGGAACAGGATGGGGAGGGCGTGACCTTGCAGGTCCGCGATGCCCAGGGCGAGGTCTATCAGCTGCGCGCCGATTACGTGATCGGCGCCGATGGCGGGCGCTCCACCGTACGCAAAAAGCTGGGCGTCGAACTGCTGGGGCTGACCCATGCGCGCAAATGGGTGGTGGTCGATACCGCCAATGACACCCTGGATGCGCCTTACACCGCCCTGCACGCCGACCCGCAGCGGCCCTTCGTGTGCATCTACCTGCCGTACCAGCAGCGGCGCTGGGAATTCATGCTGATGGAGGGCGAGGACGAGGCGAAGATGTGTGACGAGAACACCATTCGCGACCTGATCCGTGGGCATATCGGCGACGCCGTGGACGCGCTGAATATCATCCGCATCCGCGCCTACACCCACCATTCGCGTGTGGCGGCGCGGTTTGTCCAGGGGCGTGTGGCACTGGTCGGCGATGCCGCGCATATATCGCCACCCTGGGCCGGGCAGGGCCTTAATTCCGGGTTGCGCGACGTGGCCAACGTGGCCTGGAAACTGGCCGCGATCATCCAGGGGCGTGCGGCCCATGGGATCCTCGCCAGCTACGACCAGGAACGTCGCGGGCACGCCACCGAACTGGTGGCCCTGGCCGACAATATGGGCACGGTACTGGGGCTGACCAACCCGTTGATGGCCGGCGTGCGCGACTGGTTGTTCCAGGCGGTGAACAGCGTCGATAACCTGCGTTCGCACCTGCTGGAGTTCAAGTTCAAACCCAAGGCCACCGTCACCAAAGGACTGGTCTATCACGAACGTGCCGAACTGCGTGAAGACGACCTGGTGGGCCAGCTGTTTGTGCAGCCGTTTATCGAAGACGCCCAGGGCCAGCGTCGGCGCCTGGATGACGTGCTGGGCAATTCCTATGCGGTGCTGGGTTACCGGGTCAATCCCCGTGAGCCACTGAGCGAAGACATGGCAAGGTTCTGGGCGCGCTGGGACACGCGCTTTATCCAGGTCAATCGCTCGCGCAGCGGCCTGGGCCGCCACCAGCCCTTGACGGCCACGGACGCCATCAGCGTGGAGGATGTGGATAACCGCCTCGGCGAATGGTTCTCCAGGGTGCGTGACTGCGTCGTCGTGGTGCGTCCTGACCGGTTTGTCGCCGCCATTACCACGCCTGAGCGACTTGACGCGGTATTACGCAAGTTAGCGGGGCAGCTGTCATGAGCATCGATACGGGCGTATTGAATCAGTTAGACCAGGCCACGCGTGCGGTGCAAGCGATTGCGCCACTGGCCCCCGAAGCGTTGGACCTGCGCGGCGGCTACGCCCTGCAACGCCAGGCTCTGGATGCGCGCCTGGCGGCGGGCGAACAGTTCAGCGGTTGGAAGATCGCCTTCGCCGGCAGCGCCGCGCAACGGCGCTTCGGCATTGACGAACCGGTGTATGGCGGCCTGACCGACGCGATGTGCGTGCAGCCGAACACGGCGGTGGCGCTGTCGCGGTTGATCCAGCCCAAGCTGGAGATCGAAGTGGCGATTGTGCTGGGACGCAGCCTCGCGCCCGGTGACTACAGCGATGAACAGATCCTGGACGCGATTGCCGAAGTGGCGCCGGCGTTCGAGATTGCCGACTGCCGTTGGCAGGGCTGGGCGTTCGGGGTCGGAGCCTTTCTTGCCGACAATGCGGCGGCGGGGCTGTATTGCCTGGGGCCACGAAGCGCGTTCGATGCCGTCGCGCACACCCACGTCGCCTATCGCCTGGAATGTGCCGGCGCGCTGTGCGGCGAAGGCGATACCGAGGGCCGGGAGGACTCGCCGCTGACCAACCTGTGCTGGCTGGTTCGCCGTCTGCTGGCCGACGGTCAGCCGGTGGAGGCCGGGCAGGTGGTGCTGTCCGGTGCGTTGTTGGCGCCCATGGATATCCAGCCCGCCACCTACCGCCTACAGATGTTTGGCACGGAACTGGCTTTGCTTTTCACCGCGGACACCACCCCCGTGTAAGCGACAGCTGCCGTCATGGATGACTTGAGTCCCCTTCAGGCCGATGACAACAACGGGGCCCCCGAGGAACGACCACCATGCTTGCCGAAGTTCGAACCTTCAATGACCCTCAACTGCACGCCGGTTCCATCCAGGGCTGGCAGCAGGTGTATGACCAACTGGGGCGTGGCTGCCTGACCAGCGAGCTGCGCCAACTGTCGGCCGAGCGCTTTCAGATCTTCCAGGAAGTATTGGACAAACGCGTGGTGCAGCGCGGCCATGCGCCCAAGGGACGGCTGTGCGCGGCCATGTCATTGGGCGGCGAGCCTGTCGTGCAGGGCCAGCAGGTGGGCACCCACAGTGTGGTGCTGTTGCGCGCTTGCGAGGAGTTTGTGCTGCATGCGCCGGAAGGCACGCACTTCTTCGCTTTCAACGTCGACACGGTGCGTTTCGCCAAACTCGCCGCCTTCGAGTTGTCCAGCGACCAGCTCAAGCGCTTGAGCACCCGCTCCCAGCTGTGCGTGGATGACGCGTTACTGCTGCGGATACGCCAGCGCATCTACCCGCTGTTTCGTCACCTTTTGCAACAACCCGAGGCCATCAGTGCAACCGCCGAGAACATGCTCGAAGACGAGTTGCTCAATGCCTTTCTCGACCTGTTCAGCAATGCCACCGATGAGGTGCGCTGCCGTCGCGGCAACTTCGCCGTGAGTGCGTACCTGGTCAAGCGTTGCCAGGAGTTGATCGATGCCAGCGGCGATACCCCGCTGAGCATCCTCGACCTGTGCGAACACCTGCGGGTCAGCCGGCGCACCCTGCAGAACAGTTTCCAGGCGGTGACCGGCATGCGCCCGGTCGAGTACCTGCGCAACCTGCGCCTGAATGCGGTGCGTCGACGCCTGATCGCAACGCCGGCCTGCAGCCAGAACGTCGGTGATGTGGCGGTGGCGATGGGCTTTTTCCACCTGAGCCACTTTGCCGCCCATTACCGCGAGTTGTTTGGCGAGTCGCCTTCGCACACCCAGCGGGCGATCGGCTGAATAGACGATGGGTCAGGCTGGCGTGTCATCCAGTCCCGGGTCCACGCGTTTGCCGATGTCCTTGAGCCGGGCCAATTGGTCGACCACGCTGGGGGCTTCATCCAGGCAACTGACGAACGTCCACAGGTACGTCATCACCGCATAGATATGGCCGGCCTTCACCGCGGGCGCCAGCGCCAACTGGCTGATGGCGACCACGAACAGCAGGGCCGCAAGGATGCCGATGGTGAGGAAGGCAACCGCCTCACGGTCCGACAGCCCGATACGCAGCCGCGACAGCACCTGATAGTGGCGGCGCAGCGTGGGGGCGCCGACCTTTTCCACCAGGCTGATTTCCTTTTCCAGGCGGTTGTTCAGCCGCTCATGCAAGCGCTGGTTGCGCCGTGCAAAGCCAGGCACCACCACCAGGCACAGGCCCAGCGCCACCAGGCACGCCAGGCCGACCCAGGGTTCGATCACCAGCAACATGGCCGCCGCGCCGATGATCGAGACCAGCGCCGTCGCAATGGTGGGCACGTGTTTTTCGAAGAAATCGACGAACTCCCGTGCCAGCACCACCCGCGCGGCGGACGTTGAGGTGCTGTGGCGTTGCAGGCGCTGGTTAAGAATCACCGGCACGGCAAGATCGGCGTAGATACGCGTAAAGGTGCGGGTGTCCAGGGCCCGTCGGGCGGCGCCCACCACCCAGAACCCGAGGACCACGGCGGCGTAGAGCAGGGCATTGCCGGTGTCGCCACGGATAATCGCGTCGACGGCAAACCCCGCAAACAACGGGTAGGCCAGCAGCAGCGCGTTTTCCAGCGCCACCAGCGACAGGGTGCCGGACAACTTGCCGGGGTAGGCCTTGGCGATCGCCTTGAGTGTCTGGCTGGCGGATTGTTGACCGATTTTGCGGCTCTGCTCGATCAGTAGTGGAGGTGTGACGGAGGGCATGGGCCACCTGGTTTACGCAAAGTAGGGGGGCGGGAACTCAGGGTCCCGGTATAAAGACCGCGGGTGATGTCGAGCAGATAGCGCGTTTCCTCGGTCATCAGTAACAAGTCGATCTGCACTTCTTCGATCACGATTTCCAGGGTGATCAGCAGGCAAATCGCCGGCGCGGTAAATAACCAGTGGTAATAGGACTGGCTGAACAGCGATGCGACAACCCCCAGGACCCACAGTGACAACACCAGGCGTGGCGCCTGTTTCTGCAGGGGAATCCAGAAGCGCTGCAACCGCTTGAGCTTGGCGCTATAGAGCCGTACCGAGTCTTCAAGCAGTGCCACGTCAATCACGTTTCGATCACGATAGTTGAAAGGCATACAGGCAATTCCAGGCTGACTACACGAGGCGGGTGTGTGGCCTGGTCAAGGCGCGCGCAGGCAGCGCGCGGTTCAACCAGGCCAGGTTGACTTCGTTGACTTGCACCCATTCGCCGTTCTGTGGAATCCCTTCGCAGCTCTTGAAAGCAATGCAGCGTCCTTGTGCGTCGAGCAAGGCAAAGTGGCGGTACCGATTGACCCTGAAAATACAGAGGCGCATGCCTTCACCTGGGGGCGGTTGGGGTTAGATGGCGACCAACTGGTCGGGCCAGCTCAGCTCGAACAAGGTGCCGCCGTTGTCGAGGTTCCGGCAGGTCGCGCGACCTCCATGGGACAGGGCAATCGCGCGTACGACGGCGAGCCCCAGGCCGCTGCCGCCCTGGGCGCGGGAGCGCGAGCTTTCGCCGCGCTGGAACGGCTCAAAGATGTGCGTTGCAAACGCTTCTGCGATCCCCGGTCCTTCGTCCGCGACACTCAAGGTATTCAGGCCATCCTGGTTGCCCAGGCGCACCGTGACGTTGCCGGGGGTTGCATGGCGTTTCAGGTTGTCGAGCATGGCCAGCAAGGCTTGGCGAATCCGCGCCGGATCACACTGCACAGGCCGTTCGAGCAGGTCCAGGTGCAGCACGAACCCGTAGGCCTGCAGGCCCGGTTCGAACAGGCAGGCGTCGGCCTTGATCTCCTCGGCCAGGTTGGCACTCTGGATCTGCACTTCGAGGTAGCCGTTGTCCGCCAGGCCTACGACCCGCAGGTCCTCGATCAGGCGCGTCAGGCCTTCCACCTGGCTCAGCAGACTGTAGAACTGCGCCTGGTCCGGGGTGAACACGCCTTCCGCCAACCCTTGCAGGCGGCCGCGCAGGATGGTCAGCGGGGTGCGCAGTTCATGTGCAATCGCGGCGTTCCAGAACGACTGCTCTTGCGCCATGCGTTTCAAGCGTTGGGCCATGCTGTTGAAGTCATCCACCAGCAAGGTGGCCTCTGCCAGTGAGCGGTCGGACGCCGTCGCCCGGGCATCGAGGTCACCATCGGCGAGGCGGCGAAGGCTGGCCGCGACCGAGTTCAAGGGCATCAGAATGCGCCGGGACAGTTTGATCGCCACCACGGCGCCCACCGCCAGGCTGATGCAGGTGATCAGCGCCATCCAGGCCCACTCCATGCCGGTGGGCAGCCATTCGTCCACGTCCAGATCCGACGGCGGCCAGAACGTCCAGAGCAACGCGTAAAACACGTAGGAGCCGACCACGGCCAGGGCGATCACGCAGAGCACCACGGCGGACATCGACACGATGATCTGCCGGCTCAAACTGTTGGCGGTCTTCATGGCTGGCTCCCGAACCGGTAGCCGACCCCACGGATGCTGGCTGGTACGCCCTGGAGGCCGAGGTCTTCGATTTTGCGCCGCAACTTGCTGATATGGCTGTCGACGGTGCGCTCCAGGCTGTCGCTCTCGGGGGAACACAGGGCCAGCAACTCGGCGCGACTGAATACGCGCTTGGGGGCCTTGGCCAGTTGCGCCAACAATCTGAATTCGGTCACCGTCAGGTTGAGCCTGCGCGTGTGTGCACCGACCTGCACGCTGACTTCATGGCTGTCGATGTCGATTTCAAAGGCATTCACCCGCAGCACGCGCTGGCGGGCGCCGTAGCCATGATCGAGGGAGCGACGCAGCACCGCCTGGGTCCTGGCGACGACCTCGGCGGGGTTGAACGGCTTGACGATGTAGTCGTCGGCACCGATGCGCAGGCCCATGAGTTTGTCCATGTCCTGGTCCTGGGCGGTCAGCATGATCACCGGTGTGGTGCCCCGGTGGCGGATCTCGGCCAGGACCATCCAGCCATCCAGCTGCGGCATCAGCACGTCCAGCAGCACCAGGTCGGGCTTGAGCGATTGATGCAGTTCAAGGGCGCGGCGCCCATCCAGGGCATGGGCGGTCTGGAAGCCGCTGCGCTTGAGATAGGCCGCGAGGATGTCGGCGATTTCCGGCTCGTCTTCGGCGATCAGTACCAACGCCTGGCGTGGGGCCGCGAGGTCCGTCGGTGTCGATACAGGGTGTGATTCAGTCATGGTCGGCTCGGTCGTGCTGTTCGGTCATCGCAGTATGGCGAATTACCTTGGGGCGACGAAGATCACTGTGCACCACGAGCATGCGCTTTCATGGGAGGTTTTATGGAGAAACGATGGAGACGCGGGCTTATTGGCAAACAGCGTGATCAGGCGTAGCTGATCCTGTCGTTGTAGGCGTTTTGCGTCATGGTGCGCTGGTAGTCGCAGGGGGTGGTGCTGACCAGTTTCTTGAAGTCGCGCAGGAAGTGGGATTGGTCGGAAAACCCCAGGTCGAGGGCCAACTGCGAAAACGATACATCGTGCTGGGTATTGAGGGTGTCCAGGGCCGCCTGGCAGCGGATGATCCGGCAAAACGCCTTGGGTGACATGCCGGTGTCCTGGTTGAACTGGCGGTGCAGGGTCCGGCTGGTGTAGCCGCTGAGGTCTTCGAGTTGCTGGATGCGGATATCACCGCGATGGTGCAGCGCCTGCTGGATGATCATGGCGGTGAGTCGCGACGTCTTGCCCATCAGGCGCGGGGTCAGGTAGTCGTTGAACAGCCGCATCTGGTCGCCCAGCAACGGGGCCTGGACGATGCTTTCGAAGAGGCGTTGGGCGAACTCGGAGACTTCCAGCAGATCGAGCTCCCGCTCGGTCAATTCTTCGGCCAGTACATTGACGAAACCGGGGATCACACCCGGCGAAAAGCGCACGCCGAAATAGTGGTGGTGCTGGTGCAGTTCGACCGCCTGGGCCACCAGCGGGGTGCCGCAGATGCGCGCAGTCGGTCGCGTCGCATCACAGTCGAACAGGATATCCACGCAGCCATCCGGCACGGCCAGCAGGTTGGACGATTGCGCCACATCGAAGGCATAGAAATGCGAGATCGCCGGGTGCGCGGACGGCATCACTGAATAGCGTGAAGAGTTGAGCACGAACCAGGGTTGTTCGTTCGCGGTGTGGAGCCGGGGAGTCGGCACACTCGGTTTGATCATGGTTGTTCCTTGGGCAGGCAGCGCCAGGGGAAAATCAACGCATTAATCGCGCCAACTATCGTCATGCACGACTGAACGGTATGTCCGAAATTTACAATACCGCCGCCATCCCCCGCCCGATACTCGATCTCGACAGCGTGGAGCTGCGCCTACCGCAGCGATATCACCTTCAGCCCGAGAATAACTATGTCTGCAACTACAAAAATCGATTTTATCTACCTCTCCGAGCAGGACATGATCCGCGCGGGTGTGACCGACATGCTGGCCTGCGTGAACACCATGGAGGAAATGTTCGGCCTGCTGTATGCCGGTGACTACCGCATGGCCGGCCCGAACAATGATTCCCATGGCGCGATGGTGATTTTCCCGCAGGATTCGCCGTTCCCGAACATGCCCAAGCCCACGGCGGATCGGCGCATGATGGCCATGCCGGCCTACCTGGGCGGCAGCTTCTGCACCGCCGGGGTGAAATGGTACGGCTCCAATATCGCCAACCGCGAAAAAGGCCTGCCGCGTTCGATCCTGATGTTCACCCTGAACGACCCCGACACCGGCGCGCCGTTGGCCCATATGTCGGCCAACCTGCTGTCGGCGTACCGCACCGGTGCGATCCCCGGCGTGGGCGCACGCCACCTGGCGCGCAAGGACTCGAAAGTCGTCGGCCTGCTTGGCCCGGGCGTGATGGGCAAGACCACCCTGGCGGCCTTCATCGCGGTGTGCCCGCATATCGACACCCTGAAGATCAAGGGCCGTGGCCAGCAGAGCCTCGACAACTTTATCGCGTGGGTCGAACAGACGTATCCGCAGATCACCACGATAGACGTGGTCGACACCCTCGAAGCGGTGGTCCGCGACTCGGACCTTGTTACTTATTGTAGCTCCGGTGCCACGGGCGACCCCTCGATCTACCCAATTGTGCGGCGTGAGTGGGTCAAGCCAGGCGCTTTCCTCGCGATGCCGGCGTCTTGCTCCCTCGACGCGGGAATGGAGCAGCCCGACGTACGCAAGGTGCTCGACAACACCGGTCTGTACCAGGCCTGGTTCGAGGAATTGCCCAAGCCTGCGCATCACAACGTGCCGGTCATTGGCGTGCGCTTCATGGACATGATTGCCGAAGGCAAGATGCAGCTCGATGACGTCGAAGACATCGGCAAGATCATCGCCGGGGCCGCGCCTGGCCGCAGGAACGATGAGGAAATCATCATCATGTCGGTGGGCGGCATGCCCGTCGAAGACGTGGCCTGGGGCACGGTGGTGTACCGCAACGCCGTCAAGCACGGCATCGGCGTGACCTTGAACCTGTGGGAAACCCCGGAGCTGCGCTGAGCCGTAGCTTCATTCACTTTGACGAGGCATTCGACATGACAAAAATCACCAAGCTCAAGACCGGCTCACCGTTCGAAGACCAGGCCAGCTATTCGCGCCTGGTGTGCGTGGACAACTGGATCTACGTGTCCAACACCGCCGGCCGCAACCCCCAGACCAAGCTGATCCCGGAGGATGTCCTGGAACAGGCGCACCAGGTGTTCGCCAACATCGAATCGGCCCTCAAGGCTGTCGATTCGAGCCTGGCCGACGTGGTGTGTTCGCGGGTGTTCATCCAGGACCCCAAGGACGTGCCGGCGGTGATGGACCTGATCGGCGAGAAGTTTCGCGGCGTCGACCCGGCCAGCACCGTGACCTGCCCGCCACTGGGCTCGACGGTCTACAAGGTAGAGCTGGAAGTGACGGCGTATCGCAACGCGTCGAAGGCGCAGGTCGACCTCATTCGCCTGTCGCAATAATCGTCACGCGGCCATGCACAGGCCTGGCCGCCCTTATTCGTTTACCGAGTCCTGACCATGGCACCGACAATAGCGCCCGTGACAACCTCCACCGTGTTTCCCAGCGCGACCGCCGTCGTCATCATTGGCGGCGGGATCATCGGCCTCACGGCTGCGCTGACCTTGGCTGAGCGCAATATCGCCGTGGTGGTCCTGGAAAAAGGCCGGATCGCCGCCGAACAGTCATCCCGCAACCTGGGCTGGGTGCGCAAGACCAGCCGCCACGCGGCCGACATCCCGCTGGCCCTGGCCGCCGACCGCTTGTGGGCGCAGATGCCTGAGCGGGTAGGGGCGGATGTGGGGTATCGCCAGGAAGGCATCATGTTTGTCGGGCGCACCCCGGCGCAAATGGCAATGCACGAGGGCTGGCTCAAGTCGGTGGAGCATTTGTCGCTGGATTCACGCCTGCTCAGCAAGCGTGAGATCGACGCGCTGGTGCCAGGCGGCACGGGTGACTGGGCCGGTGGCATCTTTACCCCTTCCGATGCGCGTGCCGAACCGACGCTGGCCAGCAGCGCGATTGCCAGGGCCGCCATGGACAGGGGCGTGGTGATCATCGAGCAGTGCGCGGTGCGTACGCTGCAGATGTCCGGCGGCGCGGTCAGCGGTGTGGTCACGGAAAAGGGCGAAATCCGTTGTGATCATGTGCTGCTGGCGGGGGGCATGTGGTCGAGGCGCTTTCTGGGCAACCTCGGTGTGGCGTTGCCGACCCTGCCCCTGACCTGCTCGGTGCTGCGTACCCACCCCATGGAGGGGCCGACGCAGATCGCGGTCGGCGCGCCGGACTTTTCGTTTCGCAAGCACCAGGACGGCGGTTTCATCATTACCCAACGGGGCAAGTTGGATGCGTTCCTGACCCTCGACCATCTGCTGCTCGCCAAGCAATACATGCCGCAGTTCCGTGCGCAACGCAGTGTGCTGAACGTGTCGCTGGGCAAGCCGTTCATCAATGACCTGGCCCTGGCGCGGCGTTGGCGCGCCGACAGCGTCAGCCCGTTCGAGCGCGTCAGGGTGCAGGATCCGGCGGCCAACCCGCGCCTCAATAACGACGCGATGAACAACCTGATGGCCGCCTGGCCGGTGTTTGAACAGGCACGGATCGCCCAGGCCTGGGCCGGCACTATCGACGTGACACCCGATTCCAACCCGGTCATCGGCCCGGTCGCGCAGATTCCGGGGCTGACCGTGGCCACCGGTTTCTCGGGGCACGGCTTCGGTACATCGCCGGCGGCCGGTCATCTCGCCGCGGACCTGGTCAGTGGGCATGCGCCGATCATTGACCCAAGCCCTTATCGCTTCGACCGTTTCTAAAGGAGCAAGCCCATGCCTGCAGACAGCTGTTTCTTCACCAACCGTTCGGGCCTGCGCCTGCACTATTTGCGCTGGGGCGCATCGAGTGGCGTGCCCCTGGTGCTGTTGCACGGCCTGCGCGCCTATGCCCAGACCTGGGAGTCGCTGGTGCAATCCCTGGGGGAGGGCTACTGCATCTATGCCCTCGACCAGCGTGGTCGTGGGTTGAGCGACTGGGCCGAGCCCTCCACGTATCACACCCAATCCTATGTCGAGGACCTTGAGGATCTGATCGCCCATGTCGGCCTGCAGCGCTTCGTCCTGCTCGGGCATTCATTGGGCGGCGCCAACGCCCTCGAGTATGCGCGGCAACATCCGGGACGCTTGCTGGGGTTGCTGATCGAGGACATCGGCCCCGGCTCTTCAACCCAGGGCGATGGCGCCGCGCGTATCCGTCGCGAGATGGGCCAGACGCCGTTGCAGTTCGACAATTGGGACGCGGCCCGCACGTTCTGGAGGGCTTCGCGCCCGGGGTTGTCGGAGCAGGGCCTGGCGTCGAGGCTGGCGCATTCGATGCAGGAACGCGACGGTGTGATTGGCTGGCGCCATGATCAGCAGGGGATTGCCCAGGCCCGCCTGAGTATCGAGCCGACGGACCTGTGGCCAGCGGTGCGCGCGCTGGATTGCCCCAGCCTGTTCATTCGTGGTGGTCGCTCGGACTTCCTGCCGCCGGCGACGCTGCAGGCGATGAGGGCCAGCAACCCCCATGTGCGGACGGTGGAGGTCGCCGACGCGAGCCACTATGTGCACGACGATCAGGGCGCGGTGTTCAACGCGCTGATCGCAGGCTTTCTGGCGAACCTTGACCCGCCGAGGCAATGAGCGGCGGCCGCCCGCCAATGTCGATATCAGGCACCGGCGTGCCGCTATGAGGCTATTTTTGCGGCACGCAGGCCGCGTACTGTGACCCGTCATTAAGAAATGATGATCGCCTGACCTTCCAGTCAGTACGTCTTAACGTCGATCACAGAGAATAAAAAACAACGATGAATAGCCTGATTTCCAAGGATTCCAACGGCCAGCTGGCGCAGGGCTTCAAGCCGCGTCATGTCACCATGCTCTCCATTGCAGGCATTATCGGCGCGGGGCTGTTTGTCGGCTCCGGGCACGCCATCGCGGCGGCGGGGCCGGCCGTGATGCTGGCGTATCTGTTTTCCGGCCTGTTGGTGGTGCTGGTCATGCGCATGCTGGGGGAGATGGCGGTGGCCAACCCCGACACCGGCTCATTCTCGACCTACGCCGACCAGGCCATCGGCCGCTGGGCCGGGTTTACGATCGGCTGGTTGTACTGGTGGTTCTGGGTGCTGGTGATTCCCATCGAAGCCCTGGCCGCCGGGCATATCCTCAACCAGTGGTTGCCGCAGATCGACGCTTGGCTGTTCGCCTTGTTGTCGATCTTTTTGTTGGTGGTCACCAATTTGTTCAGCGTCTCCAAGTACGGTGAATTCGAGTTCTGGTTTGCCATGGCCAAGGTGGTGGCGATCATCGGCTTTATCGGCCTGGGAGGCGCGGTGCTGATGGGCTGGATTCCCGAGCGGGAGGCCAGCGGCCTGAGTCGCCTGATGGAAGAACACGGTGGTTTCGCGCCTAACGGCCTGTCGGCGGTGGTCGGGGCGTTCATCACCATCATGTTCAGCTTTATCGGCACGGAAGCCGTCACCATCGCGGCTGCCGAGTCCAATAACCCGGCGCAGAATATCGCCCGGGCTACGCGCTCGGTGATGTGGCGCATCGGCGTGTTCTACGTGTTGTCGATCTTCGTGGTGATTTCCGTGGTGCCGTGGAATGACCCGCTGTTGGCGTCGGTAGGCTCTTATCAGCGCGCCCTGGAACTGATGAACATTCCCCACGCCAAGTTACTGGTGGACGTGGTGGTGTTGATTGCCGTGGCGAGCTGCATGAACTCGTCCATCTACATTGCTTCACGCATGCTGTATTCCCTGGGCAAGCGTGGGGATGCGCCCACGCTGATGAAAAAGACCTCCGCCGCGAGTGTGCCGAGGGCCGCCGTGATCGCCAGCACGATCCTCGGGGCTGGCGTGACCTTGCTCAGTTACTTCATGCCGGCCGGATTGTTCCAGTTTCTGCTGGCCAGCTCGGGTGCCATCGCCTTGCTGGTGTACCTGGTGATCGCCGTGTCGCAACTGCGCATGCGCAAGGTCCTGCAGCGCCGCAATGTCACCCTGACGTTCAAGATGTGGCTGTTTCCCTGGCTGACCTGGGTGGTCATCGTGTTCATCTGTTGCGCATTGGCGGTGATGCTGCTGACGCCCGAGCACCGCTTCGAGGTGTCGTCGACCATCGGCCTGGCCTTGCTGATTTCCCTGGTCGGCGTGATCACGGCGCGGCAGCCCGACCGCACCCAAAAACCGATCCCCCTGGCTTCGCGCCCATGAACCCCCGGCCGGTCACCTGTTTGGTATTCGTGCTGCTGGATCAGTTCACCCTGATCTCGTTGGCGTCGGCGGTAGAGCCGCTGCGCATGGCCAACCAACTGGCAGGCCAGGAGCTGTATCGTTGGCAGACCGCCAGTGTCGACGGTCATCCTGTGTGGGCCAGCGACGGCATGCCCATCACGCCGGACTGTTCCATAGCCGCTGCGCCCTCTGCGGATATCGTCGTGGTGTGCGGCGGCACGGGTATTCAACACACCCTGAGCGATGAATTGATGAAGTGGCTGCGGACCCAGGCGCGTTATTCCAGGCGCCTGGGTGGTATTTGTACCGGCAGTTGGGTATTGGCCCGGGCGGGGCTGCTCGACGGGTTTGAATGCAGCGTGCATTGGGAGTGGCTGGCGGCCATGCAGGAAGCTTTTCCACGGGTGAGCCTCAGCGCCAGCGTGTTCACCCTCGACCGCGATCGCCTGACCAGCTCGGGCGGCACCGCGCCCATGGACATGATGCTGCACCTGATCGGGCGTGAGCATGGGCATGAGTTGTCGGCGGCCATCTCGGACATGTTCGTGTACGAGCGCATGCGCAACGAGCAGGATCATCAGCGCGTGCCGCTCAAGCATATGCTCGGCACCCAGCAACCGAAGCTGCAGGAAATCGTCGCACTGATGGAAGCCAACCTGGAAGAACCGATCGACCTGGATGAATTGGCCGAGTACGTGGCCCTGTCACGCCGGCAGCTTGAACGCATGTTCCAGAAGTACCTGCACTGTTCGCCCTCGCGTTACTACCTGCGGTTGCGGCTGATCCGCGCGCGTCAGTTGCTCAAGCAAACCCCCATTTCCATCGTGGAGCTGGCCTTGCTCTGCGGGTTTGTGTCCACGCCGCACTTCTCCAAATGCTACCGCGAGTACTTTGGCGTGCCGCCCAGTGACGAGCGCCTGGTGACGGCAGGCGAGCGAGCCGTCATGTTGAAGCCGATGATTCGCGCCGTACCGGTGCCGATGCCAATGAGTGCCCTGGAGCAGGCGCGGGGGGAGTCGACCTTTGCCAGTGTCCGGCTCAAGGCCAGGCGCTGAGAGTACGGTGAGTGGCGCTGATCAGCGACGCTTGCGTTTCAAATTTCAGGCCCCCCTCACGCCGGGTTCAAACCCGCATGAACGCCTTGATTCGCTCGCCGCACTGATCGGCACGAATCATCCCAGGCGCCGCATCCAGTGCAACCAGGCCGTCTTCCATGAAGATCACCCGGTCGGAAATGGACAGGGCGAAGTCCATCTCGTGGGTCACGATCAGCATGGTCATGCCTTCTTTGGCCAGGTCGCCGATGACCTTGAGCACGTCGCCCACCAGTTCCGGGTCAAGGGCTGACGTCGGCTCATCAAACAGCATGATATGTGGATCCATGGCCAGTGCGCGGGCGATTGCCACGCGTTGTTGCTGCCCCCCAGACAACTGATGCGGATACTTGTGCGCGTGAGCCAGCAGTCCGACCTTGTCCAGCAGGGCGTAGGCGCGCTGCTCGCTGATGAGCTTGTCGCGGCCGTGATAGCGCGGCGCGAGGGTGACGTTGTCGAGAATGGTGCGATGGGGAAACAGGTTGAAGCCCTGGAACACCATGCCGATGTGCTGTACCCCACGGCGTACTTGTTGGGTGTTGGTGTTGTCACCGGCGTGGATATAGCTTTCGCCGAACAGAATGATCTCGCCTTGGTCGATGCTTTCCAGGGCGTTGACGGTGCGAATCAGCGAGGTTTTCCCCGAGCCGGACGGGCCGATGATGGAAACCACCTGACCCACATTTACATCAAGGTTGATGCCTTTGAGCACAGCGTGCTGGCCGTAGCGCTTGTGAATGTCGACCAGTTGCAGGGCGGGTGCCGAGCCAGGCCCGGAGGCTTTCCGAGCGCTTGCCGAAGGAGGGGCGGGTTGTGATGCGCGTAGGCGCCCCATGCTGGTGTCATCCAGCGTCCGGGGTGTGCGGTTGTTGAGTTCCAGGTGGTGCTCCAGCCAATGAAACAGCCAGCCGAGCACGGTCACGATCAGCACGTAATACACCGCCACAGCCGACAGGGTTTCCATCACCAGGAAGTTTTGCGCGTAAAGGCGCTGGCCCACGGTCAACAGTTCGGTCAAGGAAATCACCGAGACCAGTGAGGTCAGTTTCACCACGGTGATGTATTCGTTGATCAGCGTCGGCAGGGAAATGCGGAACGCCTGGGGGATCACGATCAGGCGCTGCAAACCGATCAGGCCGATGCCCAGCGCGCGGCCGGCCTCTTTTTGACCTTTGGCCACGGATATCAAGCCACCACGGTGGATTTCCGCCATATAGGCCGCTTCGGTGACCACCAGGGCCAACAGGCCGGAATAGAACGGGTTGGACAGGACGCCACGGGTGACCGGGAACATCTGCGGCAGGTTATAGACGAACACCACGAGTACCAGCAGCGGCACGCTGCGAAAGAACCAGATATAAATCGACGCCGGCACGCTGATCCAACGCGCGGCCGAAAGCTTGGCCGAAGCCAGCAGGAAGCCCAGCAGCATGCCGATGAACCAGGCCAGCGTGCTGAGTTCCACCACCGTAATGCAGGCTTTCCAGAAGTCCGAGAGCGAAAACAGAGAAAAAAAGTAAGGCCATTCAAATTGCATGTGTCTCTCCAACTGCTGGCGTCGACACAGGCTTTACCTGGGCCGGGCAGTCAAGCGAAAGCCGCCGACTGTGGGAGCGGCTGCGCTCCCACAGGGCTGCACCGGGTCAGTTAGTCGGTTCTTCGAGGTTGTATTTCTTCAACAGGGCGGTGTATTCACCGGAGGCCTTGCTCGCCTCAAAGGCCTTGAGCAGTGCCTGATAGAGCGCGTCGTTGCCTTTCTTGACGTAAATCCCCAGCGTCTGCTGATAGATCGAGTGCTCGGTGCTCACCACGACGCGGCCCTTGGTGCGTTCTGCGATCATGCCGGCGGCGCCGTCGATCTCCACCTGAGCCTGCACATTGCCGGAGAGCAGCGCCTGGGTTACCTCCGGTGCGGACGGGAACTCGCTGACCATAATCGCGCCCTTGTTATTCGGGGTGCAGTAGTCGGTCGAGAGCGTGTTGAACTGCGTCACCCACGTGGTGCCTTTTTCCAGGCCGACTTTCAGGCCGCAGAGGTCTTCCGGTACCTTCGGTTTCAGCGGGCTGTCCTTCAGCACCATGATCGCTGCGCCGGTCTTGGCGTACGGGATGGTTTGCGCTTGCGTCTGCCGCTGGGGCGTGATGTACATGCCGGAGATGATCGCGTCGTAGTGGCCGGCGTTCAGGCTGAGGATCAGGTTGGAAAACTTGGTGTCGACGAAGTCGGCCTTGAGGTCCAGGTGCTTGGCGAGCAGGTGCGCCAGCTCGGGGTCGGAACCGACGACGTTTTTATGTTCGTCGTATGACTCGAAGGGCGGATAGGTGATTTCCATGCCGACCTTGAGTACGCCGGGTGTCACCGTCGTTGCTGCATGGGCGCCGGCCGCACCAAGGAGTGCGACGGCCAGCAGGGTCAAGCGGACAGCATGATTGATTGGATTGCGCATCATCGATGACTCCACGTCGGTAAAGTAGGGCTGGGCGGGTGGTTAAACAGGGCGGTGTGACCAGGCTGAGGGTTGCATCAGGACGCGTCCTGCGCCTGGCTCTTCAAGTGACCGAAGCTCGATGGCTTGCGTGCTTTCTCGTACAGCTTGAGTTCGCCCCGTTCGACTTTGCGGCGCAGGTACTGATAGGTCTGCAACGCTTGGCCGAACATGTGCTCACCGATGGTGATTTCCTCGTAATCCTTAGCGCCTTCAAGAAACTGTGGCAGTGGCTTGATCTGCGTATGGAAGTCGCACGCGTAGAAGAGTGGGAAGGCATAGCGCTCTTCGCTGACGGTTCGCACTCGGTGAGCCGTAGCGACGAACGTACCCGCGGTCATGACCTCCAGCATGTCGCCGATGTTGACCACAAAGGCACCGTTTACGGGCGGCGCATCAATCCATTGCCCTTGATCGTTCATCACCTCGAGGCCTGGCTTGTCGGCAAGCAAAATGGTGAAGCACTCGTAGTCGGTATGCGCACCAATGCCGGGTGCGTCTTGGGCGGCCAGGTCAAAGGGGTAGTGAATCAGGCGCAGTTTCGACGGTGGGCGGGTAACCATTGCCTCGAAATAGTCCTCTTCAAGGCCCAATGCGAGCGCAAAGCCCTTGAACAGGCGACGACCCAGCGCAAACACCGCAGCGTAGTACGCTTCGACGGCGGGACGGAAACCCGGCAGGTCCGGCCATTCATTGGCCCCGATCAAGGGGGTTCCGGCCCTGACCAGCGGGTCGTCTTCGCCCACTTCAAAACCGATATCGAACGCCTCCTTGTGGTCCGGTTTGCCTTTGGCATAGACCTCTTCGCCTTCAGGCACAAAACCCTTGTGGCTGCGGGAGGTGCCGATGTAATGCTGCATCTTGTACTCAAGAGATTGCGCAAACAGGTCCTTCGCCGCGTGACGCAAGCCGTCGATCAGCGACGACTCGATGCCGTGGTTCTTGATGTACAGAAAACCCACTGCGCGGGCGGCGTTACCGAGTTCTTCGGCCACTGCCTGGCGCTGTGCGATGTCGTCGCTGTACAGCCCGGCGATGTCCACCAGCGGAATGCGATTGAAGTTGGGGGCCTTTGGCGTTTGGTCAGGCATGAAATAACGCTCCTTATCGGGTTGAGGCACCGCTGAAACGCCGGAAATGCTCGCGCTCGGTATTTGCCATCCACACGTTCAGCGACCACAGGTCGGCCACCGGCACATTGGTGAAGGGCAGGTGATGCAGGTAGCCGTCGGCACCGAACTCCGGTGTCAGCGTGCTGACCTGATAGCCGCGACTTTCCTGGGATCGCCAGATGGCCTCCCAATGCTGCTGATGGAAGGCCAGCGCTTGGGTGTACTCGGGAGCGGCGGGGTGGGGAACCTGGGGCCCCTGGTCATAACCGACCCGGGCTTGAATGTGGTGAACGCGCTCGACGAAAGCGCTGAGGTCATCTTCCGGATCGTTGAGCAGACGCTCGCAGGTGACGACCCAATGACTGATGTCGCTGGTGAAGCGCAGGTCCGGCAGTTGACGAATCAGCTCGAGGGTGACCCAAGGGTTGAACAACGAGCGCGCACGATGGGTTTCAAAGGCGCACACCTGGCCGTGCTTGCGCGCGACGTCCATCGCGCGGCCAAAGAAGTCGACTTGCTGTGCCAGTGGCCAGCGGTCGTTGCCAGCCAGCAGGTTGATGAAGCGCGGCGACAACTCAGCCGCCCAAGCGAGTTTTTTATCGAGGTCCAGAAGGTGTTCGTCGACGCTCGCCGATTGTTGCGGCAGAACATCGTAGGCGCTGAAGACGGTACTGATATAGCTGACATGGTTGGCGCGTAGAAAGGCTGCGAACTCGGCGCGTTCGCTGGCGGTCATGGGCAGGCGGGCTTCCATGCCATCGAACCCGGCCTCAAGCAACTCTTCGAGCGCTTGTGCCTTGCTCGCGGTGTAGCCCCACAACGTCCGGAATACTTCCAACTTCATCGATCTGCTCCAAAGGTGCCTTCGCATGATTGACACAGCGGCGTTTCGGCGTGGACCGAAACGCACAAAAAACGGCAGTGACAATCAGAAAAGGCAATCTTCGGGCCGCATCTCTGTGGAAAGGCTCCTTTGTTGCCGCCAATAGTAGGGAGAGGCGCTTGGCGGAAAGAATAGGGAAGTGCAAATAGATAGTTCAGAGACTTCTAAACTATTGAGGGGCGACGGGTAACGCGCGGGTGACGGCGAATCTGAAGGCGACGGTAAAGCCGCCTCCTGCTTTATGGCTACTGGGCGTTCAGCCCGTCGAGAAACTCTGTGTGTTGCAACGTCCTGGAAAACATCGGCAGCGTGAAGCGTTCTGCGGCCTGTTGTTGTTCGTCGGTGAAGGTCGCTGTGCAATCGATCAGGGTCACCACGTTATAGCCCTTCTCATAACCCGATCGAACCGTGCCTTCGACACAGCAATTGGTCAGGAAGCCCGCCACCACCAGGGTCTGGATGCCGTTGTTGCGCAGCACCAGGTCCAGGCCTGTGGTAGCAAAACCGTCCAGCCCGCGCTTGCCCTCCACGAGGATGTCGCCGGCTTCCCGGGTAATCGCCTCGCTGATGTCGACGCCCCAACCGTTCATGTACGGGTTGAATCGAGCCAGACCGTGACACTCAGTCCGCGTTGTTGCGCGGTATCGGTAAACGACAATTGGACGCGTGCCCCGGTACGCTCGGTGATCGCCTTGACGATGGACAAACCGAGCCCCGAGCCCGCCTCATCGGTTCCCAGGCCGCGATAGAACGGATCGAATACCCGTGCCTGTTCCTCGAGGGGGATTCCAGGCCCTGAGTCCTGGATCAGCAGTTTGACCGCACCGGGCGCCGACGCCACCGACAGATCGACGCGGCCGCCCGCTGGGGTATAGCGGATCGCGTTATCCACCAGGTTCTTGACCAGGGTAAACAGGTCCATCCGGTTGAAGGTGAGGTGCACATCCTGGGTGCTTTCGACGCCAATATCGAGCTGTTTGCATTCAGCCAATGGCAACAGGTCTTCCAGGACCTGTCGGTAGATTTCATGCACTGACACCACGCTTTGATCCCGGGCTGCCTCCGATTGCGCCGCGGCCAGGCTCAGCAGTTGGTCGATCAATTGGCGTCCGCGCTCGATACCCCGTGAAAGAGGCAGCAAGCGCTCGCGGGTCTGGGATGACATGTGCGTGGCGGCCAGTCGTTCGGCCTGCAGGGACAGGGCGGTCATGGGCGAGCGCAATTCATGGGCCGCGTCGGCAACGAAACGGCGTTGGTTGTCCATGGACCGGGCAACCCGTGCCAGCAAGCGATTGATGGCCACCACAAACGGGCGGATTTCGGTGGGCAGATGCTGTTCATGTATCGGGTGCAGTTCCTGTTCGGCGCGCTGATCTATTTCCGCCGACAGGCTGGCGATGGGGCGAAACAGCTTGCGCACCAGGTCGCCGACGACCAGCAACAGCACGGGAAACAGCATCAGGAACGGCAGCAGGCTGCGCCAGGCGCTTTCTCGTGCATCGTTGTCGCGGGCGTCGGACTCCTGGGCCACCGCAATACGCTCGCCGTTGGCGGTGGTCCTGACCAGTACACGGAAAGCCTCGCCCGCCACCTCGACCGTGGACAACCCTTCGGCCAAGTTGGCCGGGAATGGCAGTGGAATGACCTCATCGGTGAGACCCGAGGGATCGATACCGTCGCCAAGGTGTTGAATGATCAACCGGGACTCTTCGTCGTCGCCGTCGATGGTGGTGCCTTGCGGGTACTGCAGGGTCATGTGCTGGCGATCAAACAGGATCGCCACCTGGCGCAGGGTGTCGTCCTGCTGTTCGTGGGCTTCTTCGAAGGCTGAGACGAATGCAAACCCGCTGGCAATCAAGGCGACCAGCAAAATGGCCAGCGACAGGGCCACCGAAAGCCGCAGTTGTACCGATTCACTCAAGCGTTTCTTGACACCATCCATCCCATGCCCCTGACGTTCTTGATCACATGACTGCCCAACTTGCGCCGCAAGGCGTGAATCAGGAACTCGATGGCGTTGCTTTCAACTTCATTGCCCCAACCATACAGGCGCTCTTCCAGTTCGCAGCGCGAGAGGATCGCACCGGGACGGATCAACAGGGCTTGCAGCAGCGCGAACTCGCGGCTGGATAGCGCTATATCGCTGAGTTCGACGGTTGTCGCTTGCTTGGACAGCAAGTCCAGCGAGACCACGCCATTACTGAGCACGGGTAATGCATTGCCGCCCTTGCGGCGCAGCACGGCACGCATGCGCGCGAGCAATTCCGCCATGTTGAACGGCTTGAGCAGGAAGTCGTCGGCGCCGCCATCCAGGCCGCGCAGGCGATCATCCAGGCTGTCTCGGGCGGTAATGATCAGCAAGGGCACCGGGTTGTTACGCTCGCGGATGGTCGCCAGCACGTCGAGGCCGTCCTTGCCGGGCAGGCCAAGGTCCAGCAGCACCAGGTCATAGTGATGGGTGTCGAGTGCGGCCAGGCCGCTGAGGCCGTTCTTGACCCAGTCCGCGGCATAGCTGGCGTCGCTGAGTGCGCGCTGGATAGCATCGCCAATCATCGAATCGTCTTCGACCAACAGTATCCGCATGTCCCTCTCCGCAAAAAAACAGGCGCGGCAGGGCTGACTGTCGCGCCTGTATTGAAGCACCTGCGCGGGTATTTGTCCGCACCGGACGGTATCAGCCTTTCATCGCGTCGAATGCCTTGAGCAGGTCGTCCATAGCAGCCTTGCAATCAGCCTGTTTCGGGCTGCTGTCACGCAGTGCCGACAGGGCACGGTCGATGGCTTTGTCCAGTACATGCCAGTCACTGGCCGCGCGCGGCTTGATGCCGGCTTCGGCCGAGTCCCAGGTGGACTCCAGGTCTTTGATCCGGGCTTTCGCGCCAGGCAGGTCGTTTTTGTCGACCAGGCCGGCCACTTCGACGGCGATGCTGCGGAACTCGGACAGGTCGCCCAGTTTCGAGGCGGCCTTGCCCTGGCTGTTGGTCGAACCTGGCGTGACGGGGGCCTGGGGTTTATCGGCAGGTTTCGAGCAGCCGGCAGCGATACCCAACAACAGGATCGAAGCGGCGATTGCGGCGCGGCGAATAAGGTTTTGAACAGGGCGCATGATGAGGTCCTTGAGGGTAATTGAGTTATGGGCGCAGGGTTCTGCGGTTGCCGACGCCGATTTGTGCGACGGCCACCAACAGGACAATCACGCAGAGGAAGATCGCGCTGGTCCAGCTGGCGCCCATGCCCAGGCCGCCGTAGGTCTTGGCCTGGGTCAGCAAGTCGCCGAGGGAGGCACCGAAGGGGCGAGTCAGGATGTAAGTGATCCAGAAGGTCAGGACCACATTGGCACCCAGGCGCCAGGCGAGCAGGGTTGCGCCGATCATCAGCGCAAAAATCACCGCGCCCAGGGTGAAGCCCAGGCCCAGCGCTTCGGTGGCCAGGTGGCCGGCGGCGGTGCCGAGCGCGAAGGTGCACAACACGGTGGCCCAGTAGAACACCTCGCGCCGTGGGGTCACGATGGCCCGGATCGACAGGCTGCGTTCGGTGCGGTACCAGACCAGGAAGTTGAGGGCGAGCAGGACCGAGAAGATCACCGTGCTGGTATACAGGCTGATGTCGAGTTTATCGGTGAGGATGTCGGTGATCTGCGTCCCGACAATGCTCACCAGCACCACGGTCAGCCAGTAGATCCAGGGGGTGTAGGCTTTGGTGCGCAGCTGGAAAAACAGCGCAATGGCCAACAGGGCGGCCATGCCGATGCTGGTCCAGCCGGCACCCAGGCCCGCATCGACGGCGAGATAGTCCGCGCCGGTTTCGCCCACGGTGGTGGACAGGATCTTGATCACCCAGAATGACAGGGTCACCTCGGGTACTTTGTTCAGCCAGCGGGCTGCTGTGGCATTCATCGGGTTTACCTCTCCTGTGCGCGGTGGTGGCGCAGGGGAGAAGGTACGGCACGAAACTTAGCCGGGACTGAGGGCCGGCGACCTATGCGGAAAATACATGCGCCACGCCGATTGTCGTCAGCTGCACCGTGCTGCCGGTCAAGGGCGCCTGCAGGCCCGAACTGCGTACCAGGATCGCGCGCCCCGGTGCGCCATCGTCAGGCTGCAGCGCCACGGTCAGGGTGCAGGTGTTCCCGCCAAAATCACGCTCGGTCACCACGCCCTGGCAGCCGGCGCCTGACCCCGTGCTGACCTGCAACTGCTCGGGGCGCAGCATGATCTGTGCAACGGGACAATTGTCCAGGCTGTTGACCGCGATACGGCCCAGTTCGCAATGGGCCCATCCGGCTTCGAGCCTGGCAGGCAGGATCACTGCATCGCCCAGGAACAAGGCGGTCTGTTGGTCGCCGGGGGACTGGTACAGGTCCATCGGATGGCCGGACTGCACCAGGCGTCCCTGACGCATCACGGCCAGTTGATCGGCAAACGACAGCGCCTCACTCTGGTCGTGCGTCACCAGAATCGTGGTAATACCGGCGTCGCTCAGCAGCCGTGCGACCATCTTGCGCATCGCCGCACGCAGGCCGGTGTCCAGCGCCGAAAAGGGTTCGTCCAGCAGCATCAGGCGTGGTTGTTGCGCCAGTGCACGGGCCAGGGCCACCCGTTGTTGCTGCCCGCCGGACAGTTCGTGGGGCCAGCGCCGCGCCATGCTGGCGTCAAGGGCCACGCTGTCCATCAGTTCGGCGATGCGTGATTCGCGTTGCGGGCCCTTGGCGGCCAGGCCAAAGGCGATATTGTCGGCCACGCTCATATGCGGGAACAGCGCACCGTCCTGCGGCACATAACCGATCTGGCGTTGATGGGCCGGGACGGCGTGCGTGGCGTCGACCAGCAGTTGGCCATTGAGCGCAAGGCTGCCGCTATCGGGAAACTCGAATCCGGCGATCATCCGCAGCAGCGTGGTCTTGCCTGAACCTGACGGCCCGACGATCACCGTTCGGCTGCCGGTGGGCACCGACAGGTTGACGTCGGCCAAGGCGCGCTGGCTGCCGAAGGACTTACAGATTGCATTGAGTTCGAGGGCGTTCATCGGCCAGCCGTGCGTTTGGATTGGTGATAGAGGAGGCCGGTCAACGGCAGGGACAACAGGATCATGATCAGCGCGTAGGGGGCTGCGGCGGCGTAGTCAATTTCACTGGTCATTGCCCAGAAGCCGGTGGCCAGGGTGCGGGTGCCGTTGGGGGCCAGCAGCAATGTGGCGGTCAGCTCATTGGTGATCGCCAGGAACACCAGTGCGGCACCGGCCGCTGCACCTGGTGCGGCCAGGCGCAGGGTGATCAGCCAGAGTGCACGGGCGGGCGAGCGGCCGAGGCTGCGTGCCATGTGTTCCAGCTCCACCGGCGCCTGGGCGATCCCGGCCCGCAAGCTCACCAGCGCCCTGGGCAAAAACATCAGCAGGTAGGCGAGCAGCACGGTGATCGTGGTCTGGTAGATCGGTCGCGCGAAGTGAATGGTCACGGTCACCAGTGCCAGGGCGACGACGATGCCGGGCAAAGAGCTGGTGATGTAGTTGCAGCTCTCCAGGATGCGCTGCAAGCGCCCTGGCGCACGTATCGACAGCCAGGCAATCGGCACCGCCGCGCAGGTGGTCAGCAGCGCTCCGGCAGCGCCGAGCAACAGGGTTTGCTCGAGGGCCGGCAGCAGTTCATTCATCTGCCACACGGCCACGCCGCCGGCGACCAACCATTTGCCCAGGGTAATCAGCGGCACACCCAGGGCCAGCGCGCAGGTGAACGCTTGCAGACCAAGGGCGGCGATGCGGATGGGAGTGCCCAGGCGCAGGGTGCGCTGGTCCCGGGCACTGCCCGAGCCGACCCGTGCATAACGCGCGGCACCGCGGGCCGCCGATTCGATCGTCAGCATCGCCAGGCAGCACAGTGCCAATACCGCCGCCAGCATGTTGGCGGCCGGGCCATTGAAGGTCGACTTGAACTGGTCGAAGATCGCCGTGGTGAAGGTGTCGAAGCGGATCATCGCGTACAGGCCGTATTCGGCCAGCAGGTGCAGGCCCACCAGCAGCGCGCCGCCGCAGATCGCCAGGCGCAACTGCGGCACCACCACCCTGAAGAACACCGCCCAGGGTTTGAGCCCCAGGGATTCGGCTACGTCTTCGATAGCAGGATCGAGTCGCCGCAACGTGGCCGCCACCGGGAGGTACAGAAACGGAAAGTAGGCGATGACCGAGACCAGCACGCCCGCCGGCAAGCCATGGATCGACGGCACCAGGCTGACCCAGGCATAGCTGTGCACAAAGGCCGGCACCGCGAGGGGAGCCACTGCCAGCAATGACCACAGACGGCGTCCCGGCAGGTCGGTGCGTTCGGTCAACCAGGCCAGCGCGACGCCCAGCGCCACGCACAAGGGCAGGGTGATGACCACCAGCAATACGGTGTTGACCAGCAACTCGGCAACCCGAGGCCGGAACACCAAGGCCTCGATCTGTGCCCAGCCGATTTGCCAGGACACACCGATCACGAAGGCGATGGGCAACAGGGCCAGCAGCGAAACCAGCACCGATAAACCGGTGACCCATGCGCCGCCACGCCTGAAAAAAAGCGCGTGGCTGCGCTGTGAAGGTCGCGCGGGTATCGACCGGGCGGCAGCCGCCTCCAGGGTTTCAGGCAACAATCAGAGGAGTCCGGCCTGGGTCATCAATGCGACGGCTTTTTTGCTGTCGAGTTTGGACGCATCAACCTTGGGAGCATCGAGCTGCGTCAGCGGTACCAGTTTGGGGTTCGACTCGGCGTTCCGGCCCACGGCGTACTCGAACGAATTGCCGCTCTTGAGAATCGCCTGGCCGTCCGGGCCGGTGATCCACGCCAGGAAAGCCTGGGCCTGCTCCTTGTGTGTGCTGGAGGCCAGCACGCCGGCACCGGAGATGCTGACGAACGCGCCCGGGTCCTGGTGCTTGAAGTAGTGCAGCGCGGTGTTCTTGCTGTTTTCGCCGGTCTTGGACTGATCGACGAAGCTGTAGTAGTGGTAGATCACGCCACTGTCGACCTGGCCGGCATTGACGGCCTTGAGTACCGCACTGTTGCCGCGGTAAATGCTCGCGTTGGCTTTCATTGCCTTGAGCCAGTCGAGGGTGGCGGCCTCGCCCTTGAGTTCGAGCACGGCAGCGACGATCGCCTGGAAGTCGGCCCCGGCCGGGGAGGCGGCCCAGCGGCCTTTCCAGTGGGGAGAGGCAAGGTCCATCAGGGATTTGGGCAGGTCGGCTTCCTTGAGCGCGCCCGGGTTATACACAAACACCGTCGAGCGCGCAGCGATACCCACCCATTTGCCGTGGGCCGGACGATAGGCTGCACCGACCTGTTCCAGGGTGGTCGGCGCCACGGGGGCAAACAGCCCGGCGTTATCGACCAGCACCATCGCCGGTGAGTTTTCGGTGAGGAACACATCGGCCGGGGAGGCAGCACCTTCCTGCACAATCTGGTTGCCCATCTCGGTGTCATCGCCATTGCGGATGGTCACCGGAATCCCGGTTTCCTGGGTAAACCCTTCGACCCACGCCTTGGTCAGGCTCTCGTGCTGGGCGTTGTACACCACGATGCCAACGCTGTCGCTCGCGGCATAGACGTGCCCGGCGGCGAGCAGCGCGCCGACCAGCAGGGCTTTTTCAAGGAACGACGGAAAACCGATAGTCATGAGAGGGCAAGCTCCTGATGGTGAGGGTGTGCTTGAGGAATATAGCTGGAGATTCCTGACCAATAGGAATCATTTGCATGCTGAGGCGCGGCGAATGTAGAGCCGGGAATGAAAAAAAAACGTGAAAAAAAGGTGAGTTTTACCGAGCGCGCCCCACGGTGTTTGCAGGCATGTGTCATTCACCCGAAATGGCGCGCTACGGCAATTACTAAGTTCTGAAGCGAAGCACCAGGTCGTTCAGGTTTACAGCCAACCGTGACAGCTCATTACTTGCCGTCAGCGTCTGGCGAGTGCCTTCGCTGCTTTGAACGGCAAGGTCGCGGATGCTTATCAGGCTGCGATCCACATCACGCGCTACGTGAGCCTGTTCCTCGGAGGCGGTTGCGATCTGGATATTGCGATCGTTGATTTCGAGTACGGAATCTATGATCTGGCGCAGCGACTGGCCGGCTTGCTCCGCCGTATCTCGCGTGCTGTAGACCTCAGACGTGCTCATCTGCATCGATTCGACGGCGGCTGAGGAGCCTGTTTGAATCGTCGAGATCATCTGTTCAATTTCCTGGGTAGAGGTTTGGGTGCGGTGCGCCAGTGCCCTGACTTCGTCGGCGACCACTGCAAAACCGCGGCCTTGTTCTCCTGCGCGGGCTGCTTCAATTGCAGCGTTCAACGCCAGCAGATTGGTTTGCTCGGCAATCGCCCGGATAACGCCGAGTACCTTGCTGATGTCTTGCGCCTGGCCTGCTAGCGCTTTTACCTGCTCCGAGGAAACTTCGACTAACCCCGTCAGGCCGCGCATGGCCGTGAGCGTTTCAGTGACCCTTTTATTGCCAAGATCGGCTGCCAGGCTGGACTGCATTGCGGCTTCCGAGGTGGAGTTGGCATTGCGGGCAACCTCTTCGACAGCAGCGCTCATCTCGGTGACGGCCGTGGCAGCCTGCTCTATCTCGCTGTTCTGCTGTTGCAAGGTGCGATCAGCACTTTCCGTGATCGAAATCATTTCGACGGCAGCGCTGCTGAGTTGAGCTGAGGCGCCTGATATTTCCAGTATCGTGCTCCGGAGGTTCTTCTGCATGATATTGAGCGCATGCATCAAGCGGGATGCTTCATCCGAACCGGTGACTTCCAGGTCATGGGTAAGGTCGCCGGCCGCGATATCTTCCGCCAGTTTCAGGGACGAACTGATGGGGTTCACAATACTGTTGGTGAACAACGTGGCCAGCAGGGTAGTGAGCGCAAAAGCCACCACCAGCACAGCTATCAGTACCCTGACGCTATGGGTATAAACCTCTGCTGCATCCTGCCCCGACAAAACCGCCTGGCGTGCATTTTGCTCACGTAGAAGTGTGAGCTGCTCTTGATAGGCACTGGCCCGCTGTGCCTGCTCGGTGTTGGCGAACGTGATCGCTTGTTCATGGTCAGGCTGATCGAGGGCGAGTACTTTTTTCAGGCCCTCAATGTAGGCATCCATTGTTTGGCTGGCCTTCTCAAACTGCAGTTGATCCTGTTCGCCGGAGATCAGGTTGTCACGATAAAACGCGCTCTTCGCTTCAAGCGTTCGCATGGCCTCTTCGACCTTTGACAGCGACGCATCATGCACGTCTTTGGAGGTACTCGAGAGCATGCGGATACTCTCAAGGCGCGCATGCAGAAGGGCGATCTGAATATCGTCAATCACCTGGATGCTCGGCAGGGAGTTTCGCTCGATGTTCTGCTCCGCCGTGCGCAAATGACCGATTTGTAAATAGGAGAAGCCTGCCAAACTGATCAGCAAGAGGGTGATCAGACCGAAGCAGACGAACGCTCTGCGCGCGATATTCAAGGATCTTAGTTTCATATAGGCCTCCGAAGGCCGAGGTGTCAGGGGAGGGGGCAGCCCCTGCGTCAGTTTTTGTTGATCACGAACAAGGGCTGCCTTTGCAGGCGGCACATTGGCGCTGACTGTCATCCTGGCGGCGATGCGTACAGTGAGGAATTCAAAAAAATGAATCGAGGTGATAGTTGCGATAAATTATTGCGCGCTAATCGTTAGTCTATTAAATATTTCCGTGGGCGCCTGATCCTTTGTCAAAGCGGCCGGAAATTCGTGCGAAGGAAACAAGGGCCTGCATGAGGTTAATCAGGCAAGCCCTTGATAGGTGGATGTTCAGGGTGGCGCTATGGGTCAAAACTCGGTTATGACGGTTACCCCTGCCGTCTCGAAGCGGTCCATGTTCGTCAACGCGTCGATGGACTGTTCCAGGCTGATGGTTTTGCCCACGAGTTTTTCAGGCGCCAGCTTGCCTGAGGTGATCATCTCGATCATGGCGCCATAGCGATGCGCCTGCATGCCGTGGCTACCGTAGATCTCAAGTTCATGGGCGATAACCTTGCCCATGGGGATGGCCGGCGTGGCGTGATCAGCGAGCATCAGCCCGACCTGGACGTGCTTGCCGCGACGGCGCAGGTTGTTGATGGAGTTGAAACAGGTGGTTGGGTGGCCCAAGGCGTCCAGCGAGACGTGGGCACCGCCCTGGGTGATTTCCAGCACGGCTTCGGTGACGTCCGCGACGCACTGGGCATTGATGGTGGCGACAGCGCCGAGGGCGCGTGCCATATCGAGTTTTTCCTGGGAAATATCGATGGCGATCACGTTCGCGCCAATGGTCTGGGCGATCATCACCGCAGACAGGCCGACACCTCCGCAGCCGTGAACCGCGACCCACTGACCGGCGCTGACGTTGCCTTGGTCGACGACTGCACGGAACGAGGTGGCGAAGCGACAACCCAGGCTTGCAGCGGTTGCGAAGTCCATGCTCTCGGGCAGCGCGACCAGGTTCAGATCGGCCTGGTGGATGCCGACGTACTCGGCAAAAGAGCCCCAATGAGTGAAGCCCGGCTGAAACTGCGTGTGGCACACCTGCTGATTGCCGCTGTTGCACTGCGCACAAGCACCACAGCCACCCACGAACGGCACGGTCACCCGGTCACCGACCTTCCACCGCGTGACGTCGTGGCCCACCTCGGCCACGATGCCGGCCAGCTCATGACCCGGTACATGGGGCAGTTCAATGTCGGGGTCATGGCCTTTCCAGCCATGCCAGTCGCTGCGGCACACTCCGGTGCCAAGCACCTGGATCACCACGCCATGGCGTTCCGGAGATGGATCGGCCACGTTCATCAGGCGCGGCGGTTTGGAAAAGGCTTCGTAGACGACTGCTTTCATTCAAATTACCTAGGCTTGGAGGGGCGATTCAGGCATTGCCATTATGAATGAGCGCCTTGAAATTACCCTTCAAGTTGCCATTGACCGAACGCAAGAATTGAAATTAGCCTTCATTTTTAAGTATGAATTTGAGGGGTTATTTCATGATTGAACAACTCGATAAAACGGACATTGCAATATCGGAGCGTTTGCAGCGGGACGGCAAGCTGTCGAATGTCAAGCTGGCCGAGCAGCTGTCCCTCAGCGAAGCGTCCTGTTGGCGCAAGCAAAGACGCCTGGAAGAATGCGGGGTTATCGAGGGATACCAGGCCGTTCTCAATCGAAAGAAACTCGGGCTGGGCCTGAAGGCGTTTGTCCAGATCTCCTGCACGGATCACAGCGAAGAAGCCACGGCAACGTTTGAAAAGATTATCCAGGCGGCCCCGCAGGTATTGAGTTGCCATAACACAACGGGGGAGGCGGACTTTCTCCTTGAGGTGGTTGCACGGGACCTGGACAGCTATAGCCGCTTTGTCGAAACAGTGCTGAGGAAGCTCCCTGGGGTTTCAAGTATTCGCTCGAACCTCTCCCTGCGAGAGATGAAGACCACTCATCGACTGCCCGTCAGCGAGCTCTTGAGCATCTGAAGGCTGTCGGGCACGTCGAGAGCCAGTGTTCGTCCGGACAATCGAGCATTTCGGCACTGTTATCGAGCATTTCGGCACAGTCTCCCGGTTTTGTTCAACCTAGACTCGAGCTTCACTTCAAGACTCAGCCGGAGCCGCAATGAACATCAGATCAATCCTGCCTGCACTCTCCATGGCCGTCACACTCAGTGGCTACGCTGCGGATTTCTCACTGACCAGCCGGGATATTGCTGACAACCGCCCGTTGACCCGTCGCGAAGTGTTCCAGGGCTTCGGTTGCGAAGGTGGCAACACGTCTCCTGAGCTTTCGTGGAAAAACGCCCCGGCAGGGACCAAAAGCTACGCGATCACCGTTTACGATCCCGATGCCCCCACCGGCAGCGGTTGGTGGCATTGGACGGTGGTCAACCTGCCAGCCTCCACCCATAGTTTGCCAAGCGGCGTGGGGGCGAACCTGCCTGCGGGTGCTGTGCAAGGGCGAACCGATTATGGCCAGCCGGGGTTCGGTGGCGCTTGCCCTCCTGTCGGCGATAAACCCCATCGCTATCAATTCACCGTGTGGGCCTTGAAAGCCGATAAGCTACCGCTCGACAACCAGGCCAGCGGAGCCTTGGTCGGTTACATGCTCAACGCCAACGTCCTGGCCAAAGCGACCATTACTTCCACTTACGGACGTTAAGAACCATGCGCCCTTGTGACGGCATACAGCACCGGGAAAATATTATCGATGCCTGTGTCATTCGGGCGCGACATGCCCTTACCTTGCCCAGGGTGCCGGTGTTCGTGACCACCTTGTGTCGAGTGCGGCAGGGGGAAAAACTGTTGCAATGGGATGACCGGGAAATGCGCGCAGGGCCTCGGCATCTGATTCTGATGCCGGCCGGGCGCGAGCTGGGTATCTCAAACTTCCCCGGCCCTCAGGGTCACTACATCGCCGATGCGGTGACCTTTCCCGTCTCGACATTGCGTCAATTCAGCAGCCGATATAGCCAGCAGATCAAGAGTGGTCGCGGGGCACTGAAGAGCGATCTATGCGTTCCCCTGGACAGGCACACCACCCAGGCATGGGAGCAGTTGCTGGTCGCCATCCATGCAAACGCCCCGCAGGCACTCTGCACACATTATGGGGAAGCGGTGCTGCTGAGCCTATGCCTTGGCGGCCAGGCCGGACCTTTGCTGATGGGGCGCAACGATCCCTTGTGCGAGCGGGTGCAGCAACTGGTAATGGCCAGCCCGGAGAGAGACTGGACGGTTGCGAGCATCGCACAGCACATGAACCTGGGGGAGTCGACCTTGCGTCGCCAACTGGCGAACGAGGGGAATAGTTTCAGGAACATTCTGGAGGGCGTTCGACTGTCGACAGCATTACAACGGCTGCAGACAACGTCTCGCCCGATCGGTGAAATTGCCAGCGCCTGCGGCTACGCCTCCGCCTCCCGTTTTGCCGTGCGCTTTCGCTCACACTATGGCCTGTCACCCCGTGAATTGCGGGCTGCGATTTGAACCGTTGCGGCAGGGCTTCCCCCAGTCTGCCGGCCGGCAGTGCGAGCCAGGTGTTGACGTTTATCGGTGGGTACCGGACCAGACTGTCTGGCGATAGTGCTACTGTCTACGCAGTCCCCCCGGAGCCTGCTGGATGCCCCATCAAACTTCAGTTCACCCCATCGCAACGCCTCCAGCCGCGCCAGGCGCTGAAAAACCGCGCGCTCACCCACCTATGTGGCATGGCAATCCGGACTTACCCACCTTCGGCAGCACTGGGGCGGCCATATTGGGTTTCTGTTTTGTGCTGCTTATGTTCCTGCCGGTCATAGGGGTGATGGTGCTGATCCTTTTCGGCCTCGAAGCGATGCAAGGCGCATCGTCCAGCGATGGGGCGAGTCTCACCACGTCGCCTCTCATCCTGTTCATGCTTGGTTTTGTTGTGCTCATGGGGCTGGTTTTCGCGTGGATGTTCTCTGCGTCCAGAGTGCTGGCCTTCACCTTTGACGAGAACCGGCAACTGCTTACTCTCACCGTCACCCGTCGCGGCCGTAAACCCGCCGAAGTGCAGGTGCCCTTCAGCGATATCATTTGTATCAGCCCTTACTTGCTCGCCAGTTATGACCGCCATGGCCATTTCAGCGTCGTGTGTCAGGGGCCGAGGGGCAAGGAGTTCGAATATCGATTGGCTGAGGGGACTTCTCTGGAAGACATGGAATTTCATGCCGCATGGCTGCGCGCAATAATAGGCGAACGGATGCATGAACCAATGAATCTGGACAAATGAACGAAGCACCTCCGAGCACTATCACCTTTCAATCGCATCGATAATTGCGCCGCCGTCAGCGCCATCCAGTAAATACCCACGGCGCCGAATGGATCGAAACATGCACCGGCAGTGCCACCTTGTGCCAGTTTGGGCGCGTCCATTCGTCTGTTGCCCGGCACTCTGGGGGGCATGGCGTTTCTCAACCTTAAGCACGGATATCCCGAGCCCAAGAACGGAGAGCCAGCATGGAAATCAATGAGAATGCCCCGGGCAACATTTCACAGCAGGCTGTAACGCGCGGCACGGACAACGAGACAGGGCACGACCCGAAGCGTGATGAGGATAAGATCCCGCTGCCGCCGGACGACGATGCACCCCTTGAGGAGGATATGTCTGATGTGGACGCTGCCGATTCAGTGGCGAGCGAACACCCTGACAACTGAGGTGTTTCAGATCAACGAACCCGGCCAGGGTGTCGCAGATGGCTGGGAATCCGAAGGCGGCTGTAAAGCCGCCTTCTGGGCGATGGCTACCGGGCGTTCAGCCCGTCGAGAAACTCGGTGTGTTGCAACGTCCTGGAAAACATCGGCAGCGTGAAGCGTTCGGCTGCCTGTTGTTGTTCGTCGGTAAAGGTCGCGGTGCAATCGATCAGGGTCACCACGTTGTAGCCCTTCTCATAACCTGATCGTACCGTGCCTTCGACACAGCAATTGGTCAGGAAGCCCGCCACCACCAGAGTCTGGATACCATTGTTGCGCAGCACCAGGTCCAGGCCCGTGGTGGCGAAACCGTCCAGCCCGCGCTTGCCCTCCACGAGAATGTCGCCGGCTTCCCGGGTAATCGCCTCGCTGATGTCGGCACCCCAGCTGCCGGCGCGGAAAGCGCTGCCATCGGCAACGCCCTTGAGAATCCCGTAGTCGCGGGTGGTCAGCTCCGGGTAGCCCTCGGCGAACTGGATCGGCAGGTGGATGATCTTCACGCCGAGCGTGCGCGCCTGTTCAACCGTGGTGGCGGTGTTCGCGAGCATATTGGACGTGTGCATGACGTCCTTGACGGCGTCATGGAACACGCCGCCTTGGGTGGTGAAGTCGTTCTGGTATTCGATCAGCACCAGGGCGGTGGTGTGTGGGTTCATGTCGGGTCTCCGATAAGTGGGTCGAGCAACAAGCGTAGAACAGCAGGCAGGGTTGGGTGGGGCGGCAGTCAAACACAAAACTATGGCTAAGAGCGCCGCATCCGTTTACAGACCGCAAGCAAAGCGGGCACTTTGATACTATGCTCATTGCCAATGCGAGCCATCTACGGGTTTCAATGTTCGGCCGCCAAGGGCTCCGACCCTGGCAAAGTCATTGACGTTGGCGACAGCCGGTGGGTGGTCTTCAGGCGTTTTCAACGGCTCACGCAACAACCCGCACGTGGCATACAGGGAAACGTTCAATGCCTGCCCCACACCTCACCTGCTTGAAAATCTCCAATGTGGGGGCCAACGGCTCCAACCAGAACACGCCGTCGATCCAGGCTGTAAGCCGGAGCGGGTGGATAACTGTTGGTAAATGCCAAGCACGATGGAGAACAGCATGAACACCCAGTCGATCCACACGATCTTGAGGCGCTTCGCCGGCTGCGTGGCGGGGCTGGCGATGGTTGCCGCCAATCCGGCCCAGGCTGCCGCCGAGGGCATCGCCAGCGGCCCTACCGCGAGCTACAGCATTGCCTTCAGCAATTCCTACGCAGGCAGCGATTTTCGCAAGGTGATGGTGCGCAACTGGCAGGAAATTGCGCTCCAGGCGCAAAAGGAGGGCTTGATCCGTGAGGCTCCCGTCGTCAGCGCCAATAACTCGGCTTCGGAACAGGCGGCCCATATCCAGGACATGATCGTCAAGGGCGTCGATGCCATCGTGATCCTCGCTGCCTCCGACACGGCGCTCAACGGGGTGATCCGCGATGCCTGCAACGCCGGCATCGTGGTGGTCGTCATGGCCAGCCTGATCACCGAGCCCTGTGTCTATACCGTGGATTACAACTGGTCCGCCATGGGCCGTGTGGAAATGGACTACATCGCCGAGCGCCTGAAGGGCAACGGGACATTACTGGAGATCCGCGGCATCGCTGGCGATGCCACGGATAAAAACATCAGCGATGGCATTCGCAAGGCCGCCAGCGACTATCCGGGCCTGAAATTCGTCAAGACCGTTTACGGGAACTGGACGGCTTCTGTCGCCCGCAGGGAAGTGACGTTGGCGCTGCCGTCGCTGCCCACCATTGATGCCGTGGCTACCCAGGGTGGCGACGGATATGGTGCGGCCATGGCGTTCAAGGCGGCGGGACGCCCTTTGCCGATCATTGTGATGGGGAACCGTCAGGACGAACTTGCCCTGTGGAAACAGGAACGCGATGCCAATGGCTACGAGACCGTCTCTGTCTCTGCCTCCCCGAGCGTCTCCCAGATGGGGTTCTGGGTGGCCCAGCAGATACTGGCGGGCAAGCAGGTGCCGAAGTTCGTCGAAGTGCCGCTGGTACGTATTGATGCCAAAGACCTGGACGCCTGGCTTGCCACTATGCCGGTGGGCGGTGCCGCCAATCCGTTCTACGGCCAGGCTTCCGTTGCGGCGATGATCGATGCGGCCATCAACCATACGGCGCCGCCGGCGCCTTTGCCGGAGGTGACGAAACAGTAGCGGCGGGCTAGGAGGCGAGGCCCCATGTTGACATTCAAATCAGCCACGGCCAGGCCCATTGCCGTCAGGATCGGCCTGGCGGTTGCCGCACTGGTGTTGCTGATGCTGGCGGTATCGCTCGTGAACCTCTACGGCCTGCGAGGCATGGTACGTGCGGTGGATTCCGCCAGCCATTCCGCGGAAATTCTGGCCTCGGTCAACGGGGCTACCGGGCGGGTGGAAAACTTCATTGCCACCCGCGACCAGGGCAGCGTGTCCCAGGCCGAGGGCTTGGTCGCGACCGCTATCAACGGCCTTAACGCCATCCCGGCGGCAGAGGCGCAATCGCTCAAGGGCAGCCTGGAGAGGCTCGCTGCGGCGATCGCGTCCTTGCGGGCGGCGACCCTGACCATGGATGGCGAAACCGAGAATATGACCGCCCATTACGCCCGGATGCGAGAGGCGACGGCCCTCGTTGAACTGGGTATCGCCGCTGGGCTGAAGGGCCTGGACTCCCGCGCCGCCGACCACCAGGCGCGGGTGAGCAACGCCCAGAGCGCCCATCGCATCCTGGATATCCTGCGCAACGGCGAACGCATCATTACCGCCAATGTGGCCCAGGTGCTGGTGAGCGGTGATGGTGCCGCCGCCACTGCGGCGCGCAACGCCTGTGCGGCGCTGCCGCCTGTGGTCGAGCAATTGCGTGAGTTGATGGGGGCGCCGCAACAGGTGGAGACCCTGGAGCAGTTGGCGACGGCGGTGGCTGCAGCCAGCCTGGCGCTCGAGCAGCTTGGCGAGGCTCCCAGGCTCCGGGGCGGCGAGGCTTTGCGGCATCTGGGAGCTGTTGGAGGCGTGGCAGAGCGCCTTGAAGTCATGTTGGCTGAAGTGGACGAGCACATTGCCCATGACGCCAGTGACATTCAGGCCGCCATCGGTTTGCTGCAAAACGCCGCCGCGTTGTCCAAGCGTTTCGCCGAACGTGTTGCCACCCTGGAAGCGCAGACCTTGTCGTTTCGCCTGGTGCCGTCGGCCGAGGTCGCCAGCTCTGTAGGCGTCATCCTCGATGAACTCTCCCGTCTCGCCCGGGTTCTGCCATCGTCTGTGGGGCAGCAGGCCAGCGCTACGCCCCTGACGGTCAGCGATCAGATTGCTGGCTACCGGGCGGCATTTGCCGGGTTCCATCAGGCGAGCAACGCCTTGGGCGACGCGCGCGACCAGGTTCGTATCGAGGCACGCAGCGCTGGCCTGTTGGTTGCGCGCTTCGCAGGCGAAGCGCGTTCAGACGCCTTGGTCCACAAGGATCGCGGCATGCTGGCGACAATAGTCGCTGGCGCCGTCGCCATCCTGCTGGCCGGAGCCATTGCCTGGAGCACCTCGCGGTTTGTCGCGCAGCCCATCGTCGCCCTGGCTTCGGCCATGCGCCGGCTCGCTGCCGGTGACTTGAGCGCCGAAATCGCCAGTGCTGGACGCGGCGATGAGATTGGGATCATGACTCGCGCCGTCCGGGTGTTCCAGGAGAATGCCTTGCGCATCCGGGTGCTGGAGGCCGAGGCCGAAGCCGAAAGACAGCAGGTGCAGGCCTCTCTGGAGAGAATGGTCGCCGAGCGGACCGACACGCTGCACCGGCAGACCGAGGTGCTGGAGGCGCAGGCGGTTGCACTTATTCAGGCGCGCAACCAGGCCGAGACGGCCAACCAGGCAAAGAGTGATTTCGTCGCCACGGTCAGCCACGAACTGCGCACCCCTTTGACCCTTATTCTCGCCCCGTTGGAGCAGCTCTCGGTGGCGATCACGCCGCCGGCGGACTGGCGCGTGCAAATCGAGCGCGCACAACGAAACGCACTGCGCCTGATGAACCGCGTGAACGATATCCTTGACTTCTCCAAGGCCGAAGCAGGCAAGTTTGAGCTGTGTCCGGCGCCCGTTGATTTGAACAAGGCGGTGGGTGTGCTGGCCGAGGACGCCGCCATGGTGGCCAAGGGCAAAGGCTGCACCTTGACCTGCAGCATCGATCCTGCCCTCGGCACCGTGTTCCTGGACCCCCGACACTTCGAGAAGATTCTGCTCAACCTGGTGAGTAATGCCATCAAGTTCACCCCTGCTGGCGGTACGGTGCATCTGGCAGTCACTGCGCTTGATGACGAGCGATTTGAGCTCGCGGTGCAAGACTCGGGCATTGGCATCGCGCCTGACAAATTACCCCTGCTGTTCCAGCGTTTTTCCCAGATCGACAATTCCGCCACGCGGCATTACAGCGGTACAGGCATCGGCCTGGCCCTGGTCAAGGATCTGGTCGAACTGATGGGGGGCGAAGTCAGTGTCAACAGTGAGCCTGGAAAGGGCTCGTGCTTCCTTGTTCGATTTCCTCGGGGAACCGAGCAAGACACGGTGCCGACCGAAGCCGGTCATCTGCATGAGGGATCGTCACCCACCGCAATGATCACAACCGAGCAGCGCCACTTGCTGTTCGACGACGGCCGCCGTGGCAGTAGCAACGACCAGGCGTCCATGGCCGATGCAGACAACGAACGGCACCCGGAACGCACCTCGCAGTCCAGGGTCCTGGTGGTCGATGACAGCCCGGAAATGCTTGGCTACCTCAGCGAGCTTTTGCGCGACGACTACAGCGTCGTCACCGCCGCTGATGGAGAACAGGCCTGGGCCATGCTGCAGCGTCAACCGATCAATGTCGTTCTCTCGGATGTGATGATGCCGGAGCTTGACGGCTTTGGCCTGACCGCCAGAATCAAGGCGAGCGCCGGTTTTGCCCATCTGCCCGTCATCCTGTTGACCGCCCGCGGCGGCAGCGAAGCTTGCATCTCCGGGCTGGAGAGTGGCGCCGATGACTATATCGCCAAACCTTTCTCGCCATTGGAGCTCAAGGCTCGCGTACGCGCGGCGCTACGCATGAGCCAGGTGCAATCCGAGCTGAATGCGAAATCCCGTCAGGCGGGCATGGCCGAGATCGCCACGACGGTGCTGCACAATGTCGGCAACGTTCTCAACAGCGTGAACGTTTCGGCCGAGTTGGTCAGCAGCCAGATGCGCACCTCCAAGGCCCAGGGCCTGGGCAAGGTGGCGCAGATGATGAACGAACACATCCATGAGCTGAGCGATTTCTTCACCCAGGACCAGCGGGGAAAGATGCTGCCCGACTACCTGCTCAAGCTGGCGCAGGCGGTGGCGGCAGAACAGCAGGGCATCATCGAAGAGCTCGAGCAACTCACCAAAGGCATTGACCACATCAAGACCATTGTCGCTGCCCAGCAGTCCTATGCCGTTGCCGTCAGTGTCGTCGAGACAATACCGGTCTCGGAATTAATCGATGATGCCTGGCGCATGAGTGCCGGCTCACGGATGAATCAGGAGGTGACGGTGGTCAAGGACATTGCCGACTTGCCCCTGCTGTCGCTGGACCGGCACCGGGTGCTGCTGATTCTGGTAAACCTGATCAGAAACGCCAGGCAGGCGTTGGACGGCGTGGTCGATCGCAGCCCGTGCATCACGTTCAGCGCCTCCCTCATCGCTGACGGGGCAGTCTTGCGTATCACGGTGGCCGACAATGGCAACGGGATTACGCCAGAGCACCTGACGCGTATCTTTTCCCATGGCTTCACGACTCGCAAAGACGGTCACGGTTTCGGCCTGCACAGCTGCGCGCTCGCCGCGCAGGAAATGGGTGGCAGCTTGACCGTGCACAGCGACGGGGAAGGGCAGGGCGCAACCTTCATTCTCGAGACCCCTCTTGATGCGCCGCAGAGTAAGCGATGAGCATCGAACAAGCGCCCTATGGGCTGGGCCGTGGATAAAGTTCTATCAGGTTCGATTTTCAAGTCAGCTGTGCGCTCCCACTCAGTTCGAATCTCGCGGGCCGGTCTTATCAGCAACCATCATTTTTCCGTACTGGTCGTTTTCGCATCATTTGACGCCTCTTTTTGAAAGCGCAGCAGGGTATCGTGATACGTTTTTCTTCGACGATGGTCCGTGTCATAGCCGCCGTTAGCGGCGACAGTGCCGGCTTGAATATGGTCCAGGTAACTGAACAATCTTCGTGCTGACAGAAAGCTGATCGCATAACCCAGCTTGACCATCTTGTCTTGTAGCGCGTATCCCGGTACCCGGTTATCCATCATGAAGCGCAAGTTATGTTGTTTAATTACATCGCAGTTCCATAAGGTGCAAAAACTTTTCAAGTGGGTTTCTCTGAAAGGCTTGGGGTTTTTAGAGGGTAGCCCCACGTAACGCATGAGTGTTCGGTAGTGGTACTTCATCAGTCGAGTGCCGAACCGCCAGGCAGTTCTTAAAAAATCGCGATTGATCTGTTCTGTACAACCGACTGCCACTGTACGCGGCGTTGCAGTGCTTTGGCTCATCATCATACTGAACACGTCGGTATCAAATACAAATGTGTCCGTATGAAGCAGGAATAAGTACGGAGTTTCAACATATCCCAAAATCAGATCAAGGGCTTTACCATGCGCGATATATCCGGCTTCTCGAGGGTGGGGGATCCTTTCTACCAAGTTGATCCAATCAAGTGTCCGCAAGTAGTGGATGCTTTCATCGGCGGAACCGTTATCCACTACCCAGACCGGAACTTGATGGTATATAGCGTAGTCGCGTAGCAATCCTAAGCAAAGGCGTGTCATGTGCAGCGTTTTATAATTAACCAGGGCAATACTGAACAAGGCATGTTTTGCCGAATGAGCGTTGTCGTCAGGCATTAGTGAAACACTCCAGAATGATATATCGGTCGTGCGCCGTTTGCGACCCGGCCGGCAGGCTCGATGGGTCGCCATCACCTCATGAGTTGTCGGGGCAGGAGAGGCGCATTAGCCAAGCTTAATAGGTTGTTCTGTTTGGTAGCGTTAATTTATGGTTAAGGTGGGTAAATAACAGAGTGGGAAGTAACTCGAAGCGCTCGTGGTATTTACCATAACCTTACCGACTTCTGACATTTTTCAGGCTGGGTATGTCGTAAGCTTGTTCGTGATAGTGCGCAGTAGTGCTGGCACTGCGTAACCGATAAAAGTGGAGGTGGTTATGTTGAGTAAGCAATTCGCCAATGGCCCATGTGTGTCTCGGCAGCTGGAAATATCTGGCTTGCACCAAGACAGTCTTCAGGATCAATTACGTAAGCTCCTCGGTCATGGTTTTAATTTGATGTTATTTTGCAGCGGCGGCCAATATGGTGGTCGATACTGCCATGTGCAAATACACCATGACAAAAGTGGGATTGAGCTTGAGTTGCATGGCGTATTCGACGAACGCTTCGTGCATGAGGCGTGCCTGGCCATAGAGGAAATAAAGAAGCAAGTGCGCTTGGCGATAGGACCACTTCGAGGTATACCAGCACCTGCTCGGAGAAAAGTACATACAGCCCATTATTGACGAATTACACGGGCTGGCGAAGTTACGCCGCACACGCCAACGGCGGAGCAATCAACGGTCCCAATAGCGCGCTGGTCATGGGCTGCCTGCACGTCAAGTCAATCATTGGTGCTTTCTTCATCCCTGAGTTGGCGGCTCATGGCATCGCAGCTCTGCGACCACGAGGCCAGCCATTCCGGCATCTCTGGCGACCGTTCGGGCAGTCCCAGTTCTCGAACAAACTCGCTTGGCGGAACAATACCTTTCGCTGAACGAAATAGACCTCGCATTACGACAACGCCGATCACTCTGCCTTTGCTCACAAATCGATGCTCCATGAAGCTCCACTTGTCGTCCCAGCCAAGCATCCTTGTGTGGATTTCAAACGCTTCAAACAGTCTAAGCTCACGACGAAATTTACCCCAAGTGTCTCCGACGATGGGCAGCGCCTTTGCTCTAATAGCTACTCGATAGGCGCCACTGCGCAAAACGAAATCCATGCGTCCGACATCGGCCAGGGTGAAATATCGGCCGTTGGTGACATGTCGATTGAAGTCGAGGTCCAGTGGCCAGACGCGCATTCGGATGACGGTTGATTCCAGCGCTTTTGCCGGTCTGCGCCAAGGTCGACGAAGCAGCATGAGGAGAAGTCGAAACCAGAGATTCATAAAGACGCCGATAGTTGAATGATTGGCGTACTTTAAAGTGCTGAGGGGTGAGCCAGGTAGGTCCCTAAATGACTTAATTCTGCGCAAAAGTACATTCCGATCACTCATTCTATGGTTTAAGTTTTTCTAGCGGGTTTCGCAGGCGTCTATCGCGCTATCTGCGGCCTGTGGGTTTCGCGACCTTTGTCCGCCCGTTCTCGGCGATTGCCCAAGGTGCACGGCGAGTCGCTGGGGGGCGTCCTCCCTCGACCCCCTCCAGCAAGCAAGCACCCGAAAAGCTGCAACTGGACGGCTTTTAATCAGTGCCATCTATCTCAGGTCCTCTGTTAGATTAAATATATATAGCTTGCCGAGTGCAAAGCTGTTGGAAGTCATAAGAGGGTTAAAAGGTCAGGCACTAAGCTGCCTTGTGCGAAAAAGTGTCATAAATAAAATTTCTTTTGATTCAATGGGTGAGAACAGGCAGTCAGTAACTTTAAGAAAGTCAATATGCGAAACCATGAAGTTTTATTCATGTTGGTGGCTGAGGAGCCCTGATTTGCGATGCTTGATATTGCTGCAACCCTTCAAGTACATTTCATTTAACTTCCAGTATCAACGCTCACCAACAGGAAGTTACCTTCTTCCCGCGCGCATCAAGATGGTATTGATGCGGTTACGGCGATAGGAGCAAACTGGGTAGGCATATTTTCTGGTATCAATGAAACGTCACATAAATATCGAATTAGAAAATCAAAAGCACAGATACAAGATCTCATTAACCGAGGTGTACTGTATGCAAAATCACTGGGCCTGAAAGTTCGCTACGCCGCCCGATTGTCGGCGAGTACAGCTTCGTACATACCGCAAAGCTTCATGTGACCGCCGGCTCCCGAAATAGAAACTGCTATCACTGGATAGACCCGGTTTACTTGAGCGAGTAAGCCGTGCCATGAATCTTATGCGAGCACCTCAACATGATGGGGCATGAGTGGTTGACAGGCGTCGGTCTGATTTTCCTTGGAATAATAACGGGATTCGTCGGGACCAACACCGGTGGCAGTGTGTTTTTGACCGTTCCGGTGATGATCTGGCTGGGGATTGCACCTCAGTCGTCGATCGCCACTGCGCGCCTGGCCTCGGTAGGCACCATGGTTGCCGGACTGCGGCACTTCCATAACCAGGGAAAGGTCGATTATGCGCTGGCCTTTCCAGCTGCGGTACTGGGGTTGGTTGGGGCTCTGGCAGGCGCGAGCCTGCTTCTTCAAATAGATCCCGCGCTGCTGCACAAGATAATTGGCGGGCTGACATTGCTGCTCGTCGCACTGTCTCTTATAAAAAAACCTCGTAGCGGCGAAACACCTCCCTCAGCGATCAGACGTCTGTTTGGCTATATCCTCTTTATCCCCGTGGGAATGATCGGCGGGCTATTTGGTGGGCAAGCCAAACTCTCGACGTATTTATTCATTATCTTTTTCAGAAAAACCATCAGCGAATCGGTGGGGACCCGCAAAGTCGGTGGGCTGGTTCTCTCCGTGGGTTCATTACTGATTTTCGGCGTCAGCCGCCTCATTGACTGGCAGTACGGATGTTGCCTGATTATTGGCACGCTATTGGGTGCAAATGCCGGCGCGAAGTTTGCCTTAAAGAAGGGCGACCAGTGGATGGAAGCAGTTTTCAATCTAGTCGTGGTCGCGTTGGCATTGAGGATGCTGTTCTGGTGACCAGATCGGATGGGGACTCGCAAATACGTAAATGGCCTCACCTGTTTGCCAAGCCTTCATCCACAAATGGTCATGTCCTGTCTTTCATATATTCGATCTCACAGGCTGTAGGCGTAAGCTTTGGGTTTTGCTTGCCTGGCGGCGGTATCAGGGAGTGCCAACTAGTACATCACCCAAAATCGAACTCAGGATGTACTAGAAAAATGTTGGGGTGAGTGAGTGTGGGGGACAAATGTTGGCAACAAAAAACCTGCACAAGGCAGGTTCTATGTGGGTTTCAGCGACTTCTTGGGAGGTCGTGGAACGTAATGATGGTGCCCGAACCCGGAATCATAAAAAAAATAAGCTTTTGATATGTATAGAGTATTTGCGTTTTGTGTGCTGCTTCTATCCCTAAAAATATCCTAATTTTCCAGGTCTGCTGCGTGTTCGGATCCTGGTCATTTTGTGAAGTGATTTTAGTGAGTTTTTTATTGGAAAGTCCGAAAAAAGTTTGGCTGTAAGCGTCCGCCCGACACCCTCTTGCTGATCAGACCTTTGCCTGCTTCAACCTCTGATTGATCCACTCGCAGTCAAACGCCGTCGGATCGAACCCATCATCCCCATACCACTCCGACATTGCCTCATGCTCAGGGTGATTCGGATCCGCCAACGCTGCCAGAAAATCGTCATGCCCAGGTGCACCACCAATGTCTTCCAGCGGGCGGCACGCGAACGCAAAAACACCGTTGTCATCGCTGAAAGCCATTTCGTTTCCTGCTCACTGTTTAGTGCCCGATCGTGGCACGTAAGGCCGTATGACGTAGCAGAGCGATGCCAGTTGCGATTAGGGTATTCTTCATAAGTGAGAGTCCTGCCTCAGATTCAATCTATGCGCTTAACGATACCGAACCGGCCGTTTTTAAAGTCGCTGGCACGGAGGACATCCGGGGCAGCTTGGTCGCAGCTGTAGGTCGAGTAGCTCACAGGGGGGATTACCAAATCGATCTGAGCTACGATTCGCGCAGCCTGAAGATGAGGCAACGATGTGTAGCGGCTTGGTTATCGCTTCATTTGAGACTTGGAGCCCCATGGAGAATCTGATATTCGCCTTGTGAGCAAAGTCATTCGCTTCGTCGTGGTAATTACCAGGAACGTCGCATAGCTGCTCCAGCTGACAAATCAATCCCCATGCTGACCGCAAATATAAGCGACACGCTGCGGCTGTGAACAACATATGGGCAAGTGAGCAGGCAAGTAAGCTAGGCTGTTCGCACGACAGTCCGTCGATATTCGATGGCCTGAAAATAAAGGCGCTATGAATGTCAAAGCATTTGCTGTTGGGCTGGACCCGTTCCTTGTGCGTGCTTGCTGCCTTGAGCGGCGCGGCCACCATGGCAGTTGCTGCCCCGCCTGAAAAAACCGCTACGGCGCCATCGGACATGCAATCGGTGTCCCTGGCAGGCGGCAAGCTGAAGTTCGTGCTGGAAGGCGTCGAGGCCCGTGCCTTGAACAGCGAGAACGGCGGCACGATGTACTTCGATCCGAAAAGCGAGCGGGCCATCATCGTTACCGAAGGTCCGGCGCCGACTGCGGGCACCACCCCGGACGCTGCGTTTCGCCTTGCCGTGGATACCTTGAAGGAAAAGCAGCAGGCCGCTTCACCCAACTTTCGCATGACCAGCGAGAAGACCATTCAGGTGAACGACTTGAAGATGTACCGCCTGGACGGCACCGACGATTTCAACGGCCTGAAACTACTGATGGCCTCGTTGATGGCGATGAACGATCAGACGATCACCATCATCGAAGTGATGTCCAGCGTAAACGACCCGGCCGGCCATACCGCTGCGTTGAAGAACATTCTGGGCAAGTAAACCGCAGGTTTCCGGATAGTAGGCTGTTGGCTTGCTACGGTCTGTCCATCACAAGGAACCCGTATGAGCTCGTGCGCAACGCTTGCCCAACTCGGTCGTTCCATAGCTTTAGCGCAATATAAAACTCAATAAATAGCTTTGCCTGCACGCGCTGATCGGATTTCTGGTTCTAAAGGGAAACGCCACGATTTGGCTGCAGCACACTTGCGCTATAGCTTCGATACGAAGCTGCCTTCTAAACTGCGGACAGACTCCTGATACTTCTTGTTGGGTTGCCGCAGTGTGTGATGAATAGAGTGCTTATCCAAGGTTTCAAGGGCACTACATCAGATGTTCGGTCTTGCCGACCACGTAACGCCAATCGGCGCCGCCCAGATCGACGTCTTCCCACCGCATCTGCACTAATTCGCCAGGGCGGACCGGCAACATGACCAGCAGGCGCAACGCTGCCGTCGTTGCAGTCATCCAGACGCAGCGGAAACCTGCCCAGGTCGACTGGCCTTTCGATTGCCGGATTGCTGGTGACGATATGGCGGATCTTCAGCTCCTCGATGTTGCTGAGCGCCACGTTGCGCTCCACCCAGCCGCGGCCCTCGGCAACCCCAGGATGGCGCGGATGATGGTGCGCACGCGCCGGGCCATGGCCAGGGTGCGTTGACGACGCAACTCGGTGATGATCGTAGTGATGTGCTCCAGCTTGATCTCGCTGACCGGTTTTTTGCCAATGGCAGGCAAGATGTGGTTGTTCAGCGCTCCGGTCGACCCGAGATGGATTTGGTCACCAGTTCGGCAGGCTTGAATGCCAACCCTTGCTTGGCCACGTACGCGAAGGTGCGCTCTTCATTGAGCAACTTCGCCTCGATCTTGGCGGTCTTGGCCTTGAGCGGGACGATGTGATTAGCCACATCGCGGCGTGCGCCGCGGGCAATGTCGCGCGCCTCCTTGAGACCAATGTCGGGGTAAGCGCCGATGGAGAAGCGGTTTTCCTTGCCATGCAGGCGATACTTCAATCGCCCAACCTTGGAAGGAGATTTGTCGACCTTGCTCGACGCCCTTACCTCCAAGTAGAGCCCAGGGACTTCGCCATCGGCGTGTTTACCCGGTTCGGCCAGCGAGCGGATCAAGGCATCGCTGAGTTTTCGTTTGAAAACAACCGCAATATCTGGGGGCATCGGTGGGGGCATCCTTTTTAAGGAACCGAAATTTGCCCCCCATTATGCCCCCAGTCACATGCGCTGCTCGAGCAATTGTGAATTCGCGCCCTAGCGGTGATCCACCGCAGTATTTGATCGGGCTCAGTGGTACAACCCCTTTGAAATTGGCAGGTTCGTCCACTTTGCAGATGCTTACTGACGGCCAGCCTGCTGCTATCTACTGATGCATCTCGGTCACGGACATAGTGAATACCAACTTGGATCTGCCAGCGTTGGAATAGGAATGGGGAACATCGGTTCTGGCCACTGCCGAACTCCCCGCAGGGATGACCAGCTCTGTTTCCCCTACCACGCATTTCAGCGTGCCTTTCTCCACATGAAACAGCTCAAGCGTGCCCTGAGGATGTCCCTGTGAAGCGAAAAATTCGCCTGGGTGCATTTCCCAACGCCACAGCTCGATCATATTAGGACCGGACGTTCCTGCCAGAAGCCGCGCCGTTCCTCCCAGGTCCCCGGTCCAGAGCGTGGGGATGTCTTGGCTGTCGATGATATGGGCGGATGGGGCTTCGGTCACGTTGACGATGTCTGCAACGGACAGGCCCAGCGCGGCGGCGATTTTGCAAAGGATGCCGATACTGGGGTTCGCCGTACATTTCTCTATTTCGACAACCATTCCTTTGCTCACCCCTGAGCGGCGAGAAAGCTCATCCAGCGTGATCTTCTGTGCTTTGCGCGCCTGTTTGAGCGTGCGCGCAACGGCCAGGCTGACGGCTTGAGCATCAGCGCCAGGGGTAATCGACAGGCTGGTATTCGTGGTCATTGATGAATGTCATGAAAAAAATGTAGTGGGATTCTCGGCCTTTACCAATTGCCCCGTCAATCTGCGCACGCGTTATAGTAGATGATATTGGTCATTATATTGACTTTATTGGTCGTCACTGACTAGCATGAAATGACATTTGGATTTCTGGAGGTTTTTGATGCTGTCCGTACTGCCGTTGATCGATCAAGCCGTTGCAGAATTGGCTCCGGAGTTCAGGGCCCTGAGCATTGTGGTGGACGCTGCGTCACTGACCCATCCTGAGGTTGCTCAGGCAGCCCTGGACCGTGCTTGCAAGGCTGTACAGGAAGGTGGGCCAAGCTGGGGAGAAGCTCACCTGGCCGCATGGGCGGAGACATTCCGAAAGTTCGGCGCCAAGCCGCAGCGTACGCCCTGTTCAGCTGAGGCGCTGCGTAAACGGGTTTTGCGTGACGGAAGCTTGCCTAGCCTGGATCCCATCGTCGATCTCTACAACGCAATCAGTATTGAGTACGCCATCCCTGTTGGCGGGGAAAACATTGAAGCCTATGTGGGCTCCCCTCGGCTCGTAGTCGCTGATGGCACTGAGCCTTTTGACACGATGAAAGAAGGTGCTCCTGCTTTCGAATATCCAGACCCCGGCGAGGTTGTCTGGCGCGATGACAAAGGCGTGACCTGCCGTCGCTGGAATTGGCGGCAAGGTGTCAGGACCCGTCTCGGTGCTGACGCGAAGAGCATGTGGTTCATTCTGGAGAGTCTGCCGGCGATGCCGCTTGAAGCCTTGACGGAAGCGGGGGACAAACTCATCGAAGGGTTGCAGCAAATGATGCCAGGCGTCCAGATCGAAAGCTCACTGATTGGTCCTGGGGCCAAATAGTCCATAGACCACTGCAAGGAGTGATGACGATGTTTACCGGCCTTAGTGCATTTCCTCTGACGCCTATGGATGAGCAGGGTGTGGACGAAAATGCTTTTACTCGTCTTGTGCAGCAATTGGTGGCAGCCAAAGTAGATTCCATCGGGGCTCTAGGATCCACTGGGGGCTATGCGTATCTTTCTCGAGCCGAACGTTCTCGAGTTGCTCAGTTGGCAGTGGAGGCCGCGGAGGGCGTGCCAGTGATGGTGAGCATCGGTGCGCTGCGTACACGCGACGTTTTGCTGCTGGCCGAGGATGCGCAAGCCGTGGGAGTCAAAGCCTTGCTGCTGCCACCCGTGTCGTATCAAAAACTGACTCAGGACGATGTGTTTTCGATGTACGAAATGGTCTCGGCCAACGTCTCAATCCCGCTATGTGTCTATGACAATCCTGGGACCACCCATTTCGAATTTACCGATGAATTACACGGGCGTATTGCAGAGCTACCCAATGTCAGCTCAATCAAAATCCCTGGCGTCCTCGAGGCGCCGCATCTGGCCAGGGAGCGCGTGGAGCGCCTGCGAAAATTGATTCCGAGTCACGTAACTATTGGAATAAGCGGCGATGCGTTTGCCGCTGTTGGAATGAACGCCGGCTGCGATGCCTGGTATTCGGTCATGGGCGGTTTGTTCCCCAATACGGCGCTCGCCATCACACGAGCAGCATTGTCAGGTGACGCCTTTGAGGCTACGCGCCTCTCCGAATCCTTGAAGCCGCTTTGGGCATTGTTCAGCCAATTTGGAGGTAGCTTTCGCGTGATAGCCACTGCCGCGGAGCTACGCGGCATGACTCACTCTCCGAGCCTGCCTTTGCCGCTTAGAACCATCGAAGGGGCAGGACGCAAGCAAATTGCAGCGGTGATAAACGTGCTTGAATTGAGCTGAGCACTGCGGTGAATACTCTGCCTCCTCATGGTTGAGGAGGCAGATATCCAACTGCCTACAGTTTCAAAAACGTTGTGAAATGATCTTGGTATCCCTCCAGGATTTCCCTGGGTAGGATCGTGCTAACACTTCCTCGATGCTGGAGCCCATGAGAAAGCACATGAGCAAGGATTTGCTCCTTGGTCATATTGCCCGGTTTGCCATCCTTGAAGAAAAATTCCACCGGTTCAGACAGCTCTTTTGCAGTGACTGATTTTGTGTAGTCAACAAACCATTGATTTGCCTTTGTGAATGCCTCTTCCAACTGACGAATGTCTTGCTGCTGCTCAGTGACGACGTCGTCAAACTTCTCCGGTTTTCCCTGCAGTCTGGCGATGAATAGCTGGTCCACAATATTGATGTGCCTGAGCCAATAACAGGCCTTCTCCATCTCCACAGGGAAGGACTGTGCAACGGGCGCTTTCAAGCACCTGAGTAACACATCCTCAGACCATGCCTTGTACTGATAAAGCGAGTGCAGCAGATTCTTGGCACACATAGTGTTCTCCCATTTTTCAAGCATTGTCGGCCGTGGCACATCCCATGAACTGGTGCAAAAGGGGGGCTCGTGTATCAGGAACGGAATACCGTTGGTGAGATATTATAGTCGATATATTGACTTTTTTGGTCGTTGGCTTGAAGCTGGATCAAAGGCGATTAACGCTACCGCATTGAATTCCGGCGAAGACCCAGCTTGCAGGTGGCCCGCTCGGGAATAGCTTGAGGGTGTCTTGGATCATGAAATACGTCAGCACACGGACCCCTGGTAGAACGTACGAATTCAGCGAGGTGCTGATGGGGGCGTACGCGCCTGACGGGGGCTTGTACGTGCCGCACAAGGTTCCCCGCTTCAAAAAGGAGGAGCTCTCAAAGCTCGAATGGTTGCCCTTCCATGAATTGGCTCGCTACGTAATCGAGCCCTTTCTGGGAGGTTGGATCGAGCGGGATCAGTTGTCTCGTATCCTTGAGAAGACTTTTGATTGTTTTAAAAGTAACGCAGTGACACCGCTTTACCAGACCGCGAGTAACGAGTGGATACTCGAATTGTTTCATGGGCCGTCAGGCGTCTATCAAGACGTCGGCCTTCAATTGATGGCTCGCTTTATCGATCATAATTTGCTGAGGTCTGGGAAGAAGGCGCTGGTTATAGGTTGTACCGGTGGAGATACTGGCGCTGCAGCAATAAAAGCATTTTCGGGAATGAAGGGCGTTACGCTGTTGGTATTGCATCCTTCCACGGGGTTGACGGCGGAGGACCGCCGACGCTTACTGAGTACGCACGAAGATAATGTTGTGAATGTTGAGATTGACGGAGACTATTCTGATTGTCATCGTTTGTGTGAGCAGTTCCTGAAAAAAAATAATGATGCGCAGCAGCATCTCATTTCGTTCAACTCAGTGCATTGGGTTCGCGTGCTTGCGCACCTGTCGTTCTATTTCTATTCTGCTCTTCAACTCGGTGCGCCTAAAAGAGAGATTGCTTTCAGTGTCCCGACTGGAAATTTTGGCGCCCTGTATGCTGGTTATATTGCCAAGCAAATGGGGCTGCCCATTCGACAGCTTATCGTTGCCACGAATGCTAACGCCGGACTGCATAATTTTCTCCAATCAAATTTTTACAGGCGAAATGAGATTCGTGCTACCAAAATCCCCACTATGAATGTTTCATTGGCCTCTAATTTTGAGCGCATACAGTGGAGCATCTTAAATCGATGCGGAGAAAAAGTAGCTCGTAATATGCAGCTGCTAGAAGGCGAGGGCACTATTCAGTTAGCGCAGGATGAATGGTTGGAGGCACGCAAACTGTTTGACTCATTGGCTGTGGACGATGCAGACGCATTCAGTTGTATTCATGAGGTCTTTGCAGAGAGTGGATATCTGGTCAGTCCCAATACCGCTATCGGCTTGCGCGCTGCACGTATAAGCAGACGCAGCTTGATGATCCCCATGATTTGCCTGGCAACCACACATCCGTCGAAAGTTGGCACTGCAACCCAAAAGTCAGAGATTGTTGGCCACCTAAATACAATTGGTGTTCCTGTAGTTGCTGAACAAGACTGTACTTCAATTCCCAACGACGTCAGGTCGCTGATCTCGCTGGTCAGGGCCTTATCCAAAGACACGGAGTCTCACTCGTTATAAGTCCGGAGCCAGAGATGAAACGTGTTTTAGATAAGGTTGATGAAAAGATTTTGGAGGAGCTAACTCGCAATGCACGGTTGGCCCACAACGATATTGCCCTAAAAGTCAATTTGTCCAGGAACGCAGTCAGGCTGCGAATTGAGCGATTGGAGCGCGATGGGTATGTCCGAGGCTACACAATTATTAAAGGTATGCCTTCAGCTGATGCAGGACCCATTAATGCATTAATCTTCGTTTATCGTAAGGATCGTATGCGAGATTCAGAAGTTGTTCGCTCCGTTGGTGCAATGCCTGAAGTTATTTCCTGCAATGTGATGAGTGGCGACCTCGATATTGTACTGACGGTTCAGGCGATGAATGCAGATCGTATCCACAGGGTATGGAGTGAGATCTCGACGCTGCCGGGAGTCCTGAATACCGTAACGTCTTTTGTTCTGTCGAGCACAAAATAGCAAGTTGCGCTGTTGCACGAGCATTTTGCTCGCAACAACGTTCTGTTTGCCATATTCGTAAAGTTAAGTTGGCGGCTTACTATCTCAGCACCACAACATAACAATGAGAACCCTGTCGTGACTGAATACAAAATTGCGTTGCTTGGATTTGGTGGCGTTAACCGCGCGCTGACCCAGCTTATTGCCGATAAGAATTCGCGTTGGGCCGATGAATTAGGTTTTACCTTGAAGATTGTCGGTGTCAGTGACCTTTACCTCGGTTCGATCATTAACAAAGACGGCCTGGACGCTCGTGAATTGGCAGCAGTGCCTGCTGCTAAAGGCAGTTTCAGGACCCTGGCCGGCGGGACTGCTGAGCCGGCAAACGAAACCGTTATCCGCTTCTCTGGCGCCGATATTGTCGCTGAGGCAACGTTCACCAATCCTGTGGATGGTGAACCGGCTACGACCTTCTGCCGCTGGGCTCTGGAAAAGGGCGTCAGTGTCGTGACCACCAACAAAGGGCCCGTGGCGCTGCATGCACAAAGCTTGAAGACGCTGGCCGATAGCACCGGCGCCCGCTTTGAATTTGAAGGTTCTGTCATGAGCGGGACCCCGGTTATCCGTTTGGCCAAGGAGTCACTGGCAGGCTCGGAAATCACCGGCTTCAAGGGGATCCTCAACGGCACGTCAAACTTTGTCCTCTCCAGCATGGAGACGGGGTTGGACTTCTCGAGTGCTGTCGCAAAAGCCCAGGAGTTGGGTTACGCCGAAGCCGATCCAACAGCGGATGTAGAAGGGCACGATGTGCGCTTGAAGGTTGTCATCCTCGCCAATGAACTACTGGGCGCAAAACTCAAACCAAGCAATGTCTTGTGCAAAGGGATCTCTGAAATCACGGCCAAGGATATTGCCGAGGCGACGAAAGCAAATGCCCGCTGGAAGCTGATTGGCAGCGCAGAGAAACGGAGCGATGGTTCGATTTCGGCATCGGTGAGTCCCCAGCTCTTACCGGCGAACGACGCGCTCTCAGCCGTGAGCGGAGCCACCAACGCAATTACCTTCAACACGGCCATTCTCGGTCCCGTCACTGTAGTGGGGGCGGGGGCAGGTCGTTTTGAAACCGCCTTCGCATTGCTCGCCGACATCGTAAGCATCCACAACCACAAAACTACGTCAGGTAAGTAATCATGAATAGCTTGAGTCTCTCGCTCGCTGCTGATTATAAGGCCATTACGGTGCTCAGCCCGTTTGACGGCAGCAAAGTGGGTGAAGTGGCAGACATACCCGCATCCTCCGCTACCACGATAGTTGACACCGCCATTTTAGGCGCCTTGATTGCCAAGGATCTGCCACGCCATGAGCGTGCGCGTATCTTGGAAAAGGCTGCAAGCTCAGTCGAGCGTGACAAAGACGCCTTTGCCAAACTGATCGTCGCGGAGTCGGGAAAAACGCTGAAGCAGGCGCGAAAGGAGGTGTTGCGCTGCGTCAACACCTTGAAGTTGTCTGCCGAAGAAGCCAAGCGCAACGCCGGTGAAGTCATTCCTTTTGACGCCTATGTCGGGTCTGAATCCCGTCAGGGCTGGTTCACCCGTGAACCGTTGGGCGTCATCGTCGCCATCACCCCTTACAACGACCCGCTTAATCTGGTCGCGCATAAATTAGGGCCTGCCATTGCAGGAGGAAATGCAGTTGTTCTCAAGCCGTCTGAGCTCACACCGCTATCAGCGATCAAGCTGGTGGAGTGCTTGATCGACGCGGGTCTGCCTCCGGTTGTTGTCACCGTCGCGACAGGCGGCGCCGCCCTGGGCAAGGCTCTTGTGGCCCACCGTGCAGTGCGCATGGTGTCTTTCACCGGCGGCTTTGTCACTGGTGAGCAGATCGCTCGTACAGCTGGCCTCAAGAAGCTGGCGATGGACCTTGGCGGTAATGCGCCGGTCATCGTGATGGCTGATTGTGATTTGGATGAAACCGTTGATTCATGCGTGTCGGGGGCTTTCTGGGCGGCCGGACAAAACTGCATCGGTACCCAACGGATCCTCATCGAAGCTTCACTCTATGAAGCCTTCAAAACGCGCTTTGTTGAACAGACCTCTAAGTTGATCGTCGGCAACCCTGCAGATGAGCAGACGGACGTAGGGCCGATGATTACCGAGGCGTCAGCCAAGCGTACCGAGGAAGTGGTCAATGACGCCATTGCCAAAGGCGCCACGTTGTTGGTTGGCAACACACGTAACGGCTCGCTCTATTCACCTACCGTGCTGGAAGGCGTCGACCGCCATTGCAAGTTGTGGTGCGAAGAAGTGTTCAGCCCGGTAGTCATCCTCCAGCGCGTCGGCTCCCTGGATGAAGCATTGGCGCTGGCTAACGAACCTGAATACAGCCTGCATGCCGGGATCTTCACCAGCAATCTGAAGGTTGCATTGACCGCCGCTAAACGACTGGAGGCGGGCGGGGTGATGATCAACGACTCTTCCGACTACCGCTTTGATGCAATGCCTTTCGGCGGTTTCAAGTACGGGAGCATGGGCCGTGAGGGCGTACGTTTCGCTTACGAAGACATGACCCAACCCAAGGTCGTTTGCATTAACGGTGTGAGTGGAAGCTAAGCAACTCACTCAACTCAAGAATGAAACACACAACAAGAGGAAACGACATGCGCCCCGACAAGCACAATCTTTCGACATTATCTGCAGCGACGCTGGCTGTTCATGGCGGCAATGTCGCGGATGTCACCAGTGGCGCCGTCCGTACACCATTGGTCATGGCAAACTCCTATCTCTTGCCGGAAGATCCGGCGACCATGGACTGGTCGAGCCCGGACGGGCTCGTGTACACACGCAATCAAGGCCACAACCAGGTTTGCCTTGAGAAGAAACTCGCAGCCCTTGAAGGGTGTGAAGACGCGGTGGTATTCGCGACCGGTGTTGCTGCCTTGCACTCGGTATTTTTTTCATTCTTGAAAAGTGGTGATCACGTCATCGTCAGTGACATCACCTACCAGGCAGTCTGGCGGCTTTTCGCCGAACTACTGCCTGAACGTTACGGCATTGAGGCAACCTTCGTAGACGTCGGTGACCTGGAATCGGTACGTAACGCCATTCGCCCCAATACCAAGCTGATCCACACTGAAACGATTGCCAACCCCACCACGAAAGTTGCGGACATTGCCGCATTGGCTGAGATTGCACACGCCCATGGCGCGCTGATCTCTGTGGATGCCACATTCACGCCGCCTCCATTTTTTCGTGCAAGTCAACATGGTGTCGACTTCGTCATCCACTCATTGACCAAGTACATCAATGGCCATGGTGATGCCATGGGCGGGGTGGTGATCGGCTCCAATCCGTTGATCAACAAGATCAAGAATGATGCATTGGTTGACCTCGGCGCGACCATTTCGCCGTTCAACGCGTGGATGATCATGCGCGGTTCGGTCACGTTGCCACTGCGCTTGAAGCAATTGCTGAACACGGCCGAAAAGTTGGCCCAGTTTCTGGATGGCGACGATCGGATTGCCTATGTCTACTACCCCGGTTTGCCTTCCCACCCGCAGCATGAGTTGGCGCGCCGGCAATTTGCGGGCAAAGGCTATGGTGCTGTGATGGCGTTTGCCGTAGAGGGCGATCCTGACACCCAGAATCGCTTTGTCTCGAACCTGCGCATCATCACGTCGGCCGTTTCATTAGGGCATGACGAATCACTGATCGTGCACGTAGGGGCAGAGGGTCGAGGTGGCTTTGACAAGTACCCTGAAGAGTTCCGCGAGTATGGTCATTTGCGCTTTTCTGTCGGATTGGAAGATCCAGATGACTTGATCAAGGATATTGCGTTCGCGCTGGACGCAACATTCAAGTGATTTAGTTGATAGCGTCACGGAACTAGGGTTTGGTCAACCCGTCTTTACCCCCGTCGTCGCGGGGGTCTTTTTAATAACGTTGACGTTTTAATTGCGCCTGGCGCAGACAGTCTTTGCGTTTTTTATTGTTTGGGAGTTGCTCATGGCTTGGGTGAGTTTGATCATTGCAGGACTATTTGAAGTTGTGTGGGCTTTTTCGATGAAACAATCTGAAGGATTTACGCGGTTAGTGCCCACAGTCATTACATTTGTCACTGTGATTGCCAGTTTCGCGCTTTTATCCTTCTCGATGAAGAGCTTGCCGCTGGGTACGGCGTACACCATCTGGACGGGGATCGGCGCTGTGGGCGCTTTTGCGGCGGGTATTTTCTTCATGGGTGAACCCGCCACGCTGTTGCGTATCGTGGCGGCCGTATTGATTGTCAGTGGGTTGTTAATGATGAAGTTGGTGTCTGCTTGAAAGGCGAGCATTTTGCTCGTGATAACGTTCAATTTGCCATATTCGTAAAGTCGTCGTACTCAGGTAACGTTCAAGTCGAGACGCAGGTCTCGCTAAATAATAATGAGTGTCACGGTTAATGCTGACAGATGTTTACTGCCCTTAATCCAACTACAATATCTAGGGATGTAATTATGATTTCGCTAAAGAAACTGTATTTAGTAATGGGCTTGGCGTTGTGCACAAGTGCAGTGTCTGCCAAGGAATACTCCACCTTGCGTTTCGGCGTAGATGCCAACTACGCACCGTTTGAGTCCAAGGCCGCCGATGGCAGCCTCAAGGGATTTGATATTGACTTGGGCAACGCGATTTGCGCCAGGCTTTCAGTCAAATGCATCTGGGTGGAAAGCGATTTTGATGGCCTGATTCCGGGCCTCAGGGCCGGCAAGTTCGACGGCATCCTGTCATCCATGACCGTGACGGCCACTCGTGAAAAAGCCATTGATTTTTCAAACGAGCTTTTTTCCGGGTTCACGTCCTATGTGTTCAAGAAAGGTTCGGGCCTGAGCACAGATGTGGTGTCACTCAAAGGCAAAACGGTTGGCTATTTTCAAGGCAGTATCCAGGAAGCTTACGCCAAGGCCGTGCTGGACAAAGCCGGGGTAAAAATCCAGTCCTATCAGAACCAGGACCAGGTGTATTACGACCTGGTAGCGGGGCGGCTGGATGCATCCCTGCAGGATGCGCTTCAAGCTCAACTGGGTTTTATCAACTCACCCCAGGGCACTGATTACGAAATGAGCCCATCGGTAGAGAGCCCTTATCTTCCCTCCAAGACAGCCATCGGCATCGCCAAGGGCAATGCAGAGCTCAAGGCCCTGCTGGATAAAGCGATCCAGGCCCTTCACGACGATGGCACCTATGATTCGATCCAGAAGCAGCACTTTGGCGATCTGAATCTTTACAGCGGTAAATAACCACCCGGCGCTCGTCCGCTGGATGGGCGTTTTTCGCTATAGGTTGTTGATCATGTTCGAAACACTATTAGGCGCATTGGGGCTGTCTGCATTCAGCTTGCAAGGCTTCGGCCCACTGCTGCTCGAAGGCGCCTGGATGACCGTCAAGCTGTCCCTATCCGCCCTGGCGCTCAGCGTATTGCTCGGGCTGATTGGGGCCAGCGCCAAACTGTCCAGTCTTAGGCTGCTGCGCCTGCCAGCGCAGCTCTACACCACGCTGATTCGTGGGGTGCCCGATCTGGTACTGATGCTGTTGATTTTCTATAGCCTGCAAACCTGGCTGACGGTCATCACGGTGGCGTTGGGCTGGGAGTACATCGAAATCAATCCCTTCGTCGCAGGAATCATCACCCTTGGGTTTATCTACGGCGCCTATTTCACCGAAACTTTCCGCGGCGCCATGCTGGCGGTACCCCGTGGCCAGGTTGAAGCTGCTACCGCCTACGGGTTAAGTCGCACACAGCGTTTTCGCTTCGTGGTGTTCCCGCAAATGATGCGGTTTGCCTTACCGGGTCTTGGCAACAACTGGATGGTGATTCTCAAAGCCACCGCGTTGGTGTCGATCATTGGCCTCGCTGATTTGGTAAAGGCTGCCCAGGACGCAGGAAAAAGCACCTACCAATTGTTCTTTTTCCTGGTACTGGCTGCACTGACCTACCTGATCATCACCAGCGCCTCCAATTTCATCCTGCGCTGTCTGGAAAAATACTACGCCGCCGGTTCACGGGAGGCGGTGCGATGATCGAACTACTGCAGGAGTACTGGAGGTCATTCGTCTACAGCGATGGCCAGCAAATCACTGGTCTGGCCATGACATTGTGGTTGCTCAGTGCATCGCTTTTCATCGGATTTATCGTGTCTATCCCACTGTCCATCGCACGCGTGTCGTCCAGGTTTTATGTGCGCTGGCCGGTGCAGTTTTATACCTACCTGTTCAGGGGTACACCGCTCTATATCCAGCTGCTGATCTGCTACACCGGGATCTATAGCCTGGCCGCAATACGTGCTCAGCCTGTGTTGGATGCATTCTTTCGCGATGCGATGAACTGCACCATTCTTGCCTTCGCGCTGAACACCTGCGCCTACACCACGGAGATATTTGCCGGGGCTATTCGCAACATCGCCCATGGGGAGGTCGAGGCTGCAAAAGCGTATGGCCTCTCTGGATGGAAGCTCTACGCGTTTGTGATTATGCCGTCAGCCTTGCGTCGGTCGCTGCCGTATTACAGCAACGAGGTGATCCTGATGCTGCACTCGACCACTGTGGCATTCACCGCCACGGTTCCGGACATTCTCAAAGTCGCCCGTGACGCTAACTCTGCGACCTTCTTGACCTTTCAATCGTTTGGGATTGCGGCGCTGATTTACCTGGCGGTGACCTTTGCGCTGGTCGGTTTGTTCCGAATTGCCGAACGTCATTGGTTGGCTTTCTTAGGGCCGACTCACTGAGTCCTGTGTCTGACAGGGCCGCTCCCGAACTGCTTAGAGGAAGATTGCGAACATGTACAAATTGACGGTTGACGGGCTACACAAAAGTTACGGTACCCATGAAGTACTCAAGGGTGTTTCCCTGCAAGCCAAAACGGGCGATGTCATCAGCCTGATCGGCGCCAGTGGCTCGGGGAAGAGCACGTTCCTGCGCTGTATCAATTTCCTCGAAACACCCAACGACGGCGCCATGAGTTTGGATGGCAAGCAGATCTGCATGGTTAAAAATCATGCAGGATTACGTGTGGCGGATGACCGCGAGCTGCAACGGCTGCGTACCCGCTTGGCCATGGTCTTCCAGCATTTCAACCTGTGGGGACACATGACCGTGTTGGAAAACATCACCATTGCCCCGCGGCGGGTGCTAGGCGTCAGCAAAAAAGACGCAGAAGATCGTGCCCGGCGGTACTTGGATAAAGTCGGCTTGCCTGCCCGTGTTGCCGATCAGTTCCCTGCGTTTCTTTCCGGAGGTCAACAGCAGCGGGTAGCGATCGCCCGCGCCCTCGCCATGGAGCCCGAAGTCATGCTGTTCGACGAACCCACCTCGGCGCTCGACCCTGAGGTGGTGGGCGAGGTGCTCAAAGTCATCCAGGGCCTTGCTGAAGAGGGGCGCACCATGATCATGGTGACCCATGAAATGGGGTTCGCACGCAAAGTGTCAAACCAGCTGCTGTTTCTTCACCAGGGACTGGTTGAAGAGCAGGGCGGACCTGAGATTCTGGATAATCCCAGAAGCGAGCGCCTGCAGCAGTTTCTTTCCAACGGGCTGAAGTGAAATGCCTTGGCTATGACCTGCGAAAGAAAGAACCACGGGGCCTCTGAGTGTTTGGGACGCATCGACGAGGCCATCGTCGATGTGCTGCGCTGCAACGGGCGCATCACCTATAAAAAACTCGCCTCATTGGTGCACTTGAGCGAGAGCCCTTGTCAGCAACGCGTTCGTAAGCTGGAAAGGCTGGGCGTCATCCGCGGCTACGGGGCATTCATTGACGAGCATAAGCTATCGCCCGGTTTGTCACTGGTGGTTCTAGTGACACTGGCAGACGACAGAGGATGCCGCACGCAAAAGATGTTTGAGGCGCTTGTCAGTGCTTGCCCGCAAGTCATTGAGTGTCACCTGGTGAGTGGTGCGCTTGATTACTGCCTGCGGATACGCTGCCGGGATATGGAGCATTTCCGATCAGTCACTGAGTCCTGGCTGGAGAGCACTGAACTGCACATCGAGAAACTGGTGGCCTATCCACAGTTGGCCGTCATCAAGCCGTCATCAACGCACCTCGGTATCGAATAACAATTACAACACCCCAAGCCTATGGATAAACCATGATGATTGCGAACCTGAAGTTCAGTCATAAGGTATTGCTTGCGGCATCATTCGTTGTTGTCGCAGCGTTTTCGCTTTTTACGCTTTACAACGACTCGATTCAACGCAAAACCATCCGAACGAACCTTGAAAACCACCTCGAGGAAATGAGCAAGATCACTGCTGCAAGTGTTCAGTCCTGGCTCTCCGGGCGAATACTTCTGGTTGATCATGTCGCCCAGACGGTTGCCAATGATCCCGCGTCGCAACACATCACGCGGCTGCTGGAGCAGAAGTCGTTGCTCTCGACGTTCACCTTCACTTATCTAGGCAGTCGTGACGGCAGTTTCGTCATCAGGCCAGAGGACGATCTACCTGCTGATTACGATCCTCGCACCCGGCCTTGGTATACCGACGCAATGGCTGCCGGAGGGACAACGCTGACCGAACCTTACCTGGATGTGACGACAGGGCAACTGATGATGACCATTGCAACGCCGGTCAGTCACGATGGCCAGGCGCTTGGGGTGGTAGGCGGGGACCTGACACTTGAGACGCTGTCGACCATAGTCCGCTCGCTCGACCTGGGTGGAATGGGCTATGCCTTTCTGGTCAACGCAGATGGCAGGGTGCTGGTTCATCCCGAAAAAGAACGGGTGATGAAGCAATTGAACGATATTTACCCGCTGAACACGCCATCCCTTAGCTCTCATATCAGCGAGACGGAGCAGGACGGAAAACCTCAAGTTCTGATGTTCTCGCCGATCAAGGGACTGCCTTCGGTGAACTGGTATATCGGTTTGTGCATCGACAAAAGCAAAGCTTATGCGGCACTTGATGATTTTCGCACTTCCGCCATTTTATCGATGATTGTTGCCGTGGCGACCACGCTGCTTCTGCTGGGGCTGCTTATTCGCGTACTGATGCGGCCCCTGAGATTGATGGGTACAACCATGCGGGATATCGCCCAGGGAGAGGGCGACCTTACCCGCCGCTTGGGTGCACACTCGAAAGATGAGTTCGGAGAGTTGGCCGCAGACTTCAACCTTTTTGTGGAGCGAATCCAGCGCTCAATACGTGAGGTGTCTTCTGCCACCGAGCACGTCAATGAAGTGGTCAGGCACGTAACGCAGACCTCCAGTGCCTCCATGGCAAACTCGGACGACCAGGCCAATCGCACCAACAGTATTGCGGCCGCGATTAACCAACTCGGCGCGGCGGCCCAGGAAATCGCGCGTAACGCGGGTGATGCTTCCCTCCAGGCGTCGGATGCCCGGTGCCAGGCTGAAGATGGCCGCGAGGTAGTGACCCAAACGATAAATGCCATGGGTGCGCTCTCGGGGAAAATCCGCACGTCATGCAGCAACATAGAAGCGCTGAATGGTAAGACGGAAAATATCGGGCGGATTCTTGAAGTCATCAAAGGCATTTCCGAACAGACCAACCTGCTGGCACTTAATGCCGCGATCGAGGCCGCGCGGGCGGGTGAAGCCGGGCGTGGGTTTGCTGTTGTAGCGGACGAGGTCCGCAGCCTGGCTTACCGCACTCAGACCTCAGCCCAGGAGATCCATTCAATGATTGCAGAGCTTCAGATGGGCGCACGTGAGGCGGTACTCACCATGAACGAAAGCGAACGCTACAGTAAGGACGGTGTGATTATCGCCAACCAGGCCGGTGAGCGGCTGGGCAGTGTCAGTCAGCGCATCGGCGAGATTGACGGAATCAACCAGTCGGTAGCGACAGCAACGGAAGAGCAAACTTCAGTTATCGACTCACTGAACATGGACATCACCGAGATCAAAACCCTCAACCAGGAAGGGGTGGCAAACCTGCACGCCACACTGCTTGCCTGTGATGATCTTGAACGACAAGCCACACGACTCCAGCAGTTGGTGGATGGCTTTCGAACATAGGCCATCCCCCACAGAGGGAAGCGTTAAATCAGGTGCGGGAGAGTAGAAGCTTAAAACCTGCGGCGCCAAAGACCAACGCAAGGGTGCCTTCAATCCATCGACGCGCCCTGCGATAACCCCGAATCATCGGCGCCGTAGAGAAAACGATCGCATAACCGCAGAAAATAGAAATGCTCAACACGGCACAGCCAGCCAGGATGATCATAACTGTTTCAGGTGTCGCTTGTGGTCCCAGACCGAGCGTCATCGTGGCGATCCAACCCAGTAAAGCCTTTGGGTTGGTCAGGTGCATAAGCAAGCCCCGCCGATAGAGGCCAAAACCCGAGATAGGCGGTGCTGCGGCCAGCGCTTTCTCAATTTTCTCGTCAGGTGTCAGGGCAGAACGTCCCGCTTTCAGGGCTAGGAACAACAAGTATGCTCCGCCGACGATCTTGAGTACGAAGAGTGCCTCTGCGAATTGAAGCAGAATGGCCGAGACGCCTGTGGCGGCCATTGATCCCCAAAAAAAAGAACCACTGATGACTCCGGCTGCAAGCATCAGCGCAGGTTTTCTGCCTTGGTGCATGGCAACGCCCATGATTCGCATGTTGCTGGGGCCAGGGCTGGCAGCTCCCACAATGTAGGCTGTGAATACCAGCAGTAAGTGGTGCAGATCAAATGACATTGTTAGCCTCTGGAAGAATGCATGGCAGCCAGCAGCTTAAGTGGTTCCAACGTGCACGTCATTCCATCAGTTGCCCAAATCTGACCCGTTCTCCTCTAGTTCTTCTCGGAAATTTTTTGTTCGGTACAGCCTTTTCAGGCATAACGCTTACCCCAAAACAGACTGTCGGTGTTCAAGGGGGATGATTCAGCCCCTGCAGTTTTAAATCCTATAATCAACCCTTGATCTGCACGCGCACAGCATGGGTAGAAATACCGTAGCGATCGTGTAACGTCGGAAGCGCACCAACAACGAGAAACGTGTCCTGCAACACTATTTGTCTGAACGTCGGCGTAACCTGGCGTTAAAGGCTCTCAGGGTCGCCGAAGAACATTTTGACAGGGCTCTAGGACAATATTTTCAGCTCAAAAAATCTAAAATATGCCCCCAGATCCGCCCCCACTCGCATCGGGTGTGCGAGCGATCGCGAATGGTGACTTCTGACACGGACCTCGGTGGCCGTGGCGGGTATTCAGTGCGCCTCCGTATACTGGATGAGTAACCCGTATCTGGCAAACCCTTGCTCGTTCGGAAGAGGACATGGGTAATGAGTCGATACCTTTAAGCGGTGTTGTCGGGTCTGTTTTTCAGCATCTATCCTTCGCTGTTCATGGCCAGTTAACCTTTTGGGCTAGCTCGGTGATCAGTCATTAGGCAAGTGCAACTGCACTTCCATGGCGTCATGAAGGAGTCTGACGACCTCGATCACGTCGTCGTTTGCCACACGATAGAACACGATATGACGTGGGCTTTTGACCGTTCCATGGGTTTGTTTGGCCTGCTGGCGTGAATAGATGAGGTGATAGCTGCGAAGGCCCGGTGCAAGCTCATCGCGGTCGTGGCTGCCAATGCGATAAGGCGTGTCGGCAAGCGCTTGCAGCGCCGCGAGGATCAGTGCCTGGTAGCGCTGGCGTGCTTGATCGCCGAACTGTGTCTGGGAGAGCCTGAGGATGTCAACAATGTCGGCGCGCGCCGGGTTGGAAATCCGATACTGCGGCATGCTCAGTGTTTCTCGCGCGCGGGGAGGGTTGCCTCCAGGCTCAAGCCCTCGAGGTAGTGCTCCAGATCTCCTTCGTTCACCTGAGTAAAGCGCCCGCGCTCAAGATCCATGATGCCGATTGAGGTCGCCTGACGCAGTGCCTCAATTTTGGCGGTGTCTTCGGCGACGCGCTGTTCCAATAGCCGCAAACCTTCTCGCATCACTTCGCTGGCATTCTGATAACGGCCGGACTGTACCAAGTCATGGATAACCTGTTCCTGGTGAGGGGTGAGCACAACGTTTCGCGTCGCCATAACTAGCTCCAGTTCCATGCAAACAGGTACTTTTGATTGTTGGCATATTATGCCATTTTCGTTCAGGAGAATAGTTTGGGGCCGACATTCGGCGATCAGGTGATAGCTGACTCGGCGCTAATCAGCAAGATTCAAAGTGATCCACCCATTAATAAAACAACCTGTAGATTGATTTGAAGATTGATATGCCTGACTGTGCGTGGGAGGAGGCGCGCGATGTGTGCTTCTTGATCCGCCCTGAAATCGAGCGGCATGTTCGATGCCCATCAATATTTGCGTTTAGAGGCATCAAGAGAGGTTCCAATGCCCTACGAGTTAGAAAATCGCCTGGTGATCGGCGTCGCTTCCAGCGCTGTGTTTGATTTGCTGGCATCGGACGCAGTATTTCAGAGTCAGGGGGAGGAGGAGTACCGCAAGTTTCAGCAAAAAAATCTTCACGACCCGCTTCCTAAGGGGATAGCGTTCCCCTTCATCAAGCGCTTACTGTCAGTGAATGACCTTAGCGTCGATCCTACGGATCCGCTCGTCGAGGTAATACTTCTTTCGCGCAATGATCCCGACACTGGGCTGCGCGTGCTGAAGACTATCGAGCATTATGGCCTTGGGATGACAAGGGCGATTTTCATGCAGGGAAAATCCCCTTATGAATACATACCAGCACTGAATATCGCTTTATTTTTGTCGGGTGACAAAAAAGACGTGGAAGCGGCAATCAAGGCCGGGTACCCGGCTGGCCAGGTGCTCGATTCAAAATTTGAAGACGACGAAGCTGATAAAACCCTACGTATCGCATTCGACTTTGACGGCGTACTCGCCGGCGATGAGTCCGAAACAATCATGCAGGCCTCTGGGTTGTCTGAGTTCCATGCGCACGAAGTGAAAAACGTTATGCAGCCCCATAACCCGGGGCCGCTGAAGGAGTTCATGGTGCGGATATCCAAAATCCAGTCGGTCGAGGAGAAGCACAAAAAGCTCAATCCTAAATACGAAAACCGCATACGCGTCTCGATCGTCACAGCCCGCAATGCTCCGTCTCATGAGCGTGCGATGAATACACTCAAGAGTTGGGGTGTCATGGCCAATGACGCATTCTTCCTGGGTGGCATCGAGAAAGGCAAAATTTTAGGCGTATTGAAACCACACATCTTCTTCGATGACCAATCAGGGCACCTTAAATCGACTAGCGCCGTTGCTCCATCCGTGCACATTCCTTTCGGCATCACCAACCATGTCGCTACTGTGGATGCGCTAGAGCCTGAAGCGGATCAGGTCCAGCAGGTGGTGTAACACGGTGGCTTGAGCGCGTAGTACTACAGGAACTCGTATCGGTTCTGTACTGCGTACCCGTTCCAGCCTTGATGACGACGTTGTCTCGTCGATTTGCAACCAGTCACCAACGTGCTCGATAGCGAATCCATTTCCCGAACGATGAACCCCAAGGTGGATAGGGTACAACGTGAGTATCGATTCGGTAATTTCCGCCCGGTCTGGTCTGATCGGAGCGGTACCATTGACAGGTTGGGGGATGAGAGGACACGGGTGCATCCAGTGCCTTACTATGCCCCAACTGACATAGCGTTTTTTCCATCCATGGCCAAATTCTTTCCAGCACTCGATCATGCGGAATTCCGCAGCAAAGGCGAATTTACGCTTTTTCAGGAACTAGCGGCACTTGACGATGGGTTTGTCGTCATCCACTCGCTACCTTGGCTACGCGGCCGGACAAAGCGGGTGTACTCGCAGGATCTGCAGGACTACCTGCGAGTTTCTTTAGAGAGGAGGCACCTTGAGCTCCAAACGTTTGGCTCGTGCATCTGTCAGGCTGACAACAGGATAATTGCCGAAAGCCGTGAGTCCTTGCTTGCCATTGGGTTTGGTGTATCGAAAGCGCCATCCCTTTCGGCCGTTAGGCTGGATTAGCAGAAAAAGACCATCACCATCGAACAGACCGTATGGGTGATCTTTAGGCTTGGCCGTACGGCAAGCAGCGTCAGTGAGGGGAGCAGTGGTACGTGGCATAAGTATACAACCCATTATCGAACTGGCTTGTATCTCTAAAGCTATACCTAAAAAGCCTGGAACTCGACAGAAACCGACGGAACGCCATAAACGAAAAAACCCGCCAAGTGGCGGGTTTTAAAGGGTTCCATGGACTTTACTGGCTGTCAGTGGAACTAGAGATGGTGCCCGAACCCGGAATCGAACCGGGACGCCCTTACGAGCGGGGGATTTTAAGTCCCATGCGTCTACCAGTTTCGCCATTCGGGCGGTAGCGCGTTGTAACAGGGTTGGGAATATATAGATCCAGGCGCTTCGACGCAAGGTCGGTCTGCCGCTTTCTTGCATGGACTGCGCCTGAAAAAGCTTGGCAGATCAGTGGTCTACATCGGCTTTAACAGGCGAACCAGAGGATTCCTACGACACGGGAACAAGCGGCATAAATGACAGTCATAGCGATATGCCATCCCGGCAGTCTGGAAAGGAATCAGTTGATGCTCAGTGTTCGCAGGCGCTATTGGATGGTCATTGCAGGTGTCGTGGGACTGTTGGCCGGTACGGCACAGGCGGGGAGTGCGGTGAAGTGGGGGGATTTCAGCGCGTCAGGCGGCGACCGGTTGACGGGAGCTTCGCTGGAGGCGGGCAACCAGTATGTGTTGAAGGCGTCGAGCATTTCGGTGGGGGATATTGAACAGCTGCAGGCTGCGCAGAAACGTACCGAGAGTGAGGTACAAGGCCTGAAAGGCAAGCTGGAGGGGCAGGACCGCGCGTTCGATGAGTTCAAGCGCAGGGACGGTTCGAGCGCCAGTTCCAGTGACAGCCAGTTGGCGAGCCTCAAGCGCACAGTCGAGGATCAGAACAGCACGATCGAACGGCAGAAAAGCGATATCGACGGTTTGAAGCGCAGCCTGGATGATCTCAAGCGCAGCCTGGATACTTTGAGCAGCAAGGTCAAGTAGCCTGGCCGCCGCGACATGCGGTCAGTCATGAGCCTGGATGCGGGTGTAAGGTAGGGCGTGCAACGCTGGGAAATCTCAGGAAAGCGAGGTGACTATGAGCGCTCCACTGCTGAAGAAGCTGCACCTGAATGGGTACGACATCGTGCAGGTCAATTTCGGGCCATGGCGGGTGTGTACGCCCCAGGATCGGCTGGCGTCCTTCAATTCCCGTGAACAGGCACTGGCGTATGCCGCCACGTTGCCGGGTTACCAGGCACGCAACAGGCCGGTGTCCAATGATGATTGATTGAAAACGAAGCCCCGGTTTGTCCGGGGCTTCTGCGTTTCTGGCTTATACGAAAGGCTGTGCGCCGAAGCCGCGGGGCAGGCGTTGCCGCCCTGGCAGGTCGGTCAGGCGCTGCGTCCAGGCACTGCGCCAGTCGGTGCTGGTGTGGGTCTTGGCCTGGCGCGAAGCACGGCGTGCGGCGTTGCGCTGGTTGCGGCGCGCTTCCTTGTAGGCATCGGTGTTGCGGCAGGTGCGGCACTTGACCCGATTCAGCTCGGTGCTGGAGGGCAGGCTATTGCCGTGATGGCCGCAGGCCAAATGCCCGGCAACCTTGAAGTGAATGACCATGTAAGCGTCTCCTTCTTATTGGGTACGCACATCGGTAAACCCACAATGCACGCGGGGAGGGCGGGGCTGAAAAGTCCCGGCACCTGAGGTTACGACCCCATGGGCGCAGCAGCGTTCGGTTTTGCCCCCGGACCTGTTCAACACCCCCGCCTCGGCGCTACCCTGCCACGCCACTGATCATGAAAAGGAGTGTGTGATGAGCGTCGAAACCCTGCCCCTGGAAGGCAGTTGCCGTTGTAACCGGGTGCGCTTCAGCGTGAGCCAGGCGCCGGTGATTACCATGGCGTGCCACTGCACCGGCTGCCAGAAGATGACCGCCAGTGCGTTCTCCCTCAGTGCACTGATTCCCGCCAGCGCGTTCACGGTGACCCAGGGCTGCCCGGTGGTCGGCGGCCTGCACGGGGTCGATCGTCACTATTGCTGCCCGCACTGCATGAGCTGGCTGTTTACCCGCCCCCATGGCATCGATGAGTTCGTCAACGTGCGTGCGACGTTGTTGGATAATGCCGCGGAGTACGTGCCCTTTATGGAAACCTGGACCCGCGAAAAACTGGCCTGGGCTACCACGCCGGCAGTCGAAAGCTTCGAGCGGTTGCCGCAACCCGAGGACTTTGCACGGTTGCTGCAGGCCTATGCCGAATTCAGCGCTCGCTGAGTTCAGTCAATCAAGGCGAGCAGGTCCGTATCGCCCACGTCCTGCCCGGCCTGGGTCAGCAGCGTGGTGGCCTGGCCTCGATGGTGGGTCTGGTGATTGAAAAAATGCACCAGCAGGGCGCCGAACGGCTTGCTGGCCGCCGCGCCGCGCATGTTGTGGTAGTGCAGGCGATGGTCGAGGTCGGGTTCGCGCAGGGTGTGTACCCAATCGATGATCAATTGGTCCAGCCAACGCCGCCGGGCGGCGAGTTCATCCAAGTCGGTGAACGCCAGTTGCTTGAGGTCCGACGGCGCGGCGAAGCTGTTCAGCGGCGCCAGCGCCGCGTAGCCGGCGGGGTGCAGGGCAAAGCGTTTGAGCCAGACGGTGTCGCCCAACGTGAGATGGTTGAGCGTGCCGAAGACCGAACCGAAAAACGCTTGGCGGTCCACGCGCAACTCATCGTCCGTAAGCCTGGCAGCCGCGTCATAGACCTTGTGGTTCATCCACTGGTTGTAGGTCGCCAGCAGCGTCATTTGTTCGATACGGTCCACGTGCTTTACCCCTCGTTGGCAATGGTGCCGCCATCATAAGGCAATTACCTGGACGACCCGCCACGGCAACTGCACCGGGAGCAGCAGGCCAGGCCTAAAACCTGAGCGTCGCACCGGTGGTCAGCCATTGATTGCGTTCACCGCCCAGGTCGCGCCCGAGCACCAGGTCGACGTCGACAAATTCCCCGAGGTGCAGGCGCGGCCCTGCTTGCCAGGCCTGGTCACCGCCTTCCTGGCCGTAACGTTCAGCGATCAGCGTAAGGACATCCATCAGTTGATACTCGACGCCGGTGCCCCAGGTCAGGCGCTGGGTTGGCTCGCCGTCGTTGTAGGCATGGGCCCAGCCGGTATTCAGGTTCAAGCGCAGGGGTGCCAGCGGTTGCCAGGTCAAGGGGAGGGTGAAGTCGGCGCCGTCGAACCCGTGTCGTCGATCAAGGGCAAGATGCGCCCCGGCGGAGATCGCCATTTCCAGCCCCAGGTCTTGCCGTGACAGCACCTGCGCCTTGAGTTGCGGACTCACCTGGGTCTCGCCCCGGCCTGCGCTGTCGGCCCGTGACAGCGCCGCGCCCCACTGCACCGAAGGCAGTGCGCTGAATGTGCACGCGGGAGACAGCGTTGCCGTGTGCGTGTTGCCGGCGTGCCGGTCGGCGCTGTACCAGGCGTCGAGATTGCAGACACCCGGTGCGTTGATTGCGCCGTCATCGACCACATAGGCGCCACCGGCGGCATGGGCCTTGGACACCAGGGCGATTAACAGGATCGAACCCAGGGTGATACCGATAAACAGCAGGTTGCGCCGCAGCGCTCGCTGTTTTGCCGGCGGCAACAGCAGCAGGGTCTGGCGCGCGCCGCGATAGTGCCGCGCACGGTATTTGGCAAACCCGTCCGGGCGCTTCGGGGTGTGTTTGTTGTGCATGATGCACCTCGCTTGAATATCAGTTCTCTACGCTCAGCACCGAAATGCCGCTGGCCCTGGCCTGGCAGACCAGCTCCGACGTGTCGTCACCACCTGGCAGCGCGATGACCACATCCGCGCGGCTGTCGGTCAGCATGAAATGGTTGCGCTGGCGCTCCGCCTGCTTGCCGTGGCGTTGCCAGTTGGGCGGGTAGCGCACCACGTCGATGCCGAGTTCCCGCGCCCAGTCCTCGATGGCGCTGCCGAGGAACTGGTTGCCGCCGTGAATCAGCACCTGCACCGGGCGCAGGCGGTGGTAAGCGTCCAGCACTTGGCGGGACTTTTTGCAGTCGGCGTAATGACGACCGGCACAGATCAAGACGCGCATGATCCTATTCCTTGTAATGCACGGTGGCGGCCGGGCGACCGCCACCGTTTAAACGGCGGGGGAACTCAGTACCACTGCTTGAAGCGGCGGATGTAGAGGGTTTTCATCAGTTGGGCCACGCAGCAATAGCTGAGCAGCGTGCCGACCAGCCACGGGAAGTACGCCAGCGGCAGCGGTTGCAGGCCTACCAGGGCGCCCAGGGGCGAGAACGGTACGTAGATGCCCAGCGCAATCACCACTCCGGTCATCATCAATACCGGCCATGCGGCCGTGCTCTGGAAGAACGGAATCTTGCGGGTGCGCAGCATATGCACCACCAGGGTTTGCGAAAGCAGGCCCTCGATAAACCAGCCGGACTGGAACAGGGTCTGCATTTCCACGCTGTTGGCGGCGAACACGTACCACATCAGGGCAAAGGTGGTGATGTCGAAGATCGACGAGGTCGGCCCGATCCAGATCATGAAGCGGCCGATGTTCCTGGCGTCCCACTTGCGTGGTTTGGCCAGGTACTCCTTGTCCATCTTGTCCCACGGCAGGGCCAGCTGGGAGATGTCGTACATCAGGTTCTGCAGCAGCAGATGGATCGACAGCATCGGCAGGAACGGGATGAATGCACTGGCCACCAGCACCGAAAACACGTTGCCGAAGTTGGAGCTGGCGGTCATGTTCAGGTACTTCATGATATTGCCGAAGGTTTCGCGGCCTTTGAGCACGCCTTCTTCCAGCACCATCAGGCTCTTTTCGAGCAGGATGATGTCGGCCGATTCCTTGGCGATGTCCGTGCCGCTGTCCACCGAGATACCCACGTCGGCATCCCGCAATGCCGGTGCATCGTTGATGCCGTCGCCGAGGAAGCCGACGGTGTGGCCGTTGGCTTGCAGGGCCTTGAGCACTCGGGATTTCTGCAGCGGCGTGAGCTTGGCAAATACCGTGCGTTCTTCCACATGGCGCGCCAGGGTGGCGTCGTCCATAAGCTCGATCTCCACCCCCAGCAGCGGCCGGCCTGGCTCGAGGCCGACCTGGCGGCAGATCTTGCTGGTGACCACGGCGTTGTCGCCGGTAAGGACTTTGACCGCCACGCCGATCTGCTGCAGGGCTGCAATCGCCGGGCCGGCGGTTTCCTTGGGCGGATCGAGGAAGGTCAGGAAGCCCTGGATCACCAGGTTGCGCTCATCGGCGGTGGTGTACTGCTGGCGGGCCAGGGCCTTGGGAATGTTGCGCGTGGCCACCACCAGCACGCGGAAGCCGTCTTCGTTGTAGTCATTGGCGATCGCCAGCAATTCCTCGCGGCGGCGCTCATCCAGAGGCACTGCACTGCCGGCCTCCATCACGTGGGTGGCAATGTCCAGCATCTCCTCGACGGCGCCTTTGCACACCAGCAGGTGGTCGTGGGCAGCGTCCTTGACCACGATGGACAGGCGACGGCGTACAAAGTCGAACGGCAATTCATCGACCTTGCTGTAGGCAAACGGCACCTGGAACCTGGGGTTCTGCTCCGAGAACTGCACCACGGCCTGGTCCATCAGGTTTTTCATGCCGCTCTGGTGGTAGCTGTTGAGCCAGGCCAGGGACAGCACCGCATCATCGCGCTGGCCGAAGGCGTTGACGTGATGCTCGAGGATGATCTTGTCCTGGGTCAGGGTGCCGGTCTTGTCAGTGCACAGCACGTCCATCGAGCCGAAGTTCTGGATCGCGTTGAGGCGCTTGACCACTACTTTGCGCTTGGCCATCGCCGTGGCGCCCTTGGCCAGGTTGGCGCTGACGATCATCGGCAGCATTTCCGGGGTCAGGCCCACGGCGACCGCCAGGGCGAACAAAAATGCATCGCCCCAGTCGCCCTTGGAGAAGCCGTTGAGGAAGAACACGATCGGTACCATCACCAGCATGAAGCGGATCAGCAGCCAGCTGACGCTGTTCACCCCGCGATCGAATGCGGTCTGTACCCGGGAGCCGACAATCGCCTTGGCCAGGGAGCCAAAGTAGGTGCGCGGCCCGGTCGCCACCACCACGGCTTTGGCGCGGCCGCTGACCACATTGGTGCCCATGAAGCAGATGTTCGGCAGGTCCAGCAGGTTGCCCTGGTCGGCGGCTACCGGCCCGGCGGATTTTTGCGTGACGTCGCCGAGGGTGTCGTACTTCTCCACCGGCAAGGCTTCGCCGGTGAGCACCGCCTGGCTGATAAACAGGTCGCGGGACTCGATCAGGCGGATGTCGGCAGGGATCATGTCACCAGCCGACAACTGCACGATATCGCCGGCCACCAACTCGCGCATCGGCACTTCGCGCAGGGTGGGCTGGCTGCCCACTTGCTCACGGCGCAGCACCGTGGCAGTGGTGCGAACCATGGCTTTCAAGGCTTCGGCGGACTTGGCCGAACGGTGCTCCTGCCAGAAGCGCAGCAGGCTGCTGAGCAGGACCATGGTCATGATAATGACGACCTTGGTGGGGTCGGCTTCCTCGCCGTCCTGCATCGGCAGCCAGCAGTCGGTGAAAAAGCTGATGCCGCCCAGGGTCAGCAACACGTAGATGAACGGGTTGTTCAGGGCCTGCAGGAATTGCACGATGGCGTGAGGCGGCTTGTCATGAGCCACTTCGTTGTGGCCTTCCCGGTGCAGGCGGGCAGTGGCGTCCAGTTCGGTCAGGCCATCCTGGGTGGCGCGTACGTTGGCCAGGGTGGCCGACAGGCCGTTGCGGGCTTCGCGGGCGGCACGCATCGACAGTTTGGTGTCGCTGGCGGTGCCGGTTTTCTTTTGCAGTGGCGTGTTTTTTACGGCGCTCATTGTCTGTGCTCCTGTCGCCAATTCTCGACAAAACATACCCGGTACTTGCCTGAATACAGGCGAGCGAAAGCATGCCGAGTCGCTGACTTCGCGATCGGTTTAAATAAGGTGCTTGGATAACTTCTACTGGCGCGTTAGTTATAAGGCGCGCAGCGAACTACAACTGGAAAGTTTCATAAAGAACTCCAGGGACTTGATCAGGAAGTTATTGTTTCAGCGGGATTGAACGGCGCGGGCGCTCTGCACTATCCCAGGCTGAAAAGCGGCGGTCTCTGCGGGTCTTTGGGGGAGGGGGCAACGCCGGGCATGCGTCGTGGCAGAAAAACCACGCGGGCATGGCAACGCTTGGCTCGCAAGGCTGCGGCCAGTGTGGGTACATCGGGCAAAGCAAGGGTTGGGAAGGTCATAACACACCTCGGGACCGGACGGGCGACCGGCGAGGCAGTTACGGCGGAGCATCAAGCTCCAGCGCAGCTTACCGGACCGGGGAGGCGAGTCCTGTCATGTTCTGGATTGGGCGCCCGATGCCCGCCAGGGCGGTGCTCGGACAGCGACTGGATACTGTGTCCATTGGCTTCTTTTGTGAGGGTTAAAAAAGGCCCCAGTTGCGGGCAGGGGCAATCTACTCAGGCAGTTACAAAATGTCAACGCATGATTAATTAAATAGCCCGGCGTTCAGAGTTCATTCAGACAAGAGGCACTCGAAAGTTACCCGATATATAACTTCATACACCCTGTGCGGCGAGAACGGCCAGATAGATCAATACCAACCCGCAGGCGCCATAACTGATGCGTTGCCACATGGACGATGCATTCTTGCGCAGCAGGTTCACCAGTGCGGCGATCAGAAAACATGACAGTACCGAAGCCAACATGAAGCCGGCGAAAAACATCAGCGTCTGCCCATGGCTGGGCGTAGCGCCGACGATGCCTGACAGCGCACTGCCCAGCGCCCCCCAGTAGACGATGTTTTTCGGGTTGGCCAGGGAAATCGCCGCACCCACGGCCAGCGCGTTTTGCCGAGTACTGGCCGGCGCATCATCGGCTTCGGGCAAGTGCCAGGCGTCGATCAGGCTGCGTACGCCCAGCCACGCCAGGTACAGCGCGCAGATGATCGTCAGCGGCACGCGCACGGTGTCATGTTGGATCAACAGTGCGATGCCGGTGAGGCCGATCACCGCCCACACGGCATCGCCTACCAGCGAGCCAAACTGCACCAGCAAGGCGGGTGTGAAACCGTGGAGCAAGCCACGGCGCAAGGTCTCCGCCAGCACCGCGCCGGGGGAGAGGCAAAACACAAAACCGAATACCAGTGCGTAAAAAAAGATCGTCAGCATGCCCGCGTCCTTTCAGGAAAGTGCGAGAGCATACGCTGGCAGAGGGCTGGGAATCCATATCGCCGCAGCGGATCCATCCAGCCGTCAGGGTGTGTTCATGTCCAGCAGCGCTATGCGCTCGAGTTCGACCTTCAGCTCGCCAGGGCTGAGGCGGGCAAAGGGCAGGGCGAAAAACGCCCGGCAACGGCTGGCGATGGTCTCCAGCGTGGCATCGAATGCCGCCTGGATGCTGGCCTGGTCACCTTGAACGTCCGAGGGATCTGCCAAGCCCCAATGCGCCTTCACCGCCGGCCCGAAATACACCGGGCAGGCTTCCCCCGCCGCCTTGTCGCAGACGGTGATGACCACATCCGGCGGGCTGCCTTCAAACGCATCATTGCCCTTGCTGTACAAGCCTTCGGTGCGGATGCCCGCTGCCTGCAACGTGCTCAGGCTGCGCGGCAGGACCTGGCCCTTGGGAAAGCTGCCGGAGCTGATCGCGGCAAAACCCTGGGGGGCCAGGTGGTTGAACATCGCCTCGGACAAGATGCTGCGACAGCTGTTGGCGGTGCACATGAACAGGACTTTCATTGCGGTTTCTCCGTTAGATGCTCAGGCGCAACGCGAGGGCGGCGAGGGTGATCAGCAGCACCGGCAAGGTCAGCACAATCCCGACCTTGAAGTAGTAGCCCCAGGTGATGGTGATGCCCTTGCGCGCCAGGATATGCAGCCACAACAGGGTGGCCAGGCTGCCGATGGGGGTGATTTTCGGGCCCAGGTCGCTGCCGATCACGTTGGCGTAGATCATCGCGTCCTTGACCACGCCCACGGCATGGCTGGATTCGATGGACAACGCACCGATCAGTACCGTCGGCAGGTTGTTCATCGCCGAGGACAACAAGGCCGTCAGCACGCCGGTGCCCATGGCCGCACCCCATACGCCGTAAGTGGCAAAGGTATCGAGCCAGGTCGCCAGGTAGGTGGTGAGGCCGGCGTTACGCAAGCCGTAGACCACCAGGTACATCCCCAGGGAAAACACCACGATCTGCCACGGGGCTTCCTTCAGCACCTTGCGCGTGGAGATCTTGTGGCCCTTGGCGGCGATCACCAGCAGGAGCACGGCGCACACCGCGGAAATCGCGCTGATGGGAATGCCCAGGGGTTCCAGGGCAAAGCAGCCGATCAGCAGGATGCCGAGCACCCACCAACCGGCGCGGAAGGTGGCGCGGTCGTGGATCGCGCTGGCGGGGTCTGCCAGGTCGGCGGGGTCGTAGGCCTGGGGAATATCGCGGCGGAAGAACCACAGCAGCACCGCCAGGGTGGCGGCGACACTGACGACGTTGACCGGCACCATGACCGCGGCATATTCGTTGAAGCCGATCTTGAAATAGTCCGCCGAGACGATGTTCACCAGGTTCGACACCACCAGCGGCAGGCTCGCCGTGTCAGCGATAAACCCCGCGCCCATCACAAACGCCAGGGTCGCCGCCGGCGAAAAGCGCAGCGCCAGCAGCATCGACATCACGATGGGGGTGAGGATCAGCGCCGCGCCGTCGTTGGCAAACAGCGCCGACACCAGGGCGCCGAGCAGCACCATATAGGCAAACAAGCGCCGGCCACGCCCGCGCCCCCAGCGCGCCACATGCAGTGCCGTCCAGGCAAAGAACCCGGCTTCGTCCAACAGCAGGCTGATGATGATCAGTGCGACAAACGTCCCGGTGGCATTCCAGATGATGTGCCAGACCGCCGGGATATCCGCCAGGCTGATCACGCCACAGGCCAGGGCCAGGATCGCGCCCATCGTGGCGCTCCAGCCCACTCCGAGACCCTTGGGCTGCCAGATGACCAGGACGATGGTGAAGATAAAAATGGCGACTGCGACAAGCATGAATTAACGCTCCGGTGGCTCAGCAGCAGGTGCTGGCTCGTTGTGGTCTGTCGCCCATGGCATCCAGACGCTGTGTGTCGTTGTGCAGCCATGGCTGGTTGGCTTGCAGGGTGACGTCCAGCACCTGGGTTACCCAATCGGGCAGTGCCGGGTTGACGCGGTAGTAGATCCATTGGCCCTGGCGACGATCCAGCAGCACACCGCAACTGCGCAGTTGCGCCAGGTGGCGGGAGATTTTTGGCTGGCTGTCGTCCAAGGCATGGATCAGTTCGCACACGCAAAGTTCGCCTTCACGCTGAATCAATAGCGTCAGGCGTGCGCGAGTGGCGTCGGCCAGGCATTTGAACAGGGTGGGCGGTGTAAGGGGTTCCGACATGACCATTGCCTACATACATATGGAAATTCGAATATACGTATATCCATATGTTTTGGTCAAATCCTGTTTCAATTGATATGGATCAAACCTCGGGAAAACTGCCACAAGTGATTGAAATTAAAATGAAACACGAATGTCCTAAAGTGCCTCCCCATTGCTGATGAAGGAAGACCCGCGTGACCCGTGCCACTCGCAACCTGCGCAAAACCCTGGATTCCGTCGCGGAAAATAACGAAACCGCGGCATTCGACCTGATGCGTGCCGTTGAAAAGCTCGGCGATGAAGTGCTGCGCCAGCGCTTGCTCAACACCATTCACCGGCTCAACCAGGACGCTCACGAACTGCGTGAAGCGCGGGACTCGGTGGAGCAGGTGTCGGTCAGGCTCGCCTGAGCAAGATCGTTCAAGACAAGCTCCATCCTACGCTGGCATGCTTGTGGACTGTCTGTCGATGAGCCGTTTCCATGCCTGCTGCCTTACCTCATTACGCCTTCGCTCGCGGTGCAATCGCCGTCATTCCCCTGTCCCTGGCCTGTGCACCCTGGGGGCTGCTGGCCGGCTCCATGGCCATCGATGCGCAATTCACGCCACTGCAAGCCCAGGGCTTGTCCGCCATTGTATTTGCCGGCGCTGCGCAGTTGGTCGCCATTGGCATGGTCAAGAGCGGTGCCAGCCTGATTTCCATCGTGTTGACCACCTTGCTGCTGACCTCCCAGCACCTGCTGTATGGCATGCACCTGCGCCCGATTCTGTCGCCGCTCAAGACGCGCTGGCGCATGAGCCTGGGCTTTCTGCTGACCGATGAGTTCTTTGCGCTGGTCAACCACTATGACCGTGAAACCTTCAATCGCTGGTATGCCCTGGGCGTTGGCCTGACGTTTTATATCGCCTGGAACCTGTTCACCCTGGCCGGTATCGTGCTGGGCAAAAGCATCCCAGGCCTTGATCAGTTGGGCCTGGAGTTCTCCATCGCCGCCACCTTTATCGCGCTGATCACCCCGGTGGTGCGTGATGTGCCAACGGTGGTCTGCGTGGCGGTGTCGTTGTTGTTTTCGGTATGGCTGAGCTTCCTGCACTGGGAGTCGGCGGTGGTGGTGTCGGGTGTGCTCGGCATGAGCGCAGGGTTTTTCTGCAAACGCCTGGGGGTTGGGCAGCGATGATTTACCTGATGATTGTGGCCATGGGCCTGGTGGTTTTTTTCAACCGTTATCTGTTTATCGAGCCGCGCCTGCCGGTGCGCCTCAGCCGTGGGGCACGGGAGTTTCTCGGGTTTGCGGTGCCGGGCATGCTCACGGCGATCTGCGGGCCGATTATTTTCCTGGCTGATCACCAGCTCAACCTGAGCCCGGCCAATCCGTACTTGCTGGCCGGTATCTGCGCCGTGGCGCTGATGTTCTGGACGCGCAACGTATTGATGACCGTGCTGCTGAGCATGGCGTTGTTCTACCTGTTTCGCTGGTGGCTCTGAAGCGCAGGCGAAAAAAAGCCCGCGGGAGGGCGGGCAGAAGGACACTTCTAAAAATGAGCCAGGCCACTATAGGCGGCATATTCTCCCTCCACAGTGAAACAAAATTCATGGGGGCGTCAGTCAGCCTTGCGGCAATGGTACAGTCGCGTTTTTTCCAACGAGGCAAGGGCATGCACAAGGTGGTAATGGGCGCATTGGTATTGACGGCACTGGCCGGTTGCGCGGGTTCGAAGATGAACGAGGCGCGCCTGGGGGCTCCCTACAAGGCCATGGCATCGGACAAGGCCACGCTGGTGGTTGCCGAGTGCATCCAGTTTGGCTGGCAGGATGAAAGCGTGTTTGGCGTCGACGCCGGTGGCTTCAAAGAGCCGAACGGGGCCGGTGGTTTCACCGTCTATACCACGGGTGGCGATTACTTCGTCGACGTGCAAAGCGCCGGTGCCGGTTCGTCCGTCAAGTACTACGCCGTTGAAGATACGATGCCGGCCAAGCGTCGTTTGGCCGCACTTGCGACCTGTCTGTAATCCGTTGCCTTAGTCATTTCAGGAAACGCCCGGCGGGACAGCCGCCGGACATTCGCTTATGATTCAATCCGCCCGCCCGACATGATGGCTCTTTACCAGTACACGGACGTCAAGGCCTTACCGTCGGGCGGGCACCTTTAGTCCTTATCGCGGCATAAAACCCAAATGCCAGCGCCGGGGAATCTTCAGCGACACCAGCCCCAACACGCCGGCCAATACACCGCTGACCACCAGCGCCCTCAGCCCCATGTGCTGCTCCAGCAGCGCGCCAATCACCGCGCCGACAAACATCCCCGCCCACGGAATCAGTTGCACCCGCCAACCGTTGCGGCGCTCCCCCAGCATCCAGCGTCCCAGCCCGCGCCCAAAGCGTGACAGTGCCCCGGTCACGTAGGTCAGCCCCACCGGCAAGCCGTTGACCTCTTCCACGGCTGCGTTGAGCATGCCCATCGCAATGATCGCCGCCAGCAGCGCCGGCAAGGTGTCGGCGAAGGGCAGCAAGGCTGCGCCGCAGAGCAAGGTGGCGATACACAGCAACAGGGGCAGGGCATGGCGCCGGCTGAGACGGCCGACCACTACACCCAAGGCGTTACCGGCGACAAATGTGGCGACCAGCAACAGCAGACGTGCGGTCAAGCCGAGATCCCCCACACTGATGGCCACTGCCAGGCGCGTGGTGTTGCCGCTCATGAACGATACAAAGTCGCCGCTGGCCATAAAGCCGATGGCGTCAGTCATGCCCGCCAATACCGAAAGGCTGGCCACCAGCATCAGGCCGACGCGGCCGCGCCAGCGCTTTTGATGGGCCAGTGCGGCATTGGCATAAGGCTTGTTGGGCGAAGGCAGCATAGGGCCGGGTTCCTCGGTGAGATTATCCGGCCACTACCCTAGGACGCTTTGATTGCGCGCGCAATGACCTCAGACACACTCCAGGCGCCAACCCTCAGGTTGCCAGAGCAAACGGTGGGTTGGCCCGAACGCCTGGATGAACGCCTCATCATGGGATACAACCATCATTGCCCCGCTGAAGCCCTGCAGCGCCTGTTCAAAGGCGATCACCGATTCCAGGTCCAGGTGGTTGGTGGGCTCATCAAGCAACAGCAGTTGCGCGGGTGTTTCACCCCACAGGGCAATCGCCATCGCGGCTTTCAACCGCTCGCCGCCGCTGAGCTGCGCGGTCGGTTGGGTGACCCGCCGGGCATCCAGTTGCAGCAAGGCCAGGCGCGTACGCAGTTCGGCTTCGGGCAGCGGTGTGTCGAGCAGGTTGAGCTGTTCGACGAGGGAGCGTCGGTCATCCAGCAGCGCCTGGTGCTGGTTGATATACGCGCAGGGCACCGGCACCGAGCACTCACCGCTGGCGGGCTGCAATTGGCCGGCCAGTACCTTGAGCAGGGTGGATTTGCCGCAGCCGTTCGGTCCCTGCACGGCCACGCGCACCGGCCCTGTGAAGTTGAGTGTGAGGGCGGGATGCTCCAGCCAGGGCAACCGGACCTCCGTCAAGGCCACGACCTGTCGGCCATTGGGCACGACCGACCCCGGCAACGCCAACAGGGTCGGCGTCTCATCTACCACGCGCTCGTAGGCTTGGCGCACCTGCTCATCCAACGTGTGTTTGTACGCGTGATGGGCACTGCGCACGGTGCCGACGACTTCGGTGGCGGCGCTTTTCCAGCGCGCCTTGGTAAACCGGTCCACATTGGCCGTCTCGGCGTGCTTGCGGGAGCGCGCCGCCTGGCGTTGCAGGCTGTCATGGTCTTTCTGCACGCGCCGGCGTTCGCGGTTGCGCTCAAGGCGTGCGTGTTCCAGCGCCGCGACGGCGGCGTGCTGTTCGGTGTCGCGCTGCAGGCGATAGGCATCATAGTTGCCGCCGTAGACGTGAGGGCCGAGTGGGGACAGTTCAATGATGCGCCCGAGGGTGTTGAGTATTTGCCGGTCGTGGCTCACCACCACCAGGCCGCCGCGCCATTCCTGCAACAGGTGCAGCAGCCACCGGCGGCCGGCGCTGTCGAGGTGGTTGGTGGGTTCATCGAGCACCAGCAGTTGCGGTGCGGCCAGCACGGCGCCGATCAGCCTGAGCCGCGCCAGTTGCCCGCCACTGAGCTGATCGGCCGGCGTATCCACACCCAGCTGCGCAAGGCCTGCTGCATCGAGTGCGGCGCGCAAGCGTTCGGCAAGGTCCCAGCGATTGTCGATCAACTCAAGGTCATCGACCTGCGCTGTCCCTGCCGCCATGCGTGCCAGTGCCGCCAGCACGGGCGTGGTGCCCGTCAGGTCAGCGACGGTGTCTTCCGCTGCAACCGCCATGTCCTGGGGGACATAGGCCACGCTGGCCGAGCGCTTGAGCGAGCCGGAGGAGGGGGGCAACACGCCGGCGATCAATTGGGCGAGGATACTTTTGCCCCGTCCATTGCGTCCCACAATCCCGATGGGCGTGTGGTCGATGGACAGGTTCAGGTCGTCCAGCAGGGTCTCGCCATTGGCGAACTGGAAGCACAGGTGTTGCAGGGAAACCAATACGGGCAGCCGGTTGACGTCAGTCATCAGCACCTCCAAAAAATGTCGGACAGGCCAACAAGCGCGCCAGGCGGCTCGTTGCAGGTACATTCTGGAAGGCTTAGTGATTCACGTCGGCGGTCGTCCCGGAAGTCAGAAGGGAGCCAGAGCCTAACCCGCCTTGGCATTGCCGGGCAAGTCGGCGGCCAGTTGTTCAAGGAACATCGCCAAGGCGACTTCCTCGGCCTTCAGGCCTTTGCGCACCCGCGGCTTGGGCAACCTGGACAATTCGCCCAGGCTGAAATGCTCGAGTACGGCCGGGTGGATATAGCACTTGCGGCACACCGCAGGCGTGTTGCCCAGTTGCCTGGCGACATCCTTGACCATCGCCACCACATGCCGCTTGGCGTCGGATTCCGGTTGCCATTCCAACTCCCGCAGCACCGCCAGCGCCATGGCGGTGCCGGCCCAGGTGCGGTAATCCTTGGCAGTGAAGTCGGCACCGGTAAGGTCGTGCAGGTAGGCGTTGACGTCATGGGAGCTGACGGTGTGCCGCTCGCCGTCTTCATCCAGGTACTGGAACAGGTTCTGCCCCGGTAACTCCAGGCAGCGCTTGACCACCGTGGCCAGGCGCCGGTCCTTGACGCTGAGCTGGTGCTCCACGCCACTCTTGCCGCGAAACTGGAACTGGATTTCGCTGCCTTTGACATCCACATGGCGGTTGCGCAGGGTGGTCAGCCCGTAGGATTTGTTGTCTCGCGCATATTGGGTATTGCCGACGCGGATCAGCGTGGCGTCCAGCAGCAACACCACCGTGGCCAGGACTTTTTCGCGCGTGAAGCCGGGTTCGGCGATTTGCGCTTCGAGCTGCTTGCGCAGTTTCGGCAGGGCGTTGCCAAACTCCTGCAGCCGCGCGTACTTGTCGCTGTCACGCACCTCACGCCAGCGCGGGTGATAGCGGTATTGCTTGCGTCCACGGGCATCGCGGCCGGTGGCTTGCAGGTGCCCGCGCGGGTCGGCGCAGATCCACACATCGGTATACGCCGGAGGGACGGCGAGGGCGTTCAGGCGCTTGATCTCATCGGCATCCCGGATGCGCTCGCCCTTGGCGTCGAAGTACTGGAACTTGCCGCGCACTCGCTTGCGGCGGATGCCGGGCTGGGTGTCGTCAACGTAATGCAGGTCGCGGGGCAGGTCGGCGGGCAGCGCGGAGTCGGGCATGGTGCGGGTTCCTTTGGCAACGGATCAGGCCGGTATTCCTGATTGACCGCAGCCGTGTGCGGTCGTGCCAAAAGGTTTCTTATGCCAGCACGGCCACCGCCTTGATCTGCGCCCACAGCGCCTGGCCGGGCCGCAATTGCAACTGGTCGCGGGAGAACCGCGTGATCCGCGCCAGCAACGGCGTGCCATCCGCGTCCAGGCGCACCAGCACATGGGCGCTGTTATCCGCCGCGATCTCCTGGGTAACCGTCACCGGCAGGCGGTTGAGGATGCTGCTGTGCTCTTCGGCCTGCAGGCTGAGGCTGACGTCGCGCGCCTGTACCTTGACCCGCAACACCTTGCCCAACGCCAGCGGTGCATGGGCCACGCGCAGGTGCTGGGCGCTGTCGGGCAGTTGCAGCGTGAGCAGACGGTAGTGATCGTCATAGGCGCTGACGCTGCCATTGATCACCACGCCCGCGTCGTCCCCCAACGCCAGGGGCAGGTCGAGCCGTGCCAGGGTTTCGCCGATGGGACCACTGGCCAAGGCCTTGCCGTCGCTGAGCAAGACGATGTGATCGGCCAGGCGCGCCACCTCATCCTGGGCATGGCTGACGTACAGCACGGGGATGTCCAGTTCGTCGTGCAGGCGTTCCAGGTAGGGCAGGATTTCGCCTTTGCGCTTGCTGTCGAGGGCGGCCAGGGGCTCATCCATCAACAGGAGTCTTGGGCTGGTGAGCAGGGCACGGGCGATACCGATGCGCTGGCGTTCGCCGCCGGACAAGTGTTGGGGGTGACGCTCCAGCAGATGGCCGATCCCCAGCAACTCCGTGGCCTGGAGCATATCCACCCGGCGTTGCGAGCGCGGGATGCGCTTGAGGCCAAACTCCAGGTTGGCCCGCACCGACAGGTGGGGGAACAGGCTGGGCTCCTGGAACACGTAGCCGAGCGCGCGCTTGTGCGGGGGCACGAACAGGCCGTTGCGGCTGTCTTGCCAGACTTCATCGTTGATCTGGATAAACCCATCTTCGGCCCGCTCCAGCCCGGCAATGCAGCGCAGGCAGGTGGTCTTGCCGGAGCCGGAATGCCCGTACAGCGCAGTCACCCCTCGGCCGGGCACATGCAGGTCCACGTCCAGGGCAAAGCCTGTGTACTTCAAGTTCAGGCGCACATTGATCATCGGCATCAACTCCAGCCCATCCTGGTTTTACGGCTGGAGTAGAGCGCCAGCAACACGAGGAACGCGAACACCACCATGGCGCCGGCCAGCCAATGGGCCTGGGCATACTCCATGGCTTCGACATGATCGTAGATCTGCACCGAGACCACGCGGGTCTTGTCGGGGATATTGCCGCCGATCATCAGCACTACGCCGAATTCTCCGACGGTATGGGCAAAACCCAGGATGGACGCGGTGATAAACCCCGGGCGCGCCAGGGGCAGGATCACCGTGAAGAAGGTATCCCACGGATTGGCGCGCAGGGTCGCGGCCACCTCCAATGGGCGCGTGCCGATGGCGGAAAAGGCGTTCTGCAACGGCTGCACCACGAACGGCATGGAATAGATCACCGAACCGATCACCAGCCCGGCGAAGCTGAAGGTGAGGGTGCCCAGGCCCAGCCATTGGGTGAACTGGCCGAAGTAGCCGTGGGGGCCCATGGTCAACAGCAGGTAGAAACCGATGACGGTGGGTGGCAGCACCAATGGCAAGGCCACCACCGCGCCAATGGGGCCGCGCCACCATGAACGGGTGCGCGACAGCCACAGGGCAATCGGAGTGCCGATGATCAGCAGGATCACGGTGGTCAGTGACGCCAGTTTGAGGGTCAACCAGATTGCGGAAAAATCGGCACTCGACAGGGGCATTTACTTGCTCAGTTCATAACCGTAGGACTTGATGACGGCAGCGGCTTTCGGCCCTTTGAGGTACTCGACCAGTGCCTTGGCTGCAGCGCTGTCCTTGCCCTTGTTAAGGATCACCGCGTCCTGCTTGATCGGGTCGTGCAGGGCGGCCGGGACGATCCAGGCCGAGCCGTTGGTGACTTTGCCGTCTTTATAGATCTGCGACAAGGCCACAAAACCCAACTCGGCGTTGCCGGTGGAAACGAACTGAAAGGCCTGGGTGATGTTCTGGCCTTCGACGAGCTTGTCCTTGACCTGCTCGGTCAACCCTTCCTTGGCCAATACCTGGGTGGCGGCGAGGCCGTAAGGCGCGGCTTTCGGGTTGGCGATGGACAGGTGCTTGAAGTCATTCTTCTTCAATACCTCGCCCTTGGCGTCTACATAACCTTCCTTGGCCGACCACAGCGCCAGGGTGCCCACGGCGTAGGTGAAGCGCGAGCCCTTGACCGTGTCGCCTTCGCTTTCGAGCTTTTGCGGGGTGGTGTCGTCGGCACTCAGGAACACTTCGAACGGCGCGCCGTTCTTGATCTGGGTGTAGAACTGCCCGGTGGCGCCGTAGGCTGCGACCAGTTTGTGGCCGGTGTCTTTTTCGAAGTCGGCGGCAATCGCCTGGATCGGTGCGGTGAAGTTGGCCGCTACGGCCACTTGGACTTCATCGGCGTGGGCCGCTGCGGTCGCGAGCAACGCAACCAATGCCGCCAGGCACGCGGGTACAAAGCGAGGGGTATTGAAAGTCATGAACGGCTCCGTTTGAGAAGGTGCAGAACCTGGTGCCGATTATAGGGACGGGCGCTGCCAGGCGCTGTATGTATAGGTATATAGCGTAAAAATGGCAAGGGAAATCCATCCTTGGAATCGATGTCGGCGCGCGGTCGAGATTTCCTCCCGTCGACGCACCCATGGCTGACAGCCAGGCGCTGGTCGCAACGCGATAGTGAGCGGCGTATTGATCTGAAACGGAAGCACATCATGGGCAAGGAATACGCTTACATCGACGTGGGCGCGACAAACACCGAGAGCAGCGAGGCTTACACGCAGGCATGGATAGAGCGTGTAGTGGCTCAATCCACGCTGGAACCCCAGGCCAAGGCACTGATCCGGGCAGACGCCCTGATCCCCGTCGAATTCTCGATATTCGATACCGATGACAGCCAGCGACAGCCGATCATCGTCGAGCACGATTCGTTGCCGCTGTGGCACATCCTCAACGATCGGTTTCCCTGGCAGGCATATGCAGGCAAACAGCAAAACACCGACAGCGTACAAACCAAAGTCCTGATGCCGTATTTCTATGGCGAGGTGGCACGGGAGCTGAATTTCACGCGATTTTTTCTCGGTCGCATTCAGGTCGGGGGGCAGATCCACGCGGGCTTTTGGGTGCAGCATGAGTTGATGATGCCTAACCAGGCGGTACTCAAGACCGAGGTGGTGGTGCTATCGGTGTGGAACACCCACGCCGAAATGATGGCGGAAATCTGGTTCGACCTGCCTCCCACATCCCGGGGGGCCAACCAATGGCCCAAGGCGATCAGCCTGGAGTGGCCGGGCATGCGCATTGGTGCGCAATCAGGCAGCCGCTTCGATTATTCAGCCGATACGAGCCAGAACCGGCTGTGGCTCAAACCCTTCGAAGAGCCGGTGGGGGTTGCGATCTTGAGTATCCTTCCGCGGTGGACACTCAAGGACGTGCAGCTGCCAGACACTCACATAGAGCCCAATCAATTGCTCAAGGTGACCCTCGGCAATCTTCCCGGCGGTGCGCCGGCGCTGGAATACTCGATCACCGTCGCCCAGGAATATCGAGCGTCAGGACGCTGGCAATATTATCTTGCGGTCTATTTGAATCACCGTTGTCCCTGGGTGAACTGCGGGGTGATGGATGAAGAGGGCGTGATCCGCGCACAGAGTGACCAGCAGAATTTCTGGTTCGTGCGCAGCGACGCCTCCCAGGCGTCTTTTTCGATACAGATACTGCCTGGGGACCTGGCACAGTGGCTGGAGGGCGTGCCGACGTCGACACAGCCGGTTACGCCCCCCAAGGCCTGGCAAAAATGGGACAACCTGCTGAACAGTGTGTGGAACGCCGAACTCTCCAAGGACTATATCCAGAACCTTATCGAGCGCTGCCTGAACAAGTCCGGGCTGCCGCAACGTACCCAGGATCGGTTCAGGGACGAAAAACGGTTTCGCTATAAATACCAGGTGGGCTACCCGGTCTATTCGGCGGGCATGACCGCCTATGCGCCACCGCGCTACAAGCATTTTTCTTTCCTGCAAGTGCTGACGGGCGAGCCGCAGCGCACAGCGTATTTCCAGGAAACCATCGCCAACATCCATGTCAGCGGGGAACCGCTGTCGAGCGTGGAAGTGCGCACCCTGGGCCGCTTGCGCGACATCCTGTATGAAACCTTTGTCGCCGATATCGACGAACTGGCGCGCAACACCGACTACAAACAACTGTTTGGCGAAACCTGCGAGGCCTTGGCCAAGGTCCGCGCGGCACAATTCCTGGTCGATGATGCTGAGCAGGATGTGTCCCTGCGTGAACTCGCCCATCGTTTTCTCAAAGGTGAAGTCAAGCCGCGCCTGCTGCTGTTCCGGGAAAAAGTGGTGCCCAATGCGTTGGTGCTCAAGCTCAGTTCACAGAAGGCGCTGCTCATCTCACTGAACATGGCAGAGCTCACTTGGGCGGTGTGGCAGCCCAGCGGCGTGTCGGGGCAACCCAGTGACGACTTGATGCGGTTTATCACGCACCACCTGCCATTTCCGGAAAAACTCAGCGTGGAGCGCTCGGATTTCTATCCGCAGAAAAAGCGCTACGGCTACCACTACCGCCGCGTACCGCCGCAGCCGGTGTCTTTCCGGGAGGTGACGAACATCAACGATGCGCTGTATGAGATCGGTATCAGCGAACTCAAGCACATGATGAATTACGCGGTATTTTCCTCCGATGAAGAGCGGCGCCTGGCGAAATGGGGCATGTTCAAGGTCGCTACCCGCGCGGTGTCCAGCCTGGTGATAGCGGCGGTCGGTCCCGCATCGGGCGTCGGGGCGTTGCTGTTGTCCGGCGGTGTTGGCCTGATCGCCAATGTCGCGGACGCAAGCTTCTCCTACCAACTGGCCCGCAGCATGGACCGACCCGAGGATTACGCCGCCTATGTGTATGAGTGCAAGTTGGGCGTCTTGCTGGGCGTGGTGGAGCTGGTTGCCGACGTTACCCTGGCCCGGGGGCAACTGCGCACGCTGTTGAAACGGTCGGCCCAGACCGGGAAGTTGCTGTTGCCGGCCTTGAGATCCCGTGAGCGCCCGGACCCCCCTGTTTCCCTGGAACAGGCAAGCGCCTCCACGTTGTTCCTGCCCACATCAGCGGATCTGCTGGGCATGCGCGGTCGTCTGGAAAAGCTGTATCGCGACGCCAATAAACTGGCCGAATTGGCGGGCGACTCCGAGGCTTCTACTACAGGCGGCTTCGTTGAGTCCAAGCGCTGTGCGGACTACCTGTCAAGCCAGTCCTGGGACGTCCAGGCTATCGGCGTCTTGCTGTTCGCCGAACCGAACGACCCGCGTCCCCAATGCCATTTTGCCCTGTCGGTTCGCAATGAAAGTGATGCGGCGGTGCTGGACACGGGGTTGGGGCGCCTGGACCCTTCGGCGCAGCAACTGGCCTATTTTGATTCCATCGCCGGCTGGGAGCAGCGCGTGCAGCAAGCACCGGCGTCGAGCGGCAAATTGGTGGTCTACAAGCTCTACGCCAATGTCATCGAGGCCAGTCTTGAGCTCAACACGGTGTTCCGGCTGGGAGTGAGTTGGGGGCGTTTCTTCAATACCGGCAGCTATTCGGTCCTCGCGTGTCCGCCGCGATTTATCACCGCTATCCAACGGCAACTGCCGAGGCTATGGGATGTACTTTCCCGGGAGCTGCCACGGGGCGCGTCGCAACTGACAACGGCGCTGCAAAGCACGCCGCAGCCGTTCGATCACGCCGGCCTGTTGTTGCAGGTCAGTAACCTGCGGGGCTTGATCGATGAGTCCGAGGATATGTTGCGCCGTACCGTTGGAGTGCCGGTCGTTGGCAACCTCAGGGCGCATCTGCTGGGGGCTTTCCGGAGCTGGCGCCACGAGTCGCTGGAAGAGTATGTGGAGCTGATGGACAGCGTTATCGCAGAAGAGGCGGAGTTGGTGCGCGGGGCATTGGCTCACCTGGATCAGTTGCAATCGGGCCTCGCCAGCCCGATTGCCAAGGCGGAGAACGCCCTGGTCGATTGCGTCGACTGGATCGCACTGCGGGCCGGCCAGGAAGACGACGACTGGCGCAGTTTGCTGCGCAGCGAAATCGAACGCTATGTCACGGGGGATCGCGCCAGTGCGGAACTGTGTACAAGGGCGCAACTCGATTACCTGCACCAGACGCTGGCCGCCCATCGCGAAGTGCAGATACACCACGTACTGGGGGCCAGCTACGAACGACTCTCCATGAGCACCGGTCAGGCGCTGTTTGCTATCGGGTTGAAGTTGATCAACGCCATGGCCACCCATCGGCAGTCCGATTGCTTCTTCGCCCTGATCATGACCTGCCAGCCCTACGAGAACAGTAACGAGCACTTCGCCCGCATCATCTACGGTATCCACGCCCTGCGGCAAAAGCGCTTCATGGTACTGACCCAGGCCCACGAAAACCGCCTGAGCGGGCTACGACCTGCGGAACCTGTACCGCTCTAGTCCGGCGTGCGGGTAAGCGTCTTGAGGACTTGCGCGGCGAGCAGCGTGGTCAGTTCGCGCGTCGACAGTGCGTGCTTGAGCCCGACGGCCTGCCCGGCCCACTGACTGCCAAAACCGGCTTCCTCCCTGGCCTTCAATGGCATCAGCGCGCCGCCTGCCAGAGGAAAGGCCGGCGCCGCCGGGTTCACCGGGCCCAGCTCACGCATCAGGCGATTCAAGAGGCCACGGGCAGGGCGCCCGGTGAACAGATTGGTCAGCGCTGTGCCACTGGCCTGGGCCGTCAGCAAGGCCAGATGGTGGGCCCGGCTGAGCGTCGCCTCCGGGGTGAACAGGTACGCAGTGCCGATCTGCACCGCCGAGGCCCCGAGGGCGAAGGCCGCGACAATACCGCGCGCATCGCCGATTCCACCGGCGGCGATTACCGGGATGCGCACTGCGTCCACCACTTGCGGGACCAGGGCCAGCGTGCCGATCTGGCTGCTCAGGTCCGAAGCCAGGAACATTCCCCGATGCCCGCCGGCCTCATACCCCATGGCGATAATCGCGTCGCAGCCGTGCCGCTCCAACCAGATCGCTTCCTCGACCGTGGTGGCCGAGGACAGCACCTTGGCTCCGGTCGCCTTGACACGTTCCAGCAGGCTTTTTTCCGGCAGGCCGAAATGAAAGCTCACGACCTCGGGGCGGTGTTGCTCCACCACTTCGCAACTGGCCGCGTTGAACGGGGCGCGATTGGAGACCGGTGTCGGCGCATCAAAATCGGCGCCCAGTTCGCGGTAGTAGGGTTCCAGCAAGGCTTTCCAGTGGCGATTGCGCTCCTCGTCCGGCTCCGGCGGCTGGTGGCAGAAGAAATTGACGTTGATAGGCCCGCTGCTGGCATGGCGCACGGTGGCCAGGGTTTCGTGCAGTTGCTCGATGCTCAGCATCGCCGCAGGAATCGAACCCAGCGCGCCGGCCTGGTTGGCGGCAATCACCATGGCGGCGCTGGTCGCACCGGCCATCGGTGCCTGGATGATGGGCACGTCGATGCCCAGCAGGTCGAGAATACGGGTGTCTGGCCAGGTGCTCATGGGACGTGTCTCCAGTATCAGTGAGGCTTGTCGCTGTTTTAACAGGGCCCTTGGCACCCGGCCAGTCTGTTTTATTCACTGGACGAGGGACGTTTTTCGTGCGCGTCAGTGGTCTCTTTCCCGCTCCAGCAGCTGCCGCTTGCGTTCAACCCCCCAGCGATAGCCGGATAGATCGCCATTGCTGCGCACCACCCGATGACACGGAATCGCCACCGCCAGGCTGTTCGCCCCGCAGGCCTGGGCCACCGCGCGAAAGGCCTTGGGCGCGCCGATGCGTTGGGCGATCTGCCCATAGCTGGCCGTGCTGCCCACCGGAATCTCGCGTAAGGCCTGCCACACCCGCTCCTGGAACGCGGTGCCACGCAAGTCCAGTGGCAAGTCCAGGCCCAGGGCCGGCGCCTCGATAAAGCCCACCACGTGCGCGATCAATTGTTCGAAACGGCGGTCGGCGCCCACCAGGTTGGCCTTGGGGAATTGATCCTGCAGGTCGCGCACCAGTTTGTCCGGGTCATCCCCGAGCAGAATCGCACACACGCCACGGGCGCTCTGCGCCACCAGGATTGCCCCCAGCGAGCATTGCCCGACGGCGAACAGAATATCGTTGTTGGTGCCGCCGGCCTTGTAGTCGCTGGGCGTCATGCCGAGCCGTTGGTTGGCTGACTCATAGAAGCGGCTGTTGGAGTTGAAGCCGGCTTCATACAGCGCATCGGTTACCGAATGCGGGCCCTTGAGCCCCTCGCGGACCTTGCGTGAGCGATGGGCGCTGGCGTAACCCTTGGGGGTCAAGCCGGTCACGCCTTTGAACACCCGGTGGAAATGGAACGGGCTCAGGCCGGCCCAGCTCGCCAGCGTGTTGAGGCTGGGCGCGGTGTCGGCGTGTTCGATCTGCCGGCACGCGTCAGCCACCAATTGCGCATGCTGCGCAGCCAGTTGTGTCTGGTCACCGGCTGCGCGTTTGCTGGCGCGATAACCGGCGGCCTCGGCCTGTGCCGGGGTGTCGAAAAACTCGATATTTTCCGGGCGAGGCAATCGCGAGGCGCTGCTCGGGCGGCAATACACACCGGTGGTTTTCACGCCGTAGACGAACAGCCCATCGGCTTTCGGATCGCGGGCAAGAATCGCAGCCCAGCGCGGATCTTGTTCGGTAGTCATGGTTGGCACTCTTGACGGATCCTGGCCAGATTAGCCGTGCTGCAGTGGCCTGGCACTCCGAAGCTTGCGGTCAAATCAGCCGGCGGTGCGAAAAGTGAGGTTGATACGTTGCGGGCCCATGATCGGGTGCACGCCTTCCTTGATCGGCATCACCCCATGAAAACGCAGCCGATCGACCCCGCCCCAGACCACCACGTCACCATGGAACAGCGAGACCTTGCGGGTCTTGTCGCTGCGGGCGTGGCCACCGAACAGGAAAACTGCCGGCAACCCAAGGGATATCGACACGACGGGCTCGCTGTAGCGACGTTCATTCCTGTCCTGGTGCAAGGACATTTTCGCGCCCGGAACATAACGGTTGATCAGGCAGGCGTCGGGGGCAAAGTCGACAAACCCGGCGTCTGCCGCGGCTTCTATGGCCAGTTGGCGCAAGGTGTCCGGCAGCGCTGGCCAGGGTTGCCGGGTGCGAGGGTCCAGGGGCGTGTAGCGGTAGCCGCTGGTGTCGCTGGTCCAGCCCAGCGCGCCGCAACTGCTCAAGGCCGCCGACATGGTAAAGCCACCGGGCGTAACCATTTGCCGAAATGGCGATTGCGCCAGCACACGACGCAGTTCTGGCAGAAGGCGCTCAATCCAGGGCAGGGCATAGCCCCTTAGCACGTAGGACTGTTCGCCGATCTGCTCACGTGCTGCGGGTTGTTGCAGGGCGTCATCGGCGAACAGGTCATCAGTGGGGCCGGGCATTGCCTTACAGCGCCTTGCTCACGTTGATGTCGGTGATGACATCGCTGGCATCGTGGATTTTCGCCAAGGCCTGCAAGGCCTCTTCCACGCTATTGTTCGTCAGTTGGGCGAACTCGAAGCGGCGTTCGCCGTTGAGCTTGTACTTGATTACGTATTTGGTGGTAGCAGTCACGGTGATTTCCTCTGGCGTCTTCGAGTCAGCTCAGCTTGGTGCTGGTGCGACGTACGATGCGAATCTTGTGGGACAGCGCCGGCTTGCGGGTGACGCTGATCGCGCGACGCGTCACCACGTCCAGGGTGATGTTCCAGAACCCGGTGCTGGGTGCGGTGATCTTGGCGGGGAACGTGTCGAAGGCGCCGCCGTGGTATGTGTGGCGACCGCCATTCTTGAAGCTGCGAAAGTTCGCGTCGCTCATCAGGCGAATATTGCAAGTCTGCGAGCATTCGATGACGACAATGTCTCCCTCGTTGAGGTGCTCGCGCTGGTGGATAAATTTCATGAGGGTGTCTCCAGAAGGGCTTTTTCTGCAAAATCAGAATGATACGTAGGTTAAGATAGAGTTTATCAGCCCCAGCGCGTTTATTATCGGCCCGTCTTCAATGGCGTCGACAATTTAAAACAGTTATTTACCGAGTTATCAGGGATAAATCCTACGTGGGCGGGAGAAAATTACCATCTCCGCTGTCGTAGGGTCTTTATTGGAGGTTTTGTATGAAGTGGAGTGTGTTGGTTCTGGCCTTGGCGATAGGTGGGTGTGCTTCGGTTGCAGATATCAAGCAGACCCCGCCGACGTTGGCCGTCATTTCCGGGAAAAAACCCCAGGAGTATGCCGCGTGTGTGGTAAGGAAACTGTCGGCTACTCGTCGGCCGCCGCAGATTGAACCGCATAAAGATGGTGTGCAGGTTATCGTGCCGCAGAAATTTTCCGCCGATCCTTCGGCTATTTTCGAAATTGAAGAGCGCTCCAGCGGTAGCAGCATCAAGCTCTACGAGAGCATGTCCAACGTGCCGATCCGCCCGGGTGATGTGAAAAAAGCCGGGGAAGAGTGCATTTCCGGTTGAGGCCGCTGGGGAAAGCCGATATGAAGCGTGAACACGTCAAGGCCCGCCATGCCGAGGGTGAAATCTCGGCCACCCATGTCATCCAGAACCCCGCCGACCTGGGCGACTGGATCGTCTTCTTCAAGAAAAGCGGCGGTCGCAGCTTTTTTCTGGTGGATGATCAGGATGAAGTCGAATCCTTTGCCAGTCTTGACGAGCTGAGCGAAATCCTTCGGGAACTGGGGATCAAATTCGCCGAGATCCACCTGTAACCCCCGGAGTTACTTGCAGACCACCACCACACTGCGACTTTTGTAGTTGCCCACATCCTGGCCCAGGGTCTTGTCGCTTTCCTTCAGTGATGGCGTGCCCTCGGTGCCGACAATGCGATAGCCGGTGCCTGCGCAGGAGGCATCGGCTTTTTCGTAGCAACTGGCCCAGGAGTTGGCTTCGCCTGAACAGTCGATGGTCAGGCCTTGCTCGCCGTTCTTGAGGTAGACATCGGAAGTGGTGGTGCAGCCGGCGAGTGCCAGTACCGCAGTCAGTGCCAGAAATTTGTTCATGTGTGTTCGTCGTCGAGGGTGTGGGAGGGGCGCTGACACTGTCGTGGGGCGTTTCTTGAAGATTATAGCGAACTGCCATCTAGGTACAGGCAAAACCAAAAAAGCCCCGTGAGTCGGGGCTTTTGGCGCAGGGCTGCAGGCTTACTTGCCCTTCGGCCTTTTGCTCGACGCGTGGCCCGCTTCGTCAACAAACACTTCGGCGACCGCGATCGCCATGCTTTCGGTCTCGAAAACGCCCGCGACGCTGTCTCCATGGAAATTGATCAGGTGCCAGCCGTCTGCTCGCTTGGTGATCAGGTAGCCGTTCACGCCTTTTGGTTCTGACATCTATTAACAATCTCGTGGTCTGATTCAAGGATGCAATGATAGCGCCAAATGTTCCAGGACCGCGCAAGTTATTCCAAGTCAGTGTTCTGGGCTGAAAAGCGTGTTAAAAGGGTTGCAACCCCTTTAAACATGAGGGGACGGACTTTTTTAGCGTGCCGGCGGGGCTGCTCTTTGTGAGATCAGCGGAACTTACGCCGACATTTTTTCTCTATGATGACATCGCAACGCCAGCAGGACCCATTGTAAGGTGACTGCGGCCTGATTAGACTGCGCCGAATTCCGTACGCACAGCCCTTTGTAAGGACTTATATGATCAAGAAATGCTTGTTCCCAGCAGCCGGTTACGGCACTCGCTTCTTGCCAGCGACCAAGGCCATGCCCAAAGAGATGCTGCCGGTGGTAAACAAGCCACTGATTCAGTACGGCGTCGAAGAGGCATTGGATGCCGGTCTGAACGAAATCTCTATCGTCACCGGTCGCGGTAAGCGCGCACTGGAAGACCATTTCGACATCAGCTACGAGCTGGAAAACCAAATCAAGGGCACCGACAAGGAAAAATACCTGGTCGGCATCCGCAAGCTGCTGGACGAGTGCTCGTTCTCCTACACCCGCCAGACCCAGATGAAAGGCCTCGGCCACGCCATCCTGACCGGCCGCCCATTGATCGGTGACGAGCCGTTCGCCGTAGTACTCGCGGACGACCTGTGTGTGAACCTGGAAGGCGACGGCGTACTGACCCAGATGGTCAAGCTGTACCAGAAATACCGTTGCACCATCGTTGCGGTTCAAGAGGTCGATCCTCAAGAGACCAACAAGTACGGCGTGATTGCCGGTGACGACATTGGTGATGGCCTGATCCGCGTACGCGACATGGTCGAGAAGCCGGCGCCTGAAGATGCACCGTCGAACCTGGCGATCATCGGTCGTTACATTCTGACCCCGGACATCTTCAAGCTGATCGAAGAAACCGAGCCAGGCAAGGGTGGCGAGATCCAGATCACCGACGCCCTGTTGAAGCAGGCCAAAGACGGCTGCGTGATCGCCTACAAGTTCAAGGGTCGTCGTTTTGACTGCGGTGGCGCCGAAGGCTACATCGAAGCCACCAACTTCTGCTACGAGCACTTCTACAAGACTGGCAAGGCTTACTGATTCACGCAGGCCTGCCTTTGAAAAAGCCACCTTCGGGTGGCTTTTTCGTTTTTCAGTCCCATGTAAGTCGGTATGCTGATGTCCTGCCGAGGAGAATGAAATGGCCTACGATTTTGACCTGTATGTAATTGGCGCCGGTTCCGGCGGTGTTCGCGCGGCGCGCTTTGCTGCGGGCTTTGGGGCCAAGGTGGCCGTGGCGGAAAGTCGCTACCTGGGTGGTACCTGCGTAAACGTTGGCTGCGTGCCGAAGAAACTGTTGGTGTACGGCGCACATTTTGCCGAAGACTTCGAGCAAGCCAGTGGCTTTGGCTGGTCCCTGGGTGAAGCGAGTTTTGATTGGGCGACCCTGATCGCCAACAAGGATCGCGAGATCAATCGCCTCAATGGCATCTACCGCAACCTGCTGGTCAACAGCGGCGTGACCCTGCATGAGGGGCATGCGCGCCTGGTTGATCCGCACCAGGTGGAAATCAATGGCGAGCGCTTTACGGCCAGGCACATCCTGATCGCTACCGGGGGCTGGCCGCAGATTCCGGATATTCCGGGACGTGAGCACGCCATAGGCTCCAATGAGGCGTTCTTTCTCAAAGAGTTGCCCAGGCGTGTGCTGGTGGTAGGTGGCGGCTATATCGCGGTTGAGTTCGCCGGGATTTTCCATGGCCTGGGCGCGCAGACGTCATTGCTGTATCGCGGCGACCTGTTCCTGCGTGGCTTTGATGGTTCAGTGCGCACACACCTTAAGGAAGAGTTGACCAAGCGCGGCCTCGACCTGCAATTCAATGCGGACATCGAACGCATTGAAAAGCAAGCCGATGGCAGCCTCAAGGCGACCTTGAAAGACGGTCGCGTGCTGGAGGCCGATTGCGTGTTCTATGCCACCGGCCGGCGTCCGATGCTGGATAACCTGGGCTTGGAAAATACCGGCGTGGAACTGGATGAGCGCGGTTTCGTCCAGGTGAACGACCAGTACGAGACCACCGAAGCGTCGATCCTAGCGATCGGTGATGTGATCGGCCGTGTGCAACTGACGCCGGTGGCCCTCGCCGAGGGCATGGCCGTAGCGCGTCGCTTGTTCAAGCCCGAGCACTACCGCCCGGTGGATTACGCAATGATCCCGACAGCGGTATTCAGCCTGCCGAATATCGGCACGGTCGGCATGACGGAGGAGGAGGCGAAGAAAAACGGGCACAGGGTGCAGATCTTCGAAAGCCGTTTCCGCCCGATGAAGCTGACCTTGACCGAGTGCCAGGAAAAAACCTTGATGAAACTGGTGGTCGACGCCGACACCGACAAGGTGTTGGGCTGCCACATGGTCGGTCCGGACGCGGGCGAGATCGTCCAGGGCCTGGCGATCGCGCTCAAGGCCGGCGCGACCAAGCAGCACTTCGATGAAACCATCGGCGTGCATCCCACGGCGGCGGAAGAGTTCGTCACCATGCGCACGCCTGTGGCTGACTGATCAGGCTGGCGGTGTTGCCTCTGGCGCCGTCGCAACGGCGGCGGCCAGGCGCAACGCTTCGATAGTGGCGTGGGCCTTCATAAGCTCCAGTTCCAGGCGCTTGTTGGTGTGCCCGTGCTCAGCCAGCGCTTGTTGGCGTGACTCACTTTCAAGCAAGGCCACCCGCAGGCGCTCCTGAAGGAGAGTGCGCTCGCTGTCGATCTGGCTCACGTGTTCGCTCAGTTTCAGTTGCTGGGCCTGACCTTTGCGGGTTTCCTCCTGCAGCGCAGCCAATTCCTTTGCCGTCACTCGGTGCTCGATCAGCAGGCGCTCGTTGTCGCGGTGCAGCTGGGTAATTTCGTCCTGGCGAACCATTGCACTTTGCTGGGCTTGGCGCAGCTCTGCCTGTACTTGCTGCAGCTGGCCTTCGTGGCGCCGTTGCTCCTGCTCGCGCTGCTCCTTGATCGCATTGCGATAGTGCTCCAGTGCCTCGCGGGCATGCAGGTGCTTTTCTTCCAGCGAGCGAATCTGCTCATCCTTGTCATTGATCCGCAGTTCGTAATCACTGCAGGCCTGGCTGAGGCCGGCGTTGCGCGTTTGCTCAGTTTGCAGGCTGGTACTGGTGGTTTGCAGGGCAGCGCTTTCTTCTGCCAGTGCAGCCGCCTGAATATCGAATTGTTGCTTGAGTTCGCCGTGAGCTTCTTCAAGTGCCTCGATCTGGGCGAGCAGGGCGGTTTTTTGCTGTTCGAACTGCGCCAGGGCCAGGTCAATCGGCTCTTGAGCCTTGTCCTTCAAGCGCTGCGCCAGGCGTGCAACCAGTTCGCCCAATTCGTCGTCAATCGGCGCTTCGGTGATGGTCAGGCGGGCTTCGCTGTCGTCCAGCTCCTTCAAATAGCGGTGGATGGTGGTTTTCGAGCCGGTATTGCCCATCTCGATGCGTACCGCGTCGATGCTGGGGTTCTCGCCACGGGCGAGGATCGCCAGGCGTGCCGTTTGAACTACTGCTTTATTAATGCCGCCGCGAGCCATGGGGTCTCCGTCGATTTAGTACTGTGGTATGTATTATGTAGATACATACTTTATCACGAATAAAAACCTGTTCAAATTCATGATTTAACAGATGGGATATTGGCGTATTATCCCGTGTCATAAGCGACTGGAGCGCTTACATCTCTGCCAGCAGTACAAATAGGCCTCCCATGAGCGATCTGGACCTTTACCTCAACGCAGCCACCCGCGATAACACGCGCCGCAGCTATCGTGCGGCGATCGAACACTTCGAAGTCAGTTGGGGCGGATTTCTGCCGGCCACCAGCGATAGCGTGGCGCGTTACCTGGTGGCGCATGCCGGCGTGTTGGCAGTCAACACCTTGAAGTTGCGGCTCTCGGCATTGGCGCAATGGCATACCAGCCAGGGCTTTCCCGATCCGACGAAAGCGCCGGTGGTGCGCAAGGTGCTCAAGGGCATTCGTGCCGTGCACCCGGCGCAGGAGAAGCAGGCCGAGCCGTTGCAGCTCAGGCATCTGGAGCAGGTCGTGGCCTCCCTCGAGGCTGAAGCGCGAGAGGCCGTTGAGGCACATGACCAGCCGCGATTGCTGCGGGCCCGGCGTGACACTGCACTCATTCTGCTGGGCTTCTGGCGTGGTTTTCGCAGCGATGAGTTGTGTCGCTTGAGCATCGAACATGTACAGGCCACACCCGGTGCAGGCATCCGCCTGTACCTGCCGCGCAGCAAAAGTGACCGCGACAACCTAGGCAAGACCTATCACACGCCGGCGCTGCTGCGCCTGTGTCCGGTGCAGGCCTACAGCGAATGGCTCAGCGCCTCGGCCCTGGTGCGCGGTCCGGTATTTCGCGGTATCGATCGCTGGGGAAACCTGGGGGAGGGGGGCTTGCACCCCAACAGCGTGATACCGCTGCTGCGCCAGGCGCTTGAGCGTGCGGGCATCGCCGCCGAGCAGTACACCAGTCACTCGCTGCGCCGGGGCTTTGCCACCTGGGCCCATTCCAGCGGGTGGGACTTGAAGTCGTTGATGAGTTACGTCGGCTGGAGCGACATGAAATCCGCCATGCGCTATGTTGAAGCGACGCCCTTTCTCGGCATGACATTGGCTACTCAACCGCTGCTTTGAGATTTCTTCTATTAATACCGTCACCTGATAGGGAAAACCAATCGTCAGCATCAGGTTTGCCAATGAGCCATCCGCCGGGAGAGTGGGTAGGATTCACCTCATCAACTTCTTAACCCCTGACGGAGAGTCAACGATGCCTATCATCAACAGCCAAGTAAAACCGTTCAAAGCAACTGCATACAAAAACGGCAACTTCGTAGATGTGACCGACGCTGACCTGAAAGGCAAATGGTCGGTCGTGTTCTTCTACCCAGCCGACTTCACCTTCGTTTGCCCAACCGAGCTGGAAGACCTGGCTGACAACTACGCCGAATTCCAGAAACTGGGCGTGGAAATCTACAGCGTGTCCACCGACACCCACTTTGCCCACGCTGCCTGGCACAACACTTCGCCAGCCATCGGCAAAATCCAGTACACCATGATCGGCGACCCGACCCTGACCATCTCCCGCAACTTCGACGTCCTGATCGAAGAAGCTGGCCTGGCTGACCGCGGTACCTTCGTGATCAACCCGGAAGGTCAGATCAAGATCGTTGAGTTGAACGACGGCGGTGTTGGCCGTGACGCTTCCGAGCTGCTGCGCAAGATCAAGGCCGCTCAATACGTGGCTGCCCACCCAGGCGAAGTCTGCCCAGCCAAGTGGAAAGAAGGCGAGGCCACTCTGGCGCCGTCCCTGGACCTGGTCGGCAAGATCTAAGTCTGTGAAGACGTATCAAGGGCGGAACTCCGCACTTAAGTAAGCTGCATCCGCCCTCAAAACGCCCGGGCGATAGTCGCTCGGGCGTTTTTTTGTCTGCAATAAACCGAATTAATAGGAAATCGCCCGTATGTTGGACGCCAATCTTAAAGCTCAGTTGAAGTCATACCTGGAACGGGTCACCCAGCCGATCGAGATCGTCGCCTCCCTCGACGACGGCGCGAAATCCCAGGAAATGCTCGCCCTTCTGCAGGACGTAACCAGCCTCACCACGCTGATTACCCTGAAGACCGATGGCGATGATGCGCGTAAGCCATCGTTCTCCATCAACCGCCCGGGTGCCGATATCAGCCTGCGTTTCGCCGGCATCCCCATGGGCCATGAATTCACTTCGTTGGTGCTGGCCCTGCTGCAAGTCGGTGGCCACCCGTCGAAGGCCAGTGTCGAAGTGATTGAACAGATCCGCGCCCTTAAAGGCGAGTTCAGCTTCGAGACTTACTTCTCGCTGTCCTGCCAGAACTGCCCGGACGTGGTCCAGGCGCTGAACCTGATGGCCGTGCTCAACCCGAATATCCGCCACGTCGCCATCGACGGCGCGCTGTTCCAGGCTGAAGTCGACGAGCGTCAGATCATGGCGGTGCCGAGCGTCTACTTGAATGGTGTGAACTTCGGCCAGGGCCGCATGGGCCTGGAAGAAATCCTCGCCAAGCTCGACACCAGCGGCATTGAAAAAGCCGCCGAGAAAATCAGCGCCAAGGAGGCTTTTGATGTGCTGGTCGTCGGCGGTGGCCCAGCCGGTTCCGCAGCCGCCATCTACGCCGCACGTAAAGGCATCCGCACCGGTGTTGCCGCCGAACGCTTTGGCGGCCAGGTGCTGGACACCATGTCCATCGAGAACTTTATCTCGGTGCAGGAAACCGAAGGGCCGAAACTGGCCAGCGCCCTGGAAGCCCACGTGCGTCAGTACGACGTGGACATCATGAACCTGCAGCGCGCCAGCAGCCTGGTGCCGGCGAAGAATCCCGGTGACCTGCACGAAATTCGCTTTGAAAGCGGTGCGACCCTCAAGTCAAAGACCGTGATCCTGGCCACCGGCGCCCGCTGGCGCGAAATGGGGGTGCCGGGCGAGCAGGAATACAAGGCCAAGGGCGTGTGCTTCTGCCCGCACTGCGATGGTCCGTTGTTCAAGGGCAAGCGTGTGGCGGTGATCGGCGGCGGTAATTCCGGTGTTGAAGCAGCCATCGACCTGGCCGGTATCGTCAGCCATGTGACCTTGCTGGAGTTTGACAGCAAGCTGCGCGCCGATGCGGTATTGCAGCGCAAGCTGTACAGCCTGCCTAACGTTGACGTGATCACCAGCGCGCTGACCAGTGAAGTCAAAGGTGATGGCCAGAAAGTGACAGGCCTGGCCTACAAGGACCGCGATACCGGTGAGTTCAAGACCCTCGACCTGGAAGGCATCTTTGTACAGATCGGCTTGCTGCCCAACACCGACTGGCTTAAAGGCACTGTGGAACTGACCCCCCGTGGCGAGATCATTGTCGATGCCCGTGGCGAAACTTCACTGCCAGGGGTATTCGCCGCCGGTGACGTGACGACCGTGCCGTACAAGCAGATCGTGATTGCAGTAGGCGAGGGCGCGAAGGCTTCCCTGAGTGCTTTCGATCACTTGATCCGCACCTCCGCTCCGGCCTAAGCCCAGGTCCTGAAACGAAAAACCCCATGAGTGATCATGGGGTTTTTCGTTGTGCGTTAGAAACTTACAGCGGTGCTGGCTGAATAATCTCAACCCAGTACCCATCCGGGTCCTTGATGAACGCCAGGCTTTTCATGCGGCCATCGCTCAGGCGTTTCTGGAAATCGCAGCCCAATGCTTCGAAGCGTTCGCATGCGGCGACAATATCGGGCACCGAGATGCAGATATGGCCGAAGCCCCGTGGATCGGTGTTGCCGTTGTGGTAGGCGAAGTCGGCATCGTTTTCGGTGCCGTGGTTGTGGGTCAGTTCCAGGATGCCCGGGATCGACTTCATCCATTGGGTGCGCGCGGCGGCGTCGGCCGGGATCTGGGATTTGTCCACCAGGGCCAGGAAGTACAGGCTGAATTCGGCTTCCGGGAAGTCGCGCTTTTCAACCAGGGAAAAACCCAGGACGCGGGTGTAGAAGTCCAGGGACTTGGTGATGTCCTTGACCCGCAGCATGGTGTGGTTGAACACGAAGTTCGAGGTGGCGGTGTCAGGTTGGGCGGTGACGCCCGGGAAGGTGTTCAGTTCGTGCAGGCTCATGGGCCCTCCAGAAAAAAATGGGGCAAACGCGGCTCCAGGTGCGAGGAGCGTTCCCTTGGCTTGCGGCTGGCGTCCGTGCAGCCGGGCCATGATACGCAAGGCCCGCTTGCTGCGCCAAATGAAAAAGCGCGCGCAGGTCTTGCGACCGGCCGGTGGCGGGGCTCACACTTTGTCGCTTGAACCTTGGGTGTCTTTTGCAATGATCGAATGTCGTATACCGCTGTTGAGCGCTCTGTGTTTGCTGTTGGCCAGCCCCTGGGTGTGGGCGGGCGACCCGGAAATTCACTGGCCCAGCGGCTGGCAGGTCGAGGAAGTGGTGCCCGACGGCGCCGCGCCGGCCACCCCGCAGCCGGTCTCGCGGCAGCGTGCGATCAAGAACGACGAAAATGGCAACACATTGATGGTGATGGAGTTGACGGGGACGCCGATCGAGGCCGGGCATAACGTTAATCTTCAGGGCGTATTGCTGGAGATGCGCAAGTCCATCCAGAAGGATTTTGCCCAGGGCGGTTACCAGAGTGTGTGCAGCAAGATGCACTCGACAACACTGAGTCGCCTTGAGGCCGTGGAAACTACCTGTGTGATTACCGAGAATGGACGGCACGTCCTTTCGCAAACATTGGTGGGGGCTGTTGATACCGATAAAGCGTATGTTTTTTCATACGCGGGTCAAGCCGACGCTTACGAAGCCAGCAAGGATGAAGTCAGTTCGGTGCGCGCCAGCCTCAAACTTTAAGTGCGTTTCGCCCGTCGATTCTCAACAAAGTGAAATGTTATTTAAGTTCGGTTTCGAGCCCTTGAATAAAAAAGCCCCGCATGTGCGGGGCTCTTTGTTAGTGCGCTGCGATCAGCCGCGAAGCCAGGAGTCTACAGTGGCCGCGCCATACTGTTCTTTCCAGGCCTTGAGGCCACGGTGGTTACCGCCCTTGGTTTCGATCAGTTCACCAGTGTGCGGGTTGTGGTAAACCTTGACCACGCGCGCACGGCGCTGTTTGGGTGCGCTGGCGGCGGCAGCGCTGGTCTTGCCCGGGTTTGGATCAAGGATCAGGATAATGTCGCGCAGGCCTTTGCCGTAGGTTTTCATCAGTCCTTGAAGCTTTTCTTCGAATTCGATTTCTTTCTTCAGGCCGGCGTCGTTCTTCAGGGACTCCAGCTGGGCGAGCTGCTCTTGAAGGGCTTTTTCTGCTGCGCGAAATTCGGCGAGTCTGGACAAAATCTATACTCCAATAGTGTATTTGGCTGATGTCAACTACAGACAAAGCTATAAGCCAATAGCGTTAAGGCGACTCACAGAAGAAGTCGTCCTGCGAGTTCTGCACAGGCAAGAAAAATTGTAGTAGTTAATCCGCCACGAGTAAATCACGTCTTTTGTCGTATTAACATTATTTCAACGCCGCTAGTGCATGGCTATTGAATGGCTGGCCAGATTTTAATGAATTCATCGCTGGGTAATGGCTTTCCAAACAGGTAGCCCTGGAGGAAATCCACGCCGTGAGCGGCCAGGTATTCGCACTGCTCGGCAGTCTCTACACCCTCGGCAACGATGCCCAGGTCCAGCTTGCCGGACAATTCGATGATGCTGTCCAGAATATGCCGCGATAGTGCATCGGCACCGATCATGGCGACAAAACTCTGGTCGATCTTCAAGTAGTCCACATTGAAGTTACGTAAATAACCCAGGCTGGAGTGACCGGTACCAAAGTCATCGATGGCAATCATCACGCCCAGTTGATGCAGGGCGTCGAACAGTCGACGGGTAATATCCGTGGGCTCGATCAACTCGCGCTCGGTCAGCTCCAGCACCAAGGTCACCTGGCCTGGCGCAAAGGCGGCGAGAAATTCACGGCAATCCTCCACCAGTGCAAGGTCGTGGCAATGGCGCGCGGTGATATTCACGCCGATATGGAAGCCCGGGGTGAACTGCGTCGCATGGGGCGCCAGTTGGGCGGCGGTCTGGCGCAGCAGGGCGCGGGTCATCGGTACGATCAGGCCGGAATGTTCGGCCAGCGGGATAAACAGATCGGGCCGGACCAGACCTTCCTTGGGGTGCTGCCAGCGCATCAGCACTTCGCAGCCGGCCCATTCGCGGGTGTCACCGCGCACCACCGGCTGGAAGTACGGGATGAACTCATTGGCCCCCAGCGCCCGCTGCAGCTCATGGGTGGGCGCCGAGGAGCGCTTTTGCAGCCAGTGCGCAAGCAGGCCCGCGAGCACGCCAAAGAACACCACCAGGCTGAACAGCGCCGGGTAACGTGCCTGCATATAGCGCCACACCTCACCGGCCGGCATGCCGGCGTCGACGCTGTAGCGATAGCGCTCGGACGCCAGATGATGATGGGCCACGGCAAATACCGGGACGGCGGTGTCGTGCACGTTGCCATCGGCGCCGAGCCAGTGAGGCCCGACTTGCAGCACAAGCTGGGCATAGCGGCTGATCAGGCGCAGGGCGTTGGTCAGGTGATAGCCGTCGATCGAGGCAAACGCCGCTTTGTCCCCGTCGACCAGGCGGTAGACCAGCAACGCGGTATCCGGTGTAACCGGGTTGCCGTTCATCAGCCACAGGCGGCCATCGACGTAGTCATCCGGGTTTACCGGTGACTCGTAGTTGCTGCCGAACAGGGAGCTGCAATAGATATTTTTCTGCCAGGACAAGGTCGTCGCCCGCACGAACGGCCGGCGCGTGACCTGTTCACGCAGCGCCAGTTGCGCGCCACTGTCACACGGTTGTCCGGCCAGGGGCAGCAAGGCCTGGGCGGCGAGGGCGGTATTGTCGAGCATCAGGTCGAATTGACGTACGGCTTCCTGGGCGGTTTGCGCCGTGCTTTGTTCGAGGGTGCGTTCGGCTTGCCAATACAGGATGGCCGCACCCAGCAGGATCGGCAGCACACCCGCCAACAGGCTGATCGCATAGCGGGTAAGAAGTCTTCGCGGGCCTTTGACAGTGAGGGGCATGGGTTCAGGCCTGTTGCGCAGGGAGAGGGCTTTACCGGCAGGCCGGCGGGGAATGTTCCGATGATAGATGGCCCGCTTGGAATTTGCTCGCCCTGACAAGGCCTTGCGCAATCTCGATAAAGGCCAGGGTAGCCGGTGACGACTGCCGACGATCCAGCACCGCCAGGCCGATCTGGCGCGGCACACGGGGCGAGAGCGGTCGCTTCACATAGCGCAGATCAAGTGCCTGGGGCAGCGACGCTTCGGCGACGATGCTCAGGCCATCGCCACGGCTGACCGCTTCCAGGGTGCTCAGCAGTTGTGCGCAGCGATAACGAATCCTTGGTCGCAGTTGTCCGGCGTCGAACAGGCGGGTGACCAGTTCCGAGGAGCCGGCTTCGGTCAGGATAAAGGCATCGTCGCACAAGTCCTGCAGGGCCAGGGTGTCCCGCGCAGCCAATGGATGATCTGCCGGCAGCAGCGCCACCATCTGGTCCTCGAACACGGTAAAGGTGTCGTAGCGCTCCTGTTCCAGCACCACAAAGCCCACATCGATCCGTCGCTCATCCAGCCACTGCAGCACCTGGCGGTCGGGGCCTTCGTCCACATGCACCTCAATCCCCGGATGGGCGCTGCGAAACTGGCTGAGGATGGCGGGCAGCAGGCGAATCGACGCGGTCGGCCCGAACGAGCCGATGCGCAAGGTACCGCGTCGCATGCCACGGGCATCGGCCGCTTCTTGTTGCAGGGTGTTGGCCAGGCCGAGCATGGCACGGGCACGTCCGAGTAATTGCCGGCCGATGTCGCTGAGTTCTACCTGCGACTGGTGGCGGCGAAACAGCTCCACACCGAGCTCCTGCTCCAGGGCCTTGATGGCATGGGACACCGCCGACTGGCTGATGCCCAGGCGGTGGGCGGCACTGGTGAAGCCCTGCAACTCGGCGACCAGCGAGAAGATTTCCAATTGGGTCAGGGTCATGAGTGAAAGCTCATTTTACGATGATCAGTTATTAGCTGAAGAATACGCCAATTCTCTCCGTACCTAGAGCCATCCCCATGCATCCCGCCTCCGATTACCTGACTTATTGCAAGCTCGCCGCCGTCACCATGATCTGGGGCGGTACCTTTGTCGCCGGGCGCTTCCTGGCCGACCACCTCAATCCGCTGCTGGCCGCCAGCCTGCGTTTTATCCTCGCCAGCCTGGCGTTGTTGCTGTTCATGGCCTGCGCGCGTATTCGACTGTTACGCCCGAACCTTCGGCAGTTTGCGCAACTGGCGGTGCTGGGCTTCTGCGGGATTTTTTTCTACAACCTGTGCTTCTTCTATGGGTTGCAGTACATCAATGCGTCGCGGGCTTCGCTGATCGTGGCGTTGAATCCGGCGGTGATCGGCCTGGCGAGCTGGCTCTTATTCAAGGAGCGGCTGAGTCGGATCAAGCTGCTGGGGATCCTGCTTTGCCTGGTCGGTGCCGGGACGGTCATTGTCAGCCGTAACCCGCAGGTGTTGCAGGCCACCGCCGATGCCTGGATCGGCGACCTGCTGATCCTCGGCTGTGTGGCAGGGTGGGGCGTTTATTCGCTGTGTGCCCGTGGGCTCAACCAAAGCCTGGGGCCATTGCAGACGGTCACCTGGTCGGTGCTGCTGGGCACGTTGATGTTGACCAGTACCGCGTTTGTTACCGCAAGCGTCAGCGTAGAAGCGCTCGGCCGCTTGCAGCTCACCCAGTGGCTCAGCCTGGCCTACCTCGGCGTGTTGGGCTCGGCGCTGGCGTATATCGGTTACTACGACGGCATCCGGCGCATTGGCGCGACGCGCTCCGGCGTGTTTATCGCACTCAACCCGCTGACGGCAGTGATCTGCGGTGCCTTGCTGCTGGGGGAGCAACTGACGGCGCCCATGCTGGCGGGCGGGGCCGTCATCCTGCTGGGCATCTACCTGTGCAACAAACCCCTTGCACAGCCCAGGGCAATGGGGATTTGATAAGAGTACGGACAAATACCGTTACGCTGTGTAGAATCGATTTACGCATACAAGAATATGGACTTGCGCTCACGCAAGCCTCGGCCGTCAGAGACTGATGTAACCATGAAGCTACTCGGCTCCCCCCTCATCTTTGGTGACTTCCTCGCCCGCAGTGTGCGAGGCCTTTCCTGCGCGCCGCCCTCCGACCTCATCCTTGCTCGCACATAACCAATTGCTACCCACAAGAATGATGAGGCGCCGGCCATGACCGACCACTATGAAAACCCAATGGGCCTGATGGGCTTTGAATTTATCGAATTCGCATCGCCGACCCCGGGCACCCTGGAGCCGATCTTCGAGATCATGGGCTTCACCAAAGTCGCGAATCACCGCTCCAAGAACGTCCAACTGTTCCGCCAGGGCGAGATCAACCTGATCCTCAACAACGAGCCCAACAGCATCGCCTCCTACTTCGCCGCCGAGCATGGCCCGTCGGTGTGCGGCATGGCGTTCCGCGTCAAGGACTCGCAAAAAGCCTACAACCGCGCCCTGGAACTGGGGGCCCAGCCCATCCATATCGAAACCGGCCCGATGGAGCTGAACCTGCCGGCCATCAAGGGCATCGGCGGCGCGCCGCTGTACCTGATCGACCGTTTCGGTGAGGGCAGCTCGATCTATGACATCGACTTCGTCTACCTCGACGGCGTCGAGCGCAACCCGCAAGGCGCCGGCCTCAAGGTCATCGACCACCTGACCCACAACGTCTATCGCGGGCGCATGGCCTACTGGGCCGGCTTCTACGAGAAACTGTTCAACTTCCGTGAAGCGCGCTACTTCGATATCAAGGGCGAATACACCGGCCTGACGTCCAAGGCCATGAGCGCCCCGGACGGCATGATCCGCATCCCGCTGAACGAAGAGTCGTCCAAGGGCGCCGGGCAGATCGAAGAGTTCCTGATGCAGTTCAATGGCGAGGGCATCCAGCACGTCGCGTTCCTCACCGACGACCTGGTCAAGACCTGGGACGCACTCAAGAAGATCGGCATGCGCTTCATGACCGCACCGCCGGACACCTACTACGAAATGCTCGAAGGTCGCCTGCCGAACCACGGCGAACCGGTGGATCAGCTGCAGGCGCGGGGCATCCTGCTGGACGGCTCGTCCATCGAAGGCGACAAGCGCCTGTTGCTGCAGATCTTCTCGGAAACCCTGATGGGCCCGGTGTTCTTCGAGTTCATCCAGCGCAAGGGCGATGATGGGTTTGGCGAGGGCAACTTCAAGGCGCTGTTCGAGTCCATCGAGCGGGACCAGGTACGTCGTGGTGTGTTGACCGCCGACTGATCCATGTGGGGCCTGGCAGGCTGCCCAGGTGCTTGACGAACATGCTCCGTATCCCAACGTACGGAGCATTTTTTTTGCCTGCCAATTCAGAACGAGCTTGAAACAAACGACTTTTCCAGGCCTGGGAACCCGATTGATCGCGATATCCACACATGGGGGGCGCAAGAGCTGATGTTCTCCTGTGTCGCAACCGTGCATTCCGCGAACCCAACTTTAAGGAAAGACTGACTATGACAAAACAAACTCTGGCGGCTGCAGTGCTGGCCTTTTGCGGCTTTGCCGCCAGCTCCGCTTATGCGGCAGACGGTACCATCACGATCACGGGCTCGGTCAGTGGCACCACCTGCACCATCAGTGGCGGTACCGGGGCCTCGCCAGGTTCGGGCGCCAACTTCCCGGTAGTGCTTGACCGAGTGCAAACCTCGGCCCTCAAGGCCGCAGGCGATACGGCCGGCGCCAAGCGCTACTTTGTCTATGTCGGCGGCTCGGGCGGATGCCCGAACGGTACCAAGGTCGCCGTACGTTATGAGCCGACCAGCCCTGGCATCAACCCGGCAACCGGCAACCTGCGTAACACGGCCACGGCAACGCCGGCCTCGCGGGTTGAGGTACAAATCCTCGATGGTGCGACCTCCACGCCGATGGACTTGCGCACCGGCAACAACTCGACCGTTGCCACCGTTACCAATGGCCTGGCGACCTTGCCGTTCTACGCACGCTATATCGCCAACGGTGGCGCGGCGGGCGCGGGTAATGTCACCAGCAGTGTGCAGTACTCGGTCACCTTTCCTTGATGCAGCCACGCAGATGACCATCGCCTGAGATCCTCGCTCGACCCGGCGGTCGGGCGCAGGACAACTGTTATCAAGGATTACCCGATGCAGGATTTACTGATGATCTTAAGTCGTCGAGCGATGTGCGTGGCGCTGAGCCTGTCCTTGGGGATGGCCTCGCACATGGCTCACGCGGGCGTGGTTATCGACGGTACGCGACAGATTTACCCCGAGCAGCGACGCGAGGTCACCCTACGAGTGACCAATGATGACAAACATGCACCCCGCCTGGTCCAGGCATGGCTGGACGCCGGTGACCCAGAGGCAGCGCCGTCGCTGAGCGATGTGCCTTTCGTGCTGTCTCCGCCGGTATTTCGCCTGGACTCAGGCAAAAGCCAGTTCATGCGCCTGTCCTACACCAAGGCACCGCTGCCTGCGGATAGAGAGTCGCTGTTCTGGTTGAATGTACTTGAGGTCCCTGGTGCGACCAGTGAGTTTGATCCCACGCTTGAAGACGATCAGCGGAACCACTTCAAGTTCGCGTTCCGTATCCGCACCAAAGTGTTTTTTCGTCCGGCGCAGTTATCCGGAACACCCGAGGAGGCGCCCGGGCTGTTGCGCTGGTCCCTGGCGCGGGTCGCCCAGGGCAACGAGATACAGGTGCATAACCCATCGGCGTATCACGTCACCTTCAACGACATTGCCCTGCTCATGGGCGCCGATCCAAACGCGAAAAAACTGATCCTGCCGGAAGGGATGGTGGAACCAGGAGGCACGTTGAAGGTACCGGTGCCGAAAGCCGCGAAGGCAATACCTGCCGATGCACGGGTGAGTTTCACCTACATCAACGATTTCGGCGGCTTTTCATCGGCGCAGCCTGCTGTGTTGCACCGCTGAACGCGTCCCCGGAACGTTGATGATGGCAAGCAAACGTACATTTCCCAGCGTCCACTGAAGTCATAACTATGCCTAGTCACATCCAGGTAAGGGTGCATCGTTGCGCCCCGATTTTGCCATTCCAGCCTCGCACGATGATGTTGGGTGGTTTGATGAGTGCGGCCGTGATGGCAAGCGATGCCGCGCTTGCGTCTGAGTTGAGCTTTGATCTGAACGCATTCTCCAGTGGCCTGGCGTCGTCGGTCGACACGTCACGGTTCAACACCGGCAACCCGATGAGCCCCGGCCTGTACCGCGTAGATATCGTGGTCAACGGCCAGGCATTGGGGCGCAGGGAGGTGGAGTTCGTCGCAGCCCAGGCAAAGGCCGGCGCGCAGCCATGCTTGAGTCGCGAAGTGTTGGAAAAAATCGGTATCGCGATGGATAAAGTCGATACCGAGGCCCATGGGCGCGAGGTCGGCAACCCTGCCGCAGCCGGCCAGTACTGCGGCGACCTGGGGCAGTGGATTCCGATGGCATCCAGCACCTTCGACCCGGGTGCGCTCGAGTTGGCCGCCAGCGTGCCGCAGGCCTATATGAAGCGTTCCATGCGTGGCTACATTGACCCCGAGTCGCTGGATGAGGGGATTGCCGCAGGGTTACTCAATTACAACTTCAGCACCAGCGCAGTCACCGCCGGTGAAGGTGACGGTCGTACTTACCTGGGCCTCAATGCAGGGATCAATCTGGGCGCCTGGCGCGTGCGGCACCAGGGCGCCCAGGCCTGGAGCAATCGCACAGGCTTCGAGACTTATCAGAACACGTCCACGTATGTGCAGCGCAGTATCATCCCCTGGCAGTCACAACTGACCCTGGGAGACACCTTCAGCAACGGACAGATCGTCGACGGGGTCCGCCTGCGGGGCGTGACCCTGGCCACCGATGACCGCATGCGCCCGCAGACGCAGCAAGGCTATGCACCGCAGGTACGGGGTGTCGCCGACAGTAATGCAACGGTCACGGTCAGCCAGAACGGCTACACCATTTATGAGACCACGGTGGCGCCTGGCCCCTTTGTCATCAGTGACCTGCATGCCACCGGTTACGGCGGTGATTTGATCGTCAGCGTGACCGAAGTCGACGGGCGTCGGAACACCTTCGTCGTGCCGTATTCAGTGGCCCCGCAGCTGCTGCGGGCCGACACGACGAAATACAGCGCCACCCTGGGTGAGGTGCAGCAAAAGGGCATCGATGCCAAAGGTGCGAACGTCTTTCAAGGCACTCTGCAACGCGGCTTGACCGATGACCTGACGGTGTATGGCGGCGGCAGTCTTTCCAAAGGCTATGAGCAGGGAAAGGTCGGTGTTGCGTTGAATACGCCCGTCGGCGCCTTTTCGCTGGACACCGCCACCTCACGTACCGCGGTGCCAGAGCATGGACGCCTGACCGGGCAAAGCCTCGGGCTTGGCTACAACAAAAGCCTGCCGGCCTCGGGGACGCATTTTGCGCTGGGCGCGTATCGATTCTCCACGGAGGGATACCTGAACCTTCCGGATGCCCTGAATGTGCGTGAGATCGCGAGCCGCTCCGGTGATGTCAACGGCTATGCCCGGCAAAAAAGCCGGCTCGACTTGACCATCAGCCAGCAACTGGGCATCGGCACCCTGAGCCTGTACGGCAGCTCTGTCGACTATTGGGGCGAGAACGAGGGCCGCCAGGTTTCATTCACCGCCAGCTACGGCTCGACCTGGAACAAGCTCAACTGGAACCTTTCGGCGCAACGTTCGAGGGTCCAGGACACGCGACAACTGACCCAAAGCGAGCTCAGTGACGATGTGTTCTTCGGGCGTATCGGTCAACCCGGGCGCATCGATAACCGCTACATGCTCACGCTATCGATGCCCCTGGGGAGTGAGTCGAGGTCGCCGACGATCAATACTTCGCTGTCTCGGGATACCGGCGATACACGGGGCAGCCAGCAGCAGGTGGGCATCAACGGCTTCCTGGGCGAGAACGCCGAGGTCAACTACGGTGTTTCCGCCCACCGTGCGATCAGTGAAGGCACGCGCTCCAGCCAGTTCAACACCTATGCAGGTTATCGCACCGATGCCACCCACCTGCGCGCCGGATATGGCCAGAGCCGCGATAGCTCGCAGCTTTCGTTCGGCGCCGACGGCGGGGTCGTCGTGCACCCCGACGGTGTGGCGTTCTCGCAAAGCCTGGGCGAAGCCTCGGCGCTGGTCCATGTGCCGGGAGCCGAAGGCGCCCGGCTTGGCGGTGGCGGCGGTACACGGGTCAACAGCAAGGGATACGCCGTCGTGCCCAATCTGACGGCGTTCCAGAACAATACGGTGGAGATCGATCCGGAAGGCATGTCGCTGGATGTGGAGCTTCAGGAATCGACCCGCAACGTCGTACCGACCTCGGGTGCGGTATCGCTGGTCAAGTTCGACACGGTCAATGGCCGGGCAGTGGTGGTCAAGGGCGTTCGCGAGAATGGCAGCCCGCTGCCATTTGCTGCACAGGTATTCGATGGGCAAGGGCGTGAGGTCGGTGTGGTGGGGCAGGCCAGCAAAGCCTTCGTCCGGGACATCCCGCAGGAAGGCCGCCTGACCGTCAAGTGGGGCAGCAAAATCGCCGAGCAGTGCGATATCCACTATCACATGCCGGCGGTGACCGCCGGCCAGCGACAGGTCACTACCGATTTCATGCAAGGGGTATGCGTGGCGAGCCAGGCTCGCCAGGTGGCGGGCCAGCCATGAGCGAGCGCCGATTCATGATTGATGCGATGCAAGACTTATCCGATATGACAGAGGTGTTGTTTTCATGACTAGGTATTCGCTTGCCGGCGTGGTGCTGGGAGGATGGATGGTGGCGCTGGAGGCTCAAGCGATCACCTGCGCCCCCGGCCCGTCGGTGAATATTACTATTCCCCCGATCACCGTTGCGGCCGGGCAACAGGTAGGACAAGTGATAGGGTCCGCCAGCGGCTATCGCTTTGACAGCCCTCCAGGATCTGCGCTTCGGTGTACCACTGGCATTGCTTTTGGGGCACAGGCCAGGCTGGCGCTGGTCAATAGCCCGCCGACGGGCCAGACATTTTCCGCCAACGGGCTTTCAATGCCGGTGCACGCCACCAATGTGCCTGGGGTCGGGTTTGCCATGATGGCGAGGGACCCGAATCGGCCGTTCATGCCTATCAACACGGCGGGTGTCACACTGATTGTTGGAGATATCAGGGCAAGGCCCATCGTCCTCGGGCTTGATACCCGTATCTACTTTGTAGCCACGGGCCCCATCACCGGCGGCACGATCGCCGCCAGGAACCTTGCAAGGTATACGATCACCGGCACGCCCATCAGCGGGGCCGGCTATTACGCGGTGAACTTTTCCAATATCACGATCAATGCGCCCCGCAAACCCACCTGCAGCGTCACCACGCCTTCGGTTGCAATGCCCATGCCGGCCGTGGCTGCACGTGACTTTCGCGGGGTGGGCAGCTTCGCCGGCAGCGTGACCCGTAACATCACACTGTCATGTAAGGGCGGCACCAGCGGTGCTACGCGTGACGTATTTATAACGGTGACAGACCAGACCGCGCCGGCCAATCGCAGCGATGTGTTATCCCTGACCCCGACCTCCGTGGCCAGCGGCGTCGCACTGCAACTACTGCGGGGGAGCACACTGGTGCGTTACGGCGCCGACTCCACGACCATTGGCAACCCGAACCAGTGGCTGGTCGGCACAACCGGCAATGCAACCGTGCAGATTCCTTTGACTGCACGTTATATCCAGACGGGCTCATCGATCCGGCCCGGCAGCGCGAACGGGTTGGCGTCCTTCACAATGAGCTACCGATGAGCATCGCGCTGTGGAGCAGGGGCCTTGGCGTGCTGATGAGCCTGCAGGCGATCGTCACGCAGGGTGAAATCGTGATTGACCGCACACGTGTCATCTATCCGGGCGCCGCGCGCGCGGTGGTGATCAACCTGCACAACGAGGCTGACAGTCCGCGCCTGGTGCAGGCGTGGATCGATGACGGCGATGCGGCGGCGGCGCCCGAAAACAGTGATGTGCCGTTCACGATTACGCCACCCATCGTTCGCATGAATGCAAGCACCGGACGCGCCTTGCGGATCATGCATTATCAAACGCCGAAGCCGATGGCTGACCGGGAGTCGGTGTACTGGCTGAACGTGCTGGCAATCAGGCCGAGTGTTGAGGCCTCGGCTGAAACCAACGTCCTGCAATTTGCCTTTCGTACGCGGATCAAGCTTTTCCTCCGGCCCGCCGAACTGCCGGGGCAGGTGCAGGACGCGGCTCACGCGCTGCAATGGTCCGTAAGCGGTGGAGGCGAGGCGGGGTTGGAGGTGCTTAACCCCACGCCCTATCACGTGACCTTGTCCGGGGTGGTACTGACACTCCGCGCAGTGGAGCATCGCAGTGAAGATCCGCCGATGGTCGCGCCCTATGGGACTGCACGGATTGCGATGCCCGGGCTGCCTCACGAGGGCCTGACCGGCACGCCAGTAGAATTCACCACCCTGGACGATGAGGGGGCCACTCAACATCATCAGGCGCTGTTGCGACCTGTCGCCTGTTCGTCGCTCAAGCCCTGCGCTGACGCACCAGGTGCTTGACCCCTTCGAACACAAGGACCATGACCGCTATCCAGATCGGGATGTAGGTCAACCATTCGCCGGCCTTGATGCCTTCACCCAGCAGCAGCGCCACCACCAGCAACAGCACCGGCTCGACATAACTGAGCAGTCCGAACAGGCTGAACGCCAGCAGGCGGCTGGCGATGATATAGCTCACCAGCGCCGAGGCGCTGATCAGGCCCAGTATCGGGATCAACCCGTACAGCTTGGGGTGGGCATCCATCACCGCAAAGCCCTGTTCGCCGCTTTGCACAAACCACCAGGCCACCGGCAGCATCAGCGCCATGTCCAGCCACAGTCCGCCCAGGTGGTCGGTCTTGAGGTATCTGCGCGCAATGAAATACAGCGGGTAACCGATGATCACCACCAGCGTCGCCCAGGAGAACCCGCCGGCCTGCAACAACTCGTTGAGTACCCCGAGGCCGGCAAAAAACACCGCGATCTTTTGCAGGTAGGACAACTGTTCGCCCCATACCAGGCGCCCGGTCAGCACCATGGTCAGCGGCAGCAGGAAGTAACCCACCGATACATCCAGGCTGCGCCCATTCAGCGGCGCCCACATGAACAACCACAACTGCACGCCCAGCAACGCCGACGACAGCACCACACCGCCGATCAGCCGAGGCTTGGCCGCCAGCACTCGCAGCAATTCCCAGACCCGCCGCCATTCGCCGCTGACGATCATGAACACCGTCATGCACGGCACGGTCAGCAACATGCGCCAGCCGAAAATTTCCAGCCCGCTCAATGGCGTCAGCAATGACGTGAAGTAATACATCACGGCAAACAACACCGAGGCCGACACCGATAACACAACACCTTTAGACACGCTGTCCTCGCGAAAACCGATTTCAAACAAGTAGGGGGAATTTCAACAGGGGATTATGGTGCTTTTGAGGCGGGAAGGGCGCGCTGTTTTGGGGCGTTTTTCAGGAAAATGTCTCGCTGCCGCCGCTTGGGTCTGCCTGGCAGGGGCAGTCGGGGTGTTGTTGTGGTTGTTGTTGTTGTTGTTGTTGTTGTGGTTGTTGTGGTGAGCGGGCTTGCCCCGCGCTGGGCTGCGAAGCAGCCCCAATAACTGGCGACGAGGTTTTCCTGGAAAAACGCGACGGCTTTAAAGGGCTGCTGCGCAGCCCAGCGCGGGGCAAGCCCGCTCACCACAGCAAGCCCGCTCACCACAACAAGCCCGCTCGCCGCAGTAAGGCCGCTGCGCAACCCTTACTTGGTCAATCAGCCTACGCGCGCGTCACCCGGCCCGAGACAAAATGGCCCACATCATTGAACCCCGGCGTAGATGAATGCCCCGGCGTTACCAACGAATCAATGAACGCTTCATCCTCAGCCGTGATCTTCACGTCCAGCGCGCCGGTGTAGGCATCCCACTGCGCCTCGGTGCGCGGCCCTACGATCGCCGAGCTCACCGCCGCGTTGTTCAGCACCCAGGCGATGGCAAACTCGACAATGCCCACGCCACGGCCCTGGGTGTATTGCTGGATCTGCTGGGCGATGCGCAACGACTCCACGCGCCATTCGGTTTCCAGGATGCGCTTGTCCTGGCGTGCCGCACGGCTGCCGGCTTCGGGTGTCACGTCCGGTGCGTACTTGCCGCTGAGCACGCCGCGGGCCAGTGGGCTGTAAGGCACCACGCCCAGGCCGTACGCGGCAGCGGCGGTGATCTGTTCGACTTCAGCCTGGCGGTTGACGATGTTGTACAACGGCTGGCTGATCACCGGTTTGTCCACGCCCAGGCGTTCGGCGACGCGGATCACCTCGGCAATTCGCCAGCCGCGATAGTTGGACAGGCCCCAGTAGCGGATCTTGCCCTGGCGAATCAGGTCGCCGATGGCCGATACCGTCACCTCCAGCGGGGTGTCGTGATCTTCGCGGTGCAGGTAGTAGATGTCGAGGTAGTCGGTATCGAGGCGGGTGAGGCTGGTTTCCAGCGCGTTGAAGATGCGCTTGCGGCTCAGGCCACTGCGGTTGGGCAGGCCCTCGGTGGGGCCAATGGCGACTTTCGACGCCACCACCCAATCCTGACGATGGCGAGCGATGGCCTCGCCGACGATTTCCTCGGAGCGCCCGCCGGTGTAGACATCCGCCGTGTCGATAAAATTGATGCCCTGGTCCCAGGCCTTGTCGATGATGCGCAGCGAGTCCTCGGTGTGGGTCTGTTCGCCAAACATCATGGTGCCCAGGGTCAAGGCGCTGACCTTCAAACCGGACTGGCCCAATGTGCGGTAAATCATGCAAAGCTCCTTGCGGCAGTGAGACGTGCCCTATGCAATACCAGACTCGCAGGCTCTGGAACAAGCCCTGGGGGCGTATCTTCATGCACTCAGCAAGGCCTGGCAACGCCCTTGCAGAAATCGGTGCAGCGCTTTCACCCGCTCCGACACTTGCAGGCGGTGAGGGCACATCAGGTTGAACGGGGTGGGTTCGCCCTGCCAGTCCGGCAACAGGTGCACCAGCCGTCCGGCCTTGAGGTCCCGGGCGATGTCGAGGTTGGCCTTATAGGCAATGCCGTGGCCGGCCAGTGCCCAGCGCCGCACAATCTCGCCGTCATCGCTCAGGTAGTCGCCCGTCACTTCGACTTCCTGCAACGTGGCGCCCTGGCGAAAGTACCAGGTGCTGTTGGCCCGGCCCTGGCGCATGTACCGCAGCGTATTGTGCTGCGCCAACTCCGCCGGGATGCGCGGCGTGCCGTGACGCGCCAGGTAGTCGGGGCTGGCGCAGGGCAGGCGTTGGTGATCGGACACCACCGGCAGCGCCACCAGGCTGGAGTCCCGTGGGACGCCGAAGCGCAGGGCGATGTCGACGGTGTCGCGGAACAGGTCGGCATTGCTGTCGTTGAGCAGTAGTTGCAGGCGGATGTGCGGGTGTTCCAGCTTGAACTCATCCAGCCAGCCCAGTACCACATTGCGGCCGAAATCCGAGGGTGCGGCCAACTGCAACAAGCCGGTCAGGCCCTGGCTCTGCTGCTTGAGCGCTTGCTCGCCTTCGGCCAAGGCGGCCAGGGCCTCGCGCACGCTGTCGAGGTAACGCCGGCCTTCTTCGGTCAGGCGCATGCTGCGGGTGGAGCGTGCCAGCAGGCGGGTACCCAAGCGGGTTTCCAGGCGCTTGAGGGCAATGCTGGCCGCTGCGGGGGTCAAGCCGAGCCCGCGTGCGGCGGCAGACAGGCTGCCGGTGTCGGCGGTGCGTGCGAACACTTCGAGGTCGAGGATTGAGCTCATTTGTAAAAATCCTTTAAAGATCCTGTCGTTTTACCGGGATTTTTCGTTGATTGCCAAGCTGGGATGATGAACGCTCACTTTCTGACCCAGGACACTTCCCCATGAATTCCTCACTCAACGGCAAAACGGTGATCGTCATCGGCGGCAGCAGCGGCATCGGTGCAGCCGTGGCCAAGGCCGCAGCCGCACGCGGTGCCCAGGTGGTGCTGGCGGGGCGGCGCCTATCGTCTGGCCGCGATAACGGCCTGCGCAGCGAACCGGTGGACGTCACCGACGCCGCGTCCCTGCAACGGTTGTTCGAAACCGTCGGGCGCTTTGACCATCTGGTGTACACCTCCGGCCCCTCGGTACGCGCCAAGGCCCTGCCCGAAACCGACCTGGGCGAGGCCCAGGACAACTTCAACGTGAAACTCTGGGGTGCCTTGCGGGCGATCCAGCACGCGCTGCCTTTCCTCGATGAGCACGGCAGCATCAGCCTGACCTCCGGGCAACTGGGGCGCAAATTGGCACCGGGGCAGTTCATCAAAGTCGGTATCAACGCCGCCACTGAAGCCCTGGGCAAGCAGTTGGCAAAAGAATTGGCACCGCGTCGGGTCAACGTGGTGAGCCCTGGGGTGATTGATACCCCGGCGTATGCGGGGTTGGCCGAGGACCAGCGCCTGGCGATGTTTGCCAAGGCAGGTGGCGCGTTGCCGGTGGGACGTGTGGGGCAGGCCGAGGAAGTGGCGGCGGGGTATGTGCTGGCCATGGAAAATGGCTACATGACCGGTGCTGTCATTGATATCGACGGCGGTGGCCTGCTGTAAACGCAGGCTAAATGTGGGAGGGGGCAAGTCGAATCGTCGCACCGCCCCTCCCACATGGACCGCGTTATACCTTCAAGGTCCGCGTCATCCGCAACGCCAGCACACTGCCCGCCACAATCACCGCCGCCAGCAGGTACAGCGCCATATCCGTGGACCCGGTGGCGTCCTTCACAAAACCGACGATATACGGACTGAGGAAACCGGCCATCTGGCCCATGGAGTTGATCAGCGCCAGGCCGCCGGCCGCTGCGCCTGCACTGAGCATGGCGGTCGGCACCGGCCAGAACATCGGCAGGCCGGTGAGGGCGCCCATGGTGGCGATGGTCAGGCCGAGGATGGCGATGGCCGGCGTGGTGGCGAAGTTCACCGCGATCACCAGGCCGATGGCGCCCATCAGCATCGGCACCACCAAGTGCCAGCGACGCTCCTTGCGCAAGTCCGCCGAGCGGCCCACCAGCAACATGAAAACCGCTGCCAGCAGATACGGAATCGCACTGAGCCAACCTATTACCAGGTTATCGCTGAAACCCAGGTTCTTGATGATCGACGGCAGCCAGAAGTTGATGGCGTATACGCCACTCTGAATGCAGAAGTAGATCAGGCCGAACGCCCAGATCGCCGGGTTCTTGAACACTTCGGCGAGTGAATCGGTGGTGGTTTTCGGCTTGTTGGCCAGGTCGGTGGCCTGGTCGGCTTCCAGCACGGCGCGTTCGTGGGGCTTGAGCCACTTGGCATGGGCAAAGCTGTCGCTGAGCAGGAAGTAGGCGAGGGCGCCGAGGATCACGGTCGGGATGCCTTGCAGCAGGAACATCCACTGCCAGCCCGCCAGGCCGCCCTGGCCGGCGGCGAAGTGGTTGAGGATCCAGCCGGAAAACGGGCTGCCGAGCAAACCGGACACCGGGATCGCCGACATGAACAGCGCCATGATCCGCCCACGGCGGAACGTCGGGAACCACTGCGAGAGGTACAGCACCACACCGGGGAAGAAGCCGGCTTCAGCCGCACCGGTAAACAGGCGCAAGGTGTAGAAATGCGTCGGCGTGGTGACGAACAGCAGGCAGGTGGACAGTGTGCCCCAGACGATCATCATCAAGGCAATCCAGCGCCGTGGACCGAACCTGGTCAGCGCCAGGTTGCTCGGCACGCCGCACAGCACGTAGCCGATAAAGAAGATCCCGGCACCGAGGCCGTATACGGTTTCGCTGAATTCCAGCGCATCGAGCATCTGCAACTTGGCAAAGCCAACGTTGACCCGGTCGAGGTAGTTGAACAGATAGCAGATGAAAATGAAGGGGATCAGGCGCAGGGTAATGCGCTTGTAGATGGCGTTTTTATCGTCATCGGTGGCCAGTGTGACAGCGGCGCTCTGTGACATGGGAGTCTCTCTTTATTATGATTTTTTGCGATGCGAGGGTAACGTTGATCGCCCAATGAGTCTCGGCCACGTGGCGGGGTGCTGTCTTTGTGCTTGCGCACAGTGATGCATGCTTTGCGCTGTGCCGATGAACAACCACGCTTTCAAGGACTTTCTTTCAAGGAGATGGCCGCATGTTCGAGCTGGATCATGACCTGGCGCAGGATATCGTCAATCGCACCATGGCGATCCTGCCCTATAACGTCAACGTCATGGACAGCCAGGGCCTGATCCTCGGCAGCGGCGAACCCGAGCGCATCAACACCCGCCACGAAGGCGCACAATTGGTGCTGGCCAACGGTCGCGTGGTCGAGATCGACGGGCAGACCGCCAAGCACCTCAAGGGCGTGCAGCCGGGCATCAACCTGCCGCTGATGCACGATCAGCGCCTGATTGGCGTACTGGGCATCACCGGCGAGCCCGAGCTGTTGCGCACCTATGCCGAATTGGTGCGCATGACCGCCGAAATGCTCGTCAGCCATCGTCATCAGCAAGCCGAGCAGCAATGGCGACGCCAGCGTTGCGATGATCTGTTGGCGTTGCTCCTCGCCGACAGCGGCGACTCACCACGCCTGGTCGACGAAGCCCAGCAATTGGGCCTCAAGCCGCAGCTGGCACGCACGCCGTACCTGTTCGAACTGGGGGCGGGCCAATCGGCGGAGGCCTTGAACACCTGGCTGACCTCGCGCTACCCGGACAGTTGGTGCGTGAGCTCGGCGCAATTCTCGCTGCTGTGGTGCCGACCGGCGGCGCAGCAGGTGGACAATCCACGGTTGCTGGAAAAGCTCCAGGGCCTGGGCTGGAACATCCTGCGGGTGGCCGTCGGCGGCCAGGCGGATGGCCTGGCCGGATTGCGCCGTTGCTATCGTCGCGTCGGCGATTTGCTGGCCTACGGTCGCGATGTACTGCCGCACTCGCGGCTGTTGACCCTCAACCGCTACCGCCTGCCCGTGATGCTCTGGCGTCATCGCAACGACGATGCCCTGGACGAACTGCTCAACCCCTTGCGCAAGGTGCTGGCCAAGGACAGCAACGGCCAACTCCTGGCCACGCTGCGCAGTTGGTGCGAACACGACGGGCAAAGCCAGGCCTGTGCCGACGCCCTCGGCATTCACCGCAACAGTCTGCGTTATCGTATGGAGCGCATCGCCGAACTCAGCGGCGTCGACCCGTTGACCCTGGATGGCATGCTGGCGCTATACCTCGGCGTGCAGCTGCTGCCCCAGGCTTTGTCGGAATGAACAACAAACCTTACCCGTACTTGTGCATCGGACCGGCGTCAGCGGCGGTGCCAACTGGCAGCATGGGCGTGATAAAAACCGGAGAAAGCCCATGAAAATCATCATCGCCCCCGACTCGTTCAAGGACAGCCTGAGTGCCGAGGGCGTCGCCCAGGCCATTGCCGCAGGGTTGGCGCAAGTCTGGCCGGACGCACACGTGATCCAGTGCCCGATGGCGGACGGTGGTGAAGGCACGGTGGACGCGGTGCTCGCCGCCTGTAACGGCCAATTGCGCCGCCAGGCGGTACGTGGCCCGCTGGGCGGTACGGTTGAAGCACGTTGGGGCTGGTTGGCCGACAGCCACACCGCGATCATCGAAATGGCCGAAGCCAGCGGCCTGCAATTGGTAGCGCCAGGCCAGCGCGATGCGTGCACCAGCAGCACCTACGGCACCGGCGAGCTGATTCGCGCGGCCCTGGACCTGGGTGCCCGGCGCATCATTCTGGCAATTGGCGGCAGCGCCACCAACGACGCCGGCGCGGGGGCGATGCAAGCCCTGGGTGTGCAACTGTTCGACGCTGCGGAACAGGCCTTGCCACCCGGAGGCCTGGCCTTGTCACGGCTGGCACGTATCAACCTGGAAAAACTCGACCCGCGCCTGGCCCAGGTACGCTTTGAAATCGCCGCCGATGTGAACAACCCGCTGTGCGGCCCCCACGGCGCCTCGGCGATATTCGGCCCGCAAAAAGGCGCCAACCCCGAGCAGGTGCAACAACTGGACGCCGCCCTCGGCCACTTCGCCGATCACTGCGCTAACGTCCTGCCCAAGGACGTGCGCGACGAGCCCGGCAGCGGCGCCGCCGGCGGCCTGGGTTTTGCCGCCAAGGCGTTCCTCGGCGCGCAGTTCCGCGCGGGCGTGGAAGTCGTCGCCGAGCTGGTAGGCCTTGACGACGCCGTACGCGGCGCCGACCTGGTCATCACCGGCGAAGGCCGCTTCGACGCCCAGACCCTGCGCGGCAAAACCCCCTTCGGCGTGGCCCGCATCGCCCGGCAACACGGCGTCCCGGTGATCGTCATCGCCGGCACCCTGGGCGACGGCTACGAGCAGATGTATGCCCATGGCGTGGAGGCGGCGTTTGCCTTGCCAAGCGGCCCGATGAGCCTGGAGCAGGCCTGCAGTGAGGCACCGCGTTTGCTGCGCGAGCGCGCAGCGGATATTGCGCGGGTGTGGCGTGTGGCTGCGCAGGGCTGATAGAGGCAGCCCTTGGCGTCGTGACAGATCTGTCGATAATTACTATGATCCGTGCTTACTTTGAAGACTGGCTGACCTGGCCGGGCACGTTGGAAGCCGATCATGCAGATCAAGCGTTTTACTCTCGTCAATTTTCGCGGCATCGAGCACATGGAACTCGACTTCGAGGGTAAGAAGACTGTCGCTTTGGTGGGCGTCAATGGGGTGGGCAAGTCTTCGATTCTGGATGCGTTGGCGATTACGCTTTCGAATTTGACGGCACGTATGGTTGGTCAACCTTCTAAATCAAGAACGATCTCGAAAGACGACATCAAAGTTGGGGCCGAATACACACGCTTGCACGTCGAGACAAAGCTGTTTGAAAACTACGATGTAGATTGGGCAATTGCCCTGAATCGAAAAGCCGGCAAACATCCACGTGAGCGCAGCAGTGATTTGTTTCGGTTGAATGACGCTGCTGATGGCGTTGAATATGGCATCAATCAGCGCGAGTTTGAGGGTGGCGGACCAATAGAATTGCCTTTGGCCGTTTACTATGACGTTCATCGAGCGGTGCTAGACGTACCCTTACGCGTCCGCGAACGTCTGGAGAATGCTATTGCTGAAGGTTATGACGACGCGCTAGGGCATGGCGGCGCCGACTTCAAACGGTTCTTTATCTGGTTCCGCAATCAAGAAGACTTGGAGAATGAAAACAGCCGGGATACCCCGGGCTATCGAGACCCTGCGCTTTCCGTTGTTCGCCGGGCAATTGAAACCTTTACTGGATTCAAGGATGTCCGGATTCGCCGCAAGCCAGCATTGAGAATGACCGTCCTAAAAGGCAACCTTGAATTCAACGTGTTGCAGCTTTCGGATGGAGAGAAATGTCTCTTGGCATTGGTCGGAGACCTTGCCCGCCGACTTACATTGCTTAATTGTGAAGTACTTGACCCTTTAGAGGGAAAGGGTGTTGTCCTTATCGACGAACTGGACCTTCACCTTCACCCGGGTTGGCAACGCACCGTCGTCGCCAACCTGGAAAAAACCTTTCCCAACTGCCAATTCATTATCACCACTCACTCTCCGCAAATATTGGGTGAACTTCCTGCTGAGGCGGTGATGCTGCTCAAGGAAGGCAAGTATATCGGTCATCCGGAGCGCTCACTGGGCCTCCGAAGTGGTGAGGTCATAGAGGAACTGATGGGGGAATTGGCCCAAAACCAAAACGTCAGCCAGCAACTCAGAACAATCTACCGTGACCTCGACGACGACAATCTTGAATCCGCCCAGGCTAAACTCGCGAAATTGCGCGAACAGGTCGGCAAAATCCCTGATGTCCTTGAAGCCCAAGCCAGTATTGACTCTCTGAGGTCGCTAGAAGAGGGCGGCGCGTGAGGTCTATCAAAAAAGGCGCCGAGCCACGGGCGCTGATTGAATGGAAAAGAGAAAACCGCAATACGCCGCATAACCTTTACTACGGCAAGGGAAGCAGCTTTCCGAGCGAGTCCGTTCGCCAGGCGCTCTTGAAGGAGCAGTTCCATTTATGCGCCTACACCTTGCGGCGGTTGCCCACTGCGACCGAATGCCAGGCAAAGGGACAGGGCACACAATTCAGCTGCCACATTGAGCATGTCCTTGCACAAACGCATCACGAGGCTGACAGCATCGCCTACGACAATTTGGTGGCGTGTTACCCCTCCAGCCAAACCAAGATGGCTTGTGGTTATGGTGCCGTGGAAAAAGCCGACTACGACGTGGCCCGAAAGCCCTTCGTTTCTCCGTTGTCAGCCAATGTCGAGCGCCAGTTTCGATATTCCAGTGATGGCTACGTAGAAGGTCTGACGCCTGACGCTGTTGCCACCGTCGAGGTCCTTAAACTCAACCATCCAACGCTGGTAAACGATAGGGCCGCCGTTATCAGAGGCCGATTGCGACCACGCGGCACTCCGATCACTGCCGCTGCTGCCCGGCGCCTGGCAGACGAAGTCGACTCACCCGATGCCCAGCATTGCCTCCCCGAATACTGCCAGGCACTCAAGCAACAGGCCGAACGTCACGCACAACGTCTCGAAAAGTACGCAGCCCGTGTTCGCGGCCAAGCCAGGCCCTGAGTACTACCGTCTTAAATAGTGAACATGGGACAATCCGCGTCATTTTTCGACACGGAGAGTCCCCATGCTGCGCCCCGTACTCCTGGCCCTGCTGCTGACCGGCAGCGCCACCCAGGCCTTCGCTCAACCGCCCGCTGAAACCGTACCGCTGCTGCGGGAAATCAAGAACTGGGTCACCGGGTGCGACAACCTGCGCAATTGCCATGCCCTCAGCGCGCCCAGTGGCGTCGATGAAGAAGACTACAGCTCCCTGACCTTGCATATCTGGCATCAGGCCGGTCCCGAAGGGTATCTGCGCCTGCGCTTCGACCACCGTGGCGAAGCGCTGGACCTGTCGACCTTGCTGTTGGACGGTCAGCCGCTGGGCCTGGAGCTGACCCGGGATCTGCATGTGGAACTGGACGATCAGGGCGGCGATCCCGAGGTGCAGTCTTACGGCGTGATCGAGGACGCTGCGGCGCGTCGCTGGTTGCAGCGTTTGCGCAATGGTCAGCGCCTGCAATTGCCGGGCGACGAACAGGCCCATGTGTCGCTGAGCGGCCTGAGCGCTTCGCTGCTGTTGATGGATGCGGTGCAGGGGCGGGTGGATAACGTGACGGCCCTGGCACGCCCCGGAAAAGCGCCGGCCCGTGAGGTGCCGCCACGTTTGCCGACGCCGGTGCTGCGCAAGTTCCCTGCGCCGCCGACGTTGACCGCGCAGGAACAGGCCGGGCTGGTGGCCGCTGCAGTGCAGGCCGTGACCTCGGAGGAGGGTGAGCCCGAGGCAAAGGCCGGGGCGCTGACGGCGCAACAGGCAATGACGGTGGTGCGTTACGACTGCGCGGCCTACAACTGTGAGTTCGACGTGGTCAGCCGCCAGCGTCAGGCGCCCTATGCGCAAACGCCCCTGGAGATTGAGCCCTTGCCGTTGGACGGCGCTGCGCTGCAAGGCTCGGTGGGCTATGACGAAGCCTCTGGCACCTTGAGTTATTTCTACAAGCAGCGCGGCATCGGTGACTGTGGCGGCGGTGGCGTCTGGGTGTTTGACGGCAAGGCGTTCCAGCTCAGTGAGTTTCACAGAATGCCACGCTGCACCGGTGTCGGTTACGGCGACTGGCCGTCGTTATGGACGACCGTGCCGGCGCCCTAGCCAGGGAGCAGGCATGGCCTCTACACTGGCTGGCCACGTGTCTTTCAAAGGATGAAACACCATGCACGCACCTGAACCCCATATCGTGATCCAGCGCTTTACCGAGGCCCACCTTGAAGGTGTGGCGGCGCTCTATAACGAACCGGCCGTGTGCCGGCAGGTGCTGCAGATGCCGTTCCAGTCGGTGGATGTCTGGCGCAAACGCCTGGTCACCGACAACGAGCGGCGCCTGCAACTGGTGGCGGTGCACGGCGGCGAGGTGATCGGCCAACTGGGCCTGGAACAGTACCTGCGCGTACGCCAGGCCCATGTCGGTTCGTTCGGCATGGGCGTGGCGACGGCCTGGCAGGGCAAGGGCGTAGGCTCGCGGCTGTTGACGGCCGCGCTGGACGTGGCCGACAACTGGATGAACCTGCACCGGGTGGAGCTCACGGTGTACGCCGACAACGAAGCCGCGCATCACCTGTACCGCAAGTTCGGCTTCGAGGTCGAAGGGCGCTTGCGTGACTACGCCCTGCGCGATGGGGTGTTTGTCGACACCCTGAGCATGGCGCGCCTGCGCCAGTCGGCTTAACCCTCCAGCGCAAACGCCACCGCAGCCTGCGCATGCAGCTCGGTGGTGTCCAGCAGCGGCAGGTCGCTGTGTTCGGGCTTGACCAGCAGGCTGATTTCCGTGCAGCCGAGGATGACCGCCTGGGCACCCCGTGCGGCCAGGGACTCGATGACCCGCAGGTAAACCTGGCGTGACGCATCGCTGATCACGCCGACGCACAATTCCTCATAGATAATCCGGTGCACGGCGCGGCGCTCCTCCGCGTGAGGCACCAGCACGGTGAGGCCCTGGGCGGCCAGGCGCGACGTGAGAAAATCCTGCTCCATGGTGAACGCGGTGCCGAGCAAGCCGACGGTCAGGGTGCCGGCTGCCACCGCCGCCGCAGCGGCCGCATCGGCGATATGCAGGAACGGAATCGACACCGCCGCCTCGATACGCGGCGCCACCAAATGCATGGTGTTGGTACACAGCACCACACACTCGGCGCCGCCGGCCTGCAAACGGCGCGCGGCGTCTTCCAGGATCAGCGCGGTGTCATCCCAGCGCCCGGCGTGCTGGGCCTGTTCCACCGGGCCGAAGTCCACGCTGTACATCAACACCTGGGCCGAGCGCAGCGGGCCGAGCTGGTCGCGCACGCGCTGGTTGATGATGCGGTAGTACTCGGCGCTGGACTCCCAGCTCATGCCGCCGATAAGGCCGATGGTGCGCATGCGATGCTCCTGACAGGGAAAGTCGCTTCACCTTACCCATCGGCCGCTGAATAGTCATACGCAGTTACCCGCCAAATGACCGGAGCAGTTTCACATGTCCAGGTTGACCCATCCCGGCCGGGGTTGCTCCGCGGCAATGGCGTGGATGGGTTTACCCGTGGCCTGCTCCACGCGCCGCGCCACCTCCGGGTCGTCGGCGAACGGCAACATGCTGGCTTCGTCCAGGCTCGTCTCGGTCTGCCCGTGCAGGCAATACTCCACCGCAGCGTACAGGCACACCACGATCAGCACGCTCCACATATCAGGCGATCCGCGCATCGAGCCGGGCCACGTTCAAGTCTGCGACCCGCACCGTGCGCCACGTGTTGTAGGCCATCAGCAACATGCCCGTGAGGAAAAACACGCCGCCGGCAAACCGCACCACAAACCCCGGATGGCTGGCCTGCAAGGCTTCGACAAACGAGTAGGTGAGGGTGCCGTCGTCGTTCACCGCTCGCCACATCAGGCCTTGGGTAATGCCGTTGACCCACATCGAGGCGATGTACAGCACCGTGCCGATGGTCGCCAGCCAGAAGTGCAGGTTGATCAGCGCCACGCTGTGCATCTGCTCGCGGCCGAAGACCTTGGGGATCATGTGGTACAGCGAGCCAAAGGTGATCATCGCCACCCAGCCCAGGGCGCCGGCGTGTACGTGGCCGATGGTCCAGTCGGTGTAGTGGGAGAGGGCGTTGACGGTCTTGATCGCCATCATCGGGCCTTCGAAGGTCGACATGCCATAGAACGCCAGGGACAGCACCAGGAAACGCAGGATCGGGTCGGTGCGCAACTGATGCCAGGCCCCCGACAAGGTCATCATGCCGTTGATCATGCCGCCCCAGCTCGGGGCCAGCAGGATCAGCGACATCGCCATGCCCAGTGACTGCGCCCAATCGGGCAAGGCGGTGTAGTGCAAATGGTGCGGGCCGGCCCAGATGTACAGGGTGATCAGCGCCCAGAAGTGCACGATGGACAGGCGATAGGAGTACACCGGCCGGCCCACCTGCTTGGGCACGAAGTAATACATCATCCCCAGGAAACCGGTGGTCAGGAAAAAGCCCACGGCGTTATGCCCGTACCACCACTGCACCATGGCATCGGTCGCGCCGGAATACACCGGGTAGGACTTGAACCAATCCACCGGGATCGCCAGGTGATTGACCACGTGCAACATGGCGATCACCAGGATAAACGCGCCGAAAAACCAGTTGCCCACGTAGATATGTTGGGTCTTGCGCCTTACCACCGTGGTGAAGAACACAATGGCGTAGGCCACCCACACCACGGTCATCCACACCGCGCCGGAAAACTCGATCTCGGCGTATTCCTTGGTGGTGGTGTAGCCCAGGGGCAGGCTGACCAGCATGATCACGATCACCGACTGCCAGCCCCAGAAGGTAAACGCAGCCAGGCGGTCGGAAAACAGGCGCACCTGGCAGGTCCTTTGCACCGCATAGTAACTGGCGGCAAATTGCGCACTGCCGGCGAAGCCAAAGATCACCAGGCTGGTGTGCAAAGGCCGCAACCGGCCGAACGTGGTCCAGGGCAGGTCCAGGTTCATCTGCGGCCAGACCAGTTGCGAGGCGATCCACACGCCCATGGCCATGCCCACCACGCCCCACACAAGGGTGGCGATCACGAATTGGCGGACGACTTTATAGTTATAGGCCTGCCCGGTTGTTGCTGTGCTCATGCTCAGTCCTCCCACGGTTCCAAGTGGCGGGCACTGTAGGAAACGCGGGAAAAACAAAACAGGCTCAGAAAAAGCTCATTACAGCGGATCAGTCGACAGGCACGCCCACAGGCCTGTCAGCGTTAATCGTACGGTGAGTGGCCGCATCTGCCATGATCCGGCATCGCAACCTGGCACACCCAAGGAAATCCGCAATGGACGATGTACAGCAACTGGGCGAGATGCTTCGTCATTACGCCGATAGCGAAGCGCACAAGAAGCAACAGTTCGATGTGCAGTCGGCGCGCTGGACGCACAAGCTCGACGAGCTGTTCGGGCAGATCGAGCAATGGCTGGAGCCGGTCAAGACTGTCGGCCTGCTGGAGGTGCACCGTGAAGCCTATGTCGCCAGCGGGCCGGGCGTGCCGGTGGAGACCTCGACCTTCAAGACCGAAAAGCTGCTGGTGCAGATCACCGGCAAGACCGTGGAGTTCGTGCCTGAAGTCATGGGCGTGGGCGGCGTGATCTCGCTCTCGGTGATGGGCTTGACCGCTGCCCGCCACGGCAGCGTGTCGCTGGTGCTGCCGGCCGACAAAAACGACTGGCTGTGGAAGAAAACCAATGGCCTCAAAGACCCGGACACCTTTGGCTTCGACGCCAATTTCCTGGCCTCGCAGTTGCAGAGTCTGATTCCGCGCGAACGCGGCTGAGGGGCTCCCGCTTCGCGCAACGTCGATGGGGGACGCCGGTGTGTCAAACACTGGGTGGAAATACGCATTTTTTGCCCAGGATTGGCTATACCTACAGCTCCATGTTTCGATGATGATCGCCAGGGAGTTCAATGATGAAACTAAGGCTAATGATCAGTACGCTGTGCGTGGCCTCCATCGCAATGGCCGGCTGCGCCAGCAAGGTCACCCAACCGGACGAGTATTCAGGCTTTCTGTCCGACTACAGCCAACTCAAGGAAGCCAAGTCGCCTTCGGGGGTCGAGGTGATGCGCTGGGTAGACCCCCAACTCGACCTGAGCCGCTATACCGCGGTGTATATCGAACCGACGCAGTTCTACCCCAAGCCCCAGGCCACCACGAAAATCCCCGAAAGCACCCTCAATGGTATCAACACCTACTTCAACCAGGCGCTCAAGCGTGAGCTGGGCAAATCACTGCCCCTGGCCAACGGGCCCGGTCCCGGTGTGATGGTGGTACGTGCGGCGATCACCGCCGTCAGCAGCAAGACCGAAGGCCTCAAACCCTATGAATTCGTGCCGGTGGCCCTGGTGGCGGCAGCGGTGAGTACCGGCACCGGCATCCGCGACCAGGAAACCACCCTGGGCACCGAGGCGCAGTTCCTCGACGGCGCCAACGGCAAGGTGCTCGCCCAAGTGGTGCGCAAGGGCACGGGCAAGCCGCTGTCCAACGACTCGCAGGTGATGAAGGCCGATGACGTGAAAGGCGTGATCGATGGCTGGGCGTCGGACCTGCATCAGTCGTATGTGAAGCTGAAAAAACACTAGGGACTAGAACGCATTCCTGGCGGGTTTGTTGTAGTAGCTGAGCAGGGCGTCGTAGCGACGGGTGATGAGGTAGTAGTCATCACTCAGTTGCTGCGGCGAGGCGTGTTCCCGCCAGTCCCGATGCAGGGTACGCAACGCCTGGAGGTACGCGTCGGCTGACGAGCGGGTGGCATACCAGAGGTGAGTAGCCTCATCCTCCCGTTTGCTGCGTGGCATTTTAACCAGGAAGGCCTTGCTGGCATCGCTGGCCTGTTGCAGCGTCTCGGTCAAACTGAGCAGTTGCTGGGGCGTCAGGCTGGCGTCGCGTACACCCTGGTCAATCTGGTTCATCGCCTGGCGAGCCGCGATCATATGGTTGAGCAGGTGCCAATGCAGGTCCCGGCCGAAGCGCGATTCGATTCGCGCCAGTTGTACTGGACGCAGATGGATGTCTTCGTTTTCCAACTGGGTGCGTAACTCGGCGGATGCCCTCAGGTATTCTTCGCCCCGCTGAGCCAGTTTCCCTTCCAGACTCTTGTTCATGGCCTGCGCCACAAACTGGCGCATGTTCGACGGCATACCTTCGGTTTGTATCGGGTCAACCATGTCCGCCAGCGAGGTGAATTTATTCAGCTTGTCGGCATACACCGTGGCGAGAGTACCGAGGTGGCTTCCGGGCTGCTGGCGCTCTAGTTTGAGTGTGTACAGCTGCGAACAGACCGCCGCCTGGATAAGGCGTGGCTCGGGCTCGTCACGGTCGCCAAACTTATCCTGGGTGGGCGCTTCGGGCTGTGTCGAACGCATACGGTAGTACGCCAGGCGCGTATCGCGATCAATGCGGTTCACGCAGTCAATGATCGGCGCCAGTGCGCTGGCCGTCGCGGTGGTAGGGCTGTCCCGTTGGTCGAGCCATAATTGCACGCGTTGCAGCGGTTTGGTGGCGCCGGCCACACCGAGCAATCCCAGGCCCAATACCAGGCTGATGGGTAACAACCATTTCGGATTCATTGCGCGGCCTCCTGGCCATACCACTGTGCCTGGGTGGCGGGCGCCTGACAGTCGGGGGCGGTGCGAGGCATGCGGCTGCACAGGCGTTCGGGCCACTGTTGCAGGCCCTGGTTACGGGTCACGTGTTGCTGGTTGTCGAGCACCGTCAAGCCGGCGTACAGCACAATCCCACTGGTGACCAACAGCACCATGCCCAGGGCCGTCCAGCGTGGGTGGCGGGCGGTCCAGGGGGTGTGGCTGTTCATGAAGGGCCGCTTGATGACGCCGATAACCGCCAGGGTCGCGACCAGCGCCAGGCTGGCAAACGGGCCGAACGCGTAACCCAGCGCTGCGGCAAGGATCAGCCCTGGCAGCAGGTCCCGTATCGGCAGCAACGGCAGGTGAGTAGGGCTGAACCAGCGCGGCAGGCGCTCACTGAATCGTTCATCGAGCACGCGGTACTGATGAGCCAGCGGGCGCCAGACCTGCCAAGCCAATCCCGCGCCTATCACGGCGCTCAACGCCCACAGCAGGCCGTAGCCCAAGGTCGGCAGCACATTGCCGGCCAGGGGCTCGGCATTCACCAGCACGCCCACCAGGCAGCTCAACACCAGTGCGACAATCCAGGGCCAGGTGTCCATGGTCGTGTCCCAGCCTTGCCAGAAATACACGGTACCGCCGGGCATCGCTTCGGCTTCGGCCACATGGTCGGCGTAGATATCTGCGCTGAGTGCCTGGCAAGCTTTCCAGTCATGTTCATCGAAGCGTTGGGCGAAGGCACGGCGCTGCCCCAGGCTCATCGGTGCCAATAGCAGCCGGGCGGCACGTTGTTGCGGGCTGTTGGGCGCTTCGGTGGCCAGTGCCCGTTGACGTGCCATGAAGACCGGGCCTTGCTGGCGTTGCAACAGCCGCGCCCAATCCCCCGCCGGGCAGTCATGACCGGCGCCGCCATGCCAGTGCTGGCCGGCGCACACCGCGTCGAACACCGCGCTCGACCAGTAGTGACTCTGCGCAAGCAGGCGGGCCAGCCATTGGTTGAACCACTCGGCATGCGGGTGATTGTTCACCCAGGGATGCTCGGAGCGCGCGGCATAGGCAGCCAGGAACGCAGCCTCGTCCTTTTGCTCAAGGGCCTGGCGCAAGGGTTGCTGCAAGGCGCTGCGGTGCTTGCGCTCGAGTCTTTCGATCAGCTCGCCGGGCAACTCCAGGCGCTGCCAGGCCGTCAGCCAGTTGAAGGTTTCAAAGGCCCAGCGGGTGTCTTCGGGGTTGAGATGCCCCTCGATGTCGCGCAACAACAGCTGGATTTCAAAGTGCAGCGCATTGCCATGGGCCATGGCCGCCTGGTAGTGGTCGGCAAGGCTGTCGCCCCGGATGTCGATGATCACTTCGTCGACTTCCTGCAGGCTCTGGCTCCACGCCAGTGCGGCCTCATAGGCTTCGCGCAGGCGCTGGAAACCCTCGGGGTCATCATCCGGCCGGGTTTTCTTCAGCAGGGCGGCGTATTGGCGCTTGATCGCGCGGCTATCGGCATCCGGGGCCAGGCCGAGGACATTCCAGCAAGTCATGTGCAGTGCAACTCCGTAGGCAATCGCGCGCACATTACCTGTTTTACGGGTTGATAAACCAGCGGTAGTAGGGGGTAGGGCTCGCGGTAGGACTGGCCCGGTCCAGCCCTGCGGCGACCGGGCACGTGGTGTTACTTAAGCGGCGTCAACGGCGGCAGCTTCCACTGGCCGTTACCCACCTCAGGCGTGGGCAGGTAAATCCGCAGGATTGCGTAGAACGGACCGGGTGGGGCCGGCAACCAGTTGCTCTGCTCGGCTTTAGGCGGCTCGTGGTGCTGCAGGGCCAGGGTCAGGCCGCCATCGGCGTCGCGCTTGAGGCCGGACAGCATGTGCGAGTTGATCAGGTAGCGTTTCTTGTGGTTGGGCACCAGTTGCTTGGTCTTGGCGTCGTACATGGTCAGCGACCAGAACGCATCGGCCGGTGGCAACTGGTCCTTGGCGAAATGCACGGTGTAGCTGTGGCGTGCGCCGTTGGCAGGCTTGCCCTCGCTGTCGATGACGTAGCTCAGGTACGCGACCTCATCGCCGGAGTTACCGAAAACCCCCATGTCCGCACCGGCGTAGCGGTACAGGTAATTGTTGTTCAGGTGGTCGCGGCTGCCGTACAAATCGGCACTGGAGACCTGATGCGTGTCGACCTTGTCCTTTTTGAACGCGGCAAACTCGGCGCGGGCATCGGAGATACCGTCTTCCAGGGCCTTGCGCTGTTCAGCGGTCAACGCCTTGACCTTGAAGGGCGCGCCTGGGGCGATACCGATCTTGGCGAAGCGCGCCAGCAGGTCTTTCTCGCTGTCCTGGGGCGCGGCGAAGGCCAGCATGAAGTTCAGGTAGCGAAACAGTTGCGGGCCTTCGGTCATGGTCGCCATGGGCTTGGGCCACTCCACTTTCGGAGCCTTGGCCGGCGCGGCTTGCTTCACGTAGCTGCTCAGTGACTGCACTTTGTAGCCGTTCTGGATCTGCTTGACCTTGTTCAGGTCCTTCTCGTCGAACAACTGCGTACGGTAGAGGGCGTAGGCGATGTTGCTTTCGCTGTACACCACCCGGTCCACGTTGACCGGCTGCTGACCTTTCCAGTCAGGGCCGGCGATCATGTAGTGGCCGCCGTTGTTGCCGGTGCTGCGGGTGCCCAGGTAGGCGATGTTCTGCGTGTAGAGATCGATCAACTGCACCGAGTAATAACGGTTGTCTTCGATCCTGGGCAGTGTCAGGACCTGGGGCTCGCTGCGCAGGTCCAGCCAGACGAAGGAGTAGGGCGTGTCCAGGTTCGGGGTGGCGAAGGCGGTGTCCTTGGGAGTGACGATCTGGGCAGTGTTGCCGATGTGGTTGAACGGTGCCTTGAAGTTGGCACCGCCCTTGTCGACGGCCTGGGTGTAGAGCGTCTTGTACATCTCCACCACCGGGTAGCCATACAGGTAGGCTTCCTTGGCGATGGCCCGGGCTTCGCTGGGGGTGGCGGTAAAGTCGGCCCAGGCGCCGGTACTCATGAGTATCGAGAGGCTCGCCAACAGCAGGCGCGTCGGTTTTCCAATCATGTTGTCGCGTCCTTCCAAAGTGCGTTTGACTGACGGGGAATAAAGGCGATGAGTTTCCTGTTTTATTTCCCGAACGTCACGTTAATCCCTGCGAATTATGCGAACTCATCAATGCCGATCCGTACGGCGGCTTGAACCTGTGGGTAAAGACGCACAAATAGCCGCCTCGATGGGCGGCATTGTGTAAAAGAGGGGGGGGGTCAGGCGGCAGGCAGCATCGATTTGACTTTGTCGCGCAATTGATCGATGGAGAACGGCTTGGCGATCACCTGCATGCCGGCGGGCACATCGATGTTCTCGGCATAGCCGCTGGCAAACAGGATCGGCAGGCTGGGGCGCAACGCTCGCACCTTGGCTGCCAATTGCTTGCCGTCCATGTCCGGCAGGCCGACGTCGGTCATCATCAGGTCGATGTGCTGCGCGGCATTTTCGACAATTTTCAAGGCTTCTTCAGCGTCTGCAGCTTCAAGCACCAGGAACTCCAACTCTTCGAGCACATCAACGATCAACATGCGCACGATGGCATCGTCTTCGACGACAAGGAGGGTGGAGGGGGCTGCGGACATAATGAGGGTTCCCGAAAAAATGGAGGTGCAGGTCTTTAGCGGTTGAAAGACCATTCTCTAATGAGTCGCGTCAATCTCGGCAAGTTCCGTTGGCGCGGGCATTGTGACGGGAATGGAGGAAAATGTCGCGTTAACCACGAGGGGCCGCGAGCTGTCAGTGGCACCCTCCTGCGCGCCGTTCAACGCCTTGCTTTTTCAGAAGCCCCAGCCCTGCCGGGGGCCGGGGCAATCCCATGCATCAAGACGGCAAGGGCGTGGACACCATCATTGAAACCGCAAAACTGTCGATCTTGTCTGTGACGATGTCATTGGGCTGGAACGCGCTCACGTGGAATTCCTTTTTGCCCGCCGGCGAAACCTTAGGTTTCAAGGTGCTGCTGATACTGCCGCTGTTGAGGATTTTTTCGACGCCTTCGCGCATGGACTCTACGTTGTCAAACCTGACCATCCCGCTATTGGGTTCGAAGAAAAACCACTCTTTTTGGCCATCCTTGACTCTGATGCCTGCCAGCATGGCGTGATCTTCCGTGCTGATCCTCAGGTATTTTGACGTCGTGGACTTGCTCAGATCGTCAATGATGGACTGAGGATTGAACAGTGAAGGGGTGGCGTTTATATGGAAGGTGTCTTTTGTGTTTACGGCGTAATGCAGTGTTTTTAAATCCTGATTGAATTTGTCATGCAGCGAAGAGGGAGATTTAGTCGTGGAGGCCTTGCGAAGGTTGTCGAGGAATGTTGTTTCGTCTCCTCGGTGCAAGGCGAGCGCCATAGCATTCGATAGCCCTGCGCAATCTCCGTTGGAGGTCAAATCAACACGGCCGAGGTAGTCCGTCTGGGCAAAGCGATTGATGGAGACGCCGGGAAGATTCTCGACGTCGCGGGTAAGCAACGCAGTGAAATACTCGCCCTCTTCAATTCTTTTGGCCTTCAACTCCCTGGCCAGAATCCCCATTTCTTCAGGGGTCCTACCAGGTTTTGCCGCCAATGCCATCAACGCCTCGAAACTGCGCTGTCCAGCGTAATCCGGCAGATCATCCAATGCGCCGTTTCGATAACCCAGGTTGAATTTTGGAAGTGTGTTGGAGGTTCTCGCGCCGGCGATATTCGTTCCGACACTCGCCAGGCATTTATCTGCGACTCTACCGAACAGATTGCCGCGCAGGGGGGAGAAATCCTCGATTGGCGGGCCATAGGGCAGGTTCCGGACAGGGTCATAACTGAACCACTGATCGTTTTTCAACACGGCAAAGCCTTCGACACTTTGCTCTCCGACCTTATAAGACCCTATCAGCGTCGGGCCATGTTCCTTGTTTGCGGCCTTCAACAGGTCATAGCTTCCGGACGCGCCACGCACCTTGTTGATCAGTAACTGCCCGGAATCGCCGAGAAATCGTGCGCCGCGCGTGGCCAGCTTGGCGGCTCCCGTCGCCGCGCTCCTCACTCCGCTCAACGGGTTGAGCGAGCTGATAAGGCTACTGCCGATGACGCGACCCGCCTGCAGTGCCTTCATGGCAGCGGACGCCGAGGATGAAGCCACCTTGGCGACCTTTGTGCCCGCACCGTAGCCCGCGGTCAGCAGCCCCAGCGCATCCAGGCCAAGGTCCATGAGCCCGGCTTCATAGTCACCGTCGCGGAAGTTGACAATGGCCGATCTCAAGGGAATCAAGTTGAGAGAAAACTGCCTCAGTCGCTCATCATTTTCTTTCTGCTGATCGAGTGTGGTGCTTCCATTGGCTTGCTGCCATTGGCTTTCGATATCAAGGTGCTCAAAAAAAGCGCCTGCCAGGTCGTGTGTTCGGGCAGAGGTGAAACTCGATGGGGGACGAGAAGGGTCCTCCGGCGGCTGTTCTTGCCCGAGCCGGTCCTGATGCCCAGGGGTGAACTTTTCGACTTTGGTCAATATATTCGCGTCGCGCCATTCACCCCGCGTAATGGCTGCCTCACTCTGTCGCTTGACGATGCGTTTGTTCCGGACATCGATCTCATAAACATTGACCTCGGTTTTTCCGTCAACCTGCCTTTCGGTTCTTACCAGCAATTCGTTGAGCTTGGATTGGAAAGCGGCCGGGTTTATGAAGCCCCTGCCAATCTTGTATTGGTTGTATTGAAATAATTCGATTTTACCGAACTCCAGGTTTTTCCGATCTTCCAGTGGCAGCTCGGAAATCATGTGTTTTACCTGGGTCTGAATGCCATCTTTGAGTGATTCGATTGCCGATTCGTATTGCCCCAGGAATGTCCCATTGACGTTGAGCCTGGGTTGCTGGTTGATCGCGTGGATAGGAAGGCCAGGGTCGTCGGTTCTCCAGTTGACGTTAATGCCCATCATGGCCATGTCCAGCATCGAGTGCTTGCCAGGCAGTTGCCTGGCCTCGTCATCGGAAACGGTTGAGAGACTTTTTGACTCAAAGTCGATGCCCTCGCCAAAGTGCTCCTTGAGCTTTTCCAGGGCGATGGCTTTTCTGCTTGGAGTCTCGGCCATCAATGATTGGGAGGCCTTGACTCTGGCGCTTAACTGCTCATTGAACGCGGTCCGGATGCTGTCCACTTCCTGAGGGGTGTAGGAGGCATCGTCCTTCTTTGCGACCAGTCCGTTGGACACGCCCCAATCCAGCAACAAGGGCGTGATGATGTGCTCCGCTGGATCATTCAGGGCTTGTGCGGCACTCATGACCTGGCCGTAGCTCATCCGGGATGCCGTCCCCGGGGCACTCGCCTCGACCTTGGCCACCGCCAGGCAGAAACTCACCCAGGCCTGGCTGCCGTTGACCAGCGGGCCGGGAATATCCCTGACCAGGAACTGGGGCGCTGTACGTGACAGCAACAGGTGAGTGGCCAGCTTGGCCGTGGCTGGCGTAGCCCGGCCTTTAGCCACCAGATGATCACTGAGCCCCTGGACGATGGCTGACGGTGGCAGGCCCCAATAGTTTTGATGGCCCAAGTCAAAGCCAGCGATTGAATTTCTCACAGGCAACACGACGGACTCACGATCGAGACCGATGTGAAGGGCGGCCAACAGGTAGTCGCTGATACTGGTGGGCGTGGCGATTCCATTCAGCCCGCCCTGGATTGTCTGCCCTATGGTCTGGGCCATGGGGGACTTGAGCAGGGTGTCCAGCGCCCTCGCGGGGTCTTGCAGTTCGACATCCGAAAGCGCGCTGGCCTTGATAAGCGCACCCAGCGCCCCTTTGGCCAGCTCTGCCCGAGCTAAGGAGGGCTCTGCCTGGATATTGCGGCGCAGGATGCCGGACTCGACGATGACCCGTATCTTGCGGCGTTGTTCCTGGGTCAGGGGAAGGGGCCAGGATAAGCCTCCGCCGAGATCACCCAGCGGCGGTTCCAAGGCGCGGGCGTTCGCGGCATCTGCCAGGTGAAGCAGGTCGGCTCGGGTTTCAGGGATAGGTAAATCATGGTGCTTGATAAAGCTTTCCAGGTTGACAGTGGAGTCGCTGCCCGGAGCGCCGGACGCGTGAAAGGCCGAGTGTGGATCAATGACTGTTTGAGTGGTTTTCAAATGTGACAACACGGCGGCTGGAGCCGCGTCCTCTCCCAGGCTCTTCGTCGCCTCGGTGAGCTGGTGCGCGAGGTTTTTCCAGTTCTGTGCGTTTGCCTGTGCGCGTGCTTGGGGTGAAAGAGGCTGCGATTCATCCGCGGAGCGTCGTGCAGATGTGGCGACGGGGTCGCTGTGGGTGGACAGGGTGTTACCAGGGGTGGCCTGCGACTGAGCAGGCGTCGATGCAATGGAGTGATCTATAACCGAGGGGCGTGGTTGGAAGCTCAATGAGGATGCCATCTTCATTACCTGTGGTTGTTGGTCCTCCCTGGACCTGCTTCAGACCTCCGTTGAGTGTCGGGAGCGCACCAAGGTGTTCCTCCGGCATTGGTTCCATAAATGTCGGGCGTCGGCGGTGGCAAGTTGGGCGTGTTCATGGGTTTAAACCTTAATCCGCGTCAGAAACGTAGCCCTCTACCGACACTTTGGGGCAAACTCCCGGTTTTTCCCTATTTGGCCAAGGCATGCCCATGACTCCCGCGTCGTCCGTCGATGAAAAGAGCTTTCGTACACTGCTCAGCCGAAACGTGGCATTGCCCCTGGGTGTGGGCGTGCTCAGCGCGGTGTTTTTCGTCTGTCTGATCACCTATTTGCTCTCGGTGATCCAGTGGGTGGAACACACGGACCGGGTCATCAACAACCTCAATGAGTCGTCCAAGCTGACCGTCGATCTTGAAACCGGCATGCGTGGTTTCCTGATCACCGGGGACGAGCACTTCCTCGACCCGTACGAAGTGGCCAAGCCGCGCATCATTGCCGACCTGCGTAACCTGCAGGAGCTGGTGGCGGACAACCCGCAACAGGTGGACCGTCTGAAACGCCTGGAAGCCCTGCAAGCCGAATGGAACAAATACGCCCAGTCGATGATCGACCTGCAGCGCCAAAGTGGTGACTATCGCAACGCCGTGAAGTCCGGCCGCGGCAAGCGCCTGACCGACGAAATCCGCAAGGAATACGAAGACGCGGTGGCGATGGAGCAGCAGTTCCGGATCACTCGCAATGAACAGGTCACGCGCACCACGGTGATCAGCGTCACCCTCTATCTGTTGTTCGTTCTCGGCCTGAGCGGGATCCTGGCGTATATCGGTAGAAAAAATTTACTTTCCCTGTCAGATAGTTACAGCGCAAACCTCGCGTCACAACAGAAGATTGCGCAGCGTCTGGAGCGGCAGGCCTGGCTGCGTAACGGCCAGACCGAACTGGCCGAACAAGTGCTCGGTCAACTCACCCTCAACATGCTCGGACGCAATATCCTGCAGTTCTTTGCCCAGTACATGGGCTCAGCGGTGGCGGCGCTGTATGTACGCGAAGAGCACGGCGGCCTCAAGCGTGTGGCCACCTATGGCTTCTCCCGCGAGCAGGAACAGCTGGAGCAGTCGATCTACAGCGATGAGGGCATCGTTGGGCAGGCCGCCCAGCTCGATCGCCTGATTCGCCTGGACGACGTGCCGGTGGACTACTTCAAGGTCAGCTCCGGCCTGGGCGAAGGCTCGACCCGCAGCGTGCTGGTGGTTCCGACCAGCGATGACGACCGCGTCAACGGTGTGATCGAACTGGGCTTTTTGCGCCCGCTGGAGGAGCGCGACGTCGAACTGCTGGAGCTGATCGCCGGCAATATCGGCACCTCCATCGAGGCCGCCCGTTATCGCCAACGCCTGCAGGAAGTGCTGGCCGAAACCCAGCAGCTCAACGAAGAACTGCAGGTACAGCAGGAAGAACTCAAGACCGCCAACGAAGAACTCGAAGAACAGTCGCGCATTCTCAAGGAGTCCCAGGCTCACCTGGAAACCCAGCAGGCCGAGCTGGAGCAGACCAACGAGCAACTGGCCGAACAGACCCAGACCCTGGCCGAGCAGCGCGACGCCATGGACCGCAAGAACGTCGAACTCAACCAGGCCCAGCTGGAGCTGGAAGATCGCGCCGATGAATTGCAGCGCTCCAGCAAGTACAAGTCCGAGTTCCTCGCCAATATGTCCCACGAACTGCGCACGCCGCTGAACAGTTCGTTGATCCTGGCCAAGTTGCTGGCGGAAAACCCCCAGGAAAACCTCAGCGCCGAACAGGTCAAGTTTGCCGAGTCGATCTATTCGGCGGGCAATGACCTGCTCAACCTGATCAACGACATCCTGGATATTTCCAAGGTGGAAGCCGGCAAGTTGGAAGTGCGCCCGGAAAACTCAAGCGTCACGCGCCTGGTCGATGGCCTGCGCGGGATGTTCGAACCGTTGGCCGCCGACCGTAAGCTGGGCTTCCAGGTGCAGGTGCAGGCCGATGCACCGATCATGCTGTTCACCGACCGCCAGCGCCTGGAGCAGATCCTCAAGAACCTGCTCTCCAACGCGATCAAGTTCACCGAGCAAGGCGAGGTCAGCCTGTCGGTGTCCCGCGCGCCGGGGGAAGGCATCGCCTTTACCGTGCGCGATTCGGGCATCGGGATTGCCCCGGACCAGCAGGAAAGCATCTTCGAGGCGTTCCGCCAGGCCGATGGCACCACCAACCGCCGTTACGGCGGCACGGGCCTGGGCCTGTCGATTTCCCGCGACCTGGCCGCGTTGCTTGGCGGCTATATCAGCGTGACCAGCGAACCCGGCAAAGGCAGCACCTTTACCCTGGTGCTGCCGGAGCAGTATGTCGAACGCGAGGAAGATGCCGCGCCGATCGAGCAACCGCGCCAGGTGGTGACAGCGCCCGCACCCACGCCCATCGCAATTTCGCCGCTGCCGGTGGCCGACACCAGGCAGATCCCGCGCTTTGCCGATGACCGCGACAAGGCGCCGTTCACCACCCGCTGCATCCTGGTGGTGGAGGACGAACCGAACTTTGCCCGCATCCTGTTCGACCTGGCCCATGAGTTGGGTTACCAGTGCCTGGTGGCCCACGGTGCGGACGAGGGCTACAGCCTGGCCGAGGAGTACATTCCCGATGCAATCCTGCTGGACATGCGCCTGCCGGACCATTCCGGGCTCACCGTGCTGCAACGCCTCAAGGAGCACGCCAACACGCGCCATATCCCGGTGCACGTGATTTCCGTGGAAGACCGTGTCGAAGCTGCCATGCATATGGGCGCCATCGGCTATGCGGTAAAACCGACGACGCGCGAAGAGCTCAAGGACGTGTTTGCGCGCCTTGAGGCCAAGCTGACCCAGAAGGTCAAGCGCGTACTGCTGGTGGAGGACGATGACCTGCAGCGCGACAGCATTGCCCGCCTGATCGGCGACGATGACATCGAAATCACCGATGTCGGCTACGCCCAGGCCGCCCTGGAGCTGCTGCGCACCAACGTCTATGACTGCATGATCATCGACCTCAAGCTGCCGGACATGCTGGGCAACGAGTTGCTCAAGCGCATGGCCACCGAAGATATCTGCTCGTTCCCGCCGGTGATCGTCTACACCGGGCGCAACCTGACCCGCGATGAAGAGGCCGAACTGCGCAAGTATTCGCGCTCGATCATCATCAAGGGCGCCCGTTCGCCAGAGCGCCTGCTCGATGAAGTCACACTCTTTCTGCACAAAGTCGAATCCCAGCTGTCCCATGACCGCCAGAAGATGCTCAAGACCGCCCGCAGCCGCGACAAGGTATTCGAGGGGCGCAAGATTCTGTTGGTGGACGACGATGTGCGTAACATCTTCGCCCTGACCAGCGCCCTGGAGCATAAAGGTGCCGTGGTGGTGATCGGGCGTAACGGCCGCGAAGCTATCGAGAGACTCAATGAAGTCGACGATATCGACCTGGTGCTGATGGACGTGATGATGCCGGAGATGGACGGCTACGAGGCCACCGCCTTGATCCGCCAGGACCCGCGCTGGAAGAAACTGCCGATCATCGCGGTGACGGCCAAGGCCATGAAAGACGACCAGGAGCGCTGCCTCGCGGCGGGTTCCAACGATTACCTGGCCAAGCCGATCGACCTGGATCGCCTGTTCTCGCTGATTCGCGTGTGGCTACCGAAGATGGAACGCATTTAAGTGGAGCAACGTTTTTTGGAGAAGAGCAGCGATATTGAGCTGCGCCTGTTGATCGAGGCGATTTACCTCAAGTACAGCTACGACTTTCGCGACTACTCCGGCGCGTCGGTCAAACGCCGCGTGGCCCATGCCTTGCGCCAGTTCGACTGCGCTACGATTTCTGCGCTGCAGGAGCGGGTGTTGCATGACCCGGCAGCGTTCATGCAGTTGCTGCAGTTCCTGACGATCCCGGTGAGCGAGATGTTTCGCGACCCGTCGCACTTCCTGGCCATTCGCCAGGAAGTGGTGCCGCTGCTCAAGACTTACCCGTCGATCAAGGTCTGGATTGCCGGCTGCAGCACAGGGGAGGAGGTGTACTCCATGGCCATCCTGCTGCGTGAGGAAGGGCTGCTGGAACGCACGATCATCTATGCCACCGACATCAACCCCGCGTCCCTGGATAAAGCCAAGCAAGGCATCTTCTCCCTGGAGAACGTGCGGGCCTACACCGCCAATTATCAGCAGGCCGGGGGGCAGCGATCATTTGCCGACTACTACACGGCGGCTTACGATTACGCGATCTTCGACAAATCGTTGCGTGAGAATGTGACCTTCGCCGACCACAGCCTGGCGACCGACAGTGTATTCTCAGAAACTCAATTAATTTCATGTCGTAACGTGTTGATCTACTTCAATAAAAAATTGCAGGATCGAGCGTTTGGATTGTTTCATGAGTCGCTGTGCCATCGCGGCTTTCTGGTGCTGGGCAGCAAGGAAACCCTGGAGTTTTCGGGGTACAGCAAGCAATTCGAACCCTTGGTCAAGCAGGAACGGATCTACCGCAAATCATGAACGACGTTGCCGCCAACCCGATTCGCGGGATTGAAGCCATCGTCGTCGGCGCCTCCGCCGGCGGCGTCGAGGCGTTGCTGAGTATTTTCAGCGAACTGCCCGACACCTTCGGCCTGCCGATCATTGCCGTATTGCACCTGCCGGATGAGCGCCGCAGCCAACTGGCGGAAGTCTTTGCGCGACGCCTGCCGATTCCGGTAAGGGAAGGGCAGGACAAGGAAGCGATCCAGGCGGGCACGTTGTATTTCGCCGGGCCCGGTTATCACCTTTCGGTCGAGCATGACCGCAGCCTGTCCCTCAGCCAGGAAGAGCGGGTACACCATTCCCGGCCGGCGATCGACTACCTGTTTGCCTCCGCCGCCGATGCCTATGGCAAGGGCCTGCTGGCGATTTTGTTGACGGGGGCCAATCAGGACGGCGCCCACGGGCTGGCCCATGTCAAGCACTCGGGCGGTACCACGGTGGTCCAGGACCCCAGCGAAGCACGGATTGCCGTGATGCCGCGGGCGGCCCTGGCCCTGCACACCCCTGACCATATTCTGACCCTGAGCCACATTGCCGCATTGCTGGCTTCCCTGGAATCCTCCCCATGTTAAGTACTGTCCAGGCCAAACTGCTGATCGTCGATGATCTGCCGGAAAACCTGCTGGCCCTCGAAGCGTTGATCAAGCGCGAGGACCGTCAGGTCTTCAAGGCTTTGAGCGCCGATGAAGCCTTGTCCCTGTTGCTGGAACACGAGTTCGCCATGGCGATTCTCGATGTGCAGATGCCCGGCATGAACGGGTTCGAGCTGGCCGAACTGATGCGCGGCACCGAGAAAACCAAGAACATCCCGATTGTGTTCGTCAGCGCCGCCGGCCGTGAACTCAACTATGCGTTCAAGGGCTATGAAAGTGGCGCCGTGGACTTCCTGCACAAGCCGCTGGATATCCACGCGGTCAAGAGCAAGGTCAATGTGTTTGTCGACCTGTACCGCCAGAGCAAGGCGATGAAGCAGCAAGTCGAAGCCCTGGAACGCAGCCGCCGCGAGCAGGAGCTGTTGCTCACGCGCCTGCAGGCCACCCAGGCCGAGCTGGAGCAGGCAGTGCGCATGCGCGACGACTTCATGTCGATCGTCGCCCACGAGGTGCGTACGCCCCTTAACGGCCTGATCCTCGAAACCCAGCTGCGCAAGATGCACCTGGCCCGGGATAACGCCGCCGCGTTCACTCTGGACAAGATGCACGCCATGGTCGACCGCGATGAGCGCCAGATCCAGAGCCTGATCCGCCTGATCGAAGACATGCTCGACGTCTCGCGTATCCGCACCGGCAAACTGTCGATACGCCCGGGGCGCTTCGACCTGGCGCAATTGGTGAGCAACCTGGTGGAGAATTTCGCACCGCAGGTAGCCGCCGCCGAATCGTCGATGCACCTGGCGGCCGAGGGGCCGGTGGTGGGCAATTGGGATGAGTTTCGTATCGAACAGGTGGTCACCAACCTGCTGACCAACGCCCTGCGCTACGGGGCCAAGAGCCCGGTGGAGGTGCGCGTGTATACCGAGCATGGCGAAGCCAGGGTAGAAGTGCGTGACCACGGGATCGGCATCAGCGAAGAGAACCAGAAGCGTATTTTCCAGCAGTTCGAACGGGTGTCAGCCAGCCAGGTTGCCGCGGGACTGGGCCTTGGGTTGTTTATTTCCGAACAGATCGTGGCCGCCCATGGCGGCACCATCGAGGTCGAGAGCCAGATAGGCCAGGGCGCCTTGTTCCGGGTGTGCCTGCCCCTTGAACCGTCGGCATGAAATCAATCGTCACCCCGACGCAACCTCTACGTGACCCCATGGTCGTAATTGCAGCAATTGACCGGACAAAGGCTTCCCATGAGTGAAGATGCACAAGATGTCGTACTGATCGTCGAGGACGACGAATCCATTATGTTTGTGCTGGGTGAGTACCTGGCCGGCCTGGGGTATCGGGTGTTGAAGGCGATCAACGGGGAGCAGGCCTTTGAAATCCTCGCCACCAAGCCGCACCTGGACCTGATGGTCACCGATTACCGTTTGCCCGGTGGGATTTCCGGCGTGCAGATCGCCGAGCCGGCCATCAAGTTGCGCCCGGAATTGAAAGTGATCTTTATCAGCGGCTACCCCCAGGAAATTCTCGACTGCAACAGCCCGATCACGCGCAATGCGCCGATCCTGGCCAAGCCGTTTGACCTGGATACCTTGCAGGAGCATATACAGCGTTTGTTGGCCTAAAGGGCCAGGTGGTGAATCAGGCTCTTCCTGAGCCTGAATGACACTGCTTGGCTAATGGCCATTTACGCCCGAATCATCTCCCGCACCTTCGCCGTCAACAAATCAAAGGTAAATGGCTTGGTGATCAACTGCATCCCCGGATCCAGGAACCCACCACGCACCGCCGCATGCTCGGCATATCCGGTAATGAACAGCACCTTCAGGTCCGGACGAACCTGCCGGCCTATCTCTGCCAGTTGGCGTCCATTCATGCCGGGCAAGCCGACGTCGCTGATCATCAGGTCAATGCGCTGGCTGGATTCGATAATCGGCAGTGCGCCATCGGCATCGCCCGCTTCGACAAAGGCGTAGCCCAGCTCACTCAATACCTGGCTGACCAGCACGCGCACCGCCGGGTCGTCCTCGACGATCAGCACGGTTTCCCCCCTGTTGGCGATCGGCAACAGGGCAGGGTCCACGGTCACATCGGGGGTGATTTCGCCGACAAAACGTGGCAGGAACAGGCTCACCGTGGTGCCTTTGCCTACCTCGCTATGAAGGGTTACATGGCCCCGCGACTGGCGCGCGAAACCGTAGATCATCGACAAGCCCAGGCCGGTGCCCTGGCCAATGGGCTTGGTGGTAAAGAAGGGGTCGAATACCCGGCCCAACAGGCTTTCCGGAATGCCGCAGCCGGTGTCGCTGACACTCAGTTCCACGTAGTCGCCGGGCTTGAGCGTGCCGTAGGCGGCGGTGAAGACGCTGTCGAGGTGACGGTTGCAGGTTTCGACAACCAGGCGGCCCCCACTCGGCATGGCATCCCGGGCGTTGAGCGCCAGGTTGAGCAAGGCACTTTCCAGTTGATTGGGGTCGGCCTCGGCCGTCCACAACTGAGTGTCCAGGCGCATGTCCAAGGCGATGCTTTCGTTGAGGCTGCGTTGCAGCAGCTCGCCCATGGAGGTCACCAGTTGGTTGATCTGTACCGGCTTGGAGTCCAGCGACTGGCGCCGCGAGAACGCCAGCAGGCGGTGGGTGAGGCCGGCGGCGCGGTTGGCGGAGGTCACGCCGAGGTCGATCAGGCTGTCCAGATCATCCAGCTTGCCGCGGGACACACGCCTTCGCAGCAGCTCCAGGCTGCCGATAATGCCGGTGAGCATATTGTTGAAGTCGTGGGCGATACCGCCGGTCAACTGGCCGACGGCTTCCATCTTCTGGGATTGGCGCAAGGCTTCTTCGTTGCTGCGCAACTGCGCCGTGCGTTCTTCGACTTGCTGTTCCAGCGTCTCAAGGGTGCGCTGCAGGCGCAGTTCGCTCTCGCTCAGGTCGATCAACCTGTCCCGTGCCTCATATTGCCGACGCCGTCCACGCAGGGCGGCGCTCACCAGGCTGATCAACGTCACGGGGTGGAAGGGGCGCTCCAGGAACGTCACGTTGCCCAGCAGGCCGCTGAGGTGGGATGAACCGTTCTGCTCGCTACCGCCGTGATGGGTCATCAGCACGATGGGCAGGTCGGACCAGGCGGGCTGCTGGTGCAGGTATTCCAGCAGGGGCTCCAGGTCCGCGCCGCGCAGGGCTTCGGCTGCGATGATCAGCATGCCGGCGCCTTGCTCCACGGCCTCGCACAATACGGGCAGGCTGCTGGCAACCATGCCGGTGTAGCCGGCTTCCTTGAGCATCATCAGCGCCAACGAACCATCACGGCCCATGGGCGCCAGGACGATTGCGCGTTCGGATACAGGTGAAATGGTGGTCACACGCCCTCATCCTTGAGCAAAGGCGAACCGGCGCCCATGTAGGTCGGGATGCCGCGCAAAACCCCTTGGAAATTGTCCAGCGGTTCCCCGACGGTCATGCCACGGCTGCTGATACGGTATTCACGGATAGTCGACTCGTGGGCGCCGGTGCGTTTCTTGATAATCGAGATGGCGCGGCGCACCTTGCCCAACGCCTCGAAATAACGCAGCAGAATCACGGTGTCGGCCAGGTAAGTGATGTCGACAGGGGCCTGCATGTCGCCGACCAGTCCATGTTGCGCAACGGTCATGAACGTCGCCGCGCCACGGCGGTTGAGGTACAGCAGCAGTTCATGCATATGCAGGATCAGCGCGTTTTCTTCCGGCATTGCCGCCTGGTAGCCATTGATACTGTCGATGACCACCGTCTTGATCCCGCGCTCGTCCACGCAACGGCGCACGCGGTGGGAAAACTCGCCGGGGGACAGTTCGGCCGCGTCCACCTGTTCGATCAGCAGGTTGCCGGTAGCCTGCAAGGCGGCGAGGTCGATGCCCATATTGTTCATGCGCTCGAACAGCAAACCCAGTTCTTCATCGAAGATAAACAGCGCGGCCTTTTCGCCACGGCCTACCGCCGCTGCGGCGAAAATCATCGAGATCAGCGACTTGCCGGTACCGGCCGGGCCGAGAATCAGGCTGCTGGAGCCGGTCTCGACGCCGCCGCCCATCAGGGCATCCAGCTCGCGAATGCCACTGCTCAAGGTCTGGCGTATGTAACCGCCACGATGCTCCGCCGCGACCAGGCGCGGAAAGACGTGGATGCCATCGTGCATGATGGTGAAGTCGTGAAACCCACCCCGATATTTCTGCCCGCGATATTTCACCACCCGCACGCGACGGCGTTCGGCGCCGTAGTTGGGGGTCAGCTCTTCCAGGCGAATCACCCCGTGGGCCACGCTGTGCACGGTTTTGTCGAGGGATTCGGTAGTCAGGTCGTCGAGCAGCAGCACGGTGGCGTCGTAGCGCACGAAGTAATGCTTGATCGCCAGGATCTGGCGGCGATAGCGCAGCGAGCTTTGCGCGAGCAGGCGGATTTCCGAGAGGCTGTCGATGACCACTCGGGTCGGCTTGACCCGTTCCACCACTTCGAAGATCTGCCGGGTTGCTTCGCCCAGCTCCAGGTCCGAAGAGTACAACAGGCTCTGCTGATGCTCGGCATCCAGCAGGCTCTCCGGCGGGGTCAGTTCGAAGATATGAATATTGTCGTCCAGGTCCCAACCGTGGGACTCGGCGCCCTGGCGCAACTCACGCTCGGTTTCGGACAGTGTGATGTAGAGCGTTCGCTCACCCGCTTTCGCCCCGGCCTGCAGGAAGTGCAGGGCGACCGTGGTTTTACCGGTGCCAGGTTCACCTTCCAGCAGGAACAGGTGGCTGCGCGATAGCCCTCCGGCAAGAATGTCGTCGAGACCTTCGATGCCGATGGCTGCTTTTTCGGTTAACAACGCTTTGGATGTAGACAAGAAGTGCCCTCAGGTCACATACGAGTAGAGGATGCGCATCCAGGTGGACGCGCCATGTTCTCTTGACCGTAGCGCTTTGTGGCGGTTCAAACTGATGCGCGATTATTGTGCCTACAGGCCTTGCTGCAGTGCCGGATCGTCAGGGTTTTGCTGTTCGAGTTGGGCGAGCAGCACCTGCACATTCTGCAATTGGCCGCTTTCTTTCCAATAGTTGACCAACAGCACCCGCGCCCTGCGATTGGCCGGGTGGCGCTGGACGATTTCCTCCAACTGGCGCTGGGCCGCTTCCAATTCCTGCTGGGCATGCAGGGTGGTAGCGAGGTCATAGCGGTAATCCTGATTGTCCGGCTCCAGCTCCACGGCCTTGGACAGGCCGAGCAACGCATAGGGGCGCTCGCCATGGTGCAGCAGCCACATACCCAGGGCATGTTGCAGGTAGGCCGACTCAGGGTGCGCCGCCAATTGCCGGGCCAGCAATTGGCGGGACTCATCGGTCTTGCCCTGTTTATCCAGCAACTCGATCTGCGCGACCACCGCTTGCAGGTTGTCCGGCTGCAAGCGCATGGCCTGTTCCAAGGCGTTTTGCGCTTCCGGCAGCAGGGCGCTGTGAATGTACAGGCGCGCCAGTTGAATCCAGCCTTCGGCCGTTTCCGGTTGGGCCTTGAGCTTTTTCACGAACTCGTCCAATACCTGCTGCAATGGCCCGAAGTACAGGCCCAAGGTGTCGGGCGACAGGCCGAGCAGGGCATTGGCGGCGGCAAAGCGTACGCTTTGTTCGGGATCATCGAGCACCGGGCCGAGCAGCAGGGTGCGCTGGCCGCTGGGCACCAGGCCGACAATGCTGTGGATGGCCGCTTCGCGCACCAACGCTGAGTCGCTGGTGAGGTCTTTGTCGGCGAGCTTCAAGGCCTGGGGGCTGGGGTAGTTGGGCAATTCGGCATGCAGCGCGGCGCGGCGTTCGGGTGACAGGTCCGGCCGGCCCAGTTGCTGATACAGCACGCGCGCGGCGCCCGGCTCGCCGTTATGCGCCTGTTTCAAGGCTTTTGAGTAACCGTGGGCAATGGCAGGAGGCACGGCCACCTGGGCGGTGCGGGAGAAATACCAGGTGATCAGCACAATCAACAACAGGGCGCACAGGCCGATGATGGAGTAACGGCGTGACTTTGACATGCAGGCGTCCGAAAAGCTGAAGAAGCAAAGCCGCAAGCTTCGGCCAGACCACGGCAGGTGTCAAACCCGCATCAGGTCAGCACGTATTCCACCGGTTCCAGGGCCGGCGGCAGGTCGGTTTCGCCGAGGGCGGCCAGCAGCTCACGCTCCAGGGTGCGCAGGATCGCATTGCAGGGCAGGTCGTTTTCGTCAAAGCCGAAAGGGTCTTCCAGGTCGTCGCCGATCTCATCGAGGCCGAAGAAGGTGTAGCTGACAATGGCGGTAAACACCGGCGTCAGCCAGCCGAGGGGTTCGGCCATGGCGAACGGCAAGAGGATGCAGAACAGGTAAATGGTGCGGTGCAGCAGCAAGGTGTAGGGGAAGGGCAGCGGCGTGCTTTTGATGCGCTCGCACGCGGCCTGTACCTGGCTGAGGCTGACCAGGCGGGTTTCCAACTGGGTGTAACGCCATTCGCTGAGGGCGCCTTGCTCGGCCAGGGCGGAAAATCCCGCGCCAATCTGTTGCAGCACCCGGTCAGGCAGGTTGGGATGACTCGCTTCCACACTGGCCCAGGGCTGGATCGCCCGGGCTTCGTCTTCGTGGCGCAAGCGCGCGACCAGCCCGTGGGCGAAGCCGCCCAGGCCCCGTAGCAGGCGCCCACGCTCCGTCGGGTCAGTGAGCACCTGGGTCTCGCGAATCAGCGAGCGCACCTCAATGATCATCTGCCCCAGTTGCTTGCGGCCTTCCCACCAGCGGTCATAGCAGGCGTTATTGCGAAAACTCATGAAGATCGACAGCGACAGCCCGAGCAACGTAAAGGGCGTGGCGTTGACCTTGGAGAAATAGGCCGGGTGCAAGGTTTCCACCAGCACGATCACCGACGCCAGCAGCGTGACCAGCAGGCTGCGCAGGGCGATGCGCTTGGCAATCGAGCCCTTGAGGGAAAACAGGATGCCCAGCAGGTTCGGTTTGGGACGTACGATCATCGCGGGCAGGACTTCTTCGGTGGCGCAGGCCCTCAGGTTAGGAGCTTGCACTGCGCACGTCCAATCGCTTGGGCTGACCGGACGATCAGCGCGGTCGATGATTGGCCAAACCAGTCAGCCATGTTGAAGGCTTTGACCATTGCTGCCGTGGCGTTGCAGAGCGACTATTTCGACGATCTCGACCGTTCAAGGAAACAATAATGCAGATTGAGAACAAGGTTTTTCTGGTCAGCGGCGGCGCTTCCGGCCTCGGTGCGGCCACCGCAGATATGCTGGTCGCGGCCGGCGCCAAGGTCATGCTGGTGGATTTGAATGCCGACGCCGTGGCGGCCAAGGCCAGGCAGCTCGGCGACAACGCCCGCAGTGCAGTGGCGGATATCAGCCAGGAGGCCGCAGCCGAAGCCGCCGTGCAGGCAACCGTCGCGGCGTTTGGCGGTTTGCACGGCTTGGTCAACTGCGCGGGGGTGGTGCGCGGTGAAAAGATCCTCGGCAAGACTGGCCCCCACGGGCTGGCCAGCTTTGCCCAGGTGATCAACGTCAACCTGATCGGCAGCTTTAACCTGCTGCGCCTGGCGGCGGCGGCCATCGCCGAAACGGAAGCGAACGCCGACGGCGAGCGCGGGGTGATCATCAACACCGCTTCGGTGGCCGCGTTCGACGGGCAGATCGGGCAGGCCGCTTATGCGGCGTCCAAAGGCGCGATAGCCAGCCTGACCCTGCCCGCCGCACGGGAGCTGGCGCGCTTCGGCATTCGCGTGATGACCATCGCCCCGGGCATTTTCGAAACCCCGATGATGGCCGGCATGACCCCGGAAGTACGCGACTCCCTGGCCGCCGGCGTGCCGTTCCCGCCACGCCTGGGCAAGCCTGCCGAATACGCCGCGCTGGTGCGGCACATCATTGAAAACAGCATGCTCAACGGCGAGGTGATCCGTCTCGACGGCGCCTTGCGCATGGCGGCCAAGTAAGGAGGATGAGCCATGAATGATCCCATCGTGATTGTCAGCGCCGTGCGCACGCCCATGGGCGGGTTCCAGGGCGACCTCAAGGGCCTCACCGCACCGCAACTGGGCTCTGCCGCCATCCGAGCGGCGGTCGAGCGTGCCGGCATCGCCGCCGATGCCGTGGATGAAGTGTTGTTTGGGTGCGTGCTGCCGGCCGGCCTGGGCCAGGCGCCTGCGCGTCAAGCCGCCTTGGGCGCCGGGTTGGATAAGTCCACGCGTTGCACCACCCTCAACAAGATGTGCGGCTCGGGCATGGAAGCGGCGATCCTCGCCCATGATTCCCTGCTGGCCGGCAGCGTCGACGTGGTGATCGCCGGCGGCATGGAAAGCATGTCCAACGCGCCCTACCTGCTGGACCGCGCACGCAGCGGCTATCGCATGGGCCATGGCCGCGTCATCGATCACATGTTCCTTGACGGCCTGGAAGATGCGTATGAAAAGGGCCGCCTGATGGGCACCTTTGCCGAGGAGTGCGCGCAGCTCAACGGCTTCAGCCGTGAGGCGCAGGATGCGTTTGCCATCGCGTCGCTGACCCGTGCGCAGGAGGCAATCACCCATGGCAGCTTCGCCGCCGAAATTGTCCCGGTACAGGTCACCGTCGGCAAAGAGCAGAAAACCATCCTGCATGACGAACAACCGCCCAAGGCCAGGCCGGAAAAAATCCCCGGCCTCAAACCGGCGTTCCGCGAAGGCGGCACCGTGACGGCGGCCAATTCCAGCTCGATTTCCGACGGCGCGGCAGCGTTGCTGCTGATGCGTGAGTCCGAGGCGCAAAAGCGTGGGCTCAAGCCGCTGGCGGTGATCCACGGGCATGCGGCGTTTGCCGATGAACCGGGGCTGTTTCCGGTGGCGCCGGTGGGCGCGATTCGCAAGCTGATGAGCAAGACCGGCTGGAGCCTCGACAACGTCGATCTGTTCGAAATCAACGAAGCCTTTGCCGTGGTCAGCCTGGTGACCATGAGCAAGCTGGAAATCCCCCACGCCAAGGTCAATGTCCACGGCGGTGCCTGCGCCCTGGGCCACCCGATTGGCGCGTCCGGCGCGCGGATCCTGGTCACTCTGCTCTCGGCCCTGCGCCAGAAAGGCCTCAAGCGGGGCGTCGCCGCCATTTGTATCGGCGGCGGTGAAGCCACGGCCATGGCCGTCGAATGCCTGTATTAAGGACTGAGCCCAATGCTGCCCAATGACGAACAACTGCAAATCAGCGACGCCGCCCGGCAATTTGCCCAGGAGCGGCTCAAACCGTTTGCCGCCGAGTGGGACCGTGAGCACCGCTTTCCCAAGGAAGCCATCGGCGAGATGGCCGAACTGGGCTTTTTCGGCATGCTGGTACCCGAACAGTGGGGCGGGTGCGCCACCGGTTACCTGGCCTACGCCATGGCCCTGGAGGAAATCGCCGCCGGTGACGGCGCCTGCTCCACCATCATGAGCGTGCACAACTCGGTGGGCTGCGTGCCGATCCTGAGCTTCGGCAACGATCAGCAGAAAGAACAATTCCTCAAGCCCCTGGCCAGCGGCGCCATGCTCGGTGCTTTCGCCCTGACTGAGCCGCAAGCCGGTTCGGATGCCAGTGGCCTGAAAACCCGTGCACGCCGTGAAGGCGATCATTACGTGCTCAATGGCTGCAAACAGTTCATCACCTCCGGCCAGAATGCCGGGGTGGTGATTGTGTTCGCGGTGACTGACCCCGCAGCGGGTAAGCGTGGGATCAGCGCGTTTATCTTGCCCACCGATTCGCCGGGCTACAGCGTGGCGCGGGTCGAGGACAAGCTCGGCCAGCATGCCTCCGATACCTGCCAGATCCTGTTCGAGGATGTAAAGGTGCCGGTGGCCAACCGCCTTGGGGAGGAGGGCGAGGGCTACAGGATCGCCCTGGCCAACCTTGAAGGCGGTCGCGTCGGCATCGCCTCGCAATCGGTAGGCATGGCCCGCGCCGCGTTTGAGGCTGCACGCGACTACGCCCGCGAGCGCGAAAGCTTCGGCAAACCGATCATTGAGCATCAGGCCGTGGCCTTTCGCCTGGCGGACATGGCCACGCAAATCGCCGTGGCGCGGCAGATGGTGCACTACGCCGCCGCCCTGCGGGACAGCGGCAAGCCGGCGTTGGTCGAAGCTTCCATGGCCAAGCTGTTCGCCTCGGAAATGGCTGAGAAAGTCTGCTCCGCCGCCTTGCAAACCCTCGGCGGTTACGGTTACCTGAGCGACTTCCCTGTGGAGCGGATCTACCGCGATGTGCGGGTCTGCCAGATTTACGAAGGCACCAGCGATATTCAACGCATGGTCATCTCACGCAATCTCTAAGGAGCCGATACATGAGTTACGAAACGATTTTGCTCGAAGTCCAGGGCCGCGTCGGGCTGATTACCCTCAACCGCCCGCAAGCCCTGAATGCCCTGAATGCGCAGTTGGTCAGTGAGTTGAACCAGGCCCTGGATGGCCTGGAAGCCAACCCGGAAATCGGCTGCATCGTCTTGACCGGCTCGAAAAAAGCCTTCGCTGCCGGTGCGGACATCAAGGAAATGGCCGAGCTGACCTACCCGCAGATCTACCTCGACGACCTGTTCAGTGACAGCGACCGCGTCGCCAACCGGCGCAAGCCGATCATCGCCGCGGTCAACGGCTTCGCCCTGGGCGGCGGCTGCGAACTGGCGCTGATGTGCGATTTTATCCTGGCCGGTGACGGCGCCAAGTTCGGCCAGCCGGAAATCAACCTCGGCGTGCTGCCGGGCATGGGCGGCACCCAGCGCCTGACCCGCGCGGTGGGCAAGGCCAAGGCCATGGAAATGTGCCTGACCGGACGGTTTATCGATGCGGTGGAAGCCGAGCGCTGCGGGATCGTTGCGCGCATCGTGCCCGCCGATGAACTGCTCGACGAAGCGCTGAAAGTCGCCACGCTGATTGCCGGCAAATCGGTGCCGATCAGCATGATGGTCAAGGAAAGCGTGAACCGTGCGTTTGAAGTGAGCCTGTCGGAAGGCGTGCGCTTTGAGCGCCGGGTGTTCCATGCCGCGTTCGCCACGCAGGACCAGAAGGAAGGCATGGCGGCGTTTGTGGCCAAGCGCGCGCCGGAGTTCAAGGATAAGTAGCCGTTGCCAGCTGTATAGCTGCAAGCTTCAAGTAATCGCCAATGCGCTTTTACTTGAAGCTTGCAGCTTAAGACTTGCAGCTCTTACAGCTGGTAGTTTTTGAGTTCCCGGGCAATCACCATCCGCTGAATCTCGCTGGTCCCTTCGTAAATCTGCGTGATCCGCGCGTCCCGGTAGTAACGCTCCACCGGGTAATCCTCCAGATATCCATAGCCGCCATGAATCTGCATCGCGCTGGAGCAGACCTGCTCGGCCATTTCCGAGGCAAACAGCTTGGCCTGGGACGCTTCCGAGAGGCAGGGCTTGCCGGCGCTGCGTAGGCGCGCCGCATGCAGGATCAGTAAACGGGCAGCGTTCAGGCGGGTTTGCATGTCCGCCAGCAGGTTGGCCACGCTTTGGTGTTCGATGATCGCCTTGTCGAATTGCACCCGGTCGCGGGCATAGGCCAGCGCCGCCTCAAAGGCCGCACGGGCGATGCCCAGGGCTTGGGCGGCAATGCCGATGCGACCGCCTTCGAGGTTGGACAGGGCGATGGCCAGGCCTTTGCCGCGCTCGCCGAGCAGGTTGGCCTCGGGCACGCTGCAGTGGTTGAGGGTGACGGCGCAGGTGTCCGAGGCGCGAATACCCATCTTGTGCTCGGTGCGGTCGACCACAAACCCCGGGGTGTCGGTGGGGACCAGGAACGCGGAAATGCCTTTCTTGCCCAGGTCCGGGTCGGTCACGGCAAATACAATCGCCAGCTTGGCGCGCTTGCCGTTGCTGACGAACTGCTTGGCGCCATTGATCACCCACTGGCCGTCGCGCAGTTCGGCGCGGGTGCGCAGGTTGTGGGCCTCGGAGCCGGCCTGGGGTTCGGTCAGGCAGAAGCAGCCAATCGCCTGGCCACTGGCGAGGTCGGCCAGCCAGGTGTGTTTCTGGGCATCGGTGCCGTAGTTGAGGATTGGCCCGCAACCGACTGAATTATGGATACTCATCAGTGCGCCGGTGGCGCCATCGCCAGCCGAGATCTCTTCCACGGCCAGGGCATACGCCACGTAGTCGACATAGGTACCGCCCCATTCTTCCGGCACTACCATGCCCAACAGGCCCAGTTCGCCCATCTTCGCCACCAGGGCGTCGTCGATCCAGCCGGCTTTTTCCCAGGCTTGGGCATGGGGGGCGATTTCACCACGGGCGAAGTCGCGCGCCATGTCACGGATCATTACCTGTTCTTCAGTATATTCAATGTCTTGCATGGCTTATTTCGCAACCTGCTCGAAGTGATGAAAGAAGCTGTCGACGTGGCTTTTGTCCAGTCCATGGAGCGTCGGCGGGTTCCAGCGAGGGTTCTTGTCCTTGTCGATGATCAGCGCGCGGACCCCTTCGATCAGGTCGCCGCGTTCGAACCATTGGCGGTCAAGGTGCAGCTCCAGGGCAAAGCACTGTTCCAACGGCAGGCGCCGGCCGCGTCGCAGCATTTCCAGGGTCACGGCCATGGCCAGGGGCGAGCGGGTCTGCATCAGGTGGACGGTGTTCAGTGCCCACTCATGACTGTCGGCGACAGTGACTTCCTGAAGTTGCTCGACGATGCTCGGAATGTCCGGCAGGCCAAAGAAGTGGTCGATAGCCGGACGCAACGCGGCCAACGGCGGGTCGGGCAGGCGCTGCACCGCCAGTTTGGCCAGCACGCCTTGCAGGTCTTTGAGGGGCGATTCGTGCCATTGCAGGCTGTCGAGTTTCTGGTCGAGGCTGGCCAGCTTGGCGCTGTCCAGGTACCAGTTGGCCAACCCGCAATACAGGGCGTCTGCCGCGCGAACCTGCAAGCCCGTCACGCCGAGGTAAATGCCCAGCTCACCGGGAATACGCGGCAGGAAGTAGCTGCCACCGACGTCCGGGAAGTAACCGATCGCCACCTCCGGCATCGCCAGGCGGCTGCGTTCGGTGACGACGCGCAAATCCGCCCCCTGCACCAGGCCCATGCCGCCGCCCAGGACAAACCCGTCCATCAGGGCCAGTACGGGCTTGCGGTAATGGTGGATGGCCAGGTCCAGCGCGTATTCCTCGACGAAGAAGTCTTCGTGCAGGGTGTCGCCGCGTTTGAAACTGTCGTACAGGGAGCGGATATCGCCGCCGGCACAAAATGCCTTGTCGCCCGCACCGCGCAGGACTACGGCATGCACCTGCGGGTCGTCTGACCAGGCCTGCAGCTGTTGCGCGAGGCGGCGGACCATGTCCAGGGTGATGGCATTCAAGCCGGCGGGGCGATTGAGGGTGAGGTGACCGATATGGTTGCGTACTTCGGCCAGTACGTCGTCCTGACGCCTCTCGGCGCTGCTTGCTTCGCTTGAAACCTGAGCAGTCATCTGTAACTCCCTGCTTTTATTGTTCTTTATCAAGATGTTCGTGAGTAAACACTCTTGTGAGAGTATCAGTGCAAATTTGCACAGTACAACCCGGAATCATGCAGGTCGTTTTTGCATTTATGCAGGGTGGCGGGCGTGGGTTCAGGTCACGCGGGTTGCCAGTACTTCACCGATGCTGCGGCGCCGAGCGTGGGTTTCTGCAGCATGGATCAATTGCTCCAGCTCCGTCGGGGCCACGTCGTAGAATTGCTCCATGTCTGCCAGCGCCAGCTTCAAGTCGGCGGCCGTGATAGCGGGGTCTCGGGCGGCCCTGGGGTCAGGCAGGACAGTCGTCGACGTCTCGACAGCACCCTTGGGGTAGCGCGTTCGCGTCGCATTATTGTAGGCCAATGCGCAGGCCAGCAAGGCACCGGCGCCGAGTAATACGGCCCCCAATTCGTACCAGCCCAGGGCGGCGGAGGCAGGGTCGGCCAGGACCAGGCTCATGGCCAGGCCACCGGCGGGCGGGTGCAGGCACCGCAGCCAGCACATCAGCACCACGGCCATGCCGGCCGCCAGGCAGGCACCGCCTAGGGTGCGCCCAAGGACGCGGGCCACCAGCAATGCCACGACACCGGCGCACAGGTAGCTGCCGATGATCGACCAGGGTTGTGCCAGCGCACCCGACGAGACCGCAAACAACAACACCGCCGATGCCCCCAGTGGGCCGAGCAGGTGCAGGGCCACCTCCATGCCAAAAACCTGGGCACAGAGCCACACACTGAAGAATGTACCCAAGGCCATGCCAATCGCGGCACGGCTCCATTCGGTGGGGCGGGTGTTGATAGCAGCGGGAAACCAGCGAGAGCGCATTGAAAGGAAATCCATAAACGGCGGGCAAAAAAAAGGCTTGTCTGGTTGCCCGGAAAAGCCCTTTGAAAGTTCCTGCATTTGGGGGAGGAACCCGCGCAGTGTGCCGCGCCCGGCAGGGCAGCGCCAATGCATATTAATGAGGGTTAAATACAAAAATAATGAGGTTATCAAGGCGTGGCGGAGCGGTAGATAGCTACCGCATGTGGCCATCGAGTTTACAGTTGGGGTTCAGACGCAACTCAAGGTTGGGCAGGTTTAGCCAGGTGCAGCAGCACATAGGGGTTTCGGTCGAACTCACCGCTCAACGTAGGCGTGATAGAGGCAAAGCGCGGGTCTTCGAGCCCTTCGAAATCCGCCTGGCTCATCACCAGCCACGCCGGCCCTTGCAGCGGTGCCAGGTCAGAGGCTTGTTGGGTAAACAACGGCACCTGGTCGCAGTCGAGGTTGACCATGTATTTGATCGCCTTGGCGTCTTTGCCCAGGCCGTGCAATACCACGGGGGCGCGCTGTTGCTTGACCTGCTCATGCACTTGCAGGGTAAAGGTGCGGGTGTCGTAGACGCTGCGTTCGAGCGGTTCGACCACGGCAATATAGGTTGCCCACACTGCAAGCACGGCGGCAAGCGCAGGACCCAGCGGCCGCAGGCGGGCCCTGAACAATGCCAGCAATGCCAAGGCTTGCAACACGCCGAGAACGGCGAACACCGGCCCCAGCTCGCTCAACTGCTGCGGATAGCGTGGCCGCGCGAATACCAGCCCGACGATCAGCAGGCCTGGCAGCAGCGTCCATAGACCCAGCATCAGCCCGCGTAGCCCTGCAAACAGCCGCCCCTCAGCGACCTGGAACGGGTACGCCGCAATGATCGCCGCCATGGGCAACATCGACAGCACATAGCGGGCCTTCTTTGCCTGGGGAATCGACAGGCCCAGCATCACCAGCAAGCCTGCGGCGGCGCAGTACAGCACCAGTTGCAACGCCGGTGTCGGCACGCGGCGCCCACCGACCGCAACCGCCAGCAGCACCAGCAGCGCCACGGGATAGGCGAGGGCGTAGTTGCCCAGCGAGCTGGTGAAGTAATACAACGCGCCGCTGGAGCCTTCACTGCCGTCCATTCGCCCCAGGAACTGCATGCGGATCACATCCTGCATGAAGCTTTCGCCGCCACTGAGCTTGGCCATCAGCAACAGCAGGCCGACACAGGCCGCCAGCAGCGCCAGGGCCAGCAGGCCAAAGCTGAACAGTTGGCGCCATTGCCGGTTGATCAGGTAGTAGCTGCACAGCACGCCCGTGGGAATGACCAGCCCGATCGGCCCGCGAATCGCAAAACCGAGGATCAGCAGCAGGTACAGCCAGTACAGGCGTCTGCCCGCACCGAAATGGTCATGGGCATAACCGAGGTAGAACACCGCCAGGGCGATGGCGGCGAGCATCTGGTCAAGGGACACCGCACGGGTTTCACTGATGAAGGTACTGCTCAGCAACAACAGCGCGATGCTCAGCAGCCCCCAACGCTGGGAGTAGGGCGCCGTCAGGCGATACACCAGGATGACGATCACTGCCGAGGCAATCGACGTGGGCAGCCAGGCCGTGAGGCTGGTGACCTCGCCCAGGGGCAGGGACAACAGCCAGGTCATCAGCGTCGAGGTGGCCAGGTAATCGGCATACGGCTGCCCGTAGGTGGTGGGGAAAAAGCCCGGCCCATGGCGCAGCATCTCCTGGGCAAACACCACGAAGCGTGAGTCGAAACCGATAATCGCCTGGTGCCAGCTGCCGGCGATGAACAACAGCAGCGCCAGCAATCCCAAGACGAGGGATTGGCGGCGGATCGTCGGGCTGAGCAGGGGCGGTTGAGCTTTGTTCACGAATCAGGCTTCCACGACCTGCGGCACCCACTGTTGCTGGGGGATCGGCAACTGGCAGGAATCGCCACGACCGATCGGGTAATACTGGAAGCCCTTGCGCGCCAGGCGCTCACCGTCATACAGGTTGCGGCCGTCGAAGATCACCGGGGTTTTCAGGCGCTGGTGGATCAGCTCGAAGTCGGGCGCCTTGAACTGCTGCCATTCGGTGCAGACGATCAGCGCATCGGCGCCGAGCAAGGTGGATTCCGGCGTGCCCATCAGCATCAGTCGCTCCTCGTCAGCGTAGATACGCTGGGTTTCCTGCATGGCTTCCGGGTCGAACGCCCGTACATTGGCGCCGGCGGCCCACAACGCTTCCATCAGCACGCGGCTGGGTGCATCGCGCATGTCGTCGGTGTTGGGCTTGAACGCCAGGCCCCACAGGGCAAAGGTCTTGCCGCGCAGGTTGCCCTGGAAGAACGCATTGATACGCTCGAACAGCTTGCTCTTCTGGCGCTGATTGATGGCTTCCACGGCTTCCAGCAGGTCGCTGGAGCAGTTGGCCTGCTTGGCGCTGTGGATCAAGGCACGCATGTCCTTGGGGAAGCACGAGCCGCCGTAGCCGCAGCCGGGGTAGATAAAGTGGTAGCCGATGCGCGAGTCGGCGCCGATGCCCAGGCGCACGGCTTCGATGTCGGCACCCAGGTGTTCGGCCAGCTCGGCGATCTGGTTGATAAAGCTGATCTTGGTCGCCAGCATGCAGTTGGCGGCGTATTTGGTCAGTTCGGCGCTGCGCAGGTCCATGAAGATGATGCGGTCGTGGTTGCGGTTGAACGGCGCGTACAGGTCGCGCATCACGTCGCGCACTTCTTCGCGCTCGCAGCCGATGATGATGCGGTCCGGGCGGCGGCAGTCGGAAACGGCCGAGCCCTCCTTGAGGAATTCCGGGTTGGAGACGATATCGAACTCCAGGTGCCGGCCGGCCAGGTGCAGGGCTTTTTCGATATGGGCGCGCAGGGTGTCGCCGGTGCCAACCGGGACGGTGGATTTCTCCACCAGGATCACCGGTTCGATACGGTGGCGGGCTACTGCGTCACCCACCGACAGCACGTACTTGAGGTCGGCCGAGCCGTCTTCATCCGACGGCGTACCCACCGCGATAAACAGCACTTCGCCGTGTTCGACGGCAAGCTTTTCGTCAAAGGTGAAGTGCAGTCGCCCGCTCTCCAGGTTTTCCTTGACCATGGCCGCCAGCCCCGGCTCGAAGATGCTCACATGGCCTTGCTGCAGGAGCTTGACCTTGTTCTGATCGACGTCCATGCAGATGACATCGTGACCGACTTCGGCTAATACGGTGGCCTGTACCAGACCGACGTAACCACTACCAAATACACTGATTTTCATGGGGCATTCCTGGCGCTTGCAGCGCTAGCACGGCGAGAGTTAATAACCAGCACACCAAGGATGACAAGCGCCACCCCCAGGGTTTTCGAGAGGGAAAAATGTTCGTTGAACACCGGCAGGCTGGCGGCCAGCAGGTACACCAGCGCATAGCTGATGCTCAGCAGCGAATAGGCGCGGCCCAGGGGCAGGTGTTTGAGGGCGCCGAGCCAGCAGAGCATCGACAGCGCGTAGGCCAGGATCGCCAGGCTCACCACGCCGAGCGCCGCGAAGTCGATGGCATTGCTGTGGAACGCCGTCAGCCATTCGGTGGGCAAGGGCAGGCGCGTCATGCTCCAGCGCATGCCCAACTGGGCGGCGCTGACCAGGCCAACGCTGCCCAGGGCCAGGGCAAACCCACGCACGCGGCTCATACCTGGCGCCCCAGCAGCACCACACCGGCAATCACCAGCACCACGCCCAGCCAATGCCGTGTGTCGATGGGTTCCTTGAACACTCCGCGCGCCACCAGGGTGACCAGGACAAAATTGAGGCTGAGCATCGGGTAGGCGATGCCGACTTCCAGGCGCTGCAACACCAGCAACCACACCAGCAAACCAAAACCCAGGCACAGCAGGGCCGACCACAACCATGGCGAGCGCAGTTTCAGCGCCCAACCGTCGGGCTGGTCGCGCCAGCCTTCCACGGCGAATTTCTGCGAGACCTGGCCCATGCATGTGAGCAGGCAGGCCGCCAATAACAGGAGCAGTGTGATCATGGCGCAACCTGCGGGAACACCAGGATCACGATATTGCCTTGCTCGTAGCGCTTGCCGTCCTTGGGCAGCAAGTCCACTTCGGCGAGTTCGTCGTCGCCCTTGACGCGCATGACCACACCGACCGCGCCGTGTTTGCGCGCGTCGCTCATCCATTGCTGGACCTGCGTGGTGTCGACCTTGTGATGGGCCGCATCGTCGAAGGCCAAGCCATATTTCACTTCGCCGACGGTGTTATAGAGGGTCACGTCCGGGCGCTTGACGCGCCACGCCAGGGCGGAGGCCGCGCCGAGGTCGTTGCTCAGCAACGCGCTGGTCTGGCTCAACTCCTGGAGGTGATCGATGATGAACTGGTCCGGGGTCTTGTTATAAACCACCGAATGGGGCAATGCGGCCGGGACCAGCGCCACCAGCAACCAGCTGCCGACCACCGGCGCTGCCCACAAGCGCAGCGGGCGCGAGGCCTGCAACAGGTTGGCAACGATCCAGCCGAACAGGAAGACAAACACCAGCACCAGGCTGAGGGTTTCACTGCCGTGCTCGTACACCGGTTTTTTCAGTTGGAACCAGGTCAGGGCCAGTAACGCCACAACGCCAATCACCAGGTTCAGCCAGCCGTTGATGCGCAACACGCGCCCACGGGCCTGGGCCAGTTTGTCGGCCAGGGTGTGGCCCATCAGCAACGCCAGCGGCAGCAGGCACGGCATGATGTAGGAGGGCAACTTGCCCTTGGCCAGGCTGAAAAACGCCAGGGGCATCAGCAGCCACAACAACAGGAAGGCGGTTTTCGCCGCGCGTTTTTCCTGCCACGCCTGTTTCAGGGTGGACGGCAACAGCGCCACCCACGGCAGGCAGAAGGCAATCAGCAGCGGCAGGTAATACCAGAACGGTTCGGCATGCTGGGCATCGTCGCCGGCAAAGCGCTGGATGTGCTCGTGCCAAAAGAAGAAGTTCCAGTAGTCCGGCTCCTGCAGGTGCACGGCCAGGGCCCACGGCAGGCTCACCGCAATGGCCACGACCACGGCGACCAGGCCGTAGCCGAGCAATTCGCGAAAGCGTTTCTGCCAGATCGCGTAGGGCAGGGCGATCAACACCGGCAACAGCCACGCGAGGAAGCCCTTGGTCATAAAGCCCATGCCACAGGCAAAACCGAGCAGCGCCCAGGCCCCCAGGCGGCCGTTGCGGGTGGTGCTGTCGAAGCAGAACCACAGGGCGACGCCGGTCAGGTTGACCCAGAACGTGAACTGCGGATCGAGGTTGGCATAGCCGCCCAGTGCCGCCACGCTGACAAAACTCATGTACAGCACACTGCTGACCAGGCTTTTTTGCGGGTCATTCCACAAGCGGCGCGACACCAGGTACACCAGCAGGATGCTCAAGCCGGTGCTCAGCGCCGAGGCGAAGCGCACGCCAAACAGGTTCTGCCCGAAGATCGCCTGGCCCAGCGCGATCATCCAGTAACCGGCAGCCGGTTTTTCGAAGTAGCGGATCCCCATGAAGTGCGGCGAGGCCCACTTGCCGGTCAGCAGCATTTCCTGGCTGATCTGTGCATAGCGGGTTTCATCCGGAATCCACAGGCCGTGGGTGGCCAGCGGCAACAGGTAAAACACACCGAACGCCAACAGGAGCAGGGGCAAGGCCCAACGCCGGATCATGCCTGCTGCACTCCGAGCCACCCCTCACGGCCGCTCAAGGCGCCGCGCACCAGGTGTTGCCGGGGCAGGGTGGTCAGGTCCGCAGGCAGCAAGTCGCCCAGGGGTTTGAAGTCGATGCCGCGCTGCCCTGCCTGGGCGAGCAACTGGCGAAAATCATTGGCCATCAGAATCCCTTCTACTTCTGCGTGGATCGTGTAGACGTTGAGCTTCGACTCGGCAAACCGGTCAAGAATGAAGCCGTTGAAGTCTTTGACGGCCACCACCGGCCCGACGACTTCGTCGAAGGTCGGCAGGTCCACCGGAATTTGTGGCGTACCCGCGTTGCCATCGGCCAATGTCGGCCGAAACAGGCTGGTACCCCGGCAATCGCTGTTGTAGCGGAAGTTGAAACCTTGCTTGGCCTGCACCACCCGCTCATCGGCACGCCAACCAGCAGCCGCCGAACAGTCGATGCGCTCGCCGAGGATGTCGCTCAAGGTCTCCACGCCGCGTCGAATCTGCTCCACCAGCTGTGCATCGCTCCAACGCCCGGTGTTGGCCTGCCAGCCGTGGTGATCCCAGGCGTGCAGGCCGACTTCATGCCCCGCCGCCTTGGCCTGGCGCATCAAGTGCCCCAGGTCACGGCCGATCGGCTTGCCTGGCCAGGCGGTGCCGGCCAGCAGGATGTCCCAGCCGTACAGGCCGGCCGCGTTGGAACGCAGCATCTTCCACAGGAACTGCGGGCGGATCAGGCGCCACAAGTGGCGCCCCATGTTGTCCGGCCCGACACTGAAGAAGAACGTCGCCTTGACCCCGGCCTCATCCAGGGATTCGAGCAACCGTGGCACGCCTTCACGGGTGCCGCGGTAGGTATCGACGTCGATGCGCAAGCCTGCCTTCATTACTTTTTGTCCGCGATTTCGAGCATGGCTTCACGCAGGAAGAAGTCCAGCGTATTGCCGATGGTTTCGCTCATCTCCACGGTCGGCTCCCAGTTCAGCAGGCGCTTGGCGTTTTCGATGCTTGGCTTGCGGTGCGCCACGTCCTGGTAACCGGTGCCGTAGAACGCCTTGCTCTCGACGTCGCGGAAACCGGCGAACGGTGGGAAGTTGCCGCGCAGCGGGTGCGCCTCGAACTGACGCAGCAGCTCTTCGCCCAACTGGCGGATGCTGGCTTCGTTTTCCGGGTTGCCGATGTTGATGATCTGGCCGTTGCAGGCATCGTTGTCGTTATCGATGATGCGCGCCAGGGCTTCGATACCGTCGGCGATGTCAGTGAAGCAACGCTTCTGCTCGCCACCGTCGAACAGGCGGATCGGCGTACCTTCCACCAGGTTCAGGATCAGCTGGGTGATCGCCCGGGAGCTGCCGATACGCGCCGAATCCAGGCGGTCCAGGCGCGGGCCCATCCAGTTGAACGGACGGAACAGGGTGAAGTTCAGGCCCTTGGCGCCGTAGGCCCAGATCACGCGGTCCAGCAGTTGCTTGGAGACCGAGTAGATCCAGCGTTGTTTGTTGACCGGGCCGACCACCAGGTTGGAGGTGTCTTCGTCGAAGTACTGGTCCTGGCACATGCCATAGACTTCGGAGGTCGACGGGAAGATCACGCGCTTGTTGTACTTGACGCAGTAGCGCACCAGCTTGAGGTTTTCTTCGAAGTCCAGTTCGAACACGCGCAGCGGGTTGCGGGTGTATTCGATCGGTGTGGCGATGGCCACCAGTGGCAGGACCACGTCGCACTTCTTGATGTGGTACTCGATCCACTCGGTGTGGATGCTGATGTCGCCTTCGACGTAATGGAAGTTCGGGTGGCTGCGCAGGCGCTCGATGGCGTCGGAGCCGATGTCCAGGCCGTAGACTTCATAACGGTCGTCACGCAGCAGGCGCTCGGACAGGTGGTTGCCGATAAAGCCGTTCACACCGAGGATCAGCACGCGGGTCCGGCGCGGCTTGCGGCCGGACTCGGCACCGCGCAGCACGGAGCCGTCGACCAGGCCCAGTTCATTGGCCAGTGACGGGCCGGCCAGGTACAGGCCGTTGTCGTTGCGCTGGCCGAACTTGACCACCAGGGAGTCTTCGCCGCAGGCGATGCGCAGCGGGTTGACGCTGATCACACGGCCCGGCGCCAGGCCTTCATTGCCCTTGACCACTTCGGCTTGCCAGACGATGAGCTTGTGCTCGCCGACGGCGCAGAACGCGCCTGGGTACGGTTGAGTCACCGCGCGCACCAGGTTGAACAGTTCTTCAGCGGGTTTTTTCCACTCCAGCTTGCCGTCGGCAGCCGTACGGCGACCAAAGTAGGTGGCCTGGCTTTCGTCCTGGGCCGTCTCGCTCAGCTTGCCCGCAGCCAGTTGCGGCAGGGCGTCGCGCAGCAGGCTGGTGGCCGCATCACGCAGCTTGGCGTGCAGGGTCAGGCCGGTGTCGGTGCGCTCGATCCCGACTTTTTGCTGGGCCAGGATCGCGCCGGCATCGGCGCGCTTGACCATGCGGTGCAGGGTCACGCCGGTTTCGGTTTCGCCGTTGACCAGCACCCAGTTGGCCGGTGCGCGGCCACGGTATTTAGGCAGCAGCGAGCCGTGCAGGTTGAACGCACCTTTGCTGGCGGTGGCCAGCAGCGGCTCGCTCAGCAGGTTGCGGTAGTAAAAGGAGAAGATGTATTCCGGGTTCAGCTTGGCAATACGCTCGATCCACAGCGGGTGGTTGGCGTCTTCCGGCGCATGTACCGGGATGCCGTTGCGCGCGCAGAGTTGGGCGACAGAGCCGTAGAAATTGTTTTCCTTGGGGTCGTCGGCATGGGTAAACACGGCGGCAATGTCGTAGCCGGCAGTCAGCAGGGCTTCAATGCCCGCACAGCCAATATCGTGGTAAGCGAAGACAACGGCTTTTGAATTCATGACGAAACCTGATCGGAAGGAAAAGTAGTGGTGGAATGGGAGGACACCAGGCCGTCGACGACGACCACGGGTGCCGGTGCCGCCGGTTGGTTGCGCAGCACTTTTTCAATAAAGAAGCGGGGGCGGGCGCGCACGTCGCTGTACATGCGCCCCAGGTATTCGCCCAGCAGGCCCATGCCGATGAACTGGCCGCCGGTGAACACGAACAGCACCGCGAACAGTACGAACAGACCGTCACCGGCCCAGTCGGCGCCGAAGGCCAGGCGCATCACGATCAACGCAAAGGCGAAGAACACGCCCAGCGCCGCCAGGCTGAAGCCGACGATGGACAGCAAGCGCAGCGGCGTGGTGGTCATGCAGGTCAGCAGGTCGAACATCAGACTGATCAGGCGCATGGCGCTGTATTTGGATTCGCCGTGTTCACGCTCGGCGTGGTGCACCAGGATCTCGGTGGTGTGACGGGCAAAGCCGTTGGCCAGGATCGGGATGAAGGTGCTGCGCTCGCGGCAGGCGAGCATGGCGTCGACGATGGTGCGCCGGTAAGCGCGCAGCATGCAGCCGTAGTCGCTCATGGCCACGCCGGTGGAGCGTTGCACGGCGAGGTTGATCAGGCGCGAAGGCCAGCGGCGAAAAGCCGAGTCCTGGCGATTGTTGCGTACCGTGGCGACCACGTCGTAGCCCAGGGCGGCCTGTTCCACCAGGCGCGGGATTTCTTCGGGGGGGTTCTGCAGGTCGGCGTCGAGGGTAATCACCACGTCGCCCCGGCACTGCTCGAAACCGGCCATGATCGCCGCGTGCTGCCCGTAGTTGCGATTGAGGATCACCGCCACCACGTTGCTGCCGTCTTGCGCGGCGGCGTCTTCGAGCAATTGGGCGGAGTTGTCGCGGCTACCGTCATCCACCAGGATGATTTCGTATTCGTAGGCCAGTTGCTTGCAGGCGGCAGTGGTACGACGCAGCAGTTCAGGCAGGCTTTCTTGTTCGTTGTAGACCGGGATAACGATCGACACGCAATGAATAGGGTAGGGTTTCAAAGATTCATGACCTCGGGACTGGAGCAACTTGGCGCGTGAAAGCAGTAGTAATCATTGGACGAACACCTGGCCCGCACTTAAAAAGCGGCACTAAAGATGAAGCGTAATCAACAGCTTAGCTGGTGTTGTGGAATTCGCTCTGAAGTTTCACGTTCAAGATTAAGCGCAAAAATGTGCAACAGATATGAAAGGCAGATGAAAAACTCGTTTATTTGACAGGTAGACAGCTAGGGTTCAGCTAGGTAACTAAGGTATGGCAGGGGAAGGTCCGCAGGCTGAATAGGCGTTGTCTGCAGGTGAGGCGCTTTAATCCGCCAGCCCTTGGTCTTAATTGAAGAATCTTCTCTGCAATGCGCTTCAAGTGCCGGTAAAGTAAGCCATCTCTTGCCAGGGTACTCGGATGAATAGCGTGCAGCGTATAAGCGGCCAATGGCGGCCCGTTTTGATCGGATTGTTGATGACGGCGGCCTGCGCCAGCGCCGTACGGGCAGATGATGGCGTGGCGCTCACCGCGCTCACCCAAGTGCCTGAGGGTGTTGAGGTGCGCGGCAGGCAGGTCGCCGCCTACACCTGGGACGACCGCCAGGGCAAGAACCTGCTGGTGCTCTCCGAGCAGGTCAGCGAACGCGAGGATGACGGTACCCAGTCGGCGTTTGTCTATGCGGCCCAATACCTGATCGACGGTGACCGTCCCAAGCGCATGTGGATGCTCTACGACGACGTGCAGCATTGCCAGTTCGATGCGGCGCTGCGCTTCGACATGGCCGCGACCAAGGTCACCGACCTCACTGGCGATGGCATCACCCAGGCCACCGTGGGCTATTCGCGCTCCTGCACCAGCGATGTCAGCCCCAACGAATTCAAGCTGATCATGCATGTCGGCAAGTCGCAGAAGTACCGCCTGCGCGGGGTCGACCGGGTCGGCGCAGCCTGGTGGGATGAGGAGGCCGGGGCCCTGCGTGGCATGCCGCTGCCCAAGGATTGCAGCGTGGCCGGGCAGCAGGCGCTGGTCAGCCAGTACAAGGAGCAGGGCACGGAGTTGCCGTTGCCGGGTTGCTATGGCGATGAGAAGGACTTTGCCAAGGCGCCGGAAGCTTACCTGGCCTTTATGCGTCAGCACTGGTTCGCCTTGATGCAGAAGCAGGATGCCGAATGGAGCCAGGCCCAGACCCAGCCCCAGGCGCCCACCGAGGATGAAGACACGGCACCGTGATTTTGTGCCAGGGCTTTTCCTGGGTTAGACTCGGTCTTCGCCAATTCACTAAATACCTCGATTAAACAATGAGTTGTTCGAGGTATTTAATCCAAAGGCTGATCTACCTTGACCGAGTCTATCCGCAACCCGTTGACCCTCTACCTCACCCGCCTGGCCCCCTCCAGCCAACTGACCATGCGCTACGTGCTGCAGGACGCCGCCGACCGCCTGGGCTTCGAAGACATCAACCTCGAAGACATCGACTGGCACCTGCTGCAACCCGAACATGTCATCGCCCTGGTCGCAGCATTGCGTGAAGACGGCTACGCACCGAACACCTCATCCTTGTATGTGAATGCCGTGCGCGGGGTGATGAACGAAGCCTGGCGCATGAGCCTGATCAGCCAGGAACATCTCCTGAAAATGCGCACGGTCAAGGCCACGCCCGGCACGCGCCTGGGCCAGGGCCGCAATCTGCGGCGCACGTTGATCCGGGAAATGATGGAGGTCTGCGCCGCCGACCCTCGCCCCCAGGGCCTGCGTGATGCAGCGGTCATCGGCATCCTGTATGGCTCGGGCATGCGCAAGTCCGAGTCGGTCAACCTCGACCTGGCGCAGATCAACTTCGATGAACGCAGCTTGCGGGTAATCGGCAAGGGCAATAAGGAATTGGTCAAGTATGCGCCGGACTGGGCTTTCGCCAAGCTGCAGGCGTGGTTGGCGTTCAGGCGCGAACAGCTCAAGGAAGGCGAGCAGGACGACAGCTTCCTGTTCAACCGCATACGCCGGGGCAGCCATATCACCCGGGAACGTATCACCAAGCATGCGATTTACTACATCGCCCGCCAACGGGGTGAGCAGGTGGGGGTGAAGATCATGCCCCACGATTTTCGCCGCTCGTTTATCACGCGGGTGATCGAGGAGCATGACCTGTCGATTGCACAGAAGCTGGCGCATCACACCAATATCCAGACCACCGCCAGCTATGACGTGCGTGACGACAACGAGCGGCGGCGGGCGGTGGATCGGTTTGATCTGTAGACGAACAGCTGCGGACCTACAGAATCGGTTTGCCGCCGGTGACCGCATAACGCGACCCCGAGATATAGCTGGCCTCGTCCGATGCCAGCAGCACATAAATCGGCGCCACTTCCACCGGTTGGCCGGGGCGGCCCAGTGGGGTTTCGCTGCCGAAACTCTGCACGTCGTCATCGGTCATGGTCGCCACGATCAACGGCGTCCAGATCGGGCCGGGCGCGACGCTGTTGACGCGGATGCCCTTGCTGCCGAGTAATTGCGCCAAGCCACCGGTGAAGTTGGCGATTGCGCCCTTGGTGGCGGCATAGGCCAGCAGGGTCGGCTTGGGCATGTCGGAATTGACCGAGCTGGTGTTGATGATCGAACTGCCGGCCTTCATATGCGGCAGCGCGGCCTTGCAGAGGCGAAACATCGCGGTGATGTTGATATCGAAGGTCTTGACCCATTCCTCATCCTCGATCTCTTCGAGCGTTTCGTGGGTCATCTGGAACGCAGCGTTATTGACCAGCACGTCAATGCGCCCGAACTGTTCCACGGTCTTGTCGACCAGCGCCTGGCAGGTGGCTTTTTGCGCGATGTCACCGGGCAGCAACAGGCATTGGCGGCCGGCTTCCTCGACCCAGCGCGCGGTTTCCCTGGCGTCTTCGTGTTCGTCCAGGTACGCGATGGCCACATCGGCGCCTTCACGGGCGAAGGCGATCGCCACTGCGCGGCCAATGCCGCTGTCGGCTCCGGTGATCAGGGCGATCTTGTTGGCCAATCGGCCAGAACCCTTGTAACTCTGCTCCCCACAGTCCGGGTACGGGTCCATGGTGCGTTGGGTACCGGGTACGTTTTGCGCCTGAGGGGCGAAGGGCGGGCGTGGGTAGTCAGTCATTTCCAATCTCCATAGGTTTCGAACGGTGCTATGGGATTAGTAGTTTCATGGCCGGCGATAGTTGTAATGGATGCCGGCCAGGCCCGACGAGCGGTATCGCTCAGCCGTGGGGCGGGGCGCTCGCCAGGTGTGCCGGCAGACGGCCCAAGGTCCACAGCGTGGTGAACATCGCCGCGAGCGCACACAGCGCGATACCCATGAGCATCGGCGCCGGTGTGTGGTCGGCGAACACTCCGACCAGGGTCATGGACACGGCAGCGGTGATCATCTGGATCGCGCCCAACAGGGCGGAGGCAGATCCCGCCACAGCACCATGATCTTCCAGGGATAACACGCCCGCCGCCGGCAACAACAGGCCGAGGAAACCGAAGCCGATAAACAGCGACGCCATCATCAAGGCCAGGCTGTCGACCCACAGCGTGGTCGCGGCCAGCAGCACCATCACGGCGGCTACGGCGACCACCGACCAGCGAATCAGTGGCGCCAGGCCGAAGCGCGCGCTCAAGCGTGCAGTGAGTTGGCTCATGGCAAAAAACGACGCGGCGTTCAGGGCGAAACACAGGCTGAACTGGGTAGGCGTAAGGCCGAAGTATTCGATATACACGAAGGGCGCACTGCCGATAAACACGAAGAACGTCGCCAGCCCGAACCCGCACACCACCGACAGACCGATGAAGACCGGGTCACGCAGCAGTGCGCCGTAGCTGCTGAATGCCGTGCCCAAGGTCTTGCCCAGTCGGCGCTCGGCGGGATGGGTTTCGGGCAGCTGCACAATTGTCATCACCAGGCACAGCACGGCCACCACCGCGAGCACGGCGAATACTTCGCGCCAGCTCCACAATGAAATCACCAGGCTGCCGGCCAGCGGCGCGAGAATCGGCGACACACTCATCACCAGCATCAGCAAGGCCATCAGCCGCGCAGCTTCATGGCCGGTGTACAGGTCACGCACGATCGCCCGGGGAATGACCATCCCGGCACAGGCACCGAACGCCTGCACGGCACGAAAGCCGATCAGCACTTCAATGGTGGGCGCCAGCGCGCAGCCGACGCTGCCCACCGCAAAGATCAGCAGCCCGGCGTAAATCGGCGGCTTGCGCCCGAACACATCGCTGATCGGGCCGTAGAACAGCTGGCAAACCCCAATGATCATGAAAAATACCGTGAGGCTCATCTGTACCGCCGCCGGCGAGGCGTGCAGGCTGGCGCCCAGGGTGGGCAGGGCAGGCAGGTAGATGTCGATGGCGAACGGGCCGACGGCGGTAATCAACCCCAGCAGTAACGCAAGGTGGGCAATACTTCGGGACATGGGCGGTTTCCGGCAGCGCAAAAGTCGATCAGCTTAAGGGATCCGCGCAGATCCGCAAACTTAGGCTTCACTAACAGGGATTGATGCCGATAACGGTAAGAACGTTGCTTCGACGGTTGGGTATGGGGATGTCAGCATGACGATCAAATTACGCTTGATGCTGTTGATTGCCACTGGGTTGCTCACGGCTCTGGTCATGAGCCTGGCCGGCTACCTGGGGAATGTTCGGATGAGCGAGGCCGTACAGGATAGCGAGGTGAGCATGACGGTCCTGCGCAACCATATGGAAGCCGACATGATGCACGACGCACTGCGTGCCGACGTGCTGTCCGCCATGCTCGTGGGGTTGGGCAAAAGCACCAGCAGCAAGGATGAGGTCAACACCTCGTTGAAGGAACACGCCGAGCATTTCCGTCAGGTACTGGGGGACAACCTCAAGTTGCCGCTGGATCCCACGATCAAAAGCGGCCTGGAAAAAATCAGACCCAGCCTGGACACCTATATCAGTGCCGGCGAGCGCATCGTCGCGCTGGCACTGGAGAATCCTGAGGCCGCTCGCGGGGAACTGGACACCTTCAACAAGGCGTTTTCCCAGCTGGAAGATCAAATGGCGGCGATGAGCGAGCTGATCGAAAGCAATACCCAGGAGACCAGCGCCAGCACGCGGCAGACCATCAGCCACGCCAATTTGACCTTGGGCGCCGTATTGCTCGCCAGCCTGTTGCTGCTGCTGGCCCAGGGGCGCTGGGTGTTGTCGAGCATCATGGCGCCGCTGCAGGCCGCCAGTCGCATTGCTGCCAGTATCGCCCGGGGTAACCTGAGCGAGCCGATTGTCGAACCTAAGCGCAAGGACGAAGCCAGCTCGTTGATCCGCAGCCTTGCCACCATGCAGCGAGATCTACGCGGCATGATCGAGGTGGTGCGCAGCAATGCCCACGGCGTCAATGGCATGAGCGAACGCTTGAGCCAGGGCTGCCATGACGTCGCCGGCAGCAGCCAGCAGCAAAGCGCGGCCGCCAGCACCATGGCGGCCGCGGCCAGTGAAATGACCGCCAGTATCGAGGAAATCACCCGGCATGCCGGACGCGCCCTGGACATGGCCAACCAGGCCGAAGCCCTGGCCAAGGACGGCGGCCGGGTGATCCACCAGGTGGTGAAGGACATGGATGGCATTGCCCGCTCAGCGCAGCAATCGGCCCAGGTCATTCGTACACTGGACAAGGAGTCCGAGGCGATCTTCAGCATTATCCAAGTGATCAAGGGCATCGCTGACCAAACCAACCTGTTGGCCCTGAACGCCGCGATTGAAGCCGCCCGCGCCGGCGAACAGGGACGCGGCTTTGCGGTGGTCGCCGATGAAGTGCGCAGCCTGGCGGGCCGCACCAGCGCCTCGACCCAGGAAATTGCCAGCATGGTCGGGCGTATCCAGCAGAACACCCGGGAAGCGGTGACCAGCATGGAGGAGGGCGTCACCCAAGTGGACAAAGGCATGGCGGTAACTGCCGAGGTGGAGCGAGCGATCCGCGATATTCTGCAGGCCACCCTGAATACCACCGAGTTGGTGAACGACATCTCGCGCACCATCGGTGAACAGAGCCTGGCCAGCAACGAGATCTCCCACCAGGTGGAGATGATTGCGGGAATGTCGGAAAACAACAGCCGCATCATTGGCGAAACCGCCTCGACCACCGATGAGCTGGCCGGGCTGGCCGGCAAGTTGTCGCAATCCGTGGATCGCTTCAGCCTGTAACACCGCACAGACCTGATACACGCTTTATGGACCGGCCCCCTGTGGGTCGGTTTTTTTTGCCCGGTCCACCGGCCCACTCGCAGGGCTCGTTGACCGGGCACTGCAAAAAAAGATTGAATATTCACACCTAATGTTATTTAAATAACAAAACAAGAGCGCCACGACCTGCCTGGTCGGGGTGCAACAAGGTGGAATAGCAATGAGCAAGATCGCAGTCATCGGCAGCAATATGGTGGATTTGATCACCTACATCGACCGCATGCCGGCCCAGGGCGAAACCCTGGAAGCGCCTGGTTTTGCCCTCGGGTGTGGCGGCAAGGGGGCGAACCAGGCGGTGGCGGCCGCCAAGCTTGGGGCGCAGGTGCTGATGTTGAGCAAGGTCGGCGACGACATGTTTGCCGACAACACCCTGGCCAACTTCCAGCGTTTTGGTATCGACACCCGTCATGTGCAGCGGGTGCCTGGGGTTTCCAGCGGTGTCGCGCCGATTTTTGTGCGAGCCGACTCCCACAACAGCATTCTGATCGTCAAAGGCGCCAATGCGCATTTGTTGCCGGCGGACATCGACGCCGCGGCCGCCGACCTGCGCGAGTGCACCCTGATCGTGCTGCAGTTGGAGATCAATCTGGAGACGGTCTACTACGCCATCGAATTTGCGCACCGGCACGGCATCGCGGTGCTGCTCAACCCGGCACCGGCCCTGGCCGGCCTGAGCGGGGAGCACCTGGCGCAGCTGGATTTCCTGATCCCCAATGAATCGGAACTGGCGTTGATCACCGGCCAGGTCGTGGACTCGCCGGACGCCGCCCAGCGCGCAGCGCGCACGCTGGTAGCCAGCGGCATTCGCCACGTGATTGTCACCCTCGGTGAACACGGTGCGTTGTACGTGGGAGAGGAGGGCGAATTCCGGGTGCCGGGCCGAAAGGTCGTGGCACGGGACACCACGGGCGCCGGCGACGCCTTTATCGGATGCTTCATCCAGCACTGGAGCCGCGACGGCGGTATCCGGCAGGCCATGGAACAGGCCGTGGCGTATTCCGCCTGCTCGGTCATGGCCCTGGGCACCCAGACGTCATATCCCGACAGCGAGGCGTTCGCCCGTTTCCTGCAACAGCCGTAACCCCCAAACCAGCCCGGAGAACAATAATGAACAAACCTGCGCTGCAACAGACACCCGATGGTTTCTACCTGAACCGCACGCCCTGGTTCGCTTTTATCCTGCTGTGCAGCATCTTTGCGCTGTGGGCGGCGGCGGCAAGCATGAATGACGTGCTGATCGCACACTTCAAGAAAGCGTTTTTGCTCAGTGATTTCCAGACCGCCTTTGTGCAGTCGGCGTTTTACCTGGGCTACTTTTTCGTGGCGATTCCGGCGGCAATGGTGGTGCGCCGCTTCAGCTACAAGAGCACGATCCTGATCGGGTTGCTGCTGTACATGTTCGGCTGCCTGCTGTTTTTCCCGGCGGCGTCGACGGCCAAGTACGGCATGTTCCTGCTGGCGCTGTTTGTGATTGCGGCCGGCCTGTCGTTCCTGGAAACCGCCTGCAACACCTACTCGACCCTGATGGGGCCCAGGGAAACCGGGACGCGGCGCTTGAACATCTCGCAGACGTTCCACCCCTTCGGTGCGATGGCAGGGGTGTACGTCGGCAGTTTCGTGATGTTCAAGGACACCGACGCGACCACGGAACAACTGACCCGGATGAGCGCCTCCGAGGCCGCCGTGCAGCAGTTGCAGATGATCCAGTCCACGCTGTTGCCCTACAAGTGGATGATCGCCGTGCTGGTGCTGATGTTTATCCTGGTTGCGATCACTCGGTTCCCGGCCTGCAAGGGCAATAAGCCGGCTGACAGCAAGCCTGGCAGCCTGCGCCACAGCCTGGGCCGACTGTGGCGTAACCCGCGCTTTACCTTTGGCGTATTGGCGCAGTTTCTCTACGTGGGCGCCCAGGTCGGCGTGTGGAGTTTCACCATTCGCCTGGCGATGCAAATGGGCGGAATGAATGAGCGCAGCGCCTCATGGTTTTTGCTGACCACCTTTGCCGCCTACTTTGTCGGCAAGATGATCGCCAACCTGTTGATGCGCCGCCTGCATCCGGCCAAGGTCCTGGCGATCTACGGTGTGCTGTGCATTGTGCTGCTGGCCTACACCATTCTGGTGCCGAATATTTCGGCGGTGTACGCAGCGGTCGGCGTGAGTATTTTCCTCGGCCCGTGCTGGCCGACCATTTACGGCCTGACCATCGATGGGCTGGGTGAAGACACCGGCGTCGGCGGTTCATTGCTGGTGATGAGCATCGTCGGCGGCGGGGTGATTCCGATCTTCCAGGGCCTGTTGTCCGATGCCAGCGGCGGCAATATGCAACTGGCCTACAGCGTACCGTTGCTGTGCTTTATCGTGATCGTGATGTACGCGGTCAAGTGCATGCGCCAACCCGGCACGTTGCCGTCGAGCGCCGCCGCGGCGGTGGCCTCATGAATACGCGGATCCCGCTGTATCCAGCGGTGTTTGCCGAGCAGGAGAGAATCCTGTTGCAGTCCGAGGATTTCAAGGTCAGTGCCTGGATCTATCCGTCAGGCGTACAGGCCGTGAGCCTGGAGAACAGCCGTGGACGCCTGGTGCTGCTGCCTTATCAAGGGCAGATGATCTGGTCGGCGATGTTCGATGGCTGTGACCTGACCATGAGCAACCTGTTCGAGCAACCCCGGCCCAGCCCGACGGTCGTCGATACCTACGGCTGCTTCATGTTTCACAGTGGCCTGCTGCGCAACGGTTGCCCGGCGCCGGATGACACCCACGCCTTGCACGGCGAAATGCCTTGCGCCCCGATGGACTCGGCCTGGCTGGACATCGGCGAGGGCTTTGTGCGCCTGGGCGGTTGTTATCAATATGCCAAGGGCTTCGGCGATCGCTACCGGGCGTGCCCCAGCGTGACCCTGCGCGCCGATTCGGCGGTGTTCGATATCGACATGGACGTGACCAACCTGGCCGGCAAGCCTATGGAACTGATGTACATGGCCCACATGAACTACGCCTTTGTGGCCGGCGCGCGGTTGGTCGAGCCATGGGGCATGCAGCGCCTGCGCCTGCGCACCAGCATTCCGGGCCACGTCAAGCCGACGCCGGACTGGAGTGCCTACATGGCGCAACTGGCCGAACAACCCGGGCAATTGGCCTGTCTCGATCAGCCGGGGTTGTACGACCCTGAAATCGTGTTTTTCTTCGACGGCGTCGGCACGGATGCCACCGGCCAGGCGCACTTCCTGCTGGATCATCCCGATGGAGCGGCGTTCTACACCCGCTATCGCCCCGAACAATTCGAGCACGCCGCACGCTGGATCCTGCACACGCCGGATCAGCAAGTGGCGGCGTTCGTGCTGCCATCGACGTGCGAACCCGAGGGCTATAACGCCGAGAAAGCCAAAGGCCACGTGCGTCTGCTGGCGGCGGGCGCCAGCGCTTCGTTCAGGGTCACCACCGGCTACCTGAGCGCGCAGGAACGCCAGCGGTTGCTGGGTTAAACCAGCAATTGCGCGCCGTGGGCCTGGATGGCGTCCTTGTAGCTGCGGGGGATTTTCTTGTCGCTGACCACGTACTGAAAGTCCTCCAGGGTGGCGAAGTGAGCGGTGCGCACCGTGTCGAACTTGCTGAAGTCGGCGAGCAACACACGTTGCTGGGCCTGGCGCATGACCTTTCGCTTGACCTCGACTTCGTTGAAGTTGAAGCACGTCACGCCGAATGCCTGGCTGACGCCGGCGGCCGTCACGAAGGCCCAGGTCAGGCGCACGCTGTCGAGGATGCTGCTTTCGGCACTGTTTTCAAACACCTGGTTCTTGCGGTGGAAGGTGCCGCCGCACAACACGATGTGGCAGTTGGGCTTGTTATGCAGCTTGAGCAGCACGTTCAAGGAGCTGCACACCGCCGTGAACTCCAAGTCGTCGGGGATGAAGTCGATCACAAACGGCGAGGTGGTACCGCAGTCGAAAAACACCGTGTCACCGGGCTGGATCAGGCGCGCGGCGAGTTTGCCGATGCGGCGCTTTTCCTCGACGTGGCGGGTGTCCTGCTCGGCAACCCGGTAATCACTGACCTCGCTGCCGACCCGGGTGATGTAGCCACCCAGCAGGCGCAGGTGATCACTGAAGTGGTTGAGATCGCGGCGCAGGGTCATCTCCGAAACCTCCAGCAGCGCCGCCATTTCCCTCAGGTGAATGGCGTTCTGGTCCTGCAAGGCTTGTTGGATAAGCTTGAGTCGCTCGGCTTTTCTACTGTCCACGAGTATTCCAGGGCTTGATTGTTTGTGTTAGATAAGTAACATTTGGTGTTATTATTGTAACGTATTAGTGTGAGTGCTGTGACAAGCGGCACACGACCATTCGCAACATACAGGCAAGGGCACGTTAAATGAACACTCTTCAACCCGCAGCATTGGCCAAGTACATCGATCACACCTTGCTGGCGCCCGACGCCTCCCGCGAGCAGATTCGCACCTTGTGCGAGGAAGCCCGGGAGCACGGTTTTTATTCGGTGTGCCTGAACTCGGGGCAGGTGCCTTACGCCGCTTCCTGCCTGACCGACGACAGCGTGGTGATTTGTGCCGTGGTGGGCTTTCCCCTGGGCGCCGGCCTGAGTGACACCAAGGCCTTCGAAGCCGAACGGGCGATTGCCGCCGGGGCAGGGGAGATCGACATGGTGCTCAATATCGGCTGGTTGAAGGACGGTTTGCTGGAGGCAGTGCGCGAAGACATTGCCTTGGTCCACAAGGCCTGCGGCGCCGTGCCGTTGAAGGTCATCCTGGAAACCTGCCTGCTGGACGACGAAGAGAAAGTCCAGGCCTGCGAAATCTGCCGGGACCTGGGTGTGGCGTTCGTCAAGACCTCCACGGGGTTCAGCCGAAGCGGTGCCACCGCCGAAGACGTGGCCCTGATGCGTAAAACCGTGGGCGCCGCGGTTGGGGTCAAGGCGTCCGGGGGCGTGCGCGATTATCCGACGGCACTGAAAATGATTGAAGCTGGGGCGACACGTTTGGGCAGCAGTTCGGGGATTGCGATTGTCGGCGGGGCGATGACGGCGGCCAGTGGTTACTGAGTTTCGGGCCGGCGCTTGGCAGCCTGTAGGGAAATCCCTACAGGCCGCGCAAATCATTAGAGCACTATCCGGATTTCTTCATGGCTCTTTGCTATATGTCACGCTAGAGTGATTGGAAGATTCAATGAAGTCTTGATTTCTCCGGCCTCGGCCGAGGCCGCAGGACACTTCATACCTGTGGAGTGCACCATGAAAGTTCTAATCGCCGATGATTCATCCATGTCCCGCAAGATGGTCTTGCGTTCCCTGCCGGAATCACTGACCGAAGATGTTCGCCAGGCCTGCAACGGTGCCGAGGTGATGGAGGCTTACCACGCCGGGTTGGTCGACCTGCTTTTTCTCGACCTCACCATGCCCGTCATGGACGGCTTCCAGACCCTGGAGGCACTCAAGCGCGAAGACGCCAATGTGGTCGTCGTGGTGATCAGCGCAGACATCCAACCCCTGGCCCGGCAACGGGTATTCGACCTGGGCGCTGCTGCATTCGTAGCCAAGCCGGTTACGGCTGAAGCTGTAGTCAATGCCTTGCACGTCATAGGAGTGCTTTGATGGAAACCTTGGCCGCACTCACCGAAGACCAACGTGATGCCCTGCAGGAACTGATGAACATCGCCATGGGACAGGCGGCCGAGCGACTGGCGCTGCTGACCGATACCATGGTGACGCTTTCGGTTCCCTTTATTCACCCGCTGATCCGGGAACAGAATCACCTGTTGATTCCGGAGCATCTGCGCCGGAGCTTCATGATCGTCACCCGCCAGTCTTTTCTGGGTGAGTTACGTGGCGAAGTGTTCGTGTGCTTTGGCTCCAAGGGGGCCGATGAACTGGCCGAACTGCTGGGCTACAAGGGCAGCGGCCTGGAGCAGCAGCACGAATTGATGCTTGATGTCACCAACATCCTGACCGGCGCCTGCATCAGTGGCCTGGCACGGCAGGTGGCGACTCAGGTGAGCTATGACGCACCGTCCATTCTCGTCCACACCGAACATGCGGCGAATGCACTGGATGAATTGAACCTGAATGAACACCTGGCGATGGTGCTGGAAATCCGTTTCGAGGTTCAGGCTCATCAGTTCTCCTGCGACTTGTTGATCTGCATCACTGAACGTACGGCAGGCGTTGTCGTTCGGGCCATAGATCGTTTGCTGGACGAGCTTTGAAGGGGCCTCTTCATGACAGACAGCAAGGTAATTTCCCGGGAAACCCTTGAGTCGATGCTCAAGGCCATCAATATGGGCGTGCTGCTGGTCGACCAGGACTGCAAGGTGCTGTTCTCTAACCATTTCATGTCCATCAACAGTGGCCGCAGCGCGGAAGAACTGGTCGGCCGTACGTTGTTCGAAGCCTTTCCGGAGCTGCCGGAGGCCTGGACCCGGCAGAAGATCAACAGCGTCATCACCCTGCAAAACTTTGCGTTCACGTCATGGCAGCAGCGGCCGCACCTGTTCAATTTCGAGAGTACCCGGCCCATCAGTGGCATGGTCCGGCTCATGTATCAGAACTGCACCTTCTTCCCCGTGCAAGATGCCGATGGCAGCAATCTTGGCGTGGGCCTGGCCATCAGTGATACGACTGACACGGCTGCCCGCCAACTCGAGTTGACGCAACTTAACAAGTTGCTGGAAGAAGAGAAGGGTGCCCAGGCGCTGCTGATCGCGCGGCTCGAAGACGCACAGGCGCAGTTGCTGCAGTCCGAGAAAATGGCGGCGATAGGGCAACTTGCTGCAGGCGTGGCCCACGAGATCAATAACCCGATCGGGTTTGTCGGCTCCAACGTCAACAGCCTGCGTCGTTACCTGGTGGACATCTTCGCGCTGCTCGAAGCCCATGAACAGGCGACCGACGAGAGGCATGCCAGCGCTCATCCCGAGCTTGCGGTGATGCGGGACAAGATGGATTACACCTTCATGCGCCAGGACATCGACGACCTGCTGGCCGAGTCGGTCGACGGCCTTGACCGGGTCACTCGCATCGTCAAGGACCTGCGCGAGTTCTCCCACGTCGACAGTTACGAATGGCAGTTGGCCGATCTGCACAAGGGGCTCGACAGCACCCTCAACGTTATCTGGAACGAGATCAAGTTCAAGGCTCAGGTGATCAAGCGCTACGGCGATGTCGAGCCCATCGAATGCATGGGCTCACAGATCAACCAGGTCTTCCTGAACCTGCTCATCAATGCCAGCCATGCCGTGGGGGCCGACGGCGAAATCACCCTCAGCAGCGGCAGGGAGGACGGGGGCGTCTTCGTCGAAATTGCCGACAACGGCCACGGCATTCCCCTTGAAATCCAGAACCGGATATTCGAACCGTTCTTCACAACCAAGCCGGTGGGCATGGGGTCGGGCCTTGGCCTGTCGTTGTCGTACAGCATCATGGTCAAGCACCATGGACGGCTCACCGTCGACAGTGAGCCGGGCAGGGGAAGTCGCTTCCGCGTCTGGTTACCCTTACGCCAGCCGGTAATCGAGGCTGTCTCTACCTGCGCCGTTGAAGGACGCTGATCATGGATACGCTGTCTTCCTGCGAAAAACGACACACCGTCATGCTGGTGGATGATGAGGAAAGTATCCTCAACAGCCTTCGGCGCCTGCTGCGCGCAAAGCCTTACGACTTGCTGCTGGCCACGAGCGGGGCCCAGGCGCTGAGCCTTTTCGAACAACACGCTGTCGACCTGATCGTCTGCGACGCGCGCATGCCGTTCATGGACGGGCCGACCTTGCTGCGCGAGGTGCATAGGCGCGATCCGCACTGCGTGAATATCCTGCTGACCGGCTACGCCGATATGAGCATGATCACCCAGGCGATCAACGATGGGTATGTGTTCCGTTACATCAGCAAGCCCTGGAATGATGAAGAGCTCAAGCTCACTCTCGATCAGGCTCTGGAAATGAAGAGTGCTCGCTGAGCGTAACCCTGCGAATTCGTCGCCAAGCCTATAACTCAACTAAATAGTCATTTAGTTGAGTTGGCTATCGGGGCAGGGCTCAGGCCTGGGCGAGGGCGCTGATACGCCGTTCGCTGATGCGTTCGACGGTGTCCATATGTTCGGTGCCCCACACGCACAACGCGCCCAGCGCAGTGGCCAGTGACTGCCCGAAGGGTGTCAGGGAATACTCGACCTTGGGCGGGATCTCCTGGAAGTCGATCCGCGCGATGATTTCGTCGCGCTCCAATTCCTTGAGTTGCTGGATCAGTACCTTGTCGGTCACGCCGCCAATCGCACGCCTTAACTCGCCATACCGATGAACATGTCGCGCCAGGTTATACAGGACCAGCGGTTTCCATTTGCCGCCAATCACCGCCAGGGCAGCCTCGAGCCCGCAATTGAAGGTGTTGTTCGCCATGTGATGGGTGCTCCAAAGGGTACTTACTAAAAGGTGCATACTATTCAAAAGAATAGTCTGGATCTAGAGTTGGGCCTCAACATTCTTCGGAGTTAACCATGAGCAGGCTCGACGGAAAAATTGCAGTGATCACCGGTGGCAACAGTGGTATTGGCCTGGCAACCGCCATGCGCTTTGCAGCGGAAGGTGCACAGGTTGTGATTGTGGGACGCAGGCAGGAAGAACTGGACAAGGCGCTCGGGCTGATCGGGCCTGGAGCGCTCGCCATTCAAGGGGATATCTCGAGGCTGGACGACCTGGAGCGCATTTTCACCCACATCAAAAGCGTCAAAGGTCGCGTAGACGTGCTGTTCGCCAATGCGGGCCTGGGGGATTTCCAGCCGCTCGGGTCGATCACCGAAGAGTCGTTCGATCGCACGTTCGGCATCAACGTCAAAGGCACACTGTTCACCGTGCAAACAGCGCTGCCACTGATGCACGCCGGCGGTTCGGTCATCCTCACCGGTTCGACCACCGGCACCATGGGCACACCGGCGTTCAGCGTGTACAGCGCCACGAAAGCCGCATTGCGTAATTTCGCCAGGAGCTGGGCGCTGGATTTGAAAGGCAGCGGTATTCGCGTCAACGTACTTTCACCGGGACCGATCTCGACACCGGGCCTGGACCTGGCGCTTTCAAGTACCGGCCAGAAGGATGCAATCATTGACGACATGACGGCGCAGTTGCCACTGGGCCGTATCGGCCAACCGGAAGAAGTTGCGGCGGCGGCATTGTTCCTAGCGTCGGACGACAGCAGCTTCATGACCGGCAGCGAAATGTTCGTGGATGGAGGGTTCGCTCAGGTTTGAACCAGAGAGGGGTTTTGCCTGTTGGAATCTGACGGGCACTGCCCCTCATTACGTAACATCGTATTACGCATAATGTATATTATGTTAAATCGTGTGTCAGGCTCAGCCACTTCCCGCTCTCGTCGCCTACTGCGGTGCACCATCGCTATCATAGGTGCTGGATTCGTACCTGACGGCATTACTCATCGCCGGAGGGAACGCTGATGCTTGACTTACTTCTCAGCGAATCAAGATTCATGAGTGTGTTCCCGGAACGCTTACGTACTCGGCACCGTGAATCCGGCTTCACGTCCATGATAGCGCTCGAAGCGTTTAAGGGAGAAAGACGAGAGATCCAAGTCGGTCGAACCGCGTATGCACCACTGTGCAAACGCCTCGCCCAACGCGGCGGAATGTTTGAAGCCGTGACCGGAACAGGCGGACACCACCAAGGTGTGCTGCCACGACGGATGCTCATCGATAATGAAATGGCGATCCGGCGTCACGGTGTAGGCGCAGACAGCAGACTTGACCACGCTCGAGGTCACACCGACGATGCGGCCGCGCACCTGGTGCTCATACATGTCCCGCTCTTCCGCCGGCGAGACCGTACGATCCATTGTTTGCGGCAACGAAGTAGTGTGGTATTGCGCGGTGGCGATTTTCAGGCTGCCCTCGCCGTGTAATGCGGGAAAGCCGTAGTTGATTTTGTCGTCGCCACGGCCGTGAGTGAGGATAAACGTCGGTGAGTGATCCACCCACTCGGCGCCCTCCTCCAGCCCGAACCAGAACAGCTTCTGCCGGTAGACGCTGAGCAGGCTGTCAAACGGCTCGCCCAGCAAACCGCCGCTCCAGTTGCCGGCGCTAATCACAAGCTTGTTTGCAAAGAGCGTGCGCAGATTCGTAGTGACATGGACTCCCTGCTCATTCGAGCTAATCCCAGTGACGGTTTCGCCTTTGTAGAGGATTGCTCCGTGTTGCTCGGCCAATTTGAGCTGCACATCAATGCAACGTTCAGGACGTACAAAACCTCCACCTGGCTCGAAATAGCCGATGGCAGTGTCGTGTACGTTGGCAAATTGTGGAAAGCGCTGGCGAATCCGGTCGGCGGATAAAACGTCGTGCTCGATGCCATAGGCCTGTGCTAGGCCGATGGTGCGCAATGTGAAGTCGGTTTTATCGCTGGGGTCAAACTCGGGACTTGAAGTCAGAACCAATAGACCCGACTGTTCGAACAGCGACTCCCCGGACAATTGCTCAAGCTCGCGCCAGATGCGGTGGGAATTGCGCACAATGGGAACGTACTGCGCGCCCTCACCCACCGAAAGCCGGGTAATACGCGTATCGCCATGGCTGGAGCCCAGGTTGTGAGGTGGGTGATGGCGGTCGATACCCACAACATTCGCACCCGCCTTCGCCAACTGATACACCGTAGCGGCCCCCATGGCCCCCAATCCCAATACCACTACATCACACCGCTCGGACATCAACTCTCACCTGTCAAAAAGAAGCCAGTTGAAAGTGAAGCCGATTAAGAATCAACGACTAAAAGAGCATATGCATATTATCAACCGAGCATCACCGGCCGCTCTGCTGCTGCAATACTACGCAGTGCTGAGTCCAAACACGCGCCTCTCCCGGCAACACAGGAGAGGCCGTCTGCCTGCATACCGTTGGGCTATCAGAGGAATAGAAAAAACAACATCATAATGATGGCACTGTCTGATACCGTGCACATAAACACAGCCACTCCGAGGATTGTCATGGGCGCAGGCGCTCCTATTCCGCCGAATGAAATTGAACGGCTTAAAGAGGTCGCGAAATTTTGTCCAGCTGACAGCGAGTACGATACTGTCTTCGATAAAATCGTCGAGATGGTTTCTGCTTACTTCAACGCCCCCATAGCGCTGATTTCGATCGTCGATGAGCATCAGCAATGGTTCAAGGCGCGCGTAGGGCTTGAAGAGACGCAGACACCACGAGAAGTGTCCTTCTGCGCTTACTCGACGCTGGATAACGCCCCGCTGGAGGTATTGGACGCGACGCTTGATCCCCGTTTTAAAGACAATTCCCTGGTAACGGGGCCTCCGTATATTCGTTATTACACAGGCACCCCACTGATTACCGAAGAGGGTTTTACGCTGGGAAGCCTGTGCATCATTGATACAGTCTCACGTGCCGCTATGAGTGAGCGTGATAGCGCGATGCTCAGCGGTTTTGCTGAACTGGTGATGATGCACATCCACAGCATGCGCTCTCGAAACTTCGTCGACCAACCCACAGGGTTATTTAATCGACTCCGGTTTGAGGAGGATATACGCCAAGCGCTCAAGACCCACAGCGCGTGCCAAGCGTATGCGGTTGACATCATCTCGCCAAAGTTCCTTAACGATATCGTGAAGGCGTTGGGTTACAGTTTTGCCACAGACTTGGTCCTGGCAATCAAAGCGCGCCTACAAAAACTATTACCGCCACAGTGTCTACTTTATAAAATTAGCCCGACGCGGTTTGGTTTCCTCCTTGAGGAGGATCAAACGGCCGAGCACATTTGTGAAAACATCCTCAAGGACTTCAAAAAGCCTGTCGAATGCCACGCCATCCCCATACTCATGCAAGTCGGGATTGGCGTCCTGCCTATTCATAGCTCAGGGCTCCAGCAAGACTGGCTTCGCCTGGTGGTCAGCGCTGCGGATGAGGCGCGTGACCGCAGGCTGGGATGGTCGCGCTATGAGCCCCATTTTGATGCGGCTCAACAACGCGCGTTCATGTTGTTGAGTTCGTTGCCGGAGGCGGTCTGCGCCGACAAACAGTTCAGCCTGGTGTACCAGCCAAAAATCAAACTGCCCTCAGGACGGTGTCATTCAGTAGAAGCACTATTACGTTGGACACATCCTTTACTGGGGCCCATCAGCCCTGCTGAATTCATACCCTTGGCTGAAAAAACCGCACTCATACCTTCTGTTGGATTGTGGGTGCTCAACGCAATCATCCAGCAAGCGGTTATTTGGAAAGCGCAAGGTGTGCGCCTGCGGATAGCGATGAACATTACCGTCAGCGATCTTGAAAGCGCCGAATTCGTCGACGCGATGATCCATGAGATTCAACAGCACGGCCTGGACCCAGCTGGCTTTGAACTTGAGTTTACCGAAAGCATGCTCATGACCAACCCTGAAGAAGTCATCCGGCAACTGGAGCGTGTCCGTAAGTTTGGCGTAGAGGTTGCTGTTGATGACTTTGGCACCGGCTACAGCAACTGGGCTTATTTGAAGGAGCTCCCGGCCAATACCGTCAAGCTTGACCAATCTCTGATCAGCGGGCTGGGCAGCAATCAAAATGACAAGCAACTGGTTAAAACCCTGATCGGACTGGCTAAGGGGCTCGGCTACCGGGTGGTTGCAGAAGGCGTAGAAAATCAAGAAATCCTGGACCTGTTAATTCAGTGGGGATGTTCCGAGGCACAGGGTTATTTGATAGCCAAGCCTATGAGCGCCGAGGCATTAGAAGCCTGGATAGCACAAGGAGTCGATGGAGGTCGGGGCCGGTAGAATGACTGCCGGGGACGCGCAAGCAAGGACTCTATAGATCGCGGACACCACCTGCATCGTTGCGTCTTCGATCGTGCCTTCATTACGGCACAAAACCCAACCGTGATCAGCCATCGCTCGCTCGAATGCCTGGGTACACGCGCTATGTTCTTCCAGCTTATGGATCACCGTGCTGCTCAGCCCACGCCGTCGTGCCGCTGCCCTCGCCCATGAAATCTCAGGGGCGGTGACAATCCCGACATGCAGGTCTGGCACTCGCACGTTTCGATCAATGTTCAACTGCAGGATCTCTGCAAACGGAATTATCCGGCGAAACGCGGCATCCGACGGGTACCAGCGATCGATCAGGATGATGCTGCCTGGTGGCTGTTTAGCCAGCACCTGCCGGGAAATCCAGGCACGGCTGTCAGCAAAGCGTTCACACACCCTCAGCTCCAAGTCCCGGGAGGGACTTCTGACGAGCTGGTTAACAAGCGCCATTGTTCCCTCCCGGTACGGATCGCTTTTTCTCTCGCAAAGCCGGATCACCTTTTTGTTGCCTGCCCTCAGTGCTTTCGTAACGGCCTCCAACAGCGTGGTTTTGCCGGTGCCCTTGGGCCCATCCAGAGAAATAAACAGCGGACGATTCATTCTTCACTTAACAATTGAGATACCGTTTTTTTGCCCTGTCCGGACGCTGGAACCGCTCGGTGCGACTGCGCGAAGGCCCTATGAACAGAAAGTGATGAACACTCTACCCTTGTTTTGGCTCACGGGTCCCAAATCCACGCTGACAACCGCTGGTGAGCATCGGTTATCGCCCATCAGTCATGCGTGAGTGAGGTACCAGCGCCAGTCCTGCTCCCCGACTTCAGCGTTGAATTGACGGAACTCGCGCCATTTGATCGCCAGATACACCTTCAGGAATTCGGCGCCCAGCGCCTCGCGTGCCCACGTTGAATCCTGCAAGGCCTGCAACGCGGTCAGCCAGTCGGTGAGTAGAAAATCGGTCGCCTGCTCATAGCCATTTCCCACGATCGCCGGGCCGGGATCGCTTTGATGGGTGATGCCGTAGTGAATCCCCGCGAGTAATGTGGCAGCGGCAAGGTACGGGTTGGCGTCCGCCCCGCAAATGCGGTGTTCGATGTGCCGACTGATTGCTGACCCGCCGGGCACGCGGAACGACACCGTACGATTGTTGACGCCCCAACTTTTGGCCAGTGGCGCGTAACTGCCGGCCTGGAACCGGCGATATGAATTGGCATGGGGGCAAAATATCGCCAGTGAGTCAAACAAGGTCGCCATCATCCCGCCAATCGAGTGACGCAACAGGAGCGTACCCTGTGGGTCTTCGCTCGCATACAGGTTGTTACCCTCCTCGTCGGCCAGGCTGACGTGCAGATGCATGCCACTCCCGGCCTGGTCACTGAACGGCTTGGCCATGAAGCACGCTTGTAGCCCATGTTTGTTGGCGACACCTTTGACCAGGCGTTTGTAGCGTACGCCTTCATCAATAGCCTGGAGTGCGTCGAAACGATGTTCCAGGGTCAACTCCACTTGGCCTGGAGCGTACTCGGAGATGGCCGTCCTGACTGGCAGGCCCTGTAGCGCACACGCAGCGTAGAGGTCATCAAGAAAGGGTTGCAGCTGCTCCAATTCGTAGAGGCCATAAACCTGCGGTGCCTGGGGACGGACGCCGTTGGCCTGCAATGCCGGCTGCGGCCGACCGCTGGCATCGCGTTGCTGGTCCAGCAAGTAAAACTCCAGCTCAACGGCCATTACCGGATGGAAACCATCGGCTTTGAGTCGGTCAATGGCATGCACCAGTACGTGTCGCGGGTCTGCCGGTGCGGCAGGAATACCTTGGGTCGGGTGCATGCTCACCTGCACCTGGCCGGTGGGGTTGGTGCGCCAGGGTTGCAGGGTCAGGCTTCCCGCCAAGGGGTATGTCCAACAATCGGCATCGGCGACATCCCAGACCAGGCCTGTGTCTTCGACGTCTTCACCCTGCACGGTCAAGGCGAGAATGGAACTTGGCAGCGGCCGACCGTTTGCGTAGATCGCCAGCAGTTCGTCGCGATGCAGCAGTTTGCCTCGCGGAACACCGTTCGCGTCGAGAAGGAACAACTCGATGCTCAGCACTTCAGGGTGGGCGGCCAGATAAACTTCGGCCTCTTTTTTATCAGCAAATTGCATGTCACACCTCTTGGCGCTTATTCAAGCGACTGGACAGTATTCAAGAACAATGGAACTTATGAACAGATAACCCGCGCTCCAGGTAAGGCAAGCAGCGCGGTCAGCGCGTTATCCAACTCACCGATCAGCCTGTCGACATCCCCTTCACTTGTTTGCGGACAGCACAGGGTCATGTTGTGAAAAGGCGTGATCAGGATCCCGCGATTGATCAGATAGAGATGCAGCGCCATTTGAAGGCTGTCATGAAAAGCCGCCTCGGCTTGCGCGCCGGTTCTTGGGGGGGTGGCACAGAATTGAAATTCACAACGAGCCCCCAACTCGGTTACCGACCAGTTCAATTGGTGCCGCTTGAACAGCGCTCGAAATCCCTGGGCCAGTCTTGAGGCCAGGGGCAACATGTGCTGGTACGCAGACTCGGTCATGACCTCTTCGAGGCTGACGCGCATGCAGCGCATCGCCAGTGCGTTGGCGGACAAGGTGGTGCCCATGCCACTGTGGCCATGCCCGCCGCTCGCTTCGCTGATGCTTTTCTGCGCATCGTGCATGGCCAACGCAACGTGCTCGGTCATGCCAAAGACTGCGCAAGGCACGCCACCGGCGATGGGTTTCCCCACTACGAAAAAGTCGGGCTTCAAATCCCATTGGCGCGTGCATCCACCGATGCCGGTAGAAATAGTGTGGGTCTCATCAATGACCAACAGGCTGCCGTATTTTCGCGTCAGCTCGCGGCACTGTTGCATGAACCCCGGATCGGGCAGGACCATGCCGATATTGGTCATCGCCGGCTCGCACATCAGCGCGCACACGTCGCCCTGAGCTAAAGCAGCCTCCAGTACAGCGACATCGTTGAAGGGAATGGATCGACTGTATTGGGTCAAGTCGTAGGCTTGTCCCACCAGGCCCGAACGGTGCACGGTCTTGCCCTCTCGGTACCGGACCATCACGTCATCCACGGTGCCGTGATAACAGCCGTCGAACACCAGTAGAACATTGCGCTGGGTGATAGCGCGCGCCCAGCGCAGCACATAACGATTGGCGTCGGTAGCGTTGGCGGTAACTTGCCAATAAGGCAGCTCAAACCGCTGGGCCAGCAACTCAGCGCAGACCACCGCGTCTTCGCCGGGCAGCATCGTGGTCAAGCCATTGTTCGCCTGCTCGGCTATGGCGCGGGCGATAGGATCAGGTGAGTGGCCAAACATCGTGCCGGTGTCGCCGAGGCAAAAGTCTATGCAGTCATGACCGTCGACATCGGTGAAGCGGGCACCTTTAGCACGCTGGACAAAAAGCGGCGAAGGCATCGACCAATCGCTCATCCAGTGCATGGGCACACCGTTGAACAGCGCCGCCTTGGCACGCTTGGCCAGCGCCATTGACGTTGGGTTGTTTTCTATAAAACGGGCACGCTCGGCTGCGGCAAAGGCAGCAATCGCTGATTCACCAACTCCACTGTTCGACATGATTAGAACCCTTTGTTAAGTATCACATTAGTTAAACTTCGTTGCCGTATAGATAAGCCACACGCCCTCATTCTCCAGGTGCAGCAACAGCTCCCGAATATTGGGTGAATATCGCTCCGCAAACTTATAACGTGGGTGTTGGCTTTAACTATTTACATTGCCAGCTGATATACAGCCTTGATATATCGCGCAGATGTTCATTGAAACGTCATTAACCGGATTGAGGGGCTTTATTCTCGACCAGGCAATTACCGCCATCGACCACGATAACTTCACCGGTGATGTAACTGGATTCTGGAGACGCCAGAAATGCAACCGCCGCCGCCACTTCGTGGGGACTGCCTGCCCGCCCGATCGGGGTAAAGCGCCCCGCCTCTGCTTCAACCGGCGTGGTTGAGCCCGTGGTGATCCATCCGGGCGCCACGCTGTTGACGGTAATCCCGTGCTTGGCGACTTCAAGTGCCAGTCCCATGTTCATGCCCACCATCGCGGCTTTGGCAGCGCTATAAGCGGCTTCGCCCGGGTTGCTCCCGCGGGTGCCCGTGGTGGAACTGATATTGACAATGCGCCCGTAACTTCGCGCCCTCATAGCGGGCAAAACAGCCCGCGTCAGAAGAAAAGCGGTGGTTAGGTTTCTGGCCAGTGAAAGGTTCCACTCATGCAGTTCCATACTCGCCAACTCCGAGAAAACCTCAGGGCTGCCTTGCATGGCCATGCCGGCATTATTCACCAGAATATCGACCCGCCCCCAGACCGACACCGTCCAGAGGCCGAATTCCCGCACCTGACGTTCATCGGTGAGGTCAACTGCCCTGCCCTCAACTTCAAACCCTTCTGCGAGCAGCTCTTTAACGCGTTCCTCGACGCGGCGGCTGCTGGCGGTGATGATCAATCTCGCACCCGCCGCACCTAGCCTGCGAGCGATCGCCATGCCAATACCCGCTTCACTGCCGGCACCACTGACAAGTGCCACGTGCCCCCTCAAATCAGTGTTTAACATGGTGTGCCCCACGGACTTCATTTGGAATAGAAGTGGAAATTAGGCTAATAAACCTGATAAACAAAGACGATCATCATCAGAAAATCTGACAACCACCATGGCGTTTACCAGTGAGTCACTGAAAGTTTTCCTTGCGGTTGTCGAAAGCGGCTCCTTTTCTGCCGCCGCACGCAAATTGGGGCGGGTCCCCTCGGCCATCAACATGGCGGTGTCGCAGCTTGAAGCCGAACTGGATTTATTGCTTTTTGACCGATCAACCCGCAAAGCCATTCCTACGGCCGCCGCCAAAGCCCTTGAGCCCCAGGCTCGACAGGTCGCCAGCCAGTTAAACCTGCTGGACGCCCATGCGCTCCAGCTTCACCAGGGGTTGGAGGAGCGCTTGGTCCTTGCGATGGCGCCGGAGTTGCAAACAGGCGTGTGGAATCGTCCGCTGTCCATTATCGCCAGGGAGTTTCCCACGCTTGAAATCGAGATTCGCTCCGCGTCCCATCCGGAGGCGATGCGCATGCTCCATGAAGGGCGTGTGCAGTTGGCCCTTGGATTTGAACGACCAGGGCTTGACGAGCGTGAGACGTTTCTTGAAGCAGGGAGCCAATTGCTGGTAGCCGTTGCCGCTCCGGATCATCCTGCGGCCGCCGGCAAGAAAAGCCCCTTGAGTGAAGAGCAACTGGTCAACGTTCGGCAGATCATCGTGGCTACTGGAGGGCCTACAGACTCTGATCCACGTGTTGTGCTGTCACGGCGGATTTGGCACAGCGACAATTACCTGGCAACGCTGGATCTGGTCCAGCAAGGATTGGGTTGGGCTTATCTTCCACAGCCGTTGGTACAACCTCTGATCAGTTCGGGCGCATTGACGGAGGTGGTGTTTGACAACATGCCGAGTCAGATGCGGCTATGGGTCGATATCATCTGGGTAAAGAACCGCCCCCTGGGGCTGGCAGCGAGTCGCTACCTGAGCCTGATGCGCAAGATTGTCGAGGACGAGCCGCGGCGTGTTTGAGAAAAAAACCAGCCGTATGGCTCATTGAGGCCATTGCTCAAGCAGTATCGAGACGAATTTTTCCGCCGCCGGCGAAAGCGATGCTCCCCGGCGATAGACCAGGCCCAAGGAGCGGTTCACAACCGGCTCGATCAACGGGACGCTGACCAAGGTTGGATGATCTTCAGCCGGCATGGCCAGGCTCGGCATCGCCGAAACCCCCAGGCCGGCCTCCACCAGGCCCAGCGAAGTCGAGAGGTGCTGGACCTCGTAGAACCATTGCGGCCGCCAACTCAAGCCTGACAACGCGTGATCGAGCAGCATGCGGTTGCCGCTCAGGCGCCCTACCCCGATCAGGCGGTAATCGCTCAATTCGGACCAGGTGACCGAACTGCGTCCAGCCAACTCGTGATCACGCCGGCACGCCAATACAAAGGGCTCGCTGACCAGGGGCACGAACTCAATGTCCGGATGCTGCCCACTCATCATGTTGATCCCGAAGTCGGCCTCTCCCCGCAGCACCGCTTCAAGCCCCTCATTGGCACTCAAGTCCAGCAGGCGGATGCGGATTTTTGGGTAGCGCTCGTTATACAGGCGAATGACTGACGGCAGGAAATAGAAAGCCGCAGTAGGGATACACGCCAGGGTTACCCGGCCAATCTGGCGTTCGGCCAGTTCACGGATATTGAGAATCGACTCATCGAAGTCATCCAGCAACCGACGTGCCTTGGGTAGAAAGTCACGACCGACACTCGTGAGGCTGACCTTGCGCGTGGTGCGATCCAGCAACGAGGTGCCCAACCCCTCTTCCAGTTTTTTAATTCGGCGACTGAGTGCCGGTTGAGACAGGTGCAAGGCATCGGCTGCTTCGTGAAAACTGCCAAGTTCAGCGATTTTCACGAAGGATCGAATGTCATTCAGCTCATATTCCATGTCTTATCTCACCCGCACAAGGCGTCAAAAGGAAACTCAGCGTAAATTTATCATTCGAAAAACGCAATAATCTCTTCAATCTTTGCATTTGAAACATTTTTTAAAGCTTGAGACTCTTGCTCCAAGAACATCAATTACACCGATTGATCAACAAGAGTCAGTATCATGCAAAGAATTCCCTGTGTGCTGATGCGCGGCGGCACCTCGAAAGGTCCGGTTTTTCTTGACTGGGATTTGCCCGCCGCCGTTGAGGCCCGCGACGAACTGCTGCTTAACCTGATGGGCTCCGGTCATGAACTGGAGATCGACGGCATCGGCGGTGGCAGCCCGCAAACCAGCAAGGTTGCGATTGTCAGCCCTTCGCTGCACCCGGATGCGGACGTTGATTACTTGTTCGTTCAAGTGATGGTTTCACAACGCAGGGTCGACAGCGCCCCCAACTGCGGCAACATGCTGTGTGCGGTGGGCCCGTTCGCCGTCGAGCAGGGTCTGGTCAAAGGCACCCCGGAGCGCACTCGTGTGCGTATTCGCAACCTAAACACCGGCACCTTTATTCACTCCGACGTGTACACGCCGGATGGCAAAGTCAGTTACGAGGGCGATACCGCCATTGATGGCGTGCCCGGTACTGCCGCACCGGTGCAACTGACGTTCCTCGACGCAGCCGGCAGCAAGACAGGCAAGCTCTTTCCCACCGGTAACACGCAGGACGTGATCGATGGCATTGCGGTGACCTGTATCGACATGGCGATGCCCATGGTGCTTGTCGAAGCCAGCCAACTGGGCAAGCGTGGCGATGAGAGCCCGGCGGAACTGGACGCCGATAAGGAATTCCTGCGGCGCCTCGAGACACTGCGGCTTCAGGCCGGCCTGGCCATGGGCCTGGGCGATGTCAGCGACAAAGTGATTCCCAAGCCGGTACTGGTTTCGCCCGCAAAAGCGGGCGGCACGATCCAGGTCCGTTACTTCATGCCGCACAACTGCCACCGTGCGCTCGCCATTACCGGCTCGATTGGTTTGGCCACTGCGTGTGTGATTGAAGGCAGCATCGTTGCGCAGATGCTCGGCGGGATCAGTACGCCGCGCCTTGAAGCGGTGCGGATCGAACACCCGAGCGGCGGGATTGATGTCGTATTGTCCTACACCGGCGTCAACGGTGAGACAATTCAGGCCTCAGTCGTACGCACCGCCCGCAGGCTTTTCTCCGGCTACGTCTACGCCACTGACTCGCAGCGCCTTGCCGGATAAATTCCGATAGTCGTTGGCATTTTTGCATCCGCACAATTCTAAAAATGGGTGATGCCATGAAAGTTGTTAAATCGCTCTACTTCCAGATCCTCTGCGCCGTGGCGCTCGGCATCGTGGTCGGGCATTTCTGGGCCCAGCAGGCCATTGCACTCAAACCCCTGGGTGACGCGTTCATCAAACTGATCAAGATGATGATTGCGCCCGTGGTGTTCTGCACCATCGTCACCGGCATCGCCGGGATGAGCGACAAGCGCTCCCTCGGGCGCCTGCTGGGCAAAACCATGCTGTTGTTCTTCGTCCTCACGGTGATCAGCCTGGTGATTGGCCTGGTCGCGGTGTACGTGTTCCAGCCGGGCGTCGGCATGAACATCGATCCCAGCCAGCTGAGCACCAAAGGATTGGCCCAGTACACGGAGTCGGCCGCAAAGCTTGGGGTGGTGGAGTTTTTCATGCACATCATTCCCGAGACGTTTATCGGCGCCTTCAGTAAAGGTGAAGTGTTGCCGGTGCTGTTTATCGCGGTGTTGTCCGGCTTTGCCTTGTCGTCGCTGGGCGAGCGTGGCAAACCGGTACTCGACGTGCTCGAATCCGCCTCGCAAATGGTCTTCAAGATCTTTTCCTACCTGATGCGTTTTGCACCGGTCGGCGCTTTCGGGGCCTTGGCGTTCACTGTCGGCCAGTACGGCATCACCTCGCTGGGTTCGCTGGCGAAGTTGATCATGACCTTGTACATCGCCTGCGGCTTTTTCGTGTTCGTGGTACTGGGCAGCATTTGCCGCGCCAACGGCTTCAGCCTGTGGAAGCTGCTGCGCTATTTTCGCGAAGAGTTCCTGGTGGTACTCGGCACCTCCTCCACGGAACCGGTGATGCCGAGCATGCTGGAGAAACTCGAGGCACTGGGTTGCAAAAAAGGCGTCGTCGGCCTGGTACTGCCCACCGGCTACTCGTTCAACCTGGACGGCACGGCCATCTACCTGTCGTTGGCGGCGATTTTCATTGCCCAGGCCTGCAACATTGATCTGAGCCTGACGCAGATCATCACCATGCTGGCGATCATGCTGCTGTCCTCCAAAGGCGCCGCCGGGGTTACCGGCAGCGGGTTCGTGGCACTGGCCTCGACCCTGACGGTCATTCACGACATCCCATTGGCCGGCCTGGCATTGCTGATCGGCGTTGACCGCTTCATGTCTGAAGCTCGCGCCCTGACCAGCCTGGCCAGTAACGCCGTAGCGACGGTGGTGATTTCGATGTCTGAAAATGCCTGCCACCGCGAAACGCTGAACCGGATGCTCGACGCAAAATCTTCTGCCGCACCGGGAAAAGCCTGGGACGACCTGAAGGACGCCAAACGCGTCTAGAGACAACCGGATAACGCTTCCCCCCTGACTTGACTGAACCCCCCTCCCCGCCAGGCGCGTTGTGCCGCCCGGCGGGTCAGGGCTCGTGCGCCTCGGCGTCAGCCATTTTTACGATAACAACAAGAGAATCGTCCTATGCTCGCTTTCCTTGGCTTGGCCATGGTGGTCGTATTCACCTATCTCATCATGACGAAGCGCTTGTCGCCCATCGTCGCGCTCACCGTGGTTCCCATCGTCTTCGCGGTGATCGGCGGCTTTGGCGGCACCACTGGCAAGATGATGCTCGACGGCCTGAAAATGGTCGCCCCGTCTGCCGCGTTGCTGCTGTTTGCGATCCTGTTCTTCGGCCTGATGATCGACGCAGGCCTGTTCGACCCGCTGATCCGCAAAATCCTGAAGAGGGTCAATGGCGACCCGATGAAGATCGCCGTAGGCACGGCCCTGCTGTCGTTGCTGGTAGCGCTCGACGGCGACGGCACAACGACTTACATGATCACCTGCGCCGCAATGCTGCCGCTGTATAAACGCATCGGCATGAACCCGATGATCCTGGCAACCATCTCCATGCTGTCGCTGAGCATCATGAGTGGCATGACGCCCTGGGGCGGCCCTGCGACACGGGCTATTGCCGCGTTGGGCCTGGATGCCGGCGAGTACTTCGTGCCGTTGCTGCCGACCATGATCGGCGGTGCCCTGTGGGTGATCTTCACGGCCTTTATACTGGGTCGCGCAGAGCGCAAGCGTATCGGCAACGTGCAGCTGCAAAGCGGCGGCGGCGATTGCTACATCGACGCGATTCTCGAGGACACGCCCCACAAACGTCCGAAGCTGGCCTATGTCAATCTGGTGCTGGTGATCGCGGTGATGGCGGCGCTGGTGATGGGGCTGATGCATTCCGCGATCCTGTTCCTGATCGGCTTCGTGCTCGCGCTGATGATCAACTACCCGCAATTGGACATTCAGAAAGAACGCATCCTGGCGCACTCGGGCAATGCCATGACCGTGGTGTTGCTGGTATTTGCCGCCGGGATCTTTGCCGGGATCTTTTCCGGTACAAAGATGGTGGATGCCCTGGCACAGACCCTTGTCGACTGGATCCCGCCATCCTGGGGCCACCTGTTTCCATTGGTGGTTGCGATCACCAGCATGCCGCTGACCTTTGTACTGTCCAATGACGCCTACTATTTTGGCGTGGTGCCGATCCTGGCCAATGCCGCCGCCGCTTATGGCATCGATCCGGTTGAAATCGCCCGCGCCTCGATCCTGGGCCAGCCCGTTCATCTCATGAGTCCGCTGGTGGCCTCGACCCTGCTGCTGGTGGGCATGGTCGATCGCGATATCGGCGACTTCCAGAAGGCCACCGTCAAATGGGCCGTGCTGACATCCCTGGTCGTCACCGCCCTGGCCTTGTTGACCGGGGCCATCAGCCTGTTCACCTGATCCACCCATAACCCCTGCTGCCTTCCAGCGCGCCTCACTCATGAGGCGCGTGCCGACCTGTACCCCAAATAACAACAACGAGTCATTTGCCATGAACCCTATGTATACCCGTCGAGCTTTGTTTTGCGCGTTAGGCCTGGTACCCGTCGCGGCGGCCAACGCCGAAGGTTTTATTGATGACAGCAAGCTCAAGCTGCAACTGCGCAATGTGTATTTCAACGAGAACTTTCGCGACGAGCACGGCTTGAGTGCGCGGGCCGCCAGAACGGCAAAGAGCGAACGCACCGAGTGGGCCCAGGGATTTCTGCTGGACTATCAGTCCGGATTTACCGCGGGCACCCTCGGCTTCGGCGTGGACGCCTTGGGGCTCTATGGGGTAAAGCTCGATTCAGGGCGCGGGCGCAGCGGCACCGGGCTCATGCCGGTGCATGATGACGGGCGGGCGGCCGGCGAGTTTGCCAGCGCCGGCGCTACGGCAAAAGCCAGGTTCGCCAAAACCACGGTCAAGTACGGCACCTTGCTGCCCAAGACGCCGGTGCTGATTTACAACGATGCGCGCTTGTTGCCCCAGACCTACCAGGGCACCCAGGTCAGCAGCAGCGACATCGAGAACCTGACCGTGACCGGCGGGCATCTGGACCGTTTCAAACTGCGCGACTCCACCAACAGCGTGCCGATCGTGCCTGATGGCTACAGCGGGGAAAAGTCCGGAGATTTCAACTACGCCGGGGCTGAGTACAAATGGGGCAAAAACCTGCGCTTGAGTTATTTCTACGGGGAACTCGAGCACTTCTACCGACAGAACTTCGCCGGTATCCAGCACGACCTGCCGCTGGCCGGTGGCGTGCTGACCAGCGACCTGCGCTACTTCAACAGCGTTGATAGCGGCTCGGCCTATGCAGGCAAAATCGACAATGACATGTTCAGCGGCCAGTTGTCCTACGTGATTGCAGGCCATACCCTCGGTGGCGGCTACCAGGCCCTTCGCGGTGATGCCGGATTACCCTACATCAGCGGCGCGACCGTCTACTCGTTCAGTAATGCCGGCATCGGCAAATTCATTGAGGAGGACGAGAAGACCTGGATGCTCAACTATGGCTACAACTTCGCCGCCGTCGGCGTGCCCGGCTTGACCTTCTCAACGCGCTACCTGAGCGGCAATGACGGCAAGTCCGCCACCACGGTCAAGGAATGGGAGCGTGATACCGAGCTGGCTTACGTTGTGCAAGCCGGCACGTTCAAGGGGCTGGGCGTGCGCATGCGCAACTATGTCTACCGTTCTGAGTTCTCCCGCGGCCGTGACAGTAATCGCCTCTACCTCACCTATGACATTGCCCTTTGGTAAGTCGACGATCGCGGCCCTTGCGGCCGCTTTCCTGCAGATTCAGGTGAGGAACCCCACGCATGCTGTTTAAAAACAAAGTACTGATGCTGGTGCTGGCCCCGGTGGTGCTGTTGTCCACGGTGCTGGCGCTGACAACGAGCACCACCTTGCTGTCGAGCGCCGAGCAGGAAGTCACGGCGACCCGGGAACGCCTGCTGGATGAAAGCCGGGAACGCTTGAAAGACTACGCCAACCTTGCCCGAACCTCGGTAGCGGAGCTGTATGCGCAGGCCGAGACGGGGGACACCGCAACGCGTGCGCTGGCGATCGCGCGGCTGTCCCGGATGAAGTATGGGGACGACGGCTATTTTATCGGCTACGACAGTCAGGTCGTGCGCCTGTTTCGTGGTGACAGCAGCGAAGGCGTCGGCACCAACATGAGTGAGCGCAAAGACAGGAACGGGCTTTACCTGAACCGGGAAATGGTTGCCGCCGCGAAGAACGACACCCACTTCGTCAACTATTCGGGGGCCCTGATCAATACGGATAAAGTCGTTCCCAAGCTGGCTTACAGCTTTTACCTGCCGGCCTGGGACATGGTCGTGGTCACCGCGATCAATCTCGACCGAATCGAAAGCCAGGTTGCCCAAGTACGAGGGGAAATCCATCAGCGTGTGCGCAGCCTGGTCTACGGGATAACCGTCATTGCCTTGATTGCGCTCGGGATCACCGGCGTGCTCGCAGTGTTAATGGTTAAAAGCAGCCTGCGTCCCCTGTCGCGGATTCGCGAGCACCTCGATGAAATCGCCGCGGGCGAAGGCGATCTGACGCGGCGCTTACCCATCAGCCGCGACGAGTTCGGCCAGGTGGCCGTGTCGTTCAATGCCTTCGCCGATAAGATTCATGGGCTGGTCGGCCAGATCGTCGGCATGGCCAGAGAACTGAATATATCCGTGACCCAGGTGGCCGAACAGAGCAAATGCATCGATCAGGTCATGGAACGGCAACGCCAGGAAACCGATCAAGTCGCTGCAGCAATCAATCAGATGTCATCTGCGGCGCAAGAGGTCGCCAACAGTGCCCAGAGCGCTTCAGAGGCAGCAGGCGAAACCGATGTGCAGGCCCAGCACGCCAGGCAGGTCGTCAATGAAAGCATCACCCGGTTGGGCAGCCTGACCGAGGACCTGTCCGCGGGAGGCGCCTCGCTGAAAAGCCTGCAAGGCGATGTAGCAGGCATTGTCACGGTGCTGGATGTGATCCGCTCGATCGCCGAGCAAACCAACCTTCTCGCACTCAATGCCGCGATCGAAGCCGCCCGGGCCGGGGATGCAGGTCGTGGATTTGCCGTGGTTGCCGACGAAGTACGCGCGCTGGCAAGCCGGACGCAACTCAGCACCCAGGAAATTCAAGCGATGATCGAGCGCCTTGACCAGGCCACCACCAAGGTCGTCACTGCAATGAGTCACTCCGGCGCAGCAGGCCATGGCGCCAGCCTGCACGCGGAACAAGCCGGGCAATCGCTGGGCAAGGCGGTCGAGTTGATCGTTACCATCAACACCATGAACGCGCACATCGCCAGCGCCGCGCAAGAGCAGACGTCGGTTGCCGAAGCCATCAATCGCAGCGTCCACCAGATAGCCCGCGCGATTGAAAACGTCGCAGACCAGACCCAAAGCGGCGTACATACGGTCGATGAGCTGTACGCCATCGGTCATCGCCTGGAAGGCCTGTTGAGGCAATTCAAGATTTAACCGGTGTGTTTTCGGTGCCCAGTGCGTTGAGGCATTGTCCGCGGTGCTCAAACCGCGGAATCGGCAACCCCAGGCTTTCGCGCAGGGTCGTCCCTTCATACGCTTTGCGATACACGCCACGGGCCTGTAATAGCGGTATGACGTCTTGGGTGAAACGCTTGAATTGCTCGGGGTGGCCGATGTAGATGTTAAAGCCATCCACGGCGCGGGCCTCGAACCAGTCGGCCATTTTCTGCGCGACCGTGTCAGCTGTGCCGACGAATGCGCCGGGACGCAGTTGTCGACCAAACTCTACGGCCTGGCGCAGCGTGAAACCTTTCTCGCGGGCCTGATCGGCAATCCGCTTGGCCGCAGTAAAAAAGCTGCTGCGCGCAGACTCGAGGCTTTCCTGGGGAAACGGCGCATCGAGGTCGTACTGGCTGAAATCATGCCAGCCAAAGTTACGTCCGAATTCCTTCAGCGCAAGTTCAAAGCTGTGGTCGACCTGATGGTAGTGCTGCTCGATTTCACGGGCGTGCTCATCCGTGTCGCCGACGTAAATTTCAGCGCCAGGCATGACCAGTATCTGCTCCGGGTCGCGCCCCCGTTGTGCTGCCCTGCCCTTTACATCCCGATAGAACGCCTGGCCCTGTTCGATACTGGCGGCATGGGTAAAGATCACATCGGCCGTGGCGGCACCCAGTTCGCGCCCCTGGGGCGAATCACCGGCCTGGAATATCACCGGCTGGCCTTGGGGTGAGCGTTGGATATTCAGCGGGCCGACCACCGAAAAATGCTCGCCCTGGTGATTCAGGCGATGCAGTTTGCTCGGGTCAAGAAACTGCCCGGTCGCCCGGTCGCGCACGAAGGCATCTTCCTCGTAGGAGTTCCACAAGCCCTGCACAACCTGGACGTGTTCAGCCGCTCGGCCGTAGCGCGTGTCGTAATCGTAGTGTTCGTCCCGGCTGTAATTGCCGGCGGTACCGGCATCGCCGCTGGTCACCACGTTCCATCCCGCACGACCTTTGCTGATCAGGTCCAGTGAGGCCAGGCGCCGCGCAACGTTGTAGGGCGAGTTGTAAGAGGTGGTCAGCGTACCGACCAAGCCTATATGGTGTGTGCTCACGGCCAGCGCCGAGAGCAGAGTCAGCGGTTCCAGCCGATTCAGGTAATGGGAGGGCGACCCCGGTGTGATGAACTGGCTGTCGACGATAAACATCAAGTCGAACAACGCCGCCTCGGCCTGACGCGCAATATCGATGTACCAATCGACGTTGACGCTGGCGTCGGCCGGTAATTGAGGATCGAGCCACAGGTTATGGCGACCCGGCCCGCCACTGCCCATCGTTAAGGCACCCAGTTTGAGCTGTCTGTTGGTCATGTTCAGAGTCTTCCTTGGCGCCTTCACGGCTGGTTCTCAGCGACGGCCGGCTGCAGGGACGCCGCGAATGACTGATCGAACAGATTGGCTGCCGGGTACGACTTGACCAACCCTTGGCCGGCAAAAAAGTCCACGGTCTTTTGCGCCTCTACTGGCGACTGCGCCGTCACGGGCTCGACGGTCGTGCGCGCACGGGCAAACCAGGCCCGCGCGATACCGGCGTCCGCACGTGTACGCCTGGCCCACGCATCGGCATAGGCGTCGGTGTTGGCCGGGGTTTGGCGAGCCCAGTCACGCGCCTTTTTCAGGCGCTGGAGAAAATCGCTGATCTGCACACGCTTGGCTTCGACGGCACGGGCGTTGGCTGCAATGAAGCTCTGGGCCGGGATCAACCCGTCAGCCGTCGCGAGCACCCGCGCGCCTTGGCGTTCCTGCTGCGTAACGTAAGGTTCCCAGGTGGCGATAACGTCCACCGAACCGCCTTCCAAGGCATGGGAGGCGTCCAGCGCACTGAGGTAGCGCAACTCCAGTGAATCCGATGGCACGCCGGCTTTATCCAGCGCAGTCAACAGCAGTTGCTGGCTCCAGGAGCCTTTCCAGATCGCCGCACGTTTGCCTGCAAGGTCCGCAAGAGTCCTGATGGGTGAATCGTTTTTCACCAGAATGGCCACGCCGTCGAGATTTTGCCGACTGACCGCAATCACCTTGATGGGCGCGCCTAATGCGCCCAGGAACAGCACGGGCGCATCACCCAGCAAGCCAATGTCCAGGCTGCCGACGTTGAGTGCTTCGGCAACCGGCGACCCGGCGGTGAACTGCTTCCATTCAAGGGTATAGGGCAGGTCTTCAAGCACCCCCGCCGCTTCCATCGCGGCCTGGGCGTTGTAGCTTTGGTCGCCCACCACCAGCGTTTGCGCATTCGCGGTCAGGCACAGCAATACGGCCGCCAACCCGGCCGCCAGTCTCGTCAGGTAACGCACGTTCGTCTCCAGATGCCTTGCCAGGCCGTTCAAGTCGATCCGCGCGTACGGTCTCGGGTGTGTTCACAGGAATAATCTGCCCACACCATAAGGACCGGATCGGCCGCTGTAAACTTCTTATAATGCATAACGTAATTCTATAATAATGCACTTGTCGCATTTTAAGGCCGGCGTGCACCATCTGTTTCCAGCATACCCCATGCTCAAACGTCATAATCCCCGCCCCGCCTGCATGGTAATCTCGCGCGACCACGAATAGACATAGATCGTCACATGACGATGACCAGAGCCAGGAAAGAACATGCCCAAAAAATCTCACTCGACGCTGCGCCGCAACTTCCGCGAACTGCTGGCCAAGCCGAGCTGCGTTGAAACCGCTTCCGTATTCGACCCCATGTCCGCCCGTATCGCGGCAGACCTGGGGTTTGAGGTGGGTATCCTGGGAGGGTCAGTTGCGTCGTTGCAGGTACTGGCAGCACCCGACTTTGCCTTGATCACGCTGAGTGAGTTCGTCGAGCAGGCTACCCGTATCGGCCGCGTCGCCCAGTTGCCTTTTATTGCCGATGCCGACCACGGTTACGGCAATGCACTCAACGTGATGCGCACCGTCGAAGAGCTTGAGCGCGCCGGCGTTGCGGCATTGACGATTGAAGACACGCTGCTGCCTGCACAATTCGGGCGTAAATCCACCGACCTGATTTCCATCCAGGAAGGCATCGGCAAGGTCCGCGCCGCCCTGGAAGCCCGTGTCGATCCTGAACTGTCGATCATCGCCCGGACCAACGCCGGCGTGTTGTCCACCGAAGCGGTGATCGAACGCACCCGGGCTTATCAGAAAGCCGGTGCCGACGGCATCTGCATGGTGGGTGTCAGCGACTTCGGGCACCTGGAGAAGATCGCGGAAAACCTCACCGTGCCGCTGATGCTGGTGACCTACGGCAACCCCAAGCTCAACGACGCCCAGCGTTTGGCGGATTTGGGCGTGCGCGTGGTGGTTGCCGGCCATGGCGCGTACTTTGCGGCGATCAAGGCTACTTACGACAGCCTCCGCGCCCAGCGCCAGCTGACCCACAGCACCTCGAACCTCAGCGCGACGGAACTGACCCATACCTACACGCTGCCTGAGAGTTACGTGGCGTGGGCCAAGGAATTCATGGACGTGGAAGAGTAATAAGGAAGCCGTGTTGGAGAGGGCGTTGCTCCCTCTCCACCACTTAAACGCGATCAGCCCACCCAGCCGACAGCCGTCTTCGGAATAACCTCCGACTCATCCAGTTTCGACGCAAACATACTCACGGCCTGCACCGCATCACTGGTGCTGGTGCGGATCTGCAAAATCACCGAACCCGCCTGGTCGGCCAGGTTCACGCCGCGTTGCGCGCCCTCTTGGGTGGAGCTCATGCTGGCCACCGCGTCGCGGGTTTCCGACAGGATCATGCCGATCATTTCGGCGATTTCCGCAGTCGAGCGGCTGGTACGCCCCGCCAACTGCCTGACCTCATCGGCCACCACGGCAAAACCACGCCCTTGGTCGCCCGCACGGGCAGCCTCGATGGCCGCGTTGAGGGCCAACAGGTTGGTTTGGTCGGCGATGCCTCGAATGGTATTGACGATGGCGGTAATTTGCTCGGAGCGCTCGCCCAATTGCCCGACCAGACGCGCCGACGCGCCGATGTTCTCCGCGATCCGGCGCATTTCAGCGGCGGTTTCATGGATTACCTGGGTGCCATGTTCGGCAAACCGCTCGGTCTCGGAGGAAATATGGTAGGCCCGGGAGGCGCCGCGTGAGTCTTCCTCGAACTTTTCCACGCGTTCAGTGATGTCACTGGCAAACTTGACGATCTTGATCAGCGTGCCGTCGCCGTCGTAGACCGGGTTGTAACTGGCCTCCAGCCACGCGACACGGCCATGCTTGCCGAGACGTTTGAATTGCCCGGTGAAAAATTCACCGTTGTTCAAGCGTCGCCAGAAGTCGGTGTACTCGCTGCTGTTGATCAGGCTGGGTTCGCAAAACAGGCGGTGGTGCTTGCCTTTGATTTCGGCCAGCGTATAGCCCATGACGTGCAGAAAGTTCTCGTTGGCGTCCAGCACCTGACCGTTCAAGTCGAACTCGATCACTGCCATGGCCCGATCCACTGCGGCCAGTTTGCTGCGGGTCGCCGCCTCCTGTTCGACTTTGGCGGTGACATCCAGGGCGTACTTGACCACTTTCAGCACTTGGCCACGCTCATCCAGTACCGGGTTGTAGCTGGCTTCCAACCAGACCGTCTTGCCGTGGGCATCCACGCGCTTGAAGGTGCCCGATACGAACTTACCGGCCTTGAGCTCACCCCAGAACTGGCTGTAGGCGGGGCTGTTGGTCAGCGCCGGCAAGCAAAAGTCCCGGTGGGATTTGCTCGCCAATTGGTCGCGACTGTAGCCCAGGGTTTTCAGGAAGTTATCGTTGGCACGCAGGACCTTGCCGTTGAGGTCGAATTCGACGACCGCCATGGAGCGTTCCAGGGCGCTGATCAGTCCTTTGTACTCGGTGACTTCGGCCGTCCTGGCCGCCAGTTCGGTTTTGAGTGTTGTATTGAACATGACGAGCCCTCAGCCGTGCGGAAAAACCTGTGTCTTGACTCGCTATCGGCTGGGAAATACGCGACTTTAAGGGGCGCAGCAGGATTATTTTCTGGCGTCAAATTATTGCTTGAGCCCGCAGGATTCAAGGCTTTGCGGCAAGCGAAGCCAAGCGCTCCCGCATACCGGTACTGGCCGCCGGGCCGGCCTGCAACACACAGTCCTCCAACGCTACGATGTGTCCCTCTGCACTCGCCAACATCGGCTGCACCGGCCGCCCCGTGTCCCGCTCGACCAACTCGACACTGGTGCCTTCTTCGGCGTAATGCCGGTTACCCCACGCCACCAGCGACATCAGCACCATGCGGAAATCCTCGCCCTTGGCGGTCGGCACATATTCATAGCGCGGCGGCCGCTCACTGTAGGCCCTGCGCTCCAGCATCCCCGCCTCCACCAACGCTGTCAGGCGGCGCGTGAGCATGTTTGGCGCAATGCCCAGGCTGCGCGAGAACTCATCGAAGCGGCGCAGCCCCTGCAACGCGTCGCGCATGATCAGGATGCTCCACCACTCCCCTACCCGGTCGAGGCTGCGGGCGATGGGACATTCGTCGCGGGTCAGGGACTTGCGTTGCATAAAGGTTCCTAGGGGCCGGTGCACAGTTGTGTGACGCCATGTTACTTTCATCATGATAGTGACGTCCATAAGGTCTGGACCCTCAACGTAACCGGAGTCGATTGATCATGAGTAAACGTATCGTTGTGACAGGCATGGGTGCGCTGACACCGTTGGGCGCTGACGTGGAGTCAACCTGGAAACGCCTGTTGAACGGGCAGTCGGGCATTCGTCGCCTGCCTGAAGAACTGATCGGCGACCTGGCCATCAGCATCGGCGGCCAAGTGCAGAGCGTGCTGCAGGACCCTGAAGCCGGGTTCGATCCTGATCGCCTGCTGGCGGCAAAAGAGCAGCGCAAGATGGACCGTTTTATCCTGTTCGCCCTGGCGGCGGCCGACGAAGCCCTGAAGCAGGCCGGCTGGGCACCGAACACCGCGCAGCAGCAGGAACGCACCGCCACCATTATTGCCTCGGGCGTCGGCGGTTTTCCGGCCATCGCCGAGGCGGTACGTACCACCGACAGCAAGGGGCCGCGACGTTTGTCGCCGTTCACCATCCCATCGTTCCTGAGCAACATGGCCGCCGGGCATGTGTCGATCAACTATGGCTTGAAAGGCCCGCTGGGAGCGCCGGTCACGGCCTGCGCGGCGGGGGTGCAGGCCATTGGCGACGCCGCGCGGATGATCCGTGCGGGCGAAGTGGATGTGGCAGTGTGCGGGGGCGCCGAAGCGGCGATCCACCGGGTCAGCCTGGGCGGCTTCGCCGCTGCACGGGCCTTGTCCAGCGCCTTCAACGACGCCCCCGAGCGCGCCTCGCGCCCGTTCGATCAAGCGCGTGACGGCTTTGTGATGGGCGAAGGCGCCGGCATCCTGGTCATCGAGGAGCTGGAACACGCCCTGGCACGCGGTGCCCGGCCTATTGCCGAATTGGTGGGCTATGGCACCAGTGCCGATGCCTACCATATGACCGCCGGCCCGGAAGACGGCGACGGTGCGCGCCGGGCGATGACGCAGGCGTTGCGTCAGGCGGGGATCGAGGCGTCTGCGGTGCAGTACCTGAATGCCCACGCCACCTCGACCCCGGTGGGCGACAAAGGCGAACTGGCAGCCATCAGGACCGTATTCGGTGCCGGTGGCCCCCTGGCGATCAGCTCGACCAAGTCCGCCACCGGCCACTTGCTCGGGGCAGCAGGCGGGATCGAGGCGGTCTTCACCGTACTTGCCCTGCGCGATCAGGTCGCGCCGGTGACCCTCAACCTGGAACACCCGGATGACCTGGCCGAGGGCCTGGACATGGTGCGCGGTGATGCGCGGCCGATGGCGATTGAATACGCGCTGTCCAACGGCTTCGGGTTTGGTGGCGTAAATGCCAGCGTGTTGTTCCGCCGCTGGGTATAAGCCAGCGGTTTGCCCCTGGGATTGTTTTCGGGGACCATGGCGCCTTTCCGTTACTGCCAACAAGAGGCGCCCATGGCCAACCACGACCTGTCCTACACCCCCGATCCGGATGCCGACTCGATTTCCTCCGACGTTGTCGGTTTCAACGGCATCCTGGTCTCCACCCAGATCCCGACCCGCGCCGACGGCAGCCTGGAACTGGGCGATATCACCCTGCAAAGCGAATGCACCCTGCAAGCGCTGAAAGTCGCGCTGGAAAAAGCCGGCAGCTCCATAGACCGGGTCATGCACCTGACCATTTATCTGACCGATATGGCCGACCGCGCCGCCTTCAATGAGGTCTACAAGCGCTTCTTTGCCAAGCCCTGGCCCGTGCGTGCGGCGGTTGGCGTGGCTGCGCTGGCGGTAGACGGCATGCGTGTGGAAGTCACCGCGATGGCCGCTCAAGCCTGAAGTAATGCCGGTCAGGCATTTCACAGCTACAATGCGCGCCTCAACCGTGACAAGCCTGACTAAAAAAACTATGTCCTTGCCCAAGCATCACCTGGAATTGCTCAGCCCTGCCCGCGATGTCGCCATCGCGCGCGAGGCCATCCTGCATGGCGCCGACGCCATCTACATCGGCGGCCCGAGCTTCGGCGCGCGCCATAACGCGTGCAACGAAGTGAGCGATATCGCTCAACTGGTGGAATTCGCCCGTCGTTACCACGCCCGCGTGTTCACGACTATCAACACCATCTTGCATGACAACGAACTCGAAGCCGCGCGCAAGCTGATCCATCAGCTCTACGACGCCGGTGTCGATGCGTTGATCGTGCAAGACCTGGGCGTGATGGAGCTGGATATTCCGCCCATCGAGCTGCACGCCAGCACCCAGACCGACATCCGCACCCTGGGCCGCGCCAAGTTCCTCGACCAGGCCGGGTTCTCGCAGTTGGTGTTGGCCCGCGAGCTGAACCTGCAGGAAATCCGCGCCATCGCCGACGAGACCGATGCCGCCATCGAGTTCTTTATCCACGGCGCCCTGTGCGTGGCCTTCTCCGGGCAGTGCAATATCTCCCACGCGCAAAATGGCCGCAGCGCCAACCGTGGGGACTGCTCCCAGGCGTGCCGCCTGCCGTACACCTTGAAAGACGACCAGGGCCGCGTCGTGGCCTTTGAAAAGCACCTGTTGTCGATGAAAGACAACAACCAGAGCGCCAACCTGCGCGCGCTGGTGGAAGCCGGCGTGCGTTCGTTCAAGATCGAAGGCCGCTACAAGGACATGGGCTATGTGAAGAACATCACCGCCTATTACCGCCAGCGCCTCGACGAAATCCTCGAAGACCGTCCGGACCTGGCCCGCGCGTCCAGCGGCCGTACCGCGCACTTCTTCCTGCCCGACCCGGAAAAAACCTTCCACCGTGGCAGCACCGACTACTTTGTCAGCGACCGCAAGATCGACATCGGCGCCTTCGACACCCCGACCTTCACCGGTTTGCCGGTGGGTGTGGTGGAAAAAGCCGGCAAGCGTGACCTGCAAGTGATCACCCATGAGCCGCTGTCCAACGGCGACGGCCTCAATGTGCTGGTCAAGCGCGAAGTGGTGGGGTTCCGCGCCAACATCGCCGAGCCCAAGGGCGAGTTCGAGGAAGACGGTGAGAAGCGCTACCGCTATCGCGTCGAGCCGAATGAAATGCCGGCCGGCCTGCGTCAGTTGCGCCCGAACCACCCGCTGAACCGCAACCTCGACCACAACTGGCAGCAGGCGTTGCTCAAGACTTCGGCCGAACGCCGTATCGGCCTGTCATGGGTCGCGCGTTTGCGTGAAGAGCAGTTGGACGTCACCGCCACCAGTGAAGAAGGCATCCACGCCAGTGTCACCCTGCCCGGCCCGTTTGGCACGGCCAACAAGCCGGAGCAGGCGCTGGACACCCTGCGCGACCTGCTTGGCCAACTCGGTACCACCGAGTATCACGCCACCCGCATCGAACTGGATGCACCGCAGGCATTCTTCATCCCCAACTCGCAGCTCAAGGCATTGCGCCGCGAAGTGATCGAAGCCCTGACCGCCGCCCGTGTTGCCGCCCACCCCCGTGGCGGGCGCAAGGCCGAGACCACGCCGCCGCCGGTGTATCCGGAAGCGCACCTGTCGTTCCTGGCCAACGTCTACAACCAGAAAGCCCGCGACTTCTACCACCGTCACGGGGTGAAGCTGATCGACGCAGCCTTTGAAGCCCATGAAGAGAAAGGCGAAGTGCCGGTGATGATCACCAAGCACTGCCTGCGTTTCTCCTTCAACCTCTGCCCTAAACAGGCCAAGGGTGTCACGGGCGTGAAGACCAAGGTCGCGCCGATGCAGTTGATTCATGGCGACGAAGTGCTGACCCTGAAGTTCGACTGCAAACCCTGCGAAATGCACGTGGTGGGCAAGATCAAGGGGCATATCCTTGGCTTGCCACAGCCGGGCAGTGTGGTGGAGCATTTCAACCCGGAAAATATCATCTTTCAGGGCACGCACTGACCCTATGGGAGCGGGGCCACCACCAGCCCCGCTGCAACCCCGCCGCCGCCAGCAGGATCGCCGCCACCCCCAGCCATTGCAGCCAGCCCAGGCGATGCCCGAAGGCAATCCAATCGACGAAGATCGCCGCAGTCGGGTAGATAAACGACAGAGCGCCGGTGATGGCGGTGGGCAGTTTCTGGATCGCGCCATAGAGCAACACATACATCACGCCGGTGTGCACCACGCCGAGCGTGACCAATGCCGCCCAGGCGTTGGTGGTGACCGGCAAGCTATGCCAAGGTACCAGCGGCGCCAATAGCAGTGCGCCCGTCGTCACTTGGATCAACGCCATCAAATGCGGCGGTACGTCCTTCAAACGCTTGATGATCAGTGCGGCAATCGCGTACAGCAATGCCGCGCCCAGCGCCAGGGCGATGCCTGCAAGGTAATCGTCGCCGGTTGGCTGATCGCCATGGGCCGTGACAATCGCCAGCATTCCCAGGAACGCCAGGCTCAGCCACGCCAGTTTCTGCACGGTGATCTTTTCCCCGAGGAACAGCGCCGCCAGCATCACCAACATGAACGGCTGCACGTTGTACACCGCCGTGCTGATGGCGATCGAGGCGCGGGAATAGGATTCGAACAGCAGCAACCAGTTGCCGACAATCGCCACGCCACTGAGCATCGCCAGGCCGAACGTGGCCCAACTGAGCAGGTCCAGGCGCAGGTAGCCGAGCAGCGCGCACACCAGCAACAGGGTCAGGCCGCCGATCACGCAGCGCCAGAACACCACTTCGATCACCGACACGCCGGACACCAGCACAAACCAGCCGATGGTGCCCGAGATCAGCATGGCGGCGATCATTTCCCACGAACCGAGACGGATGGATGAATCCATGATTGATGCTCCTCAAGTGAGGCTCAATTATGGCAATCTGCTGGTGAGCGGCTCCAGTGGGTAAAAAAGGCAAAATCCAGAAATCACCTTTTCTTATTAGGCGAATACCATGATTGACACCATCGACCAGCAACTGATCGCCGCCCTGATGGATGACTCGCGGCTGTCCCTCAAGGCCCTGGCGGGCATCACCGGGCTGTCCTCGCCCAGTGTGGGCGAACGCCTGCGCCGCCTGGAAGAACGCGGCGTGCTGACCCACTACACCGTCGACATCGACCCCAGGCACTTCGGCTACCTGCTGCAAGCCATCGTGCGCATCCGCCCCCTGCCCGGCAAATTGCAGGAGGTGGAGCGGCAGATCCAGGCGATACCCGAATTCACCGAATGCGACAAGGTCACCGGCGAAGACTGCTTCATCGCACGCCTGCATGTGCGCACCATGGACCATCTCGACAGCCTGCTGGATCGGATCAATGCCTACGCCGAAACCAACACCGCCATCGTCAAGAAAACCCCGGTAAAGCGACGTTTGCCGCCGCTGACCAACGACTGAACAACAACACACCGATTCTTGTGGAGAGTGGGCCGGGTGTGGTGAGCGGGCTTGTTTGGGCAAGCAGGCTTCCTGTGGCAGGCAGGCTTGTTGTAGTAAGCAGGCCTGTTGTGGTGAGCGGGGCTGTTGTGGTGAGCGGGCTTGCCCCGCGCTGGGGCGCGAAGCGGCCCCTAAACCTGACCACTCACCATGCCTGGATAAACGCGGTGCCTTTATTGGGGCTGCTTCGCAGCCCAGCGCGGGGCAAGCCCGCTCACCACAACAAGCCCGCTCACCACAACAAGCCCGCTCACCACAACAGGCCCGTTCACCACAACAAGCTCACTCACCACAACAGGTCTGCTCACCACAACAGCCCCACCCACAACAGGAGCCTAGTCGTGAAGGGCCTTGGCGGCGGGCAGCAAACTTTGAAACTTGCGATAACGCGCCGCCAACACCGGCTGCTGCATCAGGTCAGGTGTGTACCGGGCTTTAACCGGCATCCCCGCCGCGAGTAACTCAGCCCCCTGCCCCATCGCCACAAACCCGAGCTTTGCCGCGCCAATACACGCGCTCAATTCACTGCCCTGCAAGGTGAAGATTTCCCGCTGCAGGATATTCGCCAGCAGCTGCGCCCAGTACTCACTGCGCGCACCACCGCCCACCAGGGCCAAAGCGGTAACGTCGGCGCCGGTCGATTGCACCGCGCGCAACGCATCGAGCAAACCGAAACCCACCCCTTCCATCACCGCGTAACCGAGCATCCCCGGCGTGCAATCGTGGCCCAGGTTCATAAAGCCGCCGCGCAGCATAGGATCATTGTGGGGCGTGCGTTCACCGGCCAGGTACGGCAGGAACAACGGCGTCCCTAAAGGCACGTGCTGCTCAATCGGCAATTGCGCCCGCACCTGCTCCAGTAACGTCTGTTCATCCGTCATACCCGTCAGCCGAGTAACCCAGCGCAGGCAACTGGCGCCGGCGAGCATGGCGCCCATGGTGTACCAGCGGTTGGGCAGCGCGTGGCAGAAGCTGTGCACTGCACTGGCCGGGTTGCCTGCAGCGTGATCGGTGATCGCAACAATGGCCGCGCTGGTGCCAAGGGTAATGAAGCCATCACCGGCATTGACCGCGCCGATGCCGACCGCCGCCACAGGGTTGTCACCGCCACCGCCGGCAATCACCACCTCAGCTGACAGGCCCAGTCCCGTGGCCGTCAACAACGCGCTCGCGGCACCACCCTCCACCAGCCTGGGCAATTGCCCGGGCGTAAGGCCTGTAGCGCGAACCATAGGGGTAAACCATGCCCGCCGCGCCACATCCAGCCACAACGTACCCGCCGCGTCGGACATCTCGCTGATGCGCTCGCCACTCAAGCGCAAGCGCAGGTAATCCTTAGGCGACAGCACGCAATCAATCGCCTGGAACACCTCGGGCTCATGCCGTTGCAGCCACAGCAGTTTCGGCGCGGTCAGCCCGGCCATGGGCAGGCTGCCGGTGACGTCGGCGAAGCCGGGACCCAGTTGTTCGGCCTCGGCCACGGCACGGGAGTCGTCCCACAGGATCGCCGGGTACAACACGCGGTTGTCCGCCCCCAGCAACACCGCGCCGTGCATCTGCCCCGACAGGCCGATACAGGCCACGCGGGTAAACGCCTCGTGTCCGCGCAGTTGCGCCAACGCCTGCAAGCAGGCTTGCCACCAGTCTTCCGGCGCCTGTTCAGACCAGCCGCTGTGCCGGCGCGACACGCTCAAGCGCACGCCGGCATGGGCCAGCACCGCGCCCGTGGCGTCCATGAGGATGGCTTTGAGTTCCGATGTGCCCAGGTCAATGCCCAGGGAAACAGGACTGTTCATGCGTGTGTTATTCCCATCAAGGACAGCCACAGGAGTTACGTAACTGCAGGGTCGGCGCCAGGCGCACGCTCTGGGGCGGTGCGTCAGGCGACGCCATACGTTGCAGCAACAGGTCGACCGCGCGGGCGCCAAGGGCCTTGACCGGCTGTGCGATCAGGCTCAGGCGCGGCACGAAAAAATCCGCCCAGTCAAAACCATCAAACCCCACCAGGGCCATTTGTCTCGGCACTTCAAGCTGCGCGTCACGCAGAGCGTGCATCGCGCCGAGGGTCATCAGGTTATTGCCGGCCATGATCGCCGTGGGTGGCGAAGCCAGGCCCAGCAACTGCGCCGTGGCTTGGCGCGCCGGTTCGGTGTTGGAGCCACCGTTGACCAGCAGCTGCGGATCGAAGGCCAGCCCCGCCGCGTGCAACGCCGCGCGGTAACCCGCTACCCGCTCATCCGTAGTACTGAAACCCGTGCGCCCGGCGATAAAGCCGATGCGGCGGTGCCCGTGACCGATCAGGTGCTCAATCAGGGCCTGGGTGGCCTGGGCATTCTCCACCCCGACCTGGTCAAACTGCTCGCTCATCATGCGGTCCACCAGCACCGCCGGAATCTCGTTGGCGCGCAGGTATTCCAGGGCCATCGAGCCGTTCGACGGCGCCAGCACGATACCGTCGACCCGCCGATGATGCAGCGCCATGACGACCCGCAGCTCCTGCTCCGGGTCGTCGTGGGTGTCGACAAACAGCATCATGTAGCCGTGCTTGGCGCACTCGGTTTCAATCGCGTGCACCGTCTCGCTGAAGTAATGGTTGGACAGCGCCGAGATCGCCACGCCGATCGTGTTGGTACTCGACCGCGCCAGCGAGCGCGCCAGGGTGTTGGGGATATACCCCAGCGCCTGGATCGCCCGCTGCACCGCCAGCACCGTGGCCGGGCTGACCTTGCGGGTGCCGTTCAACACGTGTGACACGGTCGACGTCGACACCCCCGCCCTGCTTGCCACGTCATCCATGGTCACCACGACGCTGTTCCTCTCACGCTATCAATGTTTACTCGACCAGCCACTGTACGTACCGACGTTGTCGCGGGTGATCAGTTTTGGCGTGAGCAGGGTCACCGCTTCGGCCGGGGCCTTGTCGTTGAGCAGGTCATTGCCGACATTCACCGCCGTCTGCGCCATGGCCCACGGGTCCTGGCTGGCTGACGCCTGGATCTGGGTATCGGTCTTCAGCGCGTTCTCGATATCCGGCGCGCCGTCCACCGAGGTGATGATGATGCCGCTGCGCTTGAGCTGCTTGGCCGCCAGGTCGCTGCCGATGGCCTGCGGGTCGTTGATCGCAAACAGGCCGTCGATTTTCGGGAAGCGCGTGAGGTAGCCCTGCATCACGTTCAGGCCGCCTTCGCGGGAGCCTTTGCCGTCCTGGTCGTCGGACAGCACCTTGATCTCCGGCGCGCCGGCCAATGCGGCTTTACAGCCTTTGACGCGGTCGGTCACGGCGGTGACTTGCGGGCCATTCTGGATAATCACGTTGCCCTTGCCGGCAAGCTTGTCCACCAGGTATTGGCAGGCCAGCTTGCCGGCTTCGACGTTGTCGGTCTGCACGGTGGCATTCACGCCCTTGGCGTCCACATCCACCGCCACCACGACGATGCCGGCATCGCGGGCTTTCTTGATCGCCGAGGCCATGGCCGAAGGGTCGACGGCGTTGATCAGGATCAGGTCGACCTTGGACGAGATAAAGTTGTCGATCTGCGAAAATTGCTTGCTCAGGTCATAGTCGGCGGACACCGAGGTGACCTTGACGTTGGGGTTCAGCTCCTTGGCCCGGGCCGTGGCGCCATCGGCCAGGGTCACGAAATACGGGTTGCCGAGCGAGCCCATGCTGATGCCCAGGGCCTTGAGTTCACGGGCCTCTGCGGCTTGGGACATCAGGGCAGCCAAGGCAATGACGGGAAACATGCGTTTAAGGTTCATGCGGGTCTCTCTTGTGATTGTTATGGGAGTGAAATCAGGTCCGCGCACCGGACTGGCGATAGCGATCCAGCGCGACCGCGCCGATGATCACGATGCCCTTGATGATGTACTGCCAGATGTCCGACACCCCCAGCAGCACCAGGCCGTTGGTGAGTACCGCGATGATTAGCGCGCCGATCAGCGTGCCGCCGATGGTGCCGACGCCACCGGTAAAACTGGTACCGCCGAGGATCACGGCGGCAATCGCATCCAGCTCGTAGGATTGCCCCAGTTGCAGGCCATTGGCGGCGAACAGGCGCGAGGCGCTCATCACCGCACCCAGCCCGGCCAACGCGCCGGACATGGCGTAGACGAACAGCAGCACCTTCCACACCTTGATCCCGGAGAGTCGCGCCGCTTCGGGGTTGCCGCCTACCGAATAGATCTGCACGCCCATCACCGTGCGGCGCAGGATGAACCACGACAGCGCCACCACCGCCACGGCGATCACCACCAGCCAGGGCACGCCAAGGATCGAGTCGTTGCCGATAAAGGCAAACGGCAGGTCGGGGTTGAACACGGTCTTGTCATCGGCCAGCAGACGCGCCAGGCCGCGCATGGCGGTGAGTGCGCCAAGGGTGACGATAAACGGCGGCAGGCGCATAAAGGCAATCAACCCGCCGTTGACCAGGCCCAGCAGCAGGCCGAAGCCGATACCGGCGGCAATCCCGAACATGCCGAACTGCGGCGACATCGACGCCTGCAACGCCACCACGGCCGACGCCGCCAGGATCGCCCCTACCGACAGGTCGATCCCCGCCGTGAGGATCACAAAGGTCATGCCCGCCGCCAGCACCACGTTGACCGAGGCCTGTTGGGTGATGATCGACAGGTTCTGCATGGTCAGGAAGTTCTCGCTGGCCAGGGCGAAGCCCACCAGCAGCAAAATCAGCACCGGCAACATGCCGACGGTGCGCATCAGTTCGCGGGCACGTTCGGCCTTGCCTGTTGTTGCAATCATCGAATCAGCCATGGGCAACCACCTGATCGCCACCGGTGGCGAGGTCAATAATACGTTCCTGGGAGATGACGTGGCCGGAGGCCCCGCCGACTTCGGCCACCAACTGGCCTTCGCGCATGATCAGCACCCGGTCGCAGGTGCCGATGATTTCCGGCAGCTCGCTGGAGATCACCACGATGCCCACGCCGGCCTGCGCCAGTTGATTGATGATGCGGTAGATCTCGGACTTGGAGCCGATGTCCACGCCGCGTGTGGGTTCGTCGAGGATCAGCACGTGGGGCTTGACCTCCAGCAGCCGCGCCAGCAGGACCTTCTGCTGGTTGCCGCCGGACAGCGTGCCGACATTGACCTTGCCCGACGCCACGCGAATCGACAGTGACTTGATTGCATCATTGGCACGTTTCAAGCCATGACCACGGTCGAGCACGCCACCGGCGCGGGCATCCGGCACACAGGCGCAGACGTTGATGTTGTCGGCCACGCTCATGTCCAGGAACAGGCCCTGGGCCTTGCGGTCTTCGGTGAGGTACACCACGCCGGCACGAATCGCATCCGCCGGGTTGCGCAGTTGGGTCACGGTCTTGCCCACCACTTCCAGGGTGCCGCTGGTGCGCGGATCGGCGGCGAAGATCAGCCGCGCCAACTCGGTGCGCCCTGCCCCCACCAGCCCGGCGATACCCAGCACTTCACCGGCATGCAGGTCGAAACTGCAATTACGCACGCGCTTGCCATCGGCCATATCACGCACACGCATCACCACCGCGCCGGGGTCGTAGGCGGCGTGTTCCTTCTTGTAGAAACCGGACAGATCGCGGCCCACCATCATCTTCACGAGGACTTCGGCCGACAGCGCGTCGCGGCTCAGTTCGCCGATGTATTGGCCGTCGCGCAGCACCGAGACACGGTCCGACAGTTCATAGATCTCGGCCATGCGGTGACTGATGTAGATGATCGCCAGGCCCTGGCTGCGCAGTTGCTTGATCAGCGCAAACAGACGGTCGGTCTCGCGGGACGATAACGGCGTGGTCGGTTCGTCCATCACCAGGATCCTGGCGTGGGCGTGCAAGGCCCGGGCAATTTCCACCAGCTGACGCTCGGCAATCGACAGGCTGCTGACCTGGGTGGCCGGGGTGAATTCGGCGCCCAGGCGTTGCAGCACTTCGACGCAACCGGCTTGCATGCCCTTGCGGTCGATGGTCCAGCCACGGCGCAGTTCGCGGCCCAGGTAGATGTTCTCGGCCACACTCAGGTTCGGGCACAGGCTCAATTCCTGGTAGATCACGGCGATGCCGAGGGCTTTGGCGGTGGCGGGGGTAAAGGTGGCGACGGCCTGGCCGGCCATGCGGATTTCACCGCCGGGATCGGCCTGGTAAGCGCCGGAGAGGATTTTCATCAGGGTCGATTTGCCGGCGCCGTTCTCCCCCATCAAGGCGTGGATTTCGCCGGGGTAGACCTTCAGGCCGACATTCTTGAGCACGCGCAAACCGTTGAAGGTTTTGCTGATGCCCTGCATCTCGAGCAAGGGTTCAAGGCTCATCAATGAGCTCCTGGTTTTATTATTTTTGTCGTTCAGCCCCCTTTGATCAGAGCCGATTGCCACCGACTCTAATCAGATACATTTACTTACGCAAGCGCTTGCGCAGGCCGTTTGTCGCTAGAAGAAACGTTTCATCAAGCGCATAAAGTGCAATTTTGGCATTTCTAACGTTTTGGCAGCATGCGCACCAGGGTGTTGTCACGCACCCAGTAATGGTGGAATAGCCCCGCGGCAGCATGCAGGCCGATCAACCAATAGCCGGCGCTGCCCAGCCACTCATGCCAGTGCTTGAGTTGCTTGGCCAGGTCGGGGTCCACCGCCACCAGCGATGGCAAGGCGAACTCGAAATACGGCACGGGCTTGCCTGCGGCGTTGAGCATCAGCCAGGCCAGCAGCGGTGTCACGATCATCAAGCCATACAGTGCCAGGTGCATCAGGTGCGCCACGGCAGTCTGCCAGGCCGGTGGACGCGGCAGGATCGCCGGGCGCGGCGCCAGGCGTCCCAGCAGGCGCAGCCAGACCAGCAGGAAAATCCCGTTGCCGAACAGCCCGTGACCGCCGAGCAACACGCCCTTCAATGCATGGCCGCGAGGCAGCAGGCCTTTGATTTCAATGCAGGCGTACACGCCGACAAACAGCGCCAGCATCAGCCAGTGCAGGGTCATCGACAGCTTCGTGTAGCGCTGTGTCAGCAGACGTTCAGTCATGGATGGGGCCTTGTGCAGATGGTGGCCGCAAGCGGCCGTGGAAAGACCGCGCCACCCTGTCCGCGAAGTCTTAAGGCAGTCTGAAGATCGGGAAAAATATCCTTTTGCCACCTTCAGACTTCGTTAAGAAATGCCTCCGATACTCCTCCCAACTTCACTGGGGAGGCGTACTGCCAATGCCCGATATCGATTGGAACATTTCCTTGCCGCTGCTGTTCGGCCATGCCGACAGTGCACCGCTGCGCCTGTCCCGCGCCCTGCCCCAAGACCCGCAGCGGCCTGCCTTCGAAGCGTTTATCCAACAACGTTTTCGCCTTGCCCACGGCGCCGATATCCGCCACTTCATGCCGCAGTTGTTTGGCGTCAGCCAGGGCAACGGCGACTTGTGTGCCGTTGCCGGTGTGCGCCTGGCAAGCGCCGAACCGTTGTTCCTGGAGCGTTACCTGGACCATCCGATCGACCCGCTGATCAGTGCCGCCGCCGAACACCCCGTGGAGCGCGGCGCCATCGCCGAAGTCGGCAACCTCGCGGCCAGCGACACCGGCAGTGCGCGCCTGAGCATCATCGCGATTACCTGGCTGCTGGCCATGGGCGGCCTGGAGTGGGTGGCGTTCACCGGCAATATCGGTCTGGTCAACAGCTTCCATCGCCTGGGCTTGAAGCCCGTCACCCTGTGCGCGGCCGACCCGCAGCGCCTGGGCGATGAGCGCCATCACTGGGGCAGTTACTACGAAAGCCAACCGTGGGTGCATGTCGGCAATATCCGCGCCGGGTTCATCCATTTGCGCAACATGGGCCTGTTCTCACGCCTGGGGTTGCCAACCACCCTCGAGGATGCCAGCCATGTCGCCTGAAACCCGCCGCTTCCACGCCGTACTGCGCGGCCATGCCGAACGCAACGATGGCGCCATCGCCCTGTGGGGCGACAGCTTGAAAATGGATTACGCCCAGATGTTCGCCGAAGTGGCGTATCGGCAGGAGCGCCTGCGCGACGAAGGCGTCAAGGTGGTCGCCCTGGCCCTGGACAATGGCGTCGAGGCCATGCTGTGGGACCTGGCAGTGCTGTTCGAAGGCCTGACCTGCCTGACCTTGCCGCCGTTCTTCAGCCCGGCCCAGCGCGCCCATTGCCTGGAACAAAGCCACGCCGAACGGGTGATCGCCGAGCCGCATCTGGCGGCTGAATTGCGCGCCAACGGCTATCAACCGTGCGGCGAATTCTGGTGCCGCGCCTTTGAAGGCCGCCCTTCGATACCCGTGGGTACCGCCAAGGTAACGTTCACCTCCGGCACCACCGGCGCGCCCAAGGGCGTGTGCCTGGGCGCCGACAGCCTGCTGCGGGTGGCCCGCGAGCTGTACCAGGCCAGCCACGGCAGCGACCCACGCCACCACCTGGCGCTGTTGCCCATCGCGATTTTGCTGGAAAACCTCGGTTGCTACGCCGCGCTCTACGCCGGTGCCACCCTCAGCTTGCCCAGCCAGAAGAGCCTGGGCATCCAGGGCGCCAGCGCGGTGGACGCCGCACAATTGCTTGGCTGCCTGGCAACGCGTCAGCCCCACAGCCTGATCCTGGTGCCGCAATTGCTGTTGATGCTGGTGATTGCTGCCGAGCAAAAGGCCTTCAGCCCACAGGGCCTGCGCTTTGCCGCCGTCGGCGGTGCGCGCGTCTCCAAGGCCTTGCTGCAGCGCGCGCAGCAACTGGGCGTACCGGTATACGAAGGTTATGGGCTGTCGGAATGCGCCTCCGTGGTGAGCCTCAATCGTCCCGAGGCACACCGTCCTGGTAGTGTCGGCCGGCCACTGCCCCACGTGGAAATCCGCCTGGCCGAAGACGATGAAGTGCTGATCAAGGGCTCGACGTTGCTCGGCTACCTGGGCCAGACAGACCAACCCGAGCAATGGTGGCCCAGCGGCGACCTCGGCGCCTTTGACGAGGACGGTTTTCTCTACCTCAAGGGCCGCAAGAAACATCAGTTCGTTACCAGTTACGGGCGCAACGTCAACCCGGATTGGGTCGAGGCCGAGCTGACCCAGGGCGGTGTGATCGCCCAGGCGTTCGTGTATGGCGAAGCCCTGCCGCAGAACCACGCCCTGCTCTGGCCCCATCGCGCCGACTGCAGCGACGCGCAACTGGCCGCCGCCGTGGCCGAGGCCAACAGCGGCCTGCCGGACTACGCCCAGGTGCATCGCTGGACGCGCCTGACGCACCCCTTCACCGCCGCCAATGGCTTGCTCACCGCCAATGGCCGGCCACGGCGCGACGCCATCGTCGCCCGTTATCAAGCCCAATTTGCCCCGGCATTCAACGAGGAAGCCTCATCGTGAATTTTTTCGACACGCTGCAAGAAGCCACCCAGCAGGAGCGCCATGCGCTGTTCAACCTGCCGATCATCCGCGACGCCCTGGAGGGCAAGGTCAGCCTCGACAGCTATCGCGCGTTCCTGGCCCAGGCCTACTACCACGTGCGGCATACCGTGCCGTTGATGATGGCCTGCGGTGCGCGCCTGCCTTCGCGCCTGGAATGGCTGCGCAAGGCTGTCTGCGAGTACATCGAGGATGAATACGGCCACGAGCAGTGGGTGCTCGATGACATTGCCGCCTGCGGCGGTGATGACGACGCGGTACGTGACGGTCGCCCCGGTTTGCCCATCGAGTTGATGGTCAGTTACCTCTACGACCTGATCGCCCGTGACAACCCGGTCGGCCTGTTCGGCATGGTCAATGTGCTCGAAGGCACCAGCATCGCCCTGGCCACCCACGCGGCCGGCAGCATCCGTGAGCGCTTGCAACTGCCGGCAACGGCGTTCAGCTACCTGAGTTCCCACGGATCCCTGGATATCGGCCACATGGAAACCTATCGCCGCTTGATGAACAGCCTGGACGACCCCGACGACCAGGCCGCGGTGATACGCGCCTCCAAGGTGGTGTATGCGCTCTACACCGACATGTTCCGCAGCCTGCCGCGTCTCGGGGAGGCGCCCCATGCGCCTGTCTGAAACGCGCGTGGTGCTGACCGGCGCCAGCGGTGGCATCGGCCTGGCGATTGCCACCGCCCTGTGTGCCAGTGGTGCGCAGGTGCTGGCCGTGGCCCGTCACCGTGCACCACTGGAGGGGTTGCTTGAGCGCTACCCGGAGCAACTCTGCTGGGTCGGTGCCGACCTGACCTTCCTCGCCGACCGCCGTAAGGTGCTGGCCGCCGCCGAAGCCATCGGCGGCATCAACCTGCTGATCAACGCCGCCGGCATCAATCACTTCGCCATGCTTGAGCAACTTGAAGACAGCGACATCAACGGCATGCTGGCGCTGAACATCACCGCGCCGATCTGCCTGACCAAGCTGCTGCTTCCGCTGCTCAAGCAGGCACCGAGCGCCATGGTGGTGAATGTCGGTTCCACCTATGGCTCCATCGGCTACCCCGGCTACGCCACCTACTGCGCCAGCAAGTTTGCCTTGCGCGGGTTTTCCGAAGCGTTGCGCCGGGAACTGGCCGACACCCGCGTCGGCGTGCTGTACGTAGCACCGCGCGCGACCCGCACCGCGATGAACAGCCCGGCGGCGCAGGCTTTGAACGATGCGCTCAAATCCAACGTCGATGACCCGCACACCGTGGCATCGGCCGTGATCCAGGCCATAGCCAACCAGCGTCGCGATCTGTACCTAGGCTGGCCGGAGCGTTTTTTTGTGCGCCTCAACAGCCTGCTGCCGAACCTGGTCGACCGGGGTTTGCGTAAACAGCTGCCGCTGGTACGCCGCCTGAGCGACACACCTGAGAATAAGGACCCGAAGCCATGAAACAACTCTTTACCGCGCTGCTGCTCACCGCCCTGAGCCCCTTCACCTGGGCGATGGGCGCCGTCGACCAACAACGCCTCAACGAGATCCAGACGCGCTGGGCGCACATCCAATACAACCTGCCCGAGGAACAACGGACCCAGGCTTTTGAACAACTCGCCACCCAGGCTACGGCCTTCACCCACAACCGCCCCCAAGCCGCCGAGGCGTGGATCTGGTCAGGCATCGTCACCAGCAGTTGGGCGGGTGCCCAGGGCGGGCTTGGCGCGTTAAGCAAGGTCAAGGCGGCCAAGGTCGACCTGGAAAAAGCTCTCGCCCTGGATCCCCAGACCCTGCAAGGCTCGGCCTATACCAGCCTGGCCGCCCTGTACGACCGGGTGCCCGGCTGGCCGATCGGCTTCGGTGATGCGGACAAGGCCGAAGCGCTGCTCAAACAAGCCTTGCAACTGAACCCGGCAGGCATTGATAGTCTGTACTTCTGGGGTGACCACCTGTACCGGCAAAAACGCTATGGCGAAGCCCGTGAAGCCTTGCAAAAAGCCCTGCTGGCCGCGCCCCGGCCCGGTCGCGAAACCGCCGATGCCGGGCGGCGCAAAGAGATCGAAGGCGTGCTGGCTGACATCAACCAAAAACTCAAATGACAAGGAGTCTGCGTGCGCCTTTTACTGATCGAGGATGACGTGGCATTGGGCGAAGGCATTCACCAGGCGCTGGTGCGTGAGGGCTACACCGTCGATTGGCTGCAGGATGGCAGCAGCGCCTTGCATGCGCTGCTCAGCGAAACCTTCGATGCGGCAGTGCTTGACCTCGGCCTGCCACGCATGGACGGTTTGGAGGTGCTGCGGCGCCTGCGTGACAGCGGCTCCAACCTGCCGGTGCTGATCCTCACCGCACGGGATGCCACCGAAGACCGCATCGCCGGGCTGGACGCCGGCGCCGACGATTACCTGATCAAGCCCTTCGACCTGGCCGAACTCAAGGCACGCCTGCGTGCACTGCTGCGCCGCAGCGCCGGCCGGGCAAGGGTATTGATCGAACACGCAGGCATCTGCCTGGACCCGAGCACCCAGCAGGTCAGTTACCACGGCGCACCGGTACTGCTTACCCCCAAGGAATATCAACTGCTGCACGAGCTGCTGTCGCCGCCGGGCCGCGTGATGACCCGCGACCAGTTAATGCAGTTGCTCTACGGCTGGAACGAAGAAGCCGAAAGCAACACCCTGGAGGTGCATATCCATCACCTGCGCAAGAAGTTCTCCAGTGAACTGATCCGCACCGTGCGCGGCGTGGGCTACCTGGTGGAGGAGCGCCAATGACCTCGATTCGGCGGCGAACCCTGAGCCTCATTATCGGCCTGCTGCTCACCGGGCTGCTGGTAATCAGCGTGCTCAACCTGCATGACAGCAATCACGAAATCGCCGAAGTCTACGACGCGCAGTTGGCGCAGAACGCCCGCCTGCTCCAGGGCGTCATGAGCATGCCGCTGGCCAGCCAGGACCAGGCCGACCTGTATCGCGCCTTCAACAAAGCCTTGGGCAACGCCATGCCCAAGGTGGACGGGCACCCCTATGAAAGCAAAATCGCCTTCCAGGTGTGGAGCCCACAGGGCGAACTGCTGGTGTTTACCACCAGCGCCCCGTCATTCGCCACGCCCCCCGCACAGCCGGGGTACAGCAATATCGACGACCTTAATGGTCGCCAATGGCGCGGCTTCGTGCTCAAGGACAAGGACAACGGCCTGCGTATCTGGGTCGGCGAGCGTGATGACGTGCGCTCCGACCTGGTCCAGCGCATCGTGCGGCATACCCTGTGGCCCAACGTGCTGGGCAGCCTGATCCTCGCCGCCATGGTCTGGCTGGCCATCGGCTGGGGCCTCAAGCCGCTGGCCGATATGGCCGCCACCTTGCGCGCGCGGCATTCCGGCTCACTGGAGCCGATGCAACTGACGCCCCTGCCCATGGAGTTGGAGCCGATGCAGGCGGCGTTGAACCGCATGCTCGCGCAGATCCAGGACATGCTCGGCCGCGAGCGGCGCTTTATCGCCGATGCCGCCCATGAAATGCGCACACCCCTGGCGGTATTGCGGGTGCACGCGCAAAACCTGCTGGAAGCCGGCACTGAAACCGAACGGCGCGAGTCCCTGGCCTTCCTGATCAGCGGTGTCGACCGCACCAGCCGCCTGGTCAACCAATTGCTGACCATGGCACGCCTGGAACCCAGCGCCGGGCTGCCAGCCGTGCAAGCTATCGACCTGGCGACAACGGTGCGTGAAACGCTGATTCAGCTGACACCCTGGCTGCTGAGCAAAGGCCTCGAGCTGGTGTTCGATGTCGACGATGCCCAGTACCGCGTGACCACCGATGCCGGCGCAATCAACATCGCCCTGACCAATCTGGTGACCAACGCCGCGAACTTCTCCCCGGAGCATGGGGTGATTACCGTGGGGTTGTGCAAAACAGCCAGGGGATGGGTCCTGAGCGTCGAGGATCAGGGGCCTGGCATCGACGAAAGCCAGCGTGAGCGGCTGTTCGAGCGGTTCTACAGCCGTGGCAATGCCCAGGGCGCCGGCCTGGGCCTGACCATCGTGCAAACCATCGCCCAACGCCTGGGCGGCCAGGTACGCCTGGACAACCTGGCGGCCGGCGGCCTGCGGGCGAGCCTGGAGATTGCGCAGTGATCGGCCCAGCGGGTATCAGGGCGTAATCGCGACTTTCATCACCCCATCGCGCTGATGGGCAAACAGTTCATAGGCCGCCTCGATGTCGTCGAGCTTGAAGCGGTGGGTCACCAGCGGCGACAGGTCCACCCCGCCGCTGGCGACCACCGCCATCAAGCGACGCATGCGTTCCTTGCCGCCGGGGCACAGGGTCGAGACGATGCTGTAATCCCCCAGGCCTGCGCCAAACGCGTCATAGGGGATGCGCAGGTCGCTGGAGTACACCCCAAGGCTGGACAAGCGGCCACCGGGACGCAACACGCGCAAGGCCGATTCGAAGGTGCCTTGGGTGCCCAACGCCTCGATGGCCACATCCACGCCACGCCCGTCGGTCAGGGCCATGATCTGCTCGACCACGTTGCCTTGCTTGAAGTCGACAATATGGGTCGCGCCCAGGCCACGGGCGACGCCCATGCGTTCGCTGACGCCGTCGACCCCAATGATCATCGACGCACCTTTGAGCCGTGCCCCCGCCACCGCGCACAAGCCGATCGGCCCGAGGGCAAACACCGCCACCGTGTCGCCAATGTTGACCTCACCACGCTCGGCACCGGAAAAGCCGGTGGACATGATGTCCGGGCACATCAGCACCTGCTCGTCACTCAGGCCATCGGGGATCGGGCACAGGTTGGCCAGCGCATCGGGCACCAGCACGTATTCGGCCTGGCAGCCGTCGAGGGTGTTGCCGAATTTCCAGCCGCCGGCGGCACGGAAACCATGGCGGGTGTCGGGGCCGTCCTGGGCACCGCAGCCGCACAGGCACGCATAGCTCTGCCCGCTGGGCGTGATTGCGCCGGCGATCACCCGTTGCCCTTCGACGAAACCGCGCACCTGGGAGCCCAGCCGCTCGATGATGCCCACCGGCTCATGGCCCACCGTCAGCCCTTTGGCCACCGGGTACTCACCGCGCAGGATATGCACGTCGGTGCCGCAGATGGTCGTGGTGGTGATCCGCACCAGGGCGTCGAGCGGGCCGACCTCGGGGATCGGTTTATCCTCGAGGACGATGCGGTTTTTCTCAACGAAGACAGCGGCTCTCATGGTTGCCATGGTGTGACCTCCTGCTGGGCATGTGGGGTGGGACCAGACTGCGCCGCGACGGCGCGCCGAACGTTGATCATGGTCAACCCTTTGCCGATGCGCATGACCGAACGTCGCCTGCCCTGCCCGGCGGCCAGGCGTCTTGATGCAGATCAATGGCGCCCCAGCCCCCGGGGGCATGATCGAGCAAGGCACTGTTGCCCGATGCTGACCGCCAGGAGCCCACACCATGCCTACCCTCGAAGCACGTAACCAGCAGGCCGCCCCCGCCTACGCAGCACTGCCGAAACCGCACTGGATCGATCAGCTCGACGATGGCCGCCATGTACTGGTGCGCCCCCTCGGCGCCGACGACCGTGAACGGGAATACAACTTCATCAAGGGCCTGTCCCGTGAATCGCGGCACGCGCGCTTCCTGGGGGAAATCAACGAGCCCGGCAAGACCCTGATGGACCAATTGATGGATGTCGATAACCAGCAACGCATGGCCTTTATCGCCTTGGTGCACGACAACGGCCAACTGATCGAGATCGGCGTGGCCCGCTATGCCGCAGCCAACGCGGATGAATGCGAATGCGCGGTCACCGTGGCCGATGCCTGGCAACACCTGGGCCTGGGGCGCCTTTTGATGCTGCACCTGATGACGGCGGCACGCGCCAATGGCTTTAAACGCATGTACACGGTCGACGCGGCAACCAATGCGCCGTTGCGCGAGTTGAACCAGGCCTTGGGATTCCACAGCGTCATCAACCCGGATGACAGCACCCAGGTCATCAGCAGCGTGATGCTCTAAACCGCGCCGCACGGTAACAGGGCGGCCCGCCGCCCTGTGTCGGCGTACACCCGTTTGAGGGTATCCATACCGTAGTGCGGGCGGTATCTGCTATTGTCCGGGGATCTCATCTCCTCCTCATCGCGTCCACGCGATTTTCTGTGAGCATGCTCTGCGGCCCTGTCATCGACACGGCCGGGCCGATCTGCCTGGAAAACACCGCCATGGACAAACCCGTCACTGGACCACCGCTTGAAGCCCAATCGCGGGCCGAAAAAATCGTCGAATTCAAACGCCAGAAGACCCTGCTGAAGACCGGTGCCCTGCAAGACGCAATCTTCAACAGCGCCTACTTCTCCAGCATCGCCACCGATGAAAAGGGCGTGATCCAGATCTTCAATGTCGGCGCCGAACGCATGCTCGGGTATGCCGCCGAGGATGTCCTCAACCGCATCACCCCCGCCGATATCTCCGACCCCGCCGAACTGATCACCCGCGCCGCCGCCCTCAGCCTGGAGCTGGACACGCCGATCACGCCGGGTTTCGAAGCCCTGGTGTTCAAGGCCTCCCGTGGCATCGAGGATATTTACGAGCTGACCTATATCCGCAAGGACGGCAGCCGCCTGTCGGCCATGGTCTCGGTGACGGCGCTGCGTAACCGTCATGACACCATCATCGGTTACCTGTTGATCGGTACCGACAACACCGCACGCAAACACGAAGAAGCCGAGCGCAAAGGCTTTGAGCGCGCGCTGGAGGAAAAGAACCTGGAGCTGGAACATGCCAGCCATATGAAATCCGAATTCCTCGCCACCATGTCCCACGAATTGCGCACACCGCTGAATGCGGTGATCGGTTTTTCCGAGGCGTTGAAGGACGGGCTGGTGGGCGACATGAGTGAGACCCAGCGCGAATACATCGGCGACATCTTTACCAGCGGCCAGCACTTGTTGTCGCTGATCAACGACATTCTCGACCTGTCCAAGGTCGAAGCCGGGATGATGGACCTGGAGCTGGAGTCCGTGGAACTGGCGGGGTTGCTCGCCAACAGCCTGTTGATCGTGCGCGAAAAAGCCGCCCTGCAACGCATCCAGTTGAAGCTCGAAAGCCAGGGCGACTTCGGCACACTGGCCCTGGACCTGCGCAAGACCAAGCAGATCATCTACAACCTGCTGGCCAATGCGGTGAAGTTCAGCGAGCACGGCAGTTCCGTGACCCTGGCGGTGCGCCAGGTGGCCCGCGAACAGGTCGGGCGAGTGCCCGGCGATTGGCCGATGCACGGGTTTGCCCTGCAACCCAGCGCCCACCAGCAGTTCCTCGAATTGAGCGTCAGCGACACCGGCATCGGTATTGCCGAGGACGACATGGGCAAGCTGTTCAAGGCCTTCAGCCAGATCGACAGCAGCCTGGCGCGCAAATTCGAAGGCACCGGCCTGGGCTTGGCGATGGTCAAGCAACTGGTCGACCTGCACGGTGGCAGCGTTGCGGTGGCCAGCCGTGAAGGCCTGGGCGCTCGTTTTGTGGTGTGGCTGCCACTCCACCGGGGCACGGAGGCTGAATGGCCCATATCCTGATCGTCGAAGACAACGAGGCCAATATGCGCCTGGCCCGGCTGCTGCTGGTCAACGCCGGCCACACGGTGGTGTGGGCCGCCGACGCCGAGAGCGGCCTGACCCTGGCCCGCGAAGCCCAACCGGCGTTGATCCTGATGGACATCCAGCTGCCTGGCATGGATGGCCTGGCCGCTACCGCACTGCTCAAGCAGGACCCGCACACCGCCCATATCCCGGTGATTGCCCTCACCGCCATGGCCATGAAGGAAGACCGTGAAAAGACCCGGCTGGCCGGTTGCGATGCCTACATCAGCAAGCCGCTGCGCTACAAAGAGCTGTACCAGGTGATCGACACGCTGTTGCAACACACAACCCTCGCCCCCCTCAGATGAGTCCTCTCCATGGCCAGCCAACCCGCAACGCTGTTGATCGTTGATGACGAACCCCAGGTTCGCAAGCTGCTGGAAACCCTGTTGCAACACGAGGGCTACCGGACCCTGAGTGCAGGCAGCGGCGAGGAAGCCTTGCAACTGGTGGCCAAGCAACCACCAGACCTGATCCTGCTGGACATCATGATGCCAGGCATGGACGGCTACGAAGTGGCCAGCCAGCTCAAGGGCGACGCAGCCACGGCGAGCATTCCGATCATCATGCTGTCGGCCCTCAGCGAGTCGAGTGCGCGGGTCAGTGGCCTGGAAACCGGTGCTGAAGAGTTCATCAGCAAGCCGGTGGAACGGGTCGAGCTGTGGCTGCGGGTGCGCAACCTGCTGCGGCTCAAGAGCCACGGCGATCAACTCAAGCGCCATAGCCAGTTGCTTGAGCAGCAACTGCGCCAACATGCCGGTGACAGCACGCGCATGAACGTGCACGACCTGGCCCGCCAGGAACTGGAAAACGCCCTGCGCCAGGCCGTGGAGCACGATGAGTTCACCCTGCACTACCAGCCAAAAGTCGCGTTGGCCGACGGGCAGATCTGCGCCCTGGAGGCACTGCTGCGTTGGGAGCGCCCAGGCTACGGCGCGGTATCGCCGGCGGTGTTCGTGCCCGTCCTGGAAAGCCTGGGTTTGATCGTGGAGGTGGGAAGCTGGGTGATCCGCAGCGTATGCCAGCAGATTGCGACGTGGCAGCGCAGCGCGATTGGCGCCGTCGAGGTGTCGGTGAACGTCTCCGGCCATCAGTTGATCGAGGGCGACCTGATTGCCGATATCGCGCGCATTCTCACTGAGACCGGCGTCGAACCCCATTGGCTGGAAGTGGAACTGACCGAAGGCTCGCTGATGGAGAATACCCAGCACACCATCGCCAGCCTGCAACGCCTGCGCGCCATGGGCGTGAAGATCTCCATCGACGACTTCGGCACCGGTTATTCCAGCCTGGCCTACCTGCGACGCTTTCCCATCGACACGCTGAAGATCGATATTGCGTTTATCCGCGAGGTCACCAGTAACCCCCAGGACGCCGCGATCACCCGCACCATTATCGAGCTGGCCCACAGCCTGAGCCTGCGGGTGGTGGCCGAGGGCGTGGAAACCCAGGCGCAACTGGCGTTTTTGAAAGAGGCCGGTTGTGATCAGATCCAGGGCTATCTGTTCAGTCGGCCATTACCCGCGACAGCACTGGAGCGCTTGTTATTGGAGCGGTGAGATCCAGCGGGGGGCAGATTAATGGGCGTTCATTTGCACCGGCATGGCGACGGAGGGCTTGCCAGGCGTCTGCGCTGCAGGCAGGTTCTTTAATGCCGGGCTGTCGGGTTTCAACGCCAGGTTATCAGCAAGGTCCCGTGTCTCCTGAACACTGAGAGGCTCATTCCTGATCGCTTTGGCAAGTAACGATCCCAAGCTCCTCGCCTGTCCATAAACAGGAACGAACCGTTGCGCCAAATCGCCGACCCCTTTCAATGCCGAGTCCATGGTTTGCTTGTCAACGCCGAATACCTTGCCGATCTGGTTGCGGGTATTCAAATCAACCAGCAGCGCGCTGAAGGGATTGTCCAGGTACCGCTCTGTGGCATCGGCGGCGTTCTTATTCACCCCGAACGCCTGCAGGGCATCGGCGATGCCGGCGGAGGGATGTTCAAGGTGCCTCAACAGTTCTTCGTAGAGCCCCCGCGTATCGTTTGCACCGATATTGTCGAGCGCTTCGTTCCGAACCGTTTGCTTGAATGCACTTTCCGTCATCGGCACCAGCGGCCTGGGGCTGTTCAAGCCGTTTTTAACAAAATAGAAATTGCCCTTTTTATCTCCACCTTGAAGGTTTCCGTAGGCGTCATATTCAAAGAGTACTTTTGTACCATCCGGTCGCAGTCCTGAATAAAGCACCCGCCCTTCGGGGGATATCTGTTCTTCCTCAAGCCTTGTCAAACCGTTGACCGCAGCGGGCGGTGCGGACGGCCCCTTGTCCAGTCGGACAAATATATCGTCACCTTCGTTGGCATAAGGCCCGACGACGGCATTGATGTCATGGTTTCTGAATCGAATCAGTGTATCGGCGACATGGGCTTGTTTTTCGGGAGCGCTGTCCCGCGCAAAGTGCCGGGTAAATGCCTTGAGTAGCCTGGGGTCGTCAGCGCGTGTTTGCAACCAGGCGTTCATGTCTTCGACAGTATTGAAAGACTGGTATGAACTGCCGTCTTTCTCCGGAACATAAAGCACGATGTCAGGCCCATCAGGTACAAGCGGTACCCGTTGAATGAATATGATGTCCTTGGCTTGAACACCATCCACGGCGAAGGTCCTGACTTGCACGTTGGGCAGGCCTGCCTGGCCTGGCGACAGCAAGGCCTCGAGGAGGTTGTTGACGTCAGGCGGCATTTTGCCGCTGTTCAAGTCCTTCACCAGGCTCTCGTTGAATTTTTCCCTGGCATTTTTAATGACAAAGGTGTCCTCGGAATCCTCCCAAGAATTGGCACTTATCGGCGCAGTGTTTATGGGGCGGGCGGCGGCGGTAGCGGTGGAAAAAGTCATAATCGGCCAAGATCGGTAGGGAGTGAGGGAAATGTTCCCCAGCCGCGCAGCTGTCTTCCTGCGATGCTGTCTGAGGTGTGTGTGCTTGGCTGACGAGAGTGTTCCAGCTTCAGTCGTTACCGTTTGCTTCAACGGCCGAGACATTGTTCATACCCGCAGCTGCCTTGCCAGGGCTCGACAGCTACAGGGCCGGGATTAATCGGGCTTTTCGGTATTGCCCACATCCGCCGCGTCATCCAGATCATTGAGCGGTACTTCTGCATCATCCATCAGGGAACCCGGGTCTTCATTGCCCGGATCGTTGAGTTCTTCTTCCAGTTCTTTGGACATGATCGTCTCCTCTAACCGCCCTGGGTGTCGATATCGGCATCGGTTTCAGGCTTGGGCTCGCGCTCAGGCTTGAAGTCTGGACTGTAGTCGTTTTCCTTGGCCTTGGGGTCGGCGGCGGGTTTCGGGTCTTTCGGTACATCGGCCGCCGTGCCTGGGGCCGGTTCGCCGCCGTCGATTGCCGGGTCGTTACGGTTGCTGGTCTGGGGGTCTTTGTCTGTGCTCATGGCTCACCTCGTTTGAAAAACGCAAACTGCGTAAAGGTAAGGTCCCGTGCCGGCCGCTGAAGTTCCAACTGCTTAAGAGCCCGGGTTATCCACCTGGATATAAAACGCGTACGCCCCCAGCAACACCCAGAACACCATGAACAGCCACGGCGCACGCATGGAGAACAGCAGCGACTTGCGATAGCCCTTATGGGAGGACTCCATTTCGGAAAACAGCGGCGACTCATCGTAGGCCATGCCCATCACCGGCTCGCTGCGCAGCAGTTCGCTCTGCTTGTAGTGCCAGTGATCGATGATTTCGTACGCGGCGCGGATCCCCGGCCAGGCATTCAGGGAACTGAGTATGCCGAGCAGCGTCAGGAACACCGGCACCACCAGGGTGAACAACTTGCCCCACTCCGGGTTGAGGTTGCCCATGCCGGAGACAAAGGCAATCACCAGGAACGACTGCGCCGTCAGGTAGGCATCGGTGCGGTTGGCGAGGATGGTGGTTTCGTATTGGATTTCGCGACGGTAGAAGTCCAGGCGGTCCTTGGGCGAGCCGAAGATCTTGGCGTTGTGCTCGCTGTGGTCGGCCAGGTTCGCTTCCGGGGTGTCGGGTGAAATGATTCTGGGCACATCCGTGCTCCCTGCTGGGCTCAAACCCCTTAGAAGAATCGGGCCGTGGCGAAGTTCAAGTTTGTTGTTGCACCATCACGGTGCGCAAGCCGCTCCCTTATGGTGAGCAGCCTTGTCATGGCCGGCCTTTTTTTTGTGGCGAGCGAGCTTGTTGTGGTGAGCGGGCTCACCACAAAGGGAAATCAGCGCGGGATGCCCATTCCGGCACACGCATTGCTTTATCCATTCATCTGCCCGAATACAGGAACATTCGTTACCCCCCGACCCAGAGCCGACCCCATAAGAAAGTAAGGACCAGGCCCGGTGGCACCATCAGCCACGGGCTCATAAAAAATGCGTTTTTTAAAGCGGCAGTGCCACCCCATGCGTCCCTCGGCACTGACAAGGTACTGGAATGGCTCGATCTTTCTTCGATGAAATGAATGACGCAAACGGCGTGTGCCGTGCGCACTATCAGGACTTCTCCCGCTGGCTGGCCAACACGCCGCCGGAATTGCTGGCCCAGCGTCGCCGCGAAGCCGATTTGCTGTTCCATCGCGCGGGAATCACCTTCACCCTCTATGGCGACGAGCAGGACACCGAGCGCCTGATCCCCTTCGACATCATCCCCCGCAGCATCCCCGCCAGTGAGTGGAGCGTGATCGAGCGCGGCTGTATCCAGCGGGTCAATGCGCTGAACATGTTCCTCGCCGACATCTACCACGACCAGCGCATCATCAAGGCCGGGATCATTCCGGCCGACCAGGTGCTGGGCAACGAGGGTTACCAGAAGGCCATGGTCGGCCTGGACCTGCACCGCGATATTTATTCCCACATCTCGGGGGTGGACCTGGTACGCGACGGCGACGGTACCTACTATGTGCTCGAAGACAACCTGCGCACCCCCAGCGGCGTGAGCTATATGCTCGAAGACCGCAAGATGATGATGCGCCTGTTCCCCGAAGTGTTCGCCAAGCAGCGCATCGCGCCGGTGGACCACTACCCCAACCTGCTGCTCAAGACCCTGAAAAGCGCCAGCCGCCTGGACAACCCCAACGTGGTGGTGCTGACGCCCGGGCGCTTCAACAGCGCGTTCTTCGAACATGCGTTCCTGGCCCGGGAAATGGGCGTGGAGCTGGTGGAAGGCGCCGACCTGTTCGTGCACGACCTCAAGGTGTTCATGCGCACCACCGACGGGCCCAAGGCGGTGGACGTGATCTACCGGCGTATCGACGACGCGTTCCTCGACCCGCAGGCGTTCAATCCCGAATCGATGCTCGGCGTGCCAGGGCTGGTCGCGGCCTACTGCGCCGGCAATGTGGTGCTGGCCAATGCCATCGGCACCGGCGTGGCGGACGATAAATCGATCTATCCCTATGTGCCGGCGATGATCAAGTTTTACCTGGATGAGGAGCCGATCCTGCAAAACGTGCCGACCTTCCAGTGCCGCAAGCCCGATGAACTGTCCCACGTGCTGGCCAACCTGGCCGAACTGGTGGTCAAGGAAACCCAGGGCTCCGGCGGCTACGGCATGCTGGTCGGCCCAGCGGCCACGGCGGCCGAGATCGAAGATTTCCGCCAACGCATCAAGGCCCGCCCCCATGCGTATATCGCCCAACCGACCCTGAGCCTGTCCACCTGCCCGACCTTTGTCGAAAACGGCATCGCGCCCCGGCATATCGACCTGCGGCCCTTTGTGCTCTCGGGCAAGGAAACCCGCCTGGTGCCGGGAGGCCTGACGCGGGTGGCATTGCGTGAGGGCTCGTTGATCGTCAACTCGTCGCAAGGCGGTGGAACCAAGGACACCTGGGTGGTGGAGGGCTGAGTATGTTGAGTAGAACCGCCGCGGATCTGTATTGGATGTCCCGTTACCTGGAACGCGCCGAGAACCTGGCGCGCATGCTCGAAGTCAGTTATTCGCTGTCGCTGATGCCCCAGGCCGGGCGTAGCGATGGCCTGGACGAACTGGCGATGTCGTTGCTCAGCAGCGGCACCCTGGACAGTTACCTGGAGCGCCATCAAACCCTGGATGCCGAGCGCATGCTGCACTTCTTCGCCCTCGACGAAGAAAACCCCGCCAGCATCTACAATTGCCTGCGCGCCGCGCGGGGCAATGCCCATGCGGTACGCGGGCGCATCACCGCCGACATGTGGGAAAACCTCAACGCCACCTGGCTGGAAATGCGCAGCATCGCCGCCGGCGGCCTGGCACGCCATGGCATCAGCCACTTCTGTGACTGGGTCAAGCAGCGTTCGCACCTGTTCCGCGGCGCGACCTCGGGGACCATCATGCGCAACGACGCCTATCGGTTCATTCGCCTGGGCACTTTTGTCGAACGCGCGGACAATACCCTGCGCCTGCTGGACGCGCGCTACGAGATGTTCGGCGAAGAGTCGGAAGAAGTCAGCGACCTGTCGGCACGCGGGTATTACCAGTGGAGCGCCCTGCTCCGCGCGTTATCGTCGTTCGAGGCGTATACGGAGTTGTATCCGAATGCGCTGAATGCGCGGTCGGTGTCCGAGTTGCTGTTGCTACGCAGCGATGTGCCGCGTTCGTTGCATGCCTGTATCGAAGAGTTGAGTCATATCCTCGCCGACCTGCCCGGCAGTTACGGGCGCACGGCGCAGCGGTTGGCGGCGGAGTTCGAGGCGCGGCTGCGGTATACGGGGATTGATGAAATTCTGGAGGATGGGTTGCATAGCCGTCTCACGGAATTCATCGAAACGGTGCGGGGGGTGGCGCGGGCGATCCATAGTTCTTACCTGGAGGTTGTTTGAGTGCGCTTGCTGACTGTATGTCGTGCTTAGGATTCAGATAAGGTGAAGCAGATTGATTCAACGTAACCTGCTTCGCCTTTCAACTGTATTACCTCGTAGACGTTATACCTTTATTCCAACGGCAGACCCTCTGAAGCGACCGTCTACAGCGCTTTGGCTGCCATCGGAAAATTTCAAACAATAATAGCTGTTATCGCCAGGCGCTCTATCACTAGACCAGTGAGCATCACTGTCCAATGGCCATCTTGCCCCATAAGTATTATAAATTTCGCGTAACTGAGCCATGCTCGGCATACTTGCGCCTTCCCTTGCAAGCGCATTACGAACATCCTCAAGAAAATCTCGAGCAAGTGGAATAACCGCAATAGCGTTGGTCACGGTCAATGTATAGCTTGCAGTTTGTTGCTTTTGATCTCGGACCGTTATCGTCGTAACACCTCTTCCGCTCACCTGGACAACACCTGTGGTGGGATTCACAAACGCGGCGGCTGGATTGGAAGATGAATAATAGTAATCCGGCTGTCCTCCTGTTGCCTGCCGTTGCATGGTCGTTCCGGCAGGCCAGGATGGAAGCGCATGTGAGTACCCTCGAATCACATACACCTTACCAGCCAGCGTTGCTGGAGAAGTATCAAATACCAACGGGGGCGGAGCACTTTTGACGGTGTAGGTCACCTGCGGGAAGACAATGGCATTGGCCTCCGTCACGCCAGGAACTAAAGCTGCCTTGAAATGCAGTGTCAGTTGCGTGTTGTCCCCTAACTCTTTCAAGTAGGCCGCATAACTGATTGGACTTTCCCACCACCCTTGGTTGAACCAGGTCGTATTCACATAGGCCCCCCCACCGTTCCAATGTTTGAGGTTGTGCGCCGCCCCTCCGCTTTTGAAACCCTTGAACTCAATCCAGACCGGGGAATTGGTCGTAATGAACGGCCAGGTGCCGACCCGCAGTCTCCTGTTCCCCGTTCCGGTCGATAGATCCAGCACCTTCGTCGCTGGGTTGGCCTCATTGATTTGGATTACGGTTCCCGCCAGTTCGCTCGCAGGTATCGGGGTCACTGTTACCGTCAACACCGACGACGGCCGAACGACATTTCCACGGGTGAGCTCGTACTTGAGGGTAAACATCGTGTGGGTATTGCCGATATTCGCCGCAATCGCCGTCTTGGGAATATCAAACGTCACCACACCACTGGTCAAACCGTTCTTCGCCGCAATAACCGGTGACCCCGCACCGGCAGTCCCTTCCATCGTGACCTTGATGCTGTCAGTGGTGTACATCGGCAAAAAACTGACTTTCAGCGTTGCACCATTTTGCGCATTCATCGGCGCAAGGGTCACCGAAACACCTGAGCCTGTGGCTTGGATCAATTCGGGAACAGGCATCTCATTCGGCAGGTGCACCTGATATAGCTGGCGCAGGGATTCCTGAGGCAGTTCATTGCCCCGTGTCACGCTGTAGAACACGTCGATAAAACGCCCGTCAAAACGCTTGAGCTCAGTGCCCGGCACATCGAACGTCATATCATCGCCGGGGGTAACCTGGCCCACGAGCCGTCCTGCCGTGTAATCGACGGTGCCGCCGGCGTCGCTGGCCAGGATGGTCACTTGTACCCTGTCTGTGCTGACCCAACTCGCCTGCACAGGGAAGCGGATCGTAATCAACGGCAAGCCTGGGTCCAGATCCTCTCCCAGGGCTTGGTCTACGGTCGGTGCCGGCCATCTGACAATCTCGCCGATCACCGTGAGATAACGGTTATGCGAGCGTTTGTCAGGCAAGCCAGCGCCTTTCAACTCGTAGTACACCACCGCACTGCCTTGGGCGATCGCACTGACCAAAGCGTTGCCGATATTGAAAAAGTAACCCTTGGCGCCTGACAGTGGCCGATCCTCAAAGTAATGAACCGAACTGCCCTGGGCACTTACCCCGTTCCAGTACAGAAAAACATGACTGTAGACACGAGCATCGGCCCCGCCGACGGTCAGGCCGATTTGTGCGTCCCGAGTGCCGAGTATTTCCAGATCGATTTCTCAGTGGGTCTCGGGTACTTGCACCCAGGGTGCGTCCAGGCGGTCAGTTGCCAGGTACACCGAAACCAATACCGTGGTCGACCAGGGCGCCCAGGGATCGGGGTAGTTGCCGGTCGGTCCGCGAACCTGGAAGGCCACTGGCAGCAAGTCGCTGTCCCCGGCTTCCTTGATTGCATCCTCGTCGAGCATGCAGGTGATATCCCGCCCGACTTCGGCGGGCAGGATCAACCGCTCGATTCGCACCGAGCCCCAGACGAGGATAAGCAGGTCATAGGCGGCCATGTTCAGCCAATGCCGGACGACCACCTCAACGCCCTGCCTGGCCCGATCGGCACTGACCCCGCCCAGCCTCACATCGTCTGGAAGTTCAAAGACCAAGCCCTGATTTCCGGGGGCGGGATTGGGGTCTTGTCCGCCCGGATGTTGCAGGTTGACCCTCAAACGCAAAGGCTGGGTTCGGGATTCGTTTCCGCTGCTGCGAATAACCCGGACGTACACCGGATCTGCCCACGGCTCGCGAATACTGTCATAGGGCACGGTGAAGGGAATGCGCGTCAGGTTCTGGTCGCCCTCGCGGATCAGGTTGTACGCGACCGGATCACCGCCGCCCCAGAACAATTCGAAGAACGTTCCTTCAGGCGTACTGCTTGGTCTGTCGATATGCACGACCAGGGGTCTCAGGGTATGCGACACACCAATCCCCCCGTCGGCCTCCTCCAAATCTCCTGCAATCGGCGGTTGCATCAGCGGAATATCCACCGGGGGCAGCTCGGAGATCAGACTGGGAGGTTGAGCGCGATACTTGGCCATGCTGGTTTCCTCGGCATTCCCCTGCGCACTGGGCATGGGTTTGAGAGAAATCAGACATCCAGTAGCAGGGTGTTGGCAACTGTCAGAATTAACAGGTGGCGACCGATGGCGTGGCACCTTAGATACCCACGACCGTCTGTCAGCACCTGTGAATTCTGACAGTTGTCAGCGCGAAAACGTGGGTATTTGATATCGCCAGAGGCAGGTAAATCGTTAACAGCGTCAGCCCCCCCATTCAGGGACTTGTTCAGGAGAATAAAGAGCATGAGCACTGAAAGCGCCAAGACCTCCCCTGGGCAGCCCAAGCAGCTTCCTCGCCTGTCGATCCCGGGCATGACTCCCAATGTGGACGGTTACGACGGAGGGATTCCCGACTGGCTGATGGTCTCCGGGCTGACGGTCCGAGTGGATAACAGTTGGGTTGCCAGTCCTGGCGACATCATCAATATCGTCATGATGCCAAGTATGACGTCCTTGGCGATGAAGCCGGTCCGGGCGGGAGAGGAACAACACCACAGTTACTTTTTTTCCATTCCACGGGAAAAGCTGCCCGACGGAGAACTACGCCTGGGTTACGTGGTGAATTACAGAGGCAGCGACGACTACGAGGCATCCTATCCCCTGAGTATCTTGGTAAAAACCGAACTGCCGGCGGGCGAAGACCTGGATCAGCTTGAGCCGGGTCACTCGCAACTCAAATACACACTCTCGGCCCTGGAAGTCTATCCGCCCGAGGCAGCCAAAGGCGTCAGCGTAATCGTTCAGCCTTACCCGAATATGCATCCAAGCGATCGCATCCACTTCCAATGGGGCAGCCTGAACGTCGTGCAGAAAGTTGCAGGCGTCGGCCAGGCGACCCTTATTGTGATTAATCACGCCCAGATGATTAAAGCCGGTGACAGTGATGGCCTGCTGGTGGGGTTTTACATCGTCGACCTCGTCGGCAACGCCTCAACACCACGATCCAAGTACACCCGCGTAGTGGTGGCGCTCGACAATGCGCAACGGGAAGGCCCATTCATCCAGTCCGACGATCAGCCGGGCTATATCGATATCGAAAGACTCAATGGCGCCAACTTGAAGGTTGGCATGTACACCCCTGGGCACATCGGCAGGACGGGAGACTGGTATGTGATCACCTTCAAGGCCTACCCTCCGCTTGGAGGTGAGGTGGTGCACCGACGCATCGAAGTGATCACCAGGGCTGGCACCGCGACCTATCATGAAGTGCCCTACAGCAAAGTCCGTGCTGCGGCCGGAGGATGGGTGGCGATCAGTTATGAACTGATCCGGGCAGACGACTTGACCCCTTACGTTTCCAAGCAGACCTGCGCTGAAGTCGTGGGGTCGGTCATTCGATTGGAGGCGCCCTATTTCGAAAAATACCCTGAAGATACGGTGTTCATAGAAAACTCCCTCGTTGTGAATATCCCCTGGTACGCCTGGCGCAAACCGACAGATACCCTCACGTTGATCCTGCGTTACGTGAAGTCACTCAACGAAATCATCCTCTTCAGCGTGACGAAGCCGGTGGGATCGTTCTGGTCGGATGGGCAGCCGGTTCAGTGGGCGCTCACCGGTACGGATCTTCAACCGTTCGTGGGCTACGCCCCTGATCTGTATTTCGTGTACGAATCCGAGTCCGCCTCTGTTGTCAGGGCCCGCTCCGTGGATTTGAACGAATCGCTGCGCCGTCAAGTGCAAATCCTGCAAGGTTCCTGACCGGGCGTGTTGCGCGCCGTCCGCCCGTCGCCACCTGTTAATTATGACAGTAGCCAAATCCTTCTTTAACGGCGTTTGATAGGTCCAAGCGCAGGAGCATTTCCTGTCACGCGTGACAACTTTCTATTGGAGAAAGCCATGCCTACCAAGAACAGCAAGCCGGCCACGACCAAACCCAAGAAGGCCTCGCCGGTCAAACCCAAGTTTCTTGACACGCTGCGAGTCCCTGGGATGTCCCCTGCATTTGCGGGCTATGACGGTGGTATTCCGCTCTGGTTGCTGGCCAGAGGCCTGACCGTGTCGGTGGACAAGAATTGGCCCGCGAAACCCGGAGACAAGATTGAGGTGCTTTCTATAGTGGGGATGAAGGTACTTGCAGAGAAAACCCTGGAACCTGGGGAAGAAGCCCGCAGCAGCTTCTCCTTTGCCATTTCGGACAGCGACCTCCCCAATGGGGATCTGATACTGGGGTACAGGGTGTGGTACACCGGCGGCCCATCCAATGACCTCTCTTATCCGCTGACCCTGATGGTCAAGCGAACCCTCCCGGCCGGCGAGGATCAGGACCACATCACTCCCGGCCATTCCGCACTCAATTTCAAAATATCCGATACGGAGATCAGGGAAATTCAGGCCGAGCGAGGCGTGACCATAACCTTCGAGCCTTATCCGAATATGCATCCACTGGATCGCATTGAATGCCAGATTGGTAGTTATTTAGCCCCCTCTCAGCAGGTAACCGGTGTCGGCCAACAGACCGAGATAAAACTCAACCGCGATCAGATTATCCAGATCGGTAACGGCACCAATCGATTGGTGAGTTTCCAGGTTGTCGACGCCGTTCGCAACGTATCCACCCCCCGCTCGCGCAACATCCCGGTGCTCGTGGAAGTGGGCAGCGCCAACTATGCCGCGCCTATCTTCGCAACCCAGAACTATCCAGGCTTGATCGACCTTGAGTCACTTAACGGCGGGCCTTTGCATATGCAGTTGTTCACTTATCCGTGGGAGGGCCCTGTTGGCTACACGTATTTTGTGTCTTACCAGGGCTACCCAAAGCTGGGGGGCCGGGTACTGCACGATCAATACATCCCCATCGAAGCGGCCGGCCGGCCTCATGATTTTTTCGTACCTCATGACAAAGTGCGTGCCGTGGCCGGTGGCAAAGTGGAGATCAGCTTTATCCTGTTCCAAGGGCTCAATATCGTGGGTTACTCAAAAATCGCCTCTGCCACCGTGCAGGACGCGATCATCCGATTGCAGGCGCCTATTTTTTTGCGATACCCCTCCCATGTCGTCAACCCCATCCCCACCGGTGGTGCCGCCGTCGAAATTCCTTGGTACGCATGGCGCAGGCCCACTGACAACATCATGTTGCTTATGCGTTACGTGATACCGGGCAGCCATGACCTGATCCTCTACGACGACCTGTTTACCGTGGGGCAGGTGCCTGAAGGCGTGCCCATCAGACGTCTGATTCCCTATGAACATCTCTTGAGGTTCAACGGCACCACCCCTGAACTCTATTACGTGTATGAGCCCGAAAATATTCTGGCGCGCAGTACATCGCTAAACGAATCGTTACGCCAGGAAGTACGGATTGGTGCGCCGGGCCGTGGGAGATGAAGCCGCTGCGGTTTCTATCAGCCACACCGCCCCTCTTGGAGGCCTGACCATGTCCCGTAAAACCAGAACCCCGGCCCGCCGTCCCCGCAATGACCACGACCTGGGCCCAGTGCTGATCAGCGGTATCGAGCCCCCTCCTGTAGGGGATACCCAGTCTGACGGCGCACTGGGCGCACGCCATGTGGAACATAATCTGGAGGTGCTGCTCCTGGCGTTCCCGGGGGTAGTGCTGGACACGGAGATCTACCTGATTTGGAACAACCCTGAAGCCCCGGTGGATTACCTCATCATCCAACCGGACAACCTGGGGAACCGGTTTTTCAGCCTCACGGTGAATAAAGAGCAAATTCTGCCGGAGTGGGCCGAAGTCTATTGCCTGATCAAGCGCCCCAGCGGCAACCGCTCTAAAACCAAACCATTGAAGCTCAGGGTGAAACGCAGTCGCCCGGCGCACCCTGATCCGAACCCGGACGCCGACGGTAACCAGGGCCTGGTGTTTTTTCTGCCTGCCGACCTGGAGGCCGGCAGCCACGTGGATATGGCCCGGGCAAATCGCGGTGTAGTGCTCGAAATCCACCCCTGGGAAAATATGGCCGAGTGGGACACCTGCCGTATCGCCTGGGGCTCCACGCTCATCGAACACGTGGTGACGGCCAGTGAGGTGCGACGCCCATTTGAAATGTTAATTACCCCCGAGCAGATCAAAGAGAATCCTCACTACGTGAATATGCCGGTGGCCATGCAAATCAAGGATGTGGGCGGTAACTACCCCGCTGATCCCGATTCCAAATCGAACTGGTCGGAGACACAGCGAGTAGAAGTCAACCTCGGGCTCTTGCGGCCACGGCCACCGTTCCTTAAGCAAGCCGGAGAAACCGTTGAACTTGATGAGTTGGGTGATGCTGCACAGGTCGTCCAGATATTCATCGATAACGACTTTTTCGAGCGCAACGACAAAATTGCATTTGAATGGGAGGGCCGAGACACTTATAACTTGCCTTTTTTCCATGGTGAGGAGAGAGACGTCAACCTTGTCAACTTCATCGAAGACTTCGACGTGCCCAACGAAATTGTCAGCGCAATCGTCGGCGGCACTGCAATTATGTACTACAACCTCTATAAGGCCAGAGATGATGTATGGTTGCCGTCAAGAAAAGTACGGGTAACGGTTAAGGGCGAGTTCATCGCCTGGCCCGCACCGAGCATCGTAGAAGCGCCAGACGGAGAATTGAATCCAAACTCAAATGCCACGGTTAAATACCGTGCCCAATTTGGCTGGACCGCCACCACACGCATCCGAATAGTATGGGCCGCACACTCGGTTAACTTTGCTGAAGAGTTTGTGCTGGGACCTATTCCGGACGACCGGGAACTTTCATTTACCGTTCCGAATGCACAAGTCAGGCGCTTTAATACATTGCCTGTCGAGGTGTATTACGAACGCATCGACCAGTCACCCCATCGGCAATCCCAACGTCTTCAACTGCAAGTGGGCGAGCCTACAAGGACACTGCCAGCGGTAAGGGTTGACAGCGCTTCGGGTAACTATCTGGACCCGGATAATTTTGGCACCCATTTGATGGTTACGCTCCCGCTTACCGACAGTCTGGGCGACGATGTGATCAAGTTGGATTTGGATGGAGATGTCATCAGCACCTCCGTTCAGATGAAGTTAAATAATGACCAGGCAGGGGAAACACTGGAAATCCCTATCGAACGTAACTTCATCACTGGAAACCTCGATAGATCCATAAGGCTGAAATACAGTTTGGCCCGGGCCAATGTTCCCAGGCGATTTTCCCCGATTCTCGCGTTGCGCGTAATCGCAGGCTTCGACCACCTCACCACCTTCGACAACAGCAACTTAAACGGATGGGTGCCAGGCCCTGCGGTCAATGGAGGGCGTGATATTGAGTTTAGAAAATATGCCACCAACACCGTTTTCCATAACTTTACAAACACCCCCGGGGATAAAAGTGGGGTAATCCTCAGCCAAGGATTTGCCAACTTGCTACCAGGTCATCGATACGAATTCAGTATAAAAGCCAGAAGATTCCGCGGCCTATATGTAGTCCCTTCCCTCTCCCTGAGTACCACTCAAGGCGCTGTCACAGCGCCCACCCAGCTCACCGACTTAGTAAACTGGCGAACACTTTCGGGAAGTTTCCTCGCTAACAGTTCTTATGTCGTGCTTTACATCAATAGTCATGTAGTGACTACCAGTGGTAACGACTACGAAATTGACGATATTCGCTTCAGACGCCTCTAGCCCGAACTTTGCCTTTCGGTGTCTTACCCGTTGATTTATAGAAAGGAGCCACTCCATGTCCAACGTCGTCCCCCCTCCCCCTGCGCCCACCGCCGAACTAGGCGATCTTTACATCCCAAGGCTCCACCCGGCCGCGGCCGGTGATGTGGGGGTCGACGGCAACCTGGGCCTCAGGAATATCGAAACCCCGCAGGTTGTCTACGTGAAAACCAGTTCGCGCACATCACCCGGTGAATTGCTCGAACTGTTCAGCAACGACCCTATCCTTCCCGTCGCTCACACCTTTGTCATGCCCGGGGATACCCAGCGTGAATGGCTGCCAATTCTCCTGCCGGCAGCCAGTATCCGACCTCAATGGATAGACCCGTTGGTGTGCCGGATCAACGCCTCGGGCGCGTCTACCCTACCCCTGCGCTTACGGGTTGACCTTGCACGTCCGGGCGGCCACGACCCCGACCCTTCCAGGCCAGGACACCAGGGACTGGTCATCTATCTGCCTGACGATGTGCTGGTTAACGGCGTCAGTGAAGCCAGGGCCCGCGAAAATATCGAAATTACGCTGATGCCTTACGCCCACGCGGCTCCGGGAGACCAGGTCCTGCTGTGCTGGGGAGATCAACAGGTCACCTATTTACTCACCGAGTCAGATCTGAACCATGCGGTCAGCCTGATAGTGCCTTACACGAAAGTCATGGCCGCCCGCGACGGCAGAGAACTGAACGTGAGGCTTCAGGTGCGCGGGCATACCGGTAACTTCACTGACCCGGCTGAACGCTGGTCTGCCGTCAGCAAGGTATGGGTATATGCACAACGCGATATTTTGAGAGAGCCTTACAGCGCCGAGGTTGACCCGCAAACCGGGGTCATTGACCTGGAGAAGCTGGCAGGCAAATCCGTCACGGCTTCGGTGTTTGCTTCAGCGGATTACTTCGAGACGAGAGATACCCTGGAATTTGTCTTCAGGGCTACCGATGCTCAAGGAAACACTGTCACACATCGCGAGGAACGCCCAGTGGAGCGGATCAACGCGATCTATGACTTTCCGATCCCTCCTGCGTTCATGGGCGGTCTGGCCCAGGGGCATGCCAAGCTGTATTACACCCTGCGCAAATATGTCGGTTCAACGACGATGTATTCGCAAGCTGCCTACGTGAGTGTCAAAGGTGCAACGGTTCTGTGGCCAGCGCCCTATGTGATCGACACCATGCCCTTCGCTGAAATACGTCCGGTACCGAAAGATGGGCAAGCCTACGTGCCTTACCAGGCCAGCTGGAAACCGTGGGACCTGATCACACTGGTCTGGCTCTTGCCTGACCGAGACGGCAGCGTGGAATACCGCTTCACCCGCAGTGCAGGTGAGCGCCCGGAGCACGACATCATTGAGTTCGTACTGCCCGTGGCCCAAATCAAGCGATTCGAGGGGCGCCCTTCCGAAATGCACTACGAGGTCAATGGTACTGATGGGCGGCTGCTGGGTGAGTCGGCGCGCAAAAGCCTGCTGGTGGGAAAACCGTTGGAGCCCATGGCCGCTCCTGTAGTCGACAAGGTTGCCGGCCATTACCTTGATCCGGACCTGGTACCGGAGGGCGTCTGGGTCACCATCCCTGACCCGCCTGTCGGCCAGCATGTTCGACTGCACTGGTTTGGCCCGGTGAACCGCATTGTCATGCTGATGCATATTTCCACACCCGGTGAAGTTCGAATCAAAGTCCCGGCGAAGTATGTATCGGACAACCTCAATCGCATCGTAAAAGTCTATTGGGAGGTCAACCGTCACGGTGTTCCACAGCGCTATTCCGGTGTGGTGACGCTGCGTATTGCTCGCCGAGGCATTTTCGGATTCGAAGACATACCGTAAGGATGATCATCACGCGGCTGCCTGATCGATTTTCAACCCTTTCATGTGGAGGATTCACGATGTCTCGTGCTCCTGAAAGAAAGCTTGGAAGTACAGTCGACGATAGACAATCCGAGCTGTACATCTCGAACCTGGGCATGCCTATCAAGGAGGACACCGAACCTGACGGGTGCATTGGACTGCGGCATGTCGAGCATGATCTCAAGCCGTTACTTTTCCCCGAGCACAAGTTGGCGCTGCACACAGAGATATTCTTGTACTGGAACGGCCCGACGCCAGAGGACTACCTGATTATCGACGAGAGCAATGCGAATAACCCGATGCATACCTTGACCGTGTCCAAGGAAAACATTCTGCCGGAGTGGGCTACTGCCTACTGCACCATTGAGGAGCCCGGAAACGGCCTCGTCGACACCAACCGGCTCAGGCTTCGGATCAAGCTCAACCGTCCCGGCAAAGAAGACCCGGACGCTGACAAACCGGGCCATCAAGGACTGGTGTTCTTCCTCCCCGAAGATCTCGAGGCGGGCGCAGTGATAGACCCCGAACGGGCCAGGCTTGGGGTCGTTCTTGAGGTCCAGCCCTACGAATACATGGCCGAATTCGATACCTGCACAATTGCCTGGGGTTCGCAGCCTATCAGTCATGTGGTAACCCCCAGGGAGGTCGGCAGACGGTTCCAGGTAACGGTTAATGAGAGCGTCATCCGTGCCGCCGGCAGCAACCCTTTCCTGCCCATCGCCATGCAGGTCGTTGATGCCGTGGGCAACTATCCGGTCTTCGACCCCGAATCGGACGCAAATTGGTCACCACCAACCTGGGCAAATGTGGACCTCGGTACTCGGCCACTTGAAGCACCTTTTCTTGAGCAGCCAGGAGACGTTATCGACTTGAAACGGCTCGGGGACGCGGCGCAGAAGATCAAACTGTTCCTTGATCCAACGGTGTTCAAAAAAGGCGATCGAGTACGCCTGGATTGGGAGGGGCGAGACGCAGAGAACTTTCCTGTGCCCTACAGCGAGGAAAAGACCGTCGAGCGCACCAATAGCTTTATGGAGTTCTATGTCCCGAATGAAAGAGTCAAGGCCCTGGGCGGCGGCGTCTCAATGCTGTCTTGCAGCCTTCATTCGCTGAACACCGACGATGTGCGTGTTTCGATGAAGACGCGTGTGAGCGTACGCGGGGCCGCCAGTCCCTGGCAGGCGCCCCGTGTCCAGGAATCCGCGGCTGGCTATCTGGATCCGAGTGTTCCTGAGGCGACGGTGGTCATAGTCGCTCCCGACGGATGGGCGGCGTCGACCCGGATTCGTCTGGTGTGGGTGGGTGGCTCGGTGATCTACACCCAGGAATACACACTCGGGGCGATCCCCGCGGATCGCGTCCTGGTGTTCAAGGTCGACGGCGAGCATATCGAGCGTTTCAATGCCCTGCTCACCGAGCTGTATTACGAACGCGCGGACCGGCCATCAAGCCGTGAGTCGCTGCGCTTGCAATTACAGATAGGCAAGCCTGCCAGCGCGCTGCCCCAGGCACGGGTTGAAGACAGCCGTACCGAACAGCAAGTGCTGGTGATACTGCCTTTTACCGAAACCGAACCCGGAGACGCCGTGACATTACAGTGGATTGGTGACCAATCGAGAACCACGGTACCGAACACACTGGATTCAGAAACGGCTGGCCGGGAACTGCACATTCCGATCCCAGTGAATGACCTTGAGGAGGGGGAAATCGTACGGGTGTATTACAGCCTTATACGACGAGGCCAACCCGTCCGTTATTCGAAGCTGCTTGTGTGGGTAATGGGCTACGGTGCTGGATGCCAACCATCAGTTGAACGACCGAACCTGCCCTAAAAACTCGAGCACCAGCGCATTGACCCGTTGCGCCTGCTCGTTCTGGATCCAGTGACCGCAGTTGGCCAGGCTATGCAGTTCAAGGTCAGGCACCCACTCAGGCATGCGCTTGAGCGTGTGGGCCTCAAACACCCCGACCGGATCGCGGTCGCCAATCAGGAACAGGGTCGGCTGCAACACCTGGCGGCCGGCGAGGAATTCGGTGCGCTGCCAGTTGCGCTCGAAATTACGGTACCAGTTCAACGGGCCGCGAAAGCCGTGTTCAGCGAAGGTTTGCACGTACACGTCGAGGTCTTCCTGAGTACACCAGGGCGGCAATGCATCGGGCGTTGAAGTGCCCTCAAGCAACGTGGCGGTGGCCGGTTTCTGCTGTAGAAACACATCCTGGTCCTGCATGAACAGGCGCAAGGTGCGTTCGATATCGGCATCCAATTCCTGCTCGGCTACACCCGGTTCCTGGAAATACAGGATGTAATTGAAGCGGTCGGCATACAGCTCGCGCATGATCTCGATCACCGGCCGCCGAGCACGCCCGGCGAAAGGCACGGACATCGTGATCAACCGAGTGACGCGCTCCGGCTCGAGCAACGCCAGGTGCCAGGCCACCACGGCGCCCCAGTCATGGCCGACCATCACGACCTGTTCGTGCCCGAAATGGTCCATGGCCTGCTGGATATCGCCGCACAAGGTCATCACGTCGTAGTCGGCTATCTCGGCGGGTGCGCTGGATTGGCCGTAGCCGCGCATTTCAGGGGCAAATACCCGGTAACCTGCGGCGGCCAGCGCGGGTATCTGTTCACGCCAGGAGTGCCAGCACTCGGGAAACCCATGGAGCAGCCAGATGGGGCGGCCCTGTTCCGGCCCCGCGACATGCACCCATAGCTCAATACCGTTTACAGGGATCTTTTGCGCGGGCAGTTGGCTCATGGGCGGGGCCTTTCCTGGAGGTTTTTGCCTAGCCTGGGGGATCCGTCGTGCAAGAACCAGCATTATTGATGGCAGGAATAGCTCAATAAACCGTCCACCATCCCGGCAACAACTGGCGGACCCGCGCCTCCCCGAACCGATCATCCATCAACATCACCACACCCCGGTCGTGCTGGCTGCGGATCACCCTCCCCGCCGCCTGCACAACCTTTTGGATGCCGGGGTACAGGTAGGTGTAGTCGTACCCTGCGCCAAAAATCGCCGCCATGCGCAGTTTTATCTGCTCGTTGACCGGGTTGAGTTGCGGCAATCCCAGGGTGGCGATAAATGCGCCGATCAGGCGTGTGCCCGGCAAGTCGATGCCTTCACCGAACGCGCCGCCCAGCACGGCAAAGCCGACGCCTTGGCTGTGCTCGGTGAATTGATCGAGAAAGCCTTGGCGTTCGGCCTCGGCCATGCCCCGCGACTGTTGCCACAGCGGGATCTGCGGGTGTGTTTCGGCGAGCAGTTGCGCCACCTGTTGGAGGTAATCAAAGCTTGAAAAAAACGCCAGGTAGTTGCCCGGTTGCCGGGCGAACTGGCGGGCGATCAGCTCGACAATCGGCGCCAGGGAGGCTTGGCGATGCACGAAGCGGGTGGAGATGTCGTCGACGATGCGCACGTGCAGTTGTTCGGCCTTGAACGGCGATTCCACGTCGACCCAGGCGGTGTCCGCTGGCAATCCCAGCAGGTCGGCGTAATAGTGGCGAGGGCTCAAGGTGGCGGAAAACAACACGCTGCTGCGGGCCGCCGTCAAGCGCGGCCGGATGAATTCGGCAGGCACCACGTTGCGCAGGCACAGGGTCGAGCTGCTGCGTTTGCCGCCGAGCTGGCGCTTGCTGATGTCGAAGATAAAGTGCTCGTTGAACAGCTCGGCGACCTTGGTAAATTGCAGGGCTTCGAAGTAGAAGGCTTGCAGGTCACCGCTGAGGGCTTCGGGGTGGTCGTTGAAGTAATCGCCCAGGGCGCTGGTGCACAGGCTCAGGGCCTGAAGCAGTTTGTCCGGGCGCACGGTGTAGGCCTGGTACGGCGCGAGCTGGTCCTTGTGCAAGGCGTTCCATTCACGGTTGAGGCGCTGCAGGGGTTTCTTCAGCGGCTCGGGCGCGGTGTCGCGCAGGATCTTCAGGCTGTACTGGTCGAGGCTGGCGCTGTACATCGAACGGGCGCGTTCGACCAGATTGTGGGCTTCGTCCACCAGCACCGCAGCGCGCCATTGGTTGAGTTGGGCCAGGCCAAAGAGCATGGCGCCGAAGTCGAAATAGTAGTTGTAGTCGGCGACCACCAGGTCGGCCCAGCGCGCCATTTCCTGGCTCAGGTAATAAGGGCATACCCCGTGAGCGAGGGCGACATCGCGCAGGTTGCGCTGGTCGAGCAGGCGCACCTTGGACGCGGCGATGCGTGCGGCGGGCAGGCGGTCGTAGAAGCCTTTGGCCAACGAGCAGGCGTCGCCGTGGCAGGCTTTGTCCAGGTGTTCGCAGGCCTTGTCCCGCGCCACCAGTTCGAGAACGCGCAGGGGCAGGTCGCTGCTGGCATGCAGCACCGTGGCGGCATCGAGGGCGAGTTTGCGACCGGGGGTCTTGGCGGTAAGGAAAAACACCTTGTCCAGTTGCTGGGGCGCCAGGGCCTTGAACAGCGGGAAGATCGTGCCGATGGTCTTGCCGATGCCCGTGGGCGCCTGGGCCATCAGGCAACGGCCGGTGCTGACAGCCTTGTACACCGACTCGGCCAGAGTGCGTTGGCCGGGGCGAAAATCGGCATGGGGAAAACGCAAGGTCTGCGCCGCAGCGTCGCGCGCTTCGCGGTGCTGCATTTCCTGGCGGGCCCAGCCGAGAAACAGTGCACATTGCTGATTGAAGAACGCTTGCAGCTCGTCCGCCTGGAAACGTTGATCGAGCAGGGTCTCGCCTTCGCCGACGATATCGAAGTACACCAGCGCCAGGTTGATTTCCGTAAGGCCCAGCTTCTGGCACATCAACCAGCCGTACACCTTGGCCTGGGCCCAATGCAGTTGCCGGTGGTTGGCGGGCTGGGCAGCCAGGTCGCCGCGATAGGTCTTCACTTCTTCCAGGCGGTTGGCGTCCGGGTCATAGCCGTCCGCCCTGCCCCGCACCTTGAGCTGCTGGTAGTCACCTTCAAGGGCCACTTCGTTCTGGTAGTGCGCGCTGCGCCGCGACGCGACGGTGCGATGGCCCGCTATGCCTTCCTGGGCGCTGGGCGACGGGGTAAAGCGCAGGTCCAGGTCGCCCACCTTGGCGGTGAACTCGCACAGCGCCCGCACGGCTACGCTGTAGCTCAAGCGGGTTGCTCCGCCCAGCGTACGTAGCAGACGGTGACGGGCATCTGGTATTCGCCGCAGAACTCCAGCCAACGCAGCTGGTTGTCCTGCAGGCGGTCGCCAGGGCCCTTGACCTCGATCATGCGATAGGTCTTCTGCGCCGGCCAGAACTGGATCAGGTCCGGCATGCCGGCGCGGTTGGCGCGGATATCCAGCAGCAGCCGTTCGAACCAGTAGCGCAGGTGTTCGGCCGGCAGGCAGGCCAAGGCTTGTTCCAGCAGGTCTTCACTGAGCAGGTTCCAGAACACAAAGGGCGACTGGATCCCCCATTTATCGAGGTAGCGTTGGCGGATGGTGGTTGTGTAGCGCCCGTCCTGCAGTTGCGCAAAACACGCGTCAAACAGGGGGACGCGGCGCGCGTGGAAGTCTTCGCTGTGCAGGTCCGCAGGCCCACGCTGGAACGGGTGGAAAAACGCCCCCGGCAGCGGTGCGAAGATCGCCTCCCAGCACAGCAGGCCGAACAACGAATTGATCAGGCCGTTCTCGACGTAGTGCACCGGTGCATCAGGTGCGCTGAGGTGGGCCTGGACACAGTACTCCACCGACATCAACGGTTCCGGTAGCGCAAGTTCCAGGTCCAGGCGCGTGACTTCGCGGGATTTGAGCGTCGGCAGCCGGGGTTCGCCCAGCTTGCGGCGCAGGCGGGGCATCACGCGCAACAGGTGTTGCTGTTCGGCGGCACTTTCCGGTGCCTGTTGCGCGACGCTTGCCAGGGCCATGGCCTGGGCGTAATCCTCCTGGCGCTCCAGCACGCGAATCAGCCGCGCGCGGGCGCCGGGGTAGGCGCAGGTGCGGTAGATCTGCTGCGCCAGGTCCAACTCGGCACTGCGCTCGCAATACTGGCCGAGCTGGAACAACAGCTTGGCCCGGCGCTTTTCCAGCCAGGGGTTGTCGGTGTTCAGCGTGGCCACTTCAGCCAGCACCTGCGCCAGCGCCTCACCGCGTTCAAACGCCTGCTGGCATTGGTGCAGGAACAGAAAACCGTGCACGTCGGCGCGACTGCGCAACCCCCGCGATTCGGCGCAGAACTCGACTTTTTCATAGGTGTAGATGCCCAGGTCGGCGAGCACGAACTCGGACCAGTCCTGGTGCAGGTTGCCGAAAAACATCAGCCGCAGGCGGTCGCATAACTCCATCACGGTGAGGCTGTACAGCGTGTCGGCGAGGTCCGGGCACCAGTCGGCGAAACGGCGCGTGTCGGTGAACTGCGCCGCCAACCCTTCCAGCCAATCGACCTTCTTGCCCTTGGGCTGGCCGATCCAGGGGGCGAAGGTGCTGAGGATCTCGCCTTTTTGCAGCAAGGCGAATAATGCTTCAAATGCCAGAAGATGGTTGTCGTCCACCCATCCCAATTCCCGCAAAGGCGCGGCAGCGGCATGGGGGCAACCGATCTCCACGTAGTGCAGCTTGCCCGCGCGAAAATGCACGCCCTTGCGCATCACCATGCGCACCAACAGCGCCTGGGACGCTTGCGGCAACCTGTCGAATTGCTGAATGAAATGCTGTTCGTCAGGGTCGAGCAGATCGGCATAGCGTTGCCCCAGCCAATGCAGGACCTGGCGGAAGTTATGCAGGTAATAGAGCGGGTTTTCGAGGGGATTGGCCATGGTACGCATTGGTCGAATACTGGTTATGCATACAGAGTGCCGTCGTAAATGCGGTGTTGCAATCGGTAATAGATAAATGGCACACGCAACTTTTTGCATAAAAATGATCAGATGGGGAGTCGATGGCGTAACATTTGTCGCCCGCGTCCCTGGCGTGGGATTTTTCAGGGTTAAAGGTAAGGGTTATGAACATGAAGAATTTGGGGCTGCCACTGGTTGCACTCACTTTTCTGGTATTGGCCGGTTGCGCGACGCAAACCGTAGTGACGCTGCAAAATGGCACGCAGTATTTGACCAAGGACTCTCCAAAAACCAAGACGGCCGACGGGTTTTATGAGTTCACCGATATCGCCGGCAAGCGCATCCGCGTCAAAGCCGACGATGTGGCCACGGTGCGCAAGGAAGACTGATTTCCGGTGGCCCGCACTGAACAAATGTGGGAGAGGGCTTGGCCCCCTCCCACCGTTTTAACCGATCACAATCCCCTCCCCCGACAAGCCAACCACCCCCACCAACGTCACCGAATCCGCGCCAAAACTGATCACCGTATCCCCGCCCACGACCTTGGCGTGATCACGGTAATCCGCACTCCCGTCAACGTCCCTGAACACCAGCTTGTCCGTTGCTTGATAGCCGATAATCCGGTCCTGGCCAAACGGCCCGCTGAACAAAAAGGTGTTATGCCCGCTGCTGTCGCGGATCGTGTCATTGCCCTTGCCGCCCTCGATAAAGTCCGCGCCCTTGCCGCCCTGGATCAGGTCATTGCCGTCGCTGCCAATGATGTAGGTATCGCCCTTGTGCGGTTCGGCATTGCGGTTGAGGTCCTGCACCCAGGTGGTGGCGCGTGCCGGGTCGGACAGGTTGGCGACGATAATCGTCGAGTCGCGGCTCATCTGCCCATAGAACCCGGACTCGAGGATGCGCGTCATCCCGTCGCCATACCCCGTAGGCAAATGGGAGATCCAGGTCGGCAGGTTGGTGATGGAAAACGGCAGCACATTCCACAACGTCGAGGCGTAGTGGTCGTTGAAGCTGACGATATTGTCCGTGGTCGATTCATGGGGTTTGTCATGCACGCCCAACGATGACCAATTGAAGGATGAGCCGTCCAGCGCCCGGAATACCGGGTCGTTTTCGTAGCCGATATTCAGCACCTTGTCGCCGGCGCTCTGGGTCGGCGAGGCGTAGGCCAGGTAGTTGGCGTCCTGGTAGAAACCTGCCCATTTGCTGCTGCTCAAGTCGGCCATGCTGTTGACCGCCAGGCCGCCCAGGCTGTGGCCGCTGACCACCACGTCGTGGCCGCTGAGGCCGTGGGCACTGGCGTAGTCGGCGACGTTCTTGAGCAGGCCGCCAAAGGCTTCGCCGGCGTAGTTATTGGCGTAATCCTTGGGCCCCAAGGCCGCGAGCAGATCGCTGACCAGATCGCCAATGGAGTCGCTGACCAGCGTTTCCCGAGGGCCCGACGTACCGCGAAAACCGATACCGATTTCCAGCAGCTTGCCGGCGTCATCGTACTTGCCCAGCACCTCGACCTGGGCCGTGGTGTAGCCAGCCTTTTCGCCGAAGAACGTGCCGCGGGCGTCGACCTTGCCGGTATAGCCCAGGGTGCTGGCGCTGATGGGGGTCCAGCCGGCTTGTTGCACGGCCTCCAAGGCGGCTTTCTCCGAATCCGGGTTCCAGGGAATGCCGGGAATCACGCCCTGGGAATCCGTGCTGCCCAGCAGTGCACCCACCAGCGTGGCGGGCAAACCGAGCCCCAGGCCGTTGTGCTGGTAGCCCACGGCAAAGCCGTTATCCAGGTTGTGGTAGGTATACAGCGTGATCGCCATGGCATCGGCGAACAACGCTTTGGAGCCCTCGGTCCCGAGGTTTTTATAGTCGAACACACCCATGGTATTGCCTCTCTGTTGTTGGAATTGTCGAGAAAGTCAATTAATGCGGTGCCGGCCCGAACGCCTCATCCACCTTGGCCAGGTCGGTGTCGCGCAGGTTGCCGGCGTAGTAATGCAGTTTGGTCCAGGCCATCAGGTAGTCGTAACGCGCCTGGGCCAGGTCGCGCCGCGTGCTGTAGAGCTGTTGCTCGGCGTTCAGCGCATCGAGGTTGACCCGCTCGCCACCGAGGATGCTCTGCTGGGTCGACACCACCAGCGCTTCTGCGGAGGCCAGGGCCTTTTGATAGGCGCGCAGTTTGCTCACGCCCGACAGGCACGCGCTGAACTGCCGACGCAGTTCGATCAGGGTCTCGCGGGTCTTGCCTTCCAGTTCGTACTCGGCCTGTTCCATGGCGCGGCTGGCCTGGCGGGTGGACGCAGAGATGCCGCCACCGGCATACAACGGCAGGCTCACTTCGACGCCGATCGTGTTGGTGTCGTAGCGCTGGTTGTAGGTGTTGCCGCTGTCGGACTCCTGCTGGCGCGAACTGGCATACGCAGTGACCTTGGGCAGGTGCCCGGCGCGGTTACGCTCCACTTCATAACGGGCGACTTCCAGGGCCTGGCGCTGGGACGCCAGCGTGGGGTTGTTGCTGATCGCCAGTTCATGCCAGGTGTCGTAGTTCGCTGGGGTCAAGGTGAACGCGGCGAAGCCTTCGTTCAACGGGGCGAGGTCGTCGATGTTGACGCTTTGCACACCGATCAGCGCGCCCAGTTCTCTAAGCGAGGCATCCTGTTCGTCCAGCGCCTGGATCTCTTCGGCGGTGGCCAGTTCATAGCGCGACTCGGCTTCGAGGATATCGGTGCGGGTGCCCTCGCCCTGCTGGAACAGGTGCCGGTTCTGCTGGAACTGCTGCTCGAAGGCCTTCTTCTTGGCCCGTGCGATGTCGATCTGGTCCTGGGCAAACAGCGCCTGGGTGTAATAGCTCAGCACCCGCACCAGCAGCGCCTGGCTCTTGTCGCGAAAGCTTTCATCGGCGAACAGCGCCTGGGCCACGCCCTTGCGGTAGTTGGCGTAGGCCTCATAGTCGAACAGCGGCTGTTGCAGGCTGAAGGTCGAGCCGTAGCTGTTGTAGTTGCGGTCGTCGTGGTAATTGACGCCGCGCCCGTCGGGCAAGGTGGCCTGGGAGTTGTTGCGGCCCTTGTTGTAGTTATACGACAGCTTGGGCAGCAGGCCTGCGCGGCCGATGGTGCGGTTTTCCAGGCCGGCGTCGCGCTCCTTGATCGCGCCGAGAAACACCGGATCGTTACGCAGGGCCTGCTCGTACACATCGAACGGGCCCATGGCGGCCTGGGCATTGACGCAGGTGAACAGCAAGGCGATGAACACAGCTTTCATGTTCATTCCTCGGTCAACGCGGAGCCGGCGCGGTCGAGCAGCGGCTTGAACAGGTAATTGAGCAACGAACGCTCGCCGGTGCGCACAAACATCTCGGCGGGCATGCCCGGCTTGATCACCAGGCCGTGGAGGGTCTCCAGTGCCGCCTCGCTGACGGTGGTGCGCAGCACGTAATACGGCGCGCCGGTTTTTTCGTCGAGCATCTGGTCGGCGGAAATCAGACTGACCTCCCCCGGCACGCGTGGGGTGCGGCTCTGGTTGAAGGCGGTGAACAGGATATCCACCGGCAGGTGCGTGCCGACCTTGTCCACCAGGTGCACCGGCAAATGCCCTTCCACTTCCAGGCGCGTGCCCTGGGGCACGATTTCCAACAGGGTTTCACCGGCACGCACCACGGCGCCTTCGGTGTGCACGCTGAGGTTGACCGCAATGCCGTCGGCCGGTGCGTTGATCTCGCTGTGTTGCAGATCGAAGCCGGCCGAGGTGAGCTGCTGCTCGAGGGTCAGGCTGCGCAATTGCGCGTCGGCCAACTGGCTGCGCACGTCCTTCTGGTATTCCTCACTGTGCTGCTGCAATTTCAGGCGCGATTCAAGGATGCCCTGCTCCACCCGGCCGCTTTCGCCGGTGTTCTGCGCCAGGTCCTGTTGCACCTGGGACAGCTGGCGTTGGTACTCCATCAGCCGGTTGCGCGGGATATAGCCGTTGTCGGCCAGGGGTTGCAGGTTGCTCAGTTGGTCGCGCAGGGACTGGGCCTGGGCGGTCAGGTCGCTGCGGGCGCGGCGCATGCCGTTGAGCTGCGCGGTGGCGCCCTCGATATTCGCACGGATGCCCGCCTGTTCACGGGCAAAGGCTTCGCGACGGCTGCTGAACAATTGGCGCTGGCCTTCCAGGACCAACGCCAGTGCCGGGTCGGGGTTGCTGCTCAGCTCGGCGGGAAAGGTGATAGCGGATTGATTGTCGCGCTCGCTCTGCCACCGCGCGACGCTGGCCCAGGCCATGCGGTACTGGGCCTGCAGGGACTGCACGTCAGCCTGGTGCTGGGTCTGGTCGAGACGGAACAGCGGCTGGCCTTGCTTCACAAGCTCACCCTCCTTGACCAGGATCCGACTGACCACGCCGGGGCTGAAGGTTTGCACCGCCTTGCGTTTGCCCGACACCACCACCGTGCCCTGCACCGGGATGCCCTGGTCCAGGGGCGCCAGGCTGGCCCAGAGGAAAAAGCCACCGGCACCGACCACGGTCAGCAGCCAGCCCATGCGCGCAAAGAACCGGGCGTCGCGCTCTTTGAAACGTGGTTCAACAGTGATACGGCTCATGCGCCTGGATTCCTTCCGGCTTGATACTGACGGCTGAAACTCACACCGGGTTTTTCCTTCGGTGCTTCCTGCTGGCCCGATAACGCTCGCAGCACGTCCTGGCTCGGCCCGAATGCCTGCAAACGCCCTTCGTTGAGCACCAGCAATTTATCGGCCTGGGCCAAGGCCGAAGAACGATGGGTCACCAGTACCACACTGCTGCCCTGGACCTTCATCTGCACAATGGCGCTGGCCAGCGCGGCTTCGCCGACGGTGTCGAGGTTGGAGTTGGGCTCATCCAGGACGATCAAGCGCGGCCCGCCGTACAGCGCACGTGCCAGGGCTACGCGTTGTTTCTGGCCGCCGGACAGACCACCGCCGTTATCGCCGAGGACCGTGTCATAACCGTGGGGCAGGCGCAGGATCAATTCATGCACGCCGGCTTGCTGCGCAGCTTTCACTACCAACTCGGGGTCGGCCTCGCGAAAACGTGCGATGTTGTCGGCGATGCTGCCGCTGAACAGTTCGATGTCCTGGGGCAGGTAGCCGATGTGCGGGCCGAGGTCGTCGCGGTCCCAGCGGTGAATGTCCGCACCGTCCAGGCGCACGGTGCCGGCCAGGGTCGGCCACACGCCCACCAGCACGCGGGCCAGGGTGGATTTGCCGGAGCCGGAGGCACCAAGCACGCCGAGCACTTCGCCGGCGCCAAGGGTGAAGCTGACCTGATGCAAGGTGGGCATCCGCCGCCCGGGCGGCCCCGCGCTGACCTGTTCGAAGCTGACCTGGCCCTTGGGTGCGGGCAATTTCATCTGCTCCACTTCCGGCGGGAACTCGCGCAGCAGTTCGTCCAGCCGCTGATAGGCCAGCTTGGCCGAACTCCATTGTTTCCATACCGCAATCAACTGGTCGATGGGGCTGAGTACACGGCCCATCAGGATCGAGCCCGCGATCATCATCCCGGCGGTCATGTCGCCCTTGATCACCAGCAGCGCGCCCAGGCCCAGCACCAGGGATTGCAGGCACAGGCGCAGGGATTTGCTCAATGAGGTGATCACCGAGCCGGTATCACTGGCTCTGTTCTGCAAACCCAGGAACTGCGAATGCACAGCAAACCAGCGGTGGCGCAACGCGCCGAGCATGCCCATGGCCTGGATGGTTTCGGCGTTGTGCAAATGGCTGGTGGCCAGCTGCGTCGACTGCTGGGAGAAACCACTGGCCTCGCCCAAGGGTTTCTTGGTCAAGTATTCGTTGAGGCACGCAAGGCCGATCAACAGCACTGCGCCGGCCGTGGCCAACACCCCGAGCCAGACGTTGAAGAGGAAAATCACCAACAGGTAGATGGGAAACCACGGCGCATCGAAGAACGCAAACAGCGCCGGCCCGGTGATGAATTGGCGGATATGGGTCAAGTCACCCAGGGATTGCCCGGCATGCCCCTGGCCGCGTTGCAGGTTGCGTTCGAACGCGGCCTTGTATACGCGCAAGTTGAAACGCCGCTCCAACTGGCTGCCGATGCGGATCACGATAAAACTGCGGATGACCTCGAGCAGGCCAATGAAGGCAAAGAAGCCCACCACCATCAGGGTCAACATCACCAGGGTGGTTTCATTCTGCGAGGAGAGCACACGGTCATACACTTGCAGCATGTAGATCGACGGCACAAGCATCAACAGGTTAATCAACGCGGTAAAACAACCGACGCTGATCAAGATGCTCTTGTATTCACCCAGCGCCTTGAATAAAGGCGCAACCGCATGGGGCCTGGCCATAGGTTCTGATCTTCCTTGAATCAAATTACGCGCATAAGTTTGCCGTCCTCCGCGATAGAGGCCGCTCAACTAATGAAATCGAGTTATAGGTTTATAACAACAACTAAGGCACTCGTTTTAATTCAACCACGGTGCCGGACTTCGTCCGCGCCTGATACTCACCGTCTTTCTGACGATTCAAATGGGTGATCCCGCTGCCTTCGGCATTGAACAGCCAGATACCGTCGGGTGTGGGCGACCAGGTCAGGGGCTTGTCCCCCAGCCACTGCGCCACACAGGCCACATCGCCGCCCAAAGCATTGGCCTGCTCGAGCAGGTCCAGTGCACACACCTGATCCTGCTGGTGCAACTGCCAATGCCCGGCCAGTTGGGCGCTGGTGGGTAAAACAAGACTGCTCGCCATTGCGTGGGCTCCTGCCGACACGAACATCACCTGCAACACGCAGGCGATCACATTGTAAAAACGCTGCATCTGTACGCTCCAGCCTGGAGGCGCGGCGCTTGCGCGCCGCGCCCGTGCATCATGCCACGATGTCGCTGACCGCTGCCTGGCCGACGGTGGTGACGAGGAAATCCGCCACGCCGTGCCCGGAGAAGTCGACGGCCAGGGTGCCCAGGTTGGTGCCTGCCGCGTAGGTCAATACCGCATCGCCGGCATGCCCGGTGAAGGCATTGACGAAGGTCAGGCCGGCCCCTTTGGTGATGCCGCTGAGGTCGATCTTGTCGGAGCCCGAGGTGAAGTCAAAGATCTTGTCCGCCGCCCCTGGTTTGGAATCGGAACTGGCGCCGAACACAAACGTGTCGTTGCCCGCGCCGCCCCACAGTTGATCCGCGCCGCCGCCACCGTAGATGAGGTCGTTGCCGGCCCCACCCTTGATCACGTTGGCCGCGTTGTTGCCGATGATCAGGTCATTGCCCGCGCCGCCGAACGCGTTCTCGACCGTCACGCCCTTGGCGATGGAGACGTTGCCGACCAGGCCGCCAACATCGGAGAACGAGGCCTCATTGAGGTTGATCTTCTGGTTCTGGGTGAAGCCGGAGAAGTCCAGGGTGTCATTGCCGCCACCGTCCCAGACCGAGAACACCAGCTTGTCGGCGTTGGACGTGGCGCTGAGGAAATCACGCCCGGTGTTGGAGTTGAACCCGTAGGTGGTGTCGCCGGCGCGGGTGTTGTAGTTGGCACCGTAGAGCTTCTGGATCGCGGCGATGTCGTCGATCAGCGGGCCGGAGGCATAGGCTTCTACCCCGCCTTTACTGAAGTTCTGGTTGGTGTTGCTCTCGCTCCAGTAACTCATGAGGCTGTAGCCGCGCGTGTCCTGTCCATAGGTCGCGTCGTTGTAGGTCGGGGCGCCTTCGCCGGCGTTGTAGTCGCCAGGGTGAGCCAGGCCCAGGGTGTGCCCGATTTCGTGGGTCAGGGTCTGCCGGCCGTAGTTGTTCAGGTCCGGGGTCTTGTTCGGCGTGTAGCTGTTGTTGGTCAGGTACCACGAGGTGCCGTCGTAGCCTGCACCGGTGCCGGGCAGGTAGGCGAAGGCTGCCGCGCCGTCCTGGCCGCTGCTGTAGTTGCCGAATGTCATGTGGCCGTCACCGCCGCTGGCTTTCTCGGTGAAGGTGACGTTGGCCACGTCCGACCAGGATTGCATGGCCAGGGCGGCCTGTGCCTTCTGCTGGGCGTTGAACTGGCTGAAGCCCGAGATGCCATGTTTGTTCATGGTGCTCGAGGACGCCGAGGTCAGGAAGGTGTAGGTCAGGTCGATCTTGCCGTTGCCGTCAAAGTCCCGGTACGCGGCGCCGTCGCGCAGCAGCTGGGTGGCCGCCTGGTCAACGGTGTAGGAGGGTTTGCCATTGATCGTGAGGTTGCCGCCACGGTCATACAGATGGCTGAAGCTATCGATTTGCGAGTAAGCGGTGCTGGCTTGCGCCGCCGACACGATAGCCTTGTCTTTTGCTTTTGACATAAACGTACTTCCTTGTTTGCAAATGCATCAGTCTTGGGTCGATAGGAATCCCGTGGGCGAGATCGTCCTATCACTCGCCTCTTTTGAAGGCGTCACGAAACTGACACAACTTGAAATCTTTCGTCTACATCTTTTCCAGCATGAAAATCGGGCAACAAACATGCATTCCAAGTTAGGCGCCGTATCTGTTGGGCAACGTTGCTGTTGTCCGACAAAAGACAGCGGAGGATTATTTAAATATTAAATAGCGCTAAAGCCGCTCAAGTTGAACGGCGTACTTGATAATTGGATCCATTGTATTGTCACGGTGTCATTAGCGACATTAAACGGCCACTGTTTATATTTATATATCGGCGCCAGCCCTCCATTATCGGGACCCGCGCCAGCCCGTGTCGTGCAATGCCCGTAACAACGTTTCGCCTTTCAAGCCCGGCACCTGTATACCGTCGTCGGTCACCATGTCTTCGCCCGCCAGGATCGCGTTGATGATCGCCTCCTCCACCGCCTCCGCCGCAGCGCTGAACAGCGGGGAAATATGATCGTTATTCACCATCTGCAAGGTGCTGCTCAACGGCAGGCCTTTGCGCGCGTAGTCTGCTGGCGGCAGATCCTGGTTGCCGGTGGCGAAGGCCAGGAACAGGTCACCGCTGGAGTCCTCGGTGCCGCCGCCGGTGCGTGCGATGCCGATAGACGCGCGTTGTGCCAGGCGCTGGCATTGGTGCGGCAGCAGGGGCGCATCCGTGGCGATGATCACCACGATCGAGCCCATGCCCGGCGTGCCTCGTTCGGCGAAGGGTGACGGGATGTCCATCAAGCAGCGGCCCACCGGATAACCGTCGACCCGCAGTTCCTGGCGCTTGCCATGGTTGGCCTGGACCAGCACGCCGACGGTCCAGCCGCCCTGCTCTGCCGGCAAGCGCCGCGAAGCGCTGCCGATACCGCCCTTGAATTCATGGCAGATCATCCCCGTCCCACCGCCCACGGCGCCTTCTTGCACGGGGCCGCGTTCGGCGCTCTCCAGCGCCTGGCGCACATGCTCGGGGGTGACGTGCTGGCCCCAGATGTCGTTGAGCAGGCCGTCGTAGGTTTCCATCACCACCGGCATGCACCAGTACACCGCCGGGTCCGCCAGGCGCTCGCGCTCCAGGGCAATCAAGGTGTCGCGCACGATGCCGATGCTGTGGGTGTTGGTGATGGCCAGCGGCGTGGTCAACAGGCCCGCCTCGCTGATCCATTCCAGGCCGGTGGCGTCGCCATTGCCGTTCAGCACGTGATACCCGGCAAAGCATGGCTGCAACCGCGCTTCCCCGGCGCGGGGCTGGACCACGCTGACGCCAGTGCGCACCTGTTTACCGTCGACGCGGGTCTTGAGCGTACAGTGACCGACCCGAACCCCGGGAACGTCGGTGATGGCATTCAACTCACCGGGTGTGCCCAGCCCCAACGTGATGCCCAATTGACGTGCACGCATAACCACTCCTTACAATTTTTGAAAGGCCGGACTCGACCGGCCGCTGATGCAATACAGAATCACCGACAGGGCCAGCAAGCCGATGATGATCATGATGTCGCGTACTGACGCCGCGTAGATCAAGGTCACCAGCAAGTAACCCGCGCCCAGTGCAGCCAGCAAAGCCGGCAGCGGCCACAGCGGCATGCGATAGGGATGCTCGCGGTCGCGCAGCAGCACGCGGCTCATCAGCGCGCTCAACGCCACCACCAGGTACACCAATATGATCAGCAATACGCTGAACGAGGTGAGGTCGGCCAGGTTGGAGCTGAAGCTCAGCAACGCCGACGGGATCGCCAGGAACAGCGTGGCCAGCCAGGGTGAATCCCAGCGCGGATGAATGCGGGTGAACAGCTTGTTGATGGTAGGCGTCCACAATGCATCGCGCCCGCTGCTGAACACCACGCGGCCGATCTGGATAACGATGGCGACGATGGCGTTGAACACCGACAGGAAGATCCCCGCACTGACCAGGCGCGACAGGGTTTCATTGCCATGGCTGGTGAGCAGGTAGCCGATGGGGTCCGGGCTGCTGATCATCGCACTCAGCGACGGCGCGCCGATCAGCAGCGCCGTGATCGGCACCAGCTCGATCACCACCACCAGGCCCAGGGACCACAGCACCGCCTTGTGTACGCCCTTGCCCCCGCATTTCATGTCTTCGGCCAGCAACACGGCGGGGCCGTAACCGTTGTAGGAAAACAGGCCAATGCCTACCGCGCCGATCACCAGGGCCCAGGGCGCCAGGTGCAATACACCGTTTTCGACGATCTGGGGTTGAAACAGCACGCTGGCGGGCTGCACCGGGTTACCGAAGCCGATGCACACGATCACCAGCAACGCCGCGACTTCCAGCAGCAGGCAGGTCCCGGTGATCCAGGCGTTGAGCTTGATATTGAGGATGCCCAGGGCGTAGCTGCACACCACGATCACCAGGGCCACGGTTTGCGCGTCGAATGTCGTACCCAACGCGTTGTTGAGGTAGGTGGCGGCACCGGTGGCCAATACCGGCGGGATAAACAACAGCATCACCAGCACGGTCAGGAACGTCGCGTAGCCGGCCATGCCGCCGAACACGCGCTTGGCATACACATACTCGCCACCGGCGCTGTTATGGGCGCGGCCCAGTTCGGCGTAGCAAAACGCGAACATCAGCGCGAGCAGCCCTGCCATCACGAACGCCAGGAACACGCCGCTGCCGGCCTGCTGGATGGCAAAGGGCGCGATCACGAAGACGGAACTGGCGGGGGTCACAGCCGAAACGGTAATGGCCACCACATCGAAGACGCTCAGGGTGGGTTTCAGCACGCCGTCGGGCGTGGGGGAAGTGCTCATATCGTTATCCTCTGTCGTTGTTCTTGGTGTGAGGCAGAAACGAAAGGTCTGAAAGTGACGGGATATGTTTCCCGCTGAATGATGCCAAAGGTAACCGTGGGGTTTATGCCAGCCAATTCCCCTATTGGCGTACTCCCCTTGACGGCTCCCGGCAAAAGCCGAACCCTTGGCCGACCTTTTGCTGGCGGGAGCCTGCTACATGAGCCTGTTTCGTGAAGTCGGCATGCACGCCGGCCTGGGCCGCACCGTTGCGCACATCGGCACCGAGCGTTTCTGGAAACAGCTGGTGCTGTTGCTGCACCAGTGCGTGCCCTTCGATAACGCGCTGGCGATCTTCTACCCCGTGGATGGTGCGCCCCAGGCACTGGAAGAGTACGACGCCCAGCCGAGCAGCAAGCCGGCGTCGATGCTGGTGTACCTCAATGGCCTGTATTTGCTCGATCCGTTTTTCCAGGCCTGTCGCGAGGGGTATGCCAGCGGTGTGTATCGCCTTGAGGAAGTGGCGCCGGACCATTTTCGCCAGAGCGAGTATTTCCTCAGCTACTTCCACGACAACGTGCTGGAAGACGAGGTGCAGTTGATCCTGCAATTGCCGGGCGCGGGGACGTTGTCGCTGTCACTGGGCATGCAGCGGCGATTCAGCGTTGAGGAGACCGGGTTGCTGACGACGCTGGCCGCCTGGGTGCTGCCGTTGATGCAGCAGCATTGGCAACAAAGCACCCGGCGCGTGCCGGCCATGGACAGCCAGATCAGGGATGCACTGAGCCAATTCGGTTGCGGCGTGCTTTCGGACCGCGAACTGGAAATCGCCCGCCTGGTACTGCGCGGGTTCTCGTCCAAGGCCATGGCCGAACGCCTGCATATCTCGCCGGACACGGTGAAGGTGCACCGCCGGCATCTGTACGCGAAGCTGGACATTTCGTCACAGCCGGAATTGTTTTCATTGTTTATCCAGTCGTTGGGGCATGACCTGGAAAACCCGTGAAGCCCAGGGTGTACTCAAACCCAGTGTGGGAGGTCCCACACTCTCTTCGACCTGGCGCTGTCGCGCAGAAAACTGGGACCCCTGTGGTGAGCGGGCTTGTCCCGCGTCGAGCTGCGCAGCAGCCCCAAAACCAGGCGCAGAGGAATACCTGATACACCGCATTCGTCTTCATCAAGGGCGCTTCGCACCCCAGCGCGGAACAAGCCCGCTCACCACAAGAATGCGGTCGCCTGAAATTGTTTATGCAAGACTCCGATTAATGGGGGGCTCGCCCTCCCCCCACATCAGACTTCTTCAGCGACCCATACGAATGGTGTTCCACACCCGCGTGCGAATCCGGTCGATATTCAGCGGCATCGCTTCCAGCGCGAATAACTTGCCCATCATTTCGTCGCTGGGGTAGATCTTGGTGTCCGCCTTGATCTCAGGGTCTACCAGGCTATCCGCTGCACGGTTGCCGTTGGCGTAGTGCACGGAGTTGGTGATATCCGCCATCACCTGGGGCTCCAGCAGGTAGTTCATGAACGCGTAGCCGGCCTTTTCATCGGGGGCATCGGCGGGCATGGCGACCATGTCGAACCAGATTGCGGCGCCTTCCTTGGGAATCTCATAGCCGATCTTCACCCCATTCTTGGCCTCCTTGGCGCGGCTTTCGGCTTGCAGTACGTCGCCGGAGAAACCGACCGCCACGCAGATGTCGCCATTGGCCAGGTCGCCGGTGTATTTCGAGGAGTGGAAGTACGCCACATAGGGGCGCACTTTCATCAGCAGCGCCTCGGCCTTTTTGTAGTCCTCGGGGTTTTTACTGTGGGGCGGCAGCCCCAGGTAGTTGAGGGCGATGGGCAGCAATTCCGGGCCGTTGTCGAGGATCGCTACCCCGCACTTGCTGAGCTTTTCCATGTACTCGGGCTTGAAGATCAGGTCCCAGGAGTCGACCGGTGCGTTATCCCCCAGCACCGCCTTGACCTTGTCGATGTTGTAACCGATGCCGGTACTGCCCCACAGGTACGGGAAGCCATGGGCATTACCCGGATCGTTGTTTTCCAGGGCCTTGAGCAGGACGGGGTTGAGGTTTTTCCAGTTGGGCAACTGACTCTTGTCGAGCTTCTTCAGGGCGCCGCCCTGGATCTGCCGTGCCATGAAGTGGTTGGACGGAAACACCACGTCGTAGCCGGAGTTACCCGTCATCAGCTTGCCGTCGAGGGTTTCGTTGCTGTCATACACGTCGTAGCTGAAACCGATGCCGGTTTGTTTCTGGAAATTCTTCGTGGTGTCCGGCGCGATATAGCTGGACCAGTTATAGATCTTCACCGTCTCGGCGGCCTGGCTGATAGCGGCCACCAACATCATGGGCAACAGGGCAATGGCTTTCATGGTTCGATTTCCTGGCGATTTTAGGGCTGTTTTTATGGCAGGCGATCAAGGATCAAAGCGTTACAAAATCAGTACGTAGGTTTTGCGCACGGTTGCCTGGATGTCCCAGATACCGGTGCTGTTGGCCGGCAACATCAGTGCGTCACCGGCTTGTATGTGAACGATTTCACCGTTGTCAGGGGTGAAGGTGCAGCGCCCCTGGATAAAGTGGCAGAACTCCTGGGATTTGATCTGCCGACGCCAGCGGCCCGGGGTGCATTCCCAGATACCGGTCTCGACGCCGTCGCTGCGTTCAACGCTCAAGGTCGAGGCCACGGCGATCGGCTCGCCCAGGGGCACGGCCACCGGTGATGAGTCCGGCAGGTGGGCATGCAGCGTGTCTTTGAATTGAGTGATGCTCATGGGGTTTTCTCGTGTAGGTGAAACGGCTCAATGCATGAAACCTTCCATGAACCCGGCTATGCCGATCGCCAGCTTGCGGCGCCAAGGTGCAGTGTTGGGGTTGGCCAGCACCTGGTCTTCATGGACAAAACTGCGAATGATCGCGTTGTAGCCAAGCCAGCGGCATGGCTCCGGCTCCCAGGCCTTGAGCGCGTGCAGGCCACGCTCACGGATCACCCAGGGTTGGTGGATAAGCGGTGTGTCGCGACCGAGGATCAGGTCGGCCAGGGTGCGGCCAGCCAGGTTGGTGGCGCCGACGCCCTCCCCGCCGTAACCACCGGCCAGGGCGATGCCGGTCTTGTGATCGCAGAGCATGTGCGGGCGGAAACGGCGCGACATGCCGAGGTTGCCGCCCCAGGAATGGGTAATCCGCACCTTTTTCAGCTGTGGGAAGAGTTCGCCGAACAGGTAGCGCCGCAGTGCCACTTCGCTGTCAGTCAAATCAAAGTTGTGGCGCAATTTGCCGGCGAACTGGTAACCGCCACGGGCGCCGAACACCAGGCGGTTATCCGCCGTACGCTGGCCATAGGTGACCTGGCGGCTACTTTCGCCAAAGGCCTGTCCATGGCTCAGGCCGATTTCATCCCAGGTACCGGCGGGCAGCGGTTCGGTGGCAACGATCAGGCTTTGCACCGGCAACTGGTATCGGCCGAGGGGCGGCAAGGTATTCGCATAACCTTCGACAGCCGGCACCACCCAGGCAGCCCGCACACGGGCCTTGGCGGTGCGCACAGTGCCGGACTGCCAATGGGCAACCGGACTGTTTTCATAAATCGTCACGCCCATGTTCTCCACCACCCGCGCAAGGCCGCGCACCAGCTTGGCCGGGTTGATCGTGGCGACATGGGGGGCATGGATACCGCCATAGGGCTTGGCGATGCGGATCTGCTCAGCCAACTGTCGAGGGCTCAGCCAGCGGTAGTCGGCTTCGGTCAGGCCTTGGGCGTAGAGTTTGTCCAGATAAGCGCGCAGGCTGCCTTCCTGTTCGGGATAGCGCGCGGCGCAGTACAGCGCGCCGCCCTTGCGGTAATCGCAGTCGATGCCTTCACGGGCCAGCACCTGGGCCACTTCGTCGGGAATGCCATGCAGCAGGTCGAATGAGGCGCGGCGCTGTTCAGGCGCAAGGCCGGCCAGCAGGCGGTCTTCGCCCAGCAGATTGCCCATCAGCCAGCCGCCGTTACGACCCGAGGCGCCGAAGCCGGCGGTTTGCGCCTCGATAATCGCGATCTTCAGCTCAGGCGCCTGGCGTTTGAGGTAGTAGGCCGTCCACAGGCCGGTGTAGCCGGCGCCGATAATGGCGACATTGACGTCCAGGTCATGCTCAAGGGACGGCCGCGCTATCAGCGGGTCATCCAACTGGTCCATCCATAAACTGATGTTGCGCCATGCCGGCATGCCAAGCTCCCCAACCACGTTTCGATGGGGGGATCCTAGAACTGCGGGTTATTCGCTGTCTTGCGCGCGTGCACGCAGGGAAATTTGTTTGACGTAGGCCTTGGGCGACTGGCCGGTGTGCTGGCGGAAGGCGCTGTAGAACGCCGACAACGAATTGAAACCGGCGGCGAAGGCCAGGTCGTCGATCTTGATCGGCGGTTGTGCTGTATCCAGTGCGGCCAGCAGGTGCTGGAGCCGAGCCTGGTTGACGTAGCGGTAGAAACTTTGCCCCAGCACCTGGTTGAGCAGGTAGGAAATCTGATTGCGGCTGTAGCCGCATTCCTTGGCGACGCGCTGCAGGTCCAGTTCCGGGTCCAGATACGGCTGCCTGCGCTCGAAGTACTGCTGCAAGTCATTGGCCATATGCCCCAATTGCTGGGGTGACAGGCCCAGGCGGCTGACGCTGGGGCGCTGGGCCTGAGAGGGTTGTTCATGCACCAATGACGCGTACTCATTGACGCGCCAGATCAACCCATCGCGGACGGTGATGGCTTCGCTGGTACGGAATGACACCAGCCCCTGACCGCCGCGCAAGGTGATGCGGTACTGGATGAATGCCGTGTCGCCATCGGCGCGGATGCGGTCGGTGTGTTCAATGGCCTCGTCGGCTTCCCGGGGCATGCTGGCTTGCAGGTACTCACGCAGTTCGGCGTAACCGACCACACGGTTCTGGAAAAAGTCGTGGTACTGGATGTCCGGGTGGTAGTAGGACATCACGCCGTCAAGGTCGCGATGACGCCAGCACAGGTGGTGGCGCAGCACCAGCTCACGCGTGGCATGGGTGTTATGGCAATCATCGTCTGGCGCGATGTCGGGCATGGAAGGCTCTGAGGCGGGTAAACCTCGGAGATTGCCGAATTTTGTCAGTGCCGACAATGGCCAATTGGAACTTCGCATTAGTGGCATTGTGCCCAATCGTGAGTAAGAGATGACCCACATCAAGTGAATGGCTGACAACCGCCGAACGGGGCAGAAAAAGTCACCTTGTACTTGCGAACGAATGCTATTTTTAGCTTCTACGACGCCACGACCAGTGACGGTCCTGGCCCCCTGCCGCGAGCTAAAGGAAGCGCTCAATGAACAAGGTGGGCAACATGAACAAAGTGACATTCCCCAACGCCTGCCAGTTGATGCGCTGGCATTTTCATCCGATGGGCTTCGAGGGCAGCATGGATGCGCCCGGCAGTATGGTCGCCCGCCTGTTCGACCGGGCCAGCGGCGAGACGCTGATTGCCATCGCCGGCATCCCCTGCGCCACTGTGATGAATGCTGCCGATGTGGAGCGGATTATCGAGGCGGTGGAGGATGAGTTGGAGTCGTTTGTGCCGCCGTTGTCGCTGAGGGCCTGATTCCGGCCCAGCCAACAGAAAGAAGCTCAACTGTGGGAGGGAGCAAGCCCCCTCCCACATTGGAATCGCATTTATCCCCTGCTAATGGCGCTGATCGTCGAAAAACGCTTTCTTGCCGTCGACCCGCTCCGAGGCCTTGGGCACATTCACCGCCTGGCCTTCGGGTTTTTCCACATACCAGTAGCAATGGCTCACGGCCCGGGTAATCCCGACGTAGGCCAGGCGCAGCACTTCGTCCTTTTGCGCAGTGTCATAGGGTTCGCTGTCCCCGTCCTTATCCAGGCCCGCCATGCGGTAGACCTGGTTCTTGTAGGGCGAGCTGGTCACATGCTGGCAATCCCCGAGCAGGAACACCGTATCCGCCTGCAGGCCCTTGGCGCTGTGGTACGTCAGCTGCTTCAACCTGCGCGTCGCTGCAGGCAAGCTGGAATCAACATTAACAATCGACTGAATATGCTCTTGAATCAGTAGCTTATCGCTACTTTTTCGATACAGCATTAATATCGAATCGCCCCTTTGATAATGCTCCAGCAGTTGCCGCCCCAACGCCGCATCGTCCCGCTCCAGTACCGTGACCGGCACCAAGGCTTTTGGCGTGCCGCTGGCCTTGGCCTTTTTTCCCGGGATTGCCGGCGCAGCGCGCACGATATGTTCGGCGGCGTCGATGATGTGCTGATGGCTGCGGTAGTTCTCGCCGAGCATGACGCGGGTAGTGCTCGGCGCCGGGAATTGCTGGTTGAATTCCATGAAGTACTTGGGCGAACTGCCGCGCCAGCCGTAGATCGACTGCCAGTCATCACCCACGCACAGCAAGGACGAACGTTGCGCGCCACGGCCCACATGCATCGCCGGCCCACGACTGCGGATTTCCCGCAGGCTGGCGCGTATCCACGAGACGATCTGGGGCGATACGTCCTGGAATTCGTCGATCATCAGGTGCGACATCGGCCGCAGCAGCGGATCGCTGAGGAGCTTGAGGTTTTCCGGGGTGTTCTCGCCGAACAGCGAGAACATGCGGTTATAGGTCATGATCGGCGGCGACTGATCCAGCAGGTGATCTTCCAGGGCTTTCCAGAAGATGCTCAGGGCCTCGAAGAAGAAGCGGTCCGGGTCGTCCTTGGCGAAGCTCATCTGGCCGACGGCAGTCGGCACGTCCAACCCCAGGTTCTCGATAAAGCCGGCGGCCATCACGAAACTGTCCAGCAGCGGCGCCGACACCAGCTCGCCCTTGACCTTGTAATCAAAACCGGGACCCGCGCTGGCATCCCCGGCGAGGCTGCTTAACAGACGCTTTGATGCGTCATAGCTATCAAGCCATATCAATGGCTTACGACAGAAAGCTTGAAACAAGGTGCGCTTTACCGCCCACTCTGCACGGACCGACAGCTTCGAATTCGGCCGGCTGATCTGGGCATTTTCCCTGGGATCAAAGCCCAGCATTACCCACGCATCCAGCGCCGGGATATAGCCGTGGCAATGGAACTGCGCGCCATTGATTTCGAAGCGCTGGCGACTGGGCTCAATCCCCTTGATCGGCCAGGCGCCGGCACGAAACCACAGGTCCTCGATCACATCGCAGAGTTCTTCATCGCGCTTGGCCGCCAGTTCGGTCACGGCTATGCGCTTTTGTACATCCGGATGATCGCGCTCCAGTTCGCGCAGTTGCAGGCCCTGGCGTGCCAGTGGCGCAATCAGTTCACGAAACCGTGCATGTCGCCCCTGCAACTGGTGGTAGCACGCATTCATCTGCTGGCGCTGGGCGTCGCTGATGCGCAGGTCGAACGGGTTGCTGTCAGCGTCTTCGAAACCGGCACTGAGGTTTTCAAACGCCTGCAGGCGTTCAAAACCCGGCAGGCTGCGGACCATCGGCAGGATGCGCGAGTGAAAGGTCCGTACCACCGCCTGGGCTTCTTTCATATCAATGGGTTGGCCCCACAGGGTGAGAATGTCCATGAGCTTGTTGATGAAGTCTTTGCGCGACTCGCGGGTGAAGGTCACCACGGTCATCGAGCTCAATTCGAAGCCCAGGTAATGGGTGAGCAGCAAAATACGCAGCACCAGCGAGGTGGATTTACCCGCGCCGGCACCGGCGATCACCGAGGTTGACGGCGTATCGCTGAAGATCATCTTCCATTGCGCCGCGCTCGGCTGGGCATGGGCCGGCAGCAACCGGGCCACATCAGCCTTGATGCGTTTCTTCACGTCGGCGGTCAAGGGTAGCCGCCAATCGTCGAACAGGCTGTCATCGACGCCGGGCGCGCTGTGCTCATCGGGACGGAAGTCGCGGATCAACAGGACTTGTCGGCCTTCCTCGATGCCATCGGCCTTGCCCTCGCGATAGCCATACTCCACGCCGGCCTCGTGACCACTGCGAAAACCATCGGCCTGCCCGTGCAACCAGGAAAACCGATGCTGTGCGCGCAAACGCGTCAGGCCATGGCCAAACAGGCGTGCGGCGAGGCGTTTGAGTAGGGGCATTTCCGCCAGTGGGCGCAGTTCGGGGGGCAGATCAGGCTTGTGTTGCGGCACGCGGACTCCTGCGATGAGCTGGGTTTTGACAAGGGCACCATGGTCGCCGGAATCGGCGCTCAGTTCCAGCCAATTGCTTTACCGTCATGCAGTTAGGCGATGAAGTGAAAGTCAAAACGCCAGCAATCAATCTAATTCACCGATAGGAATCAGGCATTTTTTACGCTTTTTATCGATCATGGGCTCACGGATCATGGGCGCCATCAACAGGAGACGATCATGCTTGAACTTCGACCTTTCAACACCCTGGGCGGCGCCCACCACGGCTGGCTTGACGCCCATCACCACTTTTCATTTGCCGAATACCACGACCCAAAGCGCATGCACTGGGGCAACCTGCGGGTCTGGAACGACGACATCATTGCCCCCGGCACCGGCTTCCCGCAGCACGCCCATCGCGACATGGAAATCATTACCTATGTCCGTGAAGGCGCGATCAGCCACGCCGACAACCTGGGCAACAAGGGCCGCACCGAGGCCGGTGACGTGCAGGTAATGAGCGCAGGCACGGGGATCGCCCACAGCGAGTACAACCTGGAAGCGACGCCGACCAAGATCTTCCAGATCTGGATCATCCCGAACGAGGCCGGCCTGCCACCCTCCTGGGGCGCCAAGCCGTTTCCGAAAGGTGATCGCGAAGGGTTTGTGACCCTGGCCAGTGGCAAGGCCGGTGACAGCGAGAGCCTGCGCATCCGCGCGGATGCCCGCCTGGTAGCGGCGAACCTGAAAGCCGGGGAAAGCGCGGAATACCGCTTGGACAGCGGCCGTCGAGCTTACCTGGTGCCGGCGACCGGCGTGATTGAGGTCAACGGCTTGCGTGCGCACGCTCGAGACGGTGTAGCGGTTGAGAATGAGCAGGTGTTGCGGGTGACGGCGGTTGAAGACAGCGAGATCGTGTTGGTCGACCTGGCCTGATCAACCCTGTGGGAGGAAGGCAATCCTCCTCCCACAGGGGTTTTGCGTTTTTACTGGGAGATGGCGCCGTCTACCAGTACCTGCGCCTCTTGCACCAGCTGCTTGAGGTGATCTTCACCAATAAAGCTCTCAGCGTAGATCTTGTAGATGTCCTCGGTGCCCGATGGTCGTGCGGCAAACCAGCCGTTTTCGGTCATCACTTTCAGGCCGCCAATCGCCTGGTCGTTGCCCGGCGCGTGGCTGAGGATCTGCTGGATGCTTTCCCCGGCCAGTTGCGTGGAGGTCACCTGCTCTGGCGACAGCTTGCCCAGCAAGGCTTTTTGCGCCGGGGTGGCCTTGGCGTCGACACGAATGGCGAACGGCTCGCCCAAGGCATCGGTGAGGCCACGGTAGATCTGGCTCGGGTCCTGGCCTTTGCGCGAGGTCATTTCCGCCGCCAGCAAGGCCGGGATCAGGCCGTCCTTGTCGGTGCTCCACACCGTGCCATCCTTGCGCAGGAACGACGCCCCGGCGCTTTCTTCGCCGCCAAAGCCCAATGAACCCTCGAACAGGCCATCGGCAAACCACTTGAAGCCTACCGGCACTTCATACAGGCGACGACCGATGCGTGCGGCCACGCGATCGATCAGACCGCTGCTGACCACGGTCTTGCCCACGGCCGCATCGGCGCGCCAGTCGGGACGGTTCTGGAACAGGTAGTCGATGGACACCGCCAGGTAGTTGTTCGGCGCCAACAGGCCGCCGGATGGGGTCACGATGCCATGGCGGTCATGGTCCGGGTCGCAGGCGAACGCTACGTCAAAACGCTCCTTGAGACCGATCAGGCCTTGCATGGCGTAGCTGGAGGACGGGTCCATGCGGATCTGGCCGTCCCAGTCGACGCTCATGAAGCGGAACGTGGCGTCGACTTCAGTGTTCACCACCTCCAGGTTCAGTCGATAGTGCTCGGCAATCGCCGACCAGTAGCGCACCCCTGCTCCGCCCAGCGGGTCCACGCCCAGGCGAAGGCCGGCACTGCGGATGGCGTCCATGTCGATCACGTTGATCAGGTCGGCCACGTAGCTGTTGAGGTAGTGATGGCGATGGGTGGTGTCGGCCTTGAGCGCCTGCGCATGGGTGATGCGCTTGACCCCGGCCAGTTTATTGGCCAGCAGCTCGTTGGCCTTGGCTTCGATCCACTTGGTGACGTGGGTATCGGCCGGGCCGCCATTGGGCGGGTTGTACTTGTAGCCACCACTTTGCGGCGGGTTGTGGGACGGCGTGATAACGATGCCGTCGGCCAGGCCGCTGGTACGGCCACGGTTGTAGCAGATGATGGCGTGGGAAATTGCCGGGGTTGGCGTGTATTCATCGCCTTCGGCCAGCATCACGTGCACGCCATTGGCGGCCAGCACTTCGAGTGCGCTGGCACCGGCCGGGGTCGACAGCGCGTGGGTGTCCAGGCCGACGAACAGCGGGCCGTCGATGCCCTGGGCTTCGCGATACAGGCAGATGGCCTGGCTGATGGCAAGCACGTGCCATTCGTTGAAGCTCAGTTCGAACGAGCTGCCACGGTGCCCGGAGGTACCAAAGGCTACGCGCTGAGTGGAGATCGCTGCATCAGGCTGGCCGGTGTAATAGGCCGTGACCAGTCGCGGGATATCCACCAGCAACTGGGCCGGCGCCGGTTTGCCCGCAAAAGGACTGATTGTCATGCATAAACCTCGGATAGAAGGATTCGGAAAAAATGGCAGTTTACTGAGAGTTGGACTGCTGCGCGACGGTATCGATCCTACATCGTTAAGAGAAATTTCACCCAGTCTGCGCCTGGCGCAACGCGTCGCTCAATGCTTCCAGGGCAATGTCCAGATTGGGTTGCCCGTGAAACGTGTGACTCACGCGCAGGTGCTGCTGGTGCAAGCCACTGACACTGAACAGCTCCCCGGGGGCAATCACCACTTGCCGTGCCAGCAGGCGCTGAAATGCCTGGCGCATGTCCACGGCACGGGTGGAGGCCAGCCAGAACGCGGCACCGGCGGCCGGCATCCGATAAGTCACCTGGTCGCCCAAGTGCTGTTCCAGGCGCTGGCTCATGTGCGCCGCCTGCTCGCTCAAGCGTTGGCGCAGCGTGCGCAGGTGCTGGTCAATCCGCCTGCTTTGGTACAAACGGGCAATCGCGCGCTGACGGATCGACGATAAACGGAATGAGCGCAGCAGGAACTGACGCTGCAACTCATTGCTCATGCGCCGGCACAGCAGGTAGCCGTAGGGGGCTTCCGAGCCGAGCGCTTTCTCGAACGAAGAAAACACGATCAGCCGCTCAGGGTTCACCCGTTCACGCAATGCGGTGTGGGGGGCTTCAAAACCCAGCTCGCCAAAGGTGTCGTTTTCAAGCAACCAGCAACCGGACTGCTCCAGCAGGTGTGCCACGTCGAGACGCTCGTCGATTGACATGGCCACCCCGCTGGGCAGGCTGACGGAAGACGAGAGCAACACCAGATGCACCGGCTCATCACGCAACAGCTTCCCCAGCACAGTTCGATCCAGACGACCCTCCGGCGTCCAGGGCAACTCGATGATGCGCACCCCGGCGTCCTGCAACAGGCGCAGGATCAGCCAGTCGCAGGGCGACTCGACAATCACGGTGGTGCCCCGCAGGCCCAGCACTTCGATCAGGATATCCAGCACGCCGCGCAGGTCGGCGCCGATGTACACGTCGTCGGCATGCCAGCAGCGCATGGGCGACGAGGTATAGCGCGCGGCCAGGGCTGCGCGTAATTCCCATACACCGCAGGGCTGGGACCAGGGCTGCAAATGCGACGGGTACTGGCGCACCAGTTCCCGCTCGAGCCGCAGCAGTGTTTCATCCAGGGAGCCCAGCAATGCCGGCTCGTCACCACTGAGTACCAGCATGCCGGGGCGCCGGGCCGCCGCGTAGAGGCGATCAAGCAGATCCCCGCCGGCCCAGGCCAGCGGGTTTGCCGACATCGGCCAGGCGTAATAGCCGGATTTGGCCACCGAATACACCCTGCCCTCCTTCTCCAGCAGCGCATAGGCGTACTGGATCGTTGAAATGGACACGTTCAGGCGTCCGGCCAACTGCCGTAACGACGGCAGTTTTACCCGGGTGTCGGTACTGACCTCGTTGATCAGGCTGATCATGTAGCGATAGACCGCCTGATACGCGAAATCCGCCTGACGCTCGCCGCGCAGGGTCATCGCCCGAACAATGGCACGGCCTGCGCGGCGCCCTGGGCCGCAGCGGCGCGACACATGCCGTTTTCTCTGGCCAGCGGCCGTTTGCGGTACAGGTGCTGCAACAAGGGCATCGGCAAACCGCTGGTGTCCGTTACCCACTGCTGCAGCATTTCGGCGGAACCGTTGCCCTGGAGGACTTTGTGCAACTCAGGCAACGCCACCAGCATGCCCGGGTGACATTGGCGCAAATAACCTTCCAGTCGCTCTCCGTGATGAACAAAGGGTGAAAACAGCAGGCAGGTCAGCTGGGTCTCATCCAAGCCGAAGAACTCCTGGGCGTAGGTACTCCAGAGCATGCGCCCTTCGCGGGTCCCGGCCTGAATGAGCAAGTCGTCGGGCATGCGCAAATGGCGCATGTACGCGGCGGCCTGCTGCACAAAGCCTTCGACGCCGTCCTCATAATCCAGCGCACGCAGGGATTCGGCCTGCAACCCACGTAGGTGAGCCATCAGCAACGGATTGGAATAGGCCGGATGGCTGAAGTGAAAGCCCAGTGGATCGGGAGCGTAGGCCATGAACTCGGCCAGCAGGGAGGTCGACGCGATGTCGACATCCTCCAGCAGGTCGGCGATGCCGATGTAGGCCAAGTGACGATGCCCCGCCGTGCTGGGGTTATCGCTGGCCACGTAATGCTCACCGAACACATCCTGGTAATAAGCGGTGCTCCACTCGTCCATGTGGGCGAACAACGCGTTGAGCGACAGCGGATGGCCCTTGGGAACTCGGACGCCTGCGCCCTGGGCGGTTTTCTTGAGCCAGGCAAGAAACTGACTTTGCCTGCGCGGGGAGTCACCACTGACCAGCGCGTGGACGCCGCCATTGCACGTGGTGACACGCTGGTAAAAATCACCGACGGCCAGGTAAGTGTCGTTGCACAGGGTGGCGCGGCAGTCCCCGGCACTCACATGGCCCATCATCAACATATTGCGCTGGCTGATCTTTCGCCCGATCGCTGAGGCCGGACGCTGGTGATTGAAGGGTTGTACCTCCTGGTTTTCCACCATCAACAACTCGACACGCGGGTCGTCGTGGAGAAACAGCCGGCCGTAGCCGCGATTCAGGGTATCGAGCTGCCCCTCGGTCATGCCCGCGTGCCGTAACGTCGCGACCCTCAGTTGAAAGGTACGTGGCGCACGACCGGCAATGGTCAGTTGAGCAGCTCGCAGCAGCGCCAGGGTATAGCTGCTGACTTCACCGCCACCATGGGCCACCAGTACCTTGAAGTCCCCCACCTGTTCCATCCCGCCTGCCGCGACAATGATTCGCTGGACCAGTAACTGGAGAGCGGTACGTCCCGCGCGACTGAAGTGCCCGATCAGACGTTGCAGAACTTGCTGGTAAACATGATTCATAGCCTGTTCGTGAATAGTGCTCATAGTTCTACTACCCGAGTTGAAATATCAGTTTCAAGCAACTGCTGACAGTGTTTGCTTGACCTATTTTGCGTGTAGGAAAATCGCGCCTCGCATTGTGCGCCGATGATTAAACACTAGCACCACGCAACAAAACGACAGGGATTGCCGGGAAGCATCTTTTACCCGCACACTCGCATAACCTAATGAAAGTACTGGTAAAAATTTCTAAAAGGTTAGCCTTAGGAGTCTTCCGACAAGGTCCTACGCGTTTTTAACCAGCCTTTTAAAGAAGTGTCCGACAATAGGCTCAAACAACTTTTCCATTTGCATGGCCGGTACGCTTTATGAAAGTACCTGTCTTGCTGAGTACACCTGTGGGCCGCGTCGATAGTTCGAGCAACTATCAGCAGCCGAGTCATGGATTCAATCATTGCTCAGTCCTTGAGATGAAAGTGAAGGCGCAATTATCAGTGTTGGAATAATGATTAATAGATACAGAAGCGGGCCGAAAACCAGTTCAGATGAACAACCGATGTCGCGTAAAAGGCGCACATGCAACGACGCCGCACTGGGATTCAGGGCGGCGTCAGGGAGAGAGGGCCGGATTTGTGGGCTAAAGTGCCAGGTCGGCAGCTTCTGGGGCGGGCGGGTTAAGCCCTGTCAAATGGCGCATTTGCCCCATTCACTCAGGCGTCGGAGCGCTCATTTACGAATACTCCTACAGCTCAAACAGCCGCAACCTGCAACGCAACCCGCTCGCGGCACGGGCATTCATCCATGTAACGGTGGGCTTCGACAAACTGATTGAACGGAAACACCGTGGTTTTCAGGGGCACGAGCACACGATCGGCGGTCAGTTGGTTGATGTCACGCAACGCACGCTGCAACGCCACCTGATCCTGGATGATGCCCAGCTCCGGCTTGCCGGTGAAGTTGCCGATACAGTGCACGAAGAACTGAATGTTCTTCTGGAACGCCGCGCACGCCGGGAACGGTGTCTGGTTACCACCCTGCAAGCCATACAGCACCAGGCTGCCACGGGGCGCCAGCACATCACCGAGCAGCGACATCTGCGGGCCCCCCAAGCCATCGAACACCACATCGACACCGCGGTTGTCGGTGAACTTGTTGATTTGCATCAGCAGGTCCTGTTCCTCGGTGACAATGACTTTTTCTGCGCCAAGAGAAAGCAGGTACTCGCGCTCAGCGCTGTCCTTGGTGGCGGCAATCACCCGCACACCCAGGGCCTTGCCCAGTTGCACAAACGAAGGGCCGGCGCAATGGCTGGCGTCGGTCACCAGGGCAAACTGCCCGGGCTTGACCCGTGCCAGGTCCACATACGCAAAGTAGGCAATCAGCAGCGGCGTGTAGTGCACGCTGGCTTCGATGGGGCTCAGGACGTCCGGATAGCGGGTCAGGGCCGAACGGGGCAGGACGATCTGTTCGCCATACACCGGGTAATCATTGGGGCTCTCGGCCGGAAAACTGGCCACTTTATCGCCCACTGCCAAGTCATCCACGCCCTCGCCCAAGGCAACGACCACCCCGGCCATCTCATGGCCAAGGCCGGATGGAAGACGTGCGTGGGAAGACGCCAGGTTCTGGCGCCACAAAATGTCATACCAGCTGATGCCAATCGCCTCGACACGGACCTGCACTTCGCCCGGTGCGGGCTGCGCGGCTGCATGCTCTTCGCACTTGAGCACCTCGGCCGGACCAAACTTGTGAAAACGGATCGTGCGGGACATCGCAAACCTCGTCAAAGTAACCTCTATTGCCATGAACTCTATCTGGGCTTTCCGGCTAAGGCCACCGGTCGCCGTTAATAGTCGACATGTCTGTCATTGATTCCGCATCTGAGGAATAGACCTCAAGTATCGTAGGAAAACTCAATTAGCCGGTGCAGAGTACCAGCCTTTCCCCGTAAGATTCATACCGGTCACGCGTCTGAATGGACCTTCAGGGCTCTTATATCGCCGTTCTCGTCAAATAAAGCTGACTCTTCCAGGACACAAGATGAACCGTAACGACCTGCGTCGTGTCGACCTTAACCTCTTGATCGTATTCGAAACCTTGATGCATGAGCGCAGTGTGACCCGCGCCGCCGAGAAATTGTTCCTCGGCCAACCAGCCATCAGCGCCGCGTTGTCGCGCCTGCGTGGGCTGTTCGACGACCCCCTGTTCGTGCGCACCGGCCGCAGCATGGAACCCTCGGCCCGGGCCGTGGAAATCTTCGCCCTGCTCTCCCCGGCCCTGGACTCGATTTCCACCGCCGTCAGCCGCGCCGCCGAGTTCGACCCGGCCACCAGCACCGCGGTGTTCCGCATCGGCCTGTCCGACGACGTCGAATTCGCCCTGCTGCCCCAACTGCTAAAACGCCTGCGCGCGGAAGCGCCCGGCATCGTATTGGTAGTGCGCCGCGTCAACTACATCCTGATGCCCGGCCTGCTCGCCTCCGGCGAAATTTCCATCGGCGTCAGCTACACCGCCGACCTGCCGGCCAACGCCAAGCGCAAAGTACTGCGCCGCAGCCTGCCGAAGCTGCTGCGCGCCGACAGCGTCCCGGGCTCCCTGAGCCTGGACGACTTCTGCGCTCGTCCCCACGCCCTGGTGTCGTTCGCCGGCGACTTGAGCGGGTTCATCGATGAAGAACTGGAGAAACTCGACCGCAAGCGCCATGTGGTGCTGGCGGTGCCGCAGTTCAACGGGCTGGGGACATTGCTGGCAGGCACGGACATTGTCGCCATTGTGCCGGACTATGCCGCCGAGGCACTGACCGCCGCAGGGGGGTTGCGCGCGGAAGAACCGCCGTTGCCGGTGCGTTCGTTCGAGCTGCATATGGTTTGGCGTGGGTCGCAGGACAATGATCCGGGGGAGCGGTGGTTGCGGTCGCGGATACAGATGTTTTTTGGCGATCCTGAGAGCCTTTAGGCGACGTCGGGCAGGCTATTTATCTGATCATTTTTGCCTTTCGACAAACCATGGAGCTCCATTCACTACCAGTGGATGGCTACATTGGGGGCACATCTGAGGGCATACTTTGGATGGTTTGAAAAGGATGCCCCCAGCCTGAGGTCGAACAGTTCCCTTCTAGAAATGTCACCCTTTGTTGTTCCCACACACCGCGGTCATTTGCCCTCCGGCTCTACCGCATGCAGTAGAGCCACCTTCCTCAGCAACTGATCTACGTGCTCCCTCTCCGCTCGAAGCGCCGAACGTAGCTCCTTGTTCTCTGTCTCATGAATCCGCGCCCAACGCAGGCTCGCACGGCAATTGACGACCACCGTCCACACCTTCTGCAGTTTCAAGTAGTGGGCCAACAGCAGCACAGCAATCGCCACCATCATCACCAGCGCCGCTGTCGAAATCACATCCGTCTTAGTCATGCTCAATCCTTTCGCTAGGTCATTTGTTCCAAAGACAGCCAAAGGATATGTAGTGATTTTTTACACGTATAGATTGTAGACTTGTACAGGTAAACAAATCACGCACATGGACGGCCCATGAAACGCACTCAGCAGATCAATCAGGTTCGCTGGGACCTGGCACTTCGCTATCGCTTGATCGAGACCGTGGCCTGGTGGGAGGGCCGCCTGACCACGGGCCATCTGATGCAGAGCTTCGGCATCAGTCGCCAGCAAGCATCCAAGGACATCAACACCTACATCACCGAGCATGCGCCTAAGAATCTTACATATGACAAACAACTGAAGGGCTATGTGCCGAGCAAGCACTTCAAGCCGCTGTTCATCGACGACAGTGCCAATGCCTATCTGCAACTGTTGAACCAGACCCACTCGCGGGCACCGCATGTGGAGGGGCTGGCACTCGCCTATGCACACACCAAGGTGCTGGAGGTGCCGAACCGCACAATACGCCCAGAGGTACTGAGGCCACTGCTCAAGGCATGCCGCAATGGCGAGGTGATTGCCATTGAATACGTGTCGTTAGCCAACCCAGTTCCGGAGACGCGACTGATCTCGCCGCATACCTTGATCTACACAGGCATGCGCTGGCATGTACGGGCCTACTGCGAGAAGAACCGCAAGTATCGGGATTTCGTGTTGAGCAGATTCCGTGGGGAGCCGGAGTTCGAGCGAACGAGCGAGAACCTGATCGGCGATGACGAGGAATGGAACACCCTCATCGATGTGATAATCGAGCCGGATTCGCGGCTGAAACCTGACCAGAAGGCGATCATCGAAGTCGACTTCGGTATGGACGATGGCGAACTGGTCATCCCGACACGGTGTGCGCTCGTGGGTTATGTACTGCAGCGCTACCAGATCGATCCGAAAAAGCTTGAGCCCAAGGCCCCGGCGCAACAGATCGTGGTGAAGAACCTGGAGGCGTTGACCCCTTGGCTCTATGTATAAGCCCTGTTACAGGAGAGATGGCGTTGAATCGTGGCCAGTGTGCAGACATATGTAAAGTTTGCGACGCACCCAAGGTGCTTGGGATGTGCGTGCACTTCAACGCCCATTGATTCACTTGCAAAAGCTTCACTTGCAGTGGCCCAGGGGCCAAGCGTCCATCCCTCCGAGCCCCGGATTCGAACGTCCTCCTCTCGAACTGCAAGCCCCTTTCCAACTATGCCAGGTGTTCATCCATGAATTCGCCCCCCGAACCTGCATGGATTTTTTACCTGTGCATGTAAACACTCTAGATACGCCCTGAAATCCTACATATCTTGCCCCTATCTGACACGGTTGACCTCATCGACTCAGGTCGCTGCGCCAGACCCAAAAAGTCAAATTACCCGAAAGGAACGCACCATGAAAAATCTCCTGGCAACCATTGGGCTCGTGGTGGTGATCAAGAAGGGCTACGAGTTGCACCGCGAATATTCGGAGTTAAAACGCGCCCTTTCGGCACGCGAAAAGGCTCAGTCATGAACTGCTTGTGTGTAGCCGCTATCGCCTAAAGTCAAAATGGCATTGCGCCACCATCCGAGTTAGCATGTCGCGACTCGCTTAACCTAGAAAAGGACCTTCCATGAGTGTTAGCGCCTATCTTCGCGAAAACCTCCGCTCTATCTCTTCCAAGAATGTTTCCGTTGCTCCGGGGATCGATGAAAAAAAGCTGAACAACGCACTTAAGGCCTTCGCATACAACGGGCTGCCAGGAAACGTCGTGGCATTGTTCGACAACACCCTGTTCGGTACTGGCAAGGACGGTCTGCTGTTCACTGGCGAGCAAGTGATCTACCGCTCCGGATTCGCCGACCCGATCCACTTCCCCTACGAAGATATCCGCAGCGCCAAGTACACCCAGGTGCACACCGGAAGCATGGACAAGCTCGAGCACACCCTGATCTTCGAGCGTAAGGATAATAGCCAACTGGTCATCAAGGACCTGAGTGATTGCGACTACGCAGCACTCGCATCCGTGCTGCAGGGCGTTATCGAAAACTTCACCGAGTTCCAGGACGAAAAACAGCTCATCCCTCTCGAGGAGATGGAAGAAGCAGTCAAAGTGGCTTACCTCAAAGTCATCGTGAACATGGCCTACGACAACGACTCGGTCATCGATGAAAAAGAGTTCGCGGAGATCTTGCTGTTGATGACGCGGCTGGACCTGGAACCCGAGTCGCGCTTCACTGTGCGCGCCTACATGACCGGTTTCAACCAGGCGGCAGCGCTCGATGCACTGCTTGCGGAGCTGGACAGCCATTGCCCACGGGGGCAGATTAGGCCGCTGCACATTTCTCTGACCAAAGACTTGATCAACCTGCACTTCTCCACCGGCGGCGGCTCGCTGGAGACCTTTGGCTTCCTACAAAGAAACCGTGCGCTCTTGCAGGTCACCGATGACGAGATCGACCTCGCCGTCGCGGCCATCCGTAACGACCACAGCATGCTGAAGGACGATGTCACCGATGACCAAATTGTCAGCGCGCTGAAGCTGCTTTCGGCGAAGGCCGCGGCTGTCGGCACCCCACTGGCCGCAGTGTATCTCTCGGGTTCGGTGGTAGGCATGTCTGCGGCCGGGCTGACGTCCGGCCTCGCCACGCTGGGCATGGGCGGCATACTCGGCCTGTCGGGCATGACCACGGGGATCGGTGTCGCCGTGCTGCTCGGTGTGGGCGCCTACGCAGGCGTGCGCAAACTGACGGGCGCGGACGAGCTCACGCGCTCGAAGCGACGCGAGCTGATGCTGGTCGAGGTCATCAAGCAGACCCAGGCGACCATTTCGCTGCTGATGCAGGACCTCAACCACATTACCGATCGGCTGAGCCAGGCCCTGGCCGAGCATGGCGAGCAAGGCCAGATGATCCAGCGCCTTACCGCCATGATGGGGCAGATGACCGGCGCCGGTACCGTGCTGACCAACAAGTGCGAAGCGACCCAGAGCAGCGCGACCAAACTGCGCTGCGCTCGTTTCCTCGACGACGCCAAGCTCAAGACGCTCACCAAGGAGCCTACTAAGGCAGAGCTGTTCGACTTCATCAGGTCGTTCTACGAAGAACGTTCATTCTCCCAGGAGAAGGACGGCCAGCAGTTCGAGACGCTCAAGCTCGCAATCAAACCAGGCGTTTCGCCGAAGGCGCTGGAGAACCTTGCCCGAGCCTTTGAAGCGGTCGGTTATTTCAACGTCAGCGATGTACTTGTCGGCGGCGCCGCCGACATGGCAGACAAGGCTAAGGGCAAGCTGCTCGGTCTGTTCTCATGAGCATTAAGAATGCGTCGACTGAACAGGCCCAGGCGATGCTGGTGCAAAAGCACCAGTTGAACACCGCGCTAAACCACGTAGGACTGGTCAATGGTGCACTGCAAAGCCTGCAGGTCACGCAGGCACAGAGCCGCCAGCATCTCGAACTGTTGATGCTCGAAGCTGAAACACTGCTCGAAGGGAACCAGGTGATTTTCGAGGTGGATGACGACGATGCGCTGCTTGTCGAGAGTAGTTATGCCGTACAAGAAAACATCGTGAGCGTCGGCACGCCGCTGCCAAACCTCGACTTCATCGACATGAAAGGCAAGAGCGACTGGAATGGCTATCTCGACCAGGTCACTGCCTATGCCCAGCGATGGCGGATCGAGTTTGGCCACGATCCGTTCCGCGACCTGATGAGCGCAAGCCAACGTATTGCGCTGGAAAGACGCATCCGCGATGAGTTCTCGTACAAGGGCGCCCAGTGCGACAAATACGACTACATGATCGCCGGCACCTGCGGCCTGATCGGCGGCCTGGTGGACGTTCTGTTCGTCGGCCTCCCAGGTCAGGGAGCGCTCACCCACTTTACTGACGAGATGACCGATAACGCGGTGCGGAGGTTCGCTGCCTGGAACGGCTGGCAAGGCCCTAACAAAGGCAGTGACCCGGTAACCAGCGCCATTGGTTTCCTGGAAAGGAAGTACAAGGTCAACTACGACCATCGTCACGGCGGCGATGTCGGCGGCCTATTCAAGATGAGCACGCGCAACCACCACATCAAGAGCCTGGCGCATTCGCCGGACCTAGTCGGGTTGTTCTTTTCGATACTGGATCAGTTCACCAGTAGCGCACATTTCGTCGATGGCGGCCGAATCATCAGTGTCGATACCGAAACGTTCGAGCTCAAGGGCTCGAACCTGGTGGCTAAGCTGTTCTGCGGCTGCATGAATTGGCTGGGGCACCTGTTCTCGGATGTGGCCGGCTCCTCTGGCGCAAAAACGCGAGGGTCGGGTATTCCGATTCCTTTTTACTCGCTACTGCAGTTCATCAACCTCGGCGAGTTTGGACAGCATCGGCAAACCTTCGCCACGATCGCCGTCCAGGTGTTCGAAAAGGGCTACGACCTGCGTCACGGACTGGCAATGGCTATTCCGGTGATGCTTAGCGAAATGTTGACCCGAGTGATGTGGGTCGTGAAGCAGCGCTTCTATCACGAGAAGGAATGGGCTGAGTGCATTCCATCGGCCACTAATCCCGAACTTCAGCGGATGCTGCTAATGGCACACGGCACCCTTTGCGTGGTAGATGGCGCCGATGCGGCGATTCGCTCGGGCGGCGACATGATCCAGTTCATGTTGCGCTCAAACCTCATTGCCTGGGCGCGCTTCGGCACACTGGCACTCAAGGAACTCAACTCCTGGTACCAGGACGGAAGGCTCGACATCAAGGCCGTCGATACCTACCTGGACGCTGAGTACGAGCGGCTAGTGGCGAGCGCGTGACAGATTCAAAGATTTAAAGCTTGGCAGATATGAAGGAGAGACCGCCGGACTGCCGCCCGTACGGCCGCCTTATCGCAGGCCACCCAATGCGCCGCAAGCAGACGGAAGCACCATACAGCCACAACTCAGAACTCTGATAGTTATCAAATTCACGCCCGCGGCCCTTCCCTCTGGCGCGTAGTGAAATCCGTGCGCAACGAATGCGAACGCAGTTGATCCAGTGAGAGCAGTCATGGAAAAAAAAGTACTTGGTGTTTTGCAGAATTTCCATTCCGAAGGTCTTTACGTTGCCCCAGACATTCCACGCAAGAAGGCCGATAACGCCGCCGCGTCGTATGGCATGCCCTCTTCCGCGAAAGTGTTCGCCATCGTTGATTCGACGGTTTTCGGTTCGGCCAAGAACGGCCTGGCGTTTACCTCACATGGCCTGTTCTGGAAAAACGACTGGACTACCACCTCGGCTAAAACTCATATGCCGTGGGAAGAGTTCAAAGCCACGACTCAGGGTCGGGCCACAAAAGGCTCTGAACTGTTCTTGGGTAATGGCTGCGCGTTCGGCATGGCCGGTTCGAGCATGAAGCCCGAGGCTCTGCTGCAACTGCTGGAGAAGTTAGCGGAGCAGTTGCAGGAACCTGCCGAGCCGGTGGGGCATGCAGTCGAGGCGCCCATTGGGCAGCCTGCTACCGGCCAGGCGCCAGTTGTACGCGAAGAGCCTGTCAGCGCCCCGCCTGCAGCTGTTATTCCTCCTCGGCCACCGCAACCTGAGCCTGAGCCTATCCGCAAGCCCGCGTTCGAAGGCAGCTATCAGCAAGATCAGCTGCAGATCCTCAATGCAGTGGCCAAGCGACACAGGTTGTCCCACCAGATCCAGGTGGCACCCTCGATCAAGGTGTACAAGGTCGAGAAGGTCATCGAGATATCGGCTGGGCAGATCAAGCCATACGACATCCTGATGATCGTCGATAACACCTTCCTGCAGACTGCCAAGGACTTCTTGGTGGTGACCGCTCAGGCAGTGTGGGCCAAGGGGACACTTCGCAAACTCGAGCAATTCCCGATCAGCGAGATTCGCAGCATTCGCTGCGAGGCGAAGAATCTCTACATCAACGACTACGATTTCCAGTACTTCGATCAGCTTTCAGAGAACGAAGTGCTGGTGATGACCAACATGCTCAAAGAGCTGGTTGTGGCGTTGGGCAACCAGCAGCAGCGCTCGGTTGGCGGGGGCGAACCACAGCTACCTCACCTGCTAGACAACGTTCTGTCTGCGATATACGACGATGTCATCAACGATGCCGTCAGCCGTATGCGCCTGGACAATCCACAAGGTCGAGAGCTCATTACGGCACTGACTGACTGCTGCTTCGCCACATTCTTGCTGGTGAGCGCTCGCCTACAAGAGCATCAGAGCTCAGACCGTGCAGAGATGCTGGGGCAATACCTGCTGGCACAAACCCTGGCGACTGTGTTCGCGCTCCGAAGCAGTGACGAGTTGTGGAGCAGCCTGGAACTACAAGTAGCGTACATGATGATTCAGGGACGGTTGATTTACCGCGTGTTCGGGCAGACCGAGCGGGCCGGTATCGATATGTATCCTGGGCAAGAGTGCTATGTGCAAGCGCTTAGAAGTGTGATGGAGGCAGGTAGTCTTGATGACGGCCTGGATGCGCTACGCGACGTGCTGGGGGAGATTACGCGGGCGAATCAAAAAGCAATTGAGGCTGCGTTTGAATGTGCCGATCAAGTTCAAGAGATGTTTATTGAAGGGTTGTAAGTAGCGGTCTTCCAGGGTTGAAGCGGGCAGACGGGGGGGGGTCAAGCCCGCCGTCTGCTAGGTGCGAATACAGAGATGCTGCCAACTGAGCCATGTTTATCGCAGTGCCAAGCTACACAGGCAGGTAGAAAATCGCACCGGCCGCTTTGCGTTAGGCGGGCCGGACAAGAACTGGGCTGCACATAACCTGCTTTGATTCCAGGTCACCGAGGGAGAACGTCTGGGTGTTCCAGTCCCCTACCCTACCCAGTTTGGACGTACACCGAAGGCCATCCAGAGCCATCCAGAGCCATTCTGGATTTCGTCAGGAATCGCCATTCGTGATCGCTCATGTAAGGCTTCTGAGTGGGGCCAAAATTGGGGGCATATTAGGATTTTTTTAAACTGAAACTACCGAGCTAGAGCCAAGTCAAAATGTTTTTTGGCGATCCTGAGAGCCTTTAACGCCAGGTTACGCCGACGATTCACAAAGCCTGTACACGTGAATAAAACGCTGTCCTAACCAAGCCTCAATCGTCCATCAGCCCCGCGAAAGGACGTTCAACCTAACCCAGGTCGAGCAGCAAAACGACCTATCGAAGGTACTCTCCTGATGGAGCTCAGACAGCTTCAATACTTTCTTAAGATTGCCGAACACAGAAGCTTGAGCCGGGCTGCTGCTGAGCTTGGCCTGGGGGTTTCTGCCTTAAGCCAGCAAGTCAGTAAGCTGGAAAATGAACTGAGTACTCGGTTACTCAATCGCACGACCACTGGCGTGACACCGACCAGCGCCGGCATGGCGTTTCTTCACCATGCGCAACTTGCGGTAAGGCAGATAGGTAATGCGGTACATGCCGCTCAGCGAGGTCGCATGAGCGGATACGTCAGTGTGGGCCTGCCACCCACTACGGCCAGCGTTCTGGCGTTGCCTCTGATCGAGCGCATGCGCACCCGCTACCCTGACATTCAGCTGCACTTAGTGGAGATGTTATCTGGCCATCTCGCGAGCCAGCTTAACGCTCGGCAGTTAGATCTGGCGGTTGTGTTCCAAGCCGATGCCGGAAGGCGATGGCACGTCACTCCGTTGCTCGACGAAAAGCTGTTTGTCATAGCAGTCCCGACTCTGCTTGATATCCCTGAAGGCGATACCGTGCAAATTGATCAACTCGGGCATGTACCGTTGGTTATGCCGAGTGCACAGCACGGATTACGCACTAGCATAATCATGGCGTTTGAGCGCAGTGAAACCGTTCCTCACATCGTGATGGAGATCGATGGGCTAGCGACGCTGATGCAAGCAGTCAAAGCTGGACATGCAGCGACAATACAGCCTGGTGCCGCCGCCGCTCGCTTAGGGGATGCAGAACTTCGCATGGTCGAAATCTCTGACGACCATGTGGGGCGCCGCAACTTCCTAGCCAGCCTTTCGGACGACGAGCTGTCCCCTGCTGCGTTAGCCACGCGCGTCGTTCTTCTTGAGGTCAGCCGTGAGCTAGTGAATATGCACCTTTGGCCGGGGGCAAGCCTTCAACCGCCAGAGGCTCTCCATCGGGTAGGCCTTTAGTAAAAGTAAAGGCCCTGCCGCTAGCACGTTCTTTCGACCACCCAGACCTCGCATTAAGCTTCGCTCACTCACAAGGAGCACCGTGCTCCAGCCGGTTGTAGAGTCGAGTCGAGGAAAATAACAATGATTGATGTGTTAGTCATCGGAGGGGGTAATGCCGCCTTATGCGCTGCGCTGATGGCGCGGGAGGCTGGTGCGAGCGTCATGCTTCTGGAAGGCTCGCCCAAGATTTGGCGGGGTGGCAATTCGCAGCACACACGTAACCTTCGGTGTATGCATGATGCGCCGCAAGACGTTTTAGTAGACGCCTACCCGGAGGAAGAGTACTGGCAGGATTTGCTGAAGGTCACCGGCGGGATCACGAATGAAAAACTTGCCCGAATCACGATCCTTGCATCTTCCAACTGCCGAGACTGGATGCGCTCCCACGGCGTTCACTTCCAGGCGCCGCTCTCCGGCGCGCTCCATGTTGCAAGGACAAATGCCTTTTTCATGGGCGGTGGCAAAGCCTTGGTCAATGCTTATTTCCGAAGCGCTGAGCGAATAGGCGTTCAGATTCGCTATAACGCCCAGGTCACCGATATCGAGCTCAAGGACGGAAAGTTCATTGCTGCACATCTCCCTGAACGCGTGGTGGATGACGAGCATCTGCCGGCTGAACGGATCGAGGCCAAGTCCTGTGTGCTCGCTGCTGGCGGTTTTGAATCCAACCGTGAATGGTTGCGAGAAGCCTGGGGCCAGAACGAACGGGGTGAATGGCCCTCCGATAACTTTTTGATTCGCGGCACGCGTTTCAATACCGGAGTGCTACTTAAACGCATGATAGCGCTGGGCGCGGATGTCATCGGTGACCCGACTCAAGCCCACATGGTTGCGATTGATGCGCGGGCTCCTCTCTACGATGGAGGGATATGCACCCGTATCGACTGCGTGTCTCTTGGGGTCGTAGTCAATCGGGAAGGTGAGCGCTTCTACGATGAAGGCGAGGATTTCTGGCCCAAACGTTATGCCATCTGGGGTCGACTGGTCGCAGGGCAGCCCGGTCAGCAAGCGTATTCAATCATCGACCAGCAAGCTATAGGCAGATTCATGCCACCTGTGTTTCCAGGCACCACCGCTAACACACTGGCAGAGCTTGCCCGGAAACTGAACCTGCCCGTCGAGACCTTCGTTAAGACGGTGGAAGATTTCAATCAGGCATGCCAGGCAGGGACATTCGATCATACCGCGCTCGATGACTGCCACACTGAGTGCCTAACCCCTGCGAAGACCCACTGGGCGCGCCCTCTAGTTAACCCCCCTTTCTATGCATATCCGCTCAAGCCGGGAGTTACGTTCACATACTTGGGACTGGCGACTGACGAAACCTCTGCCGTTCATTTCAACGGCAAGCCTAGCCCCAACTTGTTCGTCGCAGGGGAGATGATGGCTGGGAACGTACTGGGAAAAGGTTACACAGCCGGGATTGGCATGGCCATCGGCACTGCTTTCGGTCGCGTTGCCGGGGTCCAAGCCGCAGCCAGCGCAGACATTGCTTCCAAATCAGAGACAGGGGGATCTCGATATGCAGCTTTATGATCCCAAAACTGCCAACCCGTTGATTCCGGTTCTAAATGTCGATGAGACTGAAGTTCAGCGACAAATGACCATTTGCAACTCGTGCCGTTATTGCGAAGGGTTTTGCGCAGTTTTTCCAGCCATGACGCGTCGCCTGGCGTTCGGGCAAGCAGACATCCATTACTTGGCCAACTTGTGTCACAACTGCGGCGCATGCTTGCACTCTTGTCAGTACGCAGCCCCCCACGAGTTTGCGGTCAATGTTCCCAAAGCCATGGCCAAGGTGAGGGTCGATACCTATGGGGAATACGCGTGGCCTAGACCATTTGGCCAGCTTTATCAGCGTAATGGGCTGACCCTCGCTGTAGCCTCGGGTATTGGCCTGGCGCTGTTTTTGTGTCTGACACTGGCCATCATGGGCAACCTGTTCCGTGAAATGCCGGGCGGTAATTTCTACGGCATTTTCCCTCATAACACCCTTGCATTGATGTTTGGCGCCGTGTTTGGTTTCTCCATATTGGCGTTAGGGATTGGCGTGAGGCGTTTCTGGAAAAATGTGTCACCCGCCCAAGTTCCTACTTCCCTGAAGGCATCGGCAGCCATCGAGGCAACAGCCAATGTCGCTAAGCTCAAGTACCTGGACGGCGGTCATGGTGAGGGGTGCAACAACGCCGATGACAAATTCACGCTCTGGCGACGTCGCTTCCACCACTTCACGTTCTATGGCTTCCTGTTGTGCTTTGCAGCCACTTGTGTGGCCACGCTTTTCCACTACTTTCTCAACTGGTCCGCACCCTACCCTCTCTTCAGCCTTCCAGTGATTCTCGGCGTACTAGGCGGCATTGGGTTGTTGGTGGGTCCTGCAGGCTTGTTATGGTTGAACTTCCGGCGTGATCCCGAACATGGCGATGCGAACCAAAGGCCCATGGATCGTGGTTTCATAGCCCTGCTGTTTCTGGTCAGCCTTAGCGGTCTGGCTTTGCTGGCCTGGCGGGAGTTTTCAGCCATGCCGCTGCTGCTGGCGATCCACTTAGGATTCGTTATGGCCTTCTTCCTGACGATGCCTTACAGCAAATTCGCCCATGGGATTTTTCGATGTGCGGCGTTGCTTAAGTTCTCAATCGAGAAACGCCAACCAAATCCTATCAACGCCGGGAGCGATTGAATCCGGCCTTCACGATTAGAACCCGTTTTTTCACAGAAATAACTAATGCAAGGAGACGAAATTGAAAACTCTCGAGTTTCTCACCCATGCTCTCAATAGTTACGTATTGCGCAGGAAACGCTCGAGCACATTGTTGGTGATCATCACGGTGTAGATGTCTGCCTGCATGAGCCCATGCACCCATTCGCACGTGGCGGCAGTGAACACCTCGCCTCGACCTTTGTGGAAGTGCACCACCATGCCGGCCCCGCGGCTATGCATATCGATGATGGCGTCGCTGAGGTCCGGCGCCAGGATGGAAGCACGAAACCGCGCATCGCCATCGCCGAGCATGAATGAATAGGCATCCTCGGACCGGCCATGCTCGGCATTGGTCGCCCAGCCCATGGCGAGGATTTGCAATCCGCAGGGCGCCCCGTCTGTGTAGAGCGGTTCCGGGAGGCCGTCGACGAAGGTGTATTCCAGGCCATCCACCTCATAGCCGAAGAGGTTGGCTTCGTCCGCGAACATATCCGCGTAGCCGAGGCCCGTCCCCATGAACGCCCAGTGCTTGGGCCTGAAGACTGTGTAGCCGCGCGGGCTGCGCGGCGCCATGCCTCCAAAGCTGGCGTAAATGCCTCGCAGAGCATTCACCCCGAACGTCGTTGCCCCGGGGTGATTCACCCTCGGATCTTCCCAGGCCCCCGTTAGCCGATGAGGCTCGGTAGCGGCCACAGGATCGAGCGCACCGGCGTCGTACTTGTAGGCCACCTGCCGCCGGCCTTCATCCTCCAGGCGAATCTGCCACATGAAATTGCCGGCGAAGCGCGCGACCTTGCCGCCCTCCTCGACAAAGGCGTCGACATGGTCGCGCATTTCCCGCGTCCAGTACTCGTCGTGCCCGATGAAGACGGCGCAGGCGTAGCCCTCAAGCGCGTGGGGGTCGTGATGCAAATCGTCCTGGGTCAGGATATGCACCGTATAACCTTGCTGCTCGGCCCAGAGCACAAAAGGTCTCTCGTAGGAAGCCCACCCCGCCAGCGCGTAGTACTTGGCGTAGCCGTTTAGGCTGGCCCATTCGATGAACTCATAGCGCGCCGGCCCTGGCGTGCGGGGCCGGGTCGCGTTGACGCAACGTGGCGCATCGGCCGGCAGCCACACCTGCCCTCGCGCCCAGGGGCGCTGTGCCGACAGCAACGGTGAGCGACCACGTGGCGTGCCGGGATGAACGCCAAAGTAATGATTGGCGCCGCCCCAGTCGTTATAAGCGGCCCACGTCGAGGTGGCCGCGACGAGCACCAAGGCATCGGCACGCTTGCACAGCGCCTTGACGATAAACAGATGATGCCCGAGGACGCTGTCGTCGCCGTCCCGCACTTCCACTATGTAGCCACCCTGCTCGGCATCCGCCGGAATTGACCATTGCATGAAGACAGGCCATTGGCAGCCATGCTCATAGGCACGTTCGGGTATGGGGTGGAATCGAGCGTCAAGGCTGTCGGTGGTATGCAGCGTGCGGGCGATGGCGCCATCACGATAGATCCGCAGCCTCACGTGCGGGCGGTTCGACGACAGATACAGGCAAACCGAATCACCCGGGTTATAGGCGCGACGGTCCGAGTAGCACCAGGCGGCCGCCGGGCCCGACTCGCAAGGAACTTCGACCCAGGTCTCGCGTGCGGCCTGACGTGGGCCCGAAGTCTGGCTGACGATCACGTTGGCGCCCGGGCGTTCGCCTCGCGCAGCGGTGTTTTTGAGGTCTGTGGAATTCATTGAGTCGTACTCCTTTGATCGGCTGATTCTGCGGGTCGACCAGCCAACGTGTTTACGCTGACTCGAGCACCAGGCGCCTTGATGTGCGCAAGGTCGATGCCCGCTGTTTCGTCGATAAGAAACCCCGCCAGGACGGTGACGACGCCCAACCCGATGACATAGCTGACGTACAGATAGCCAAGGTCGGCGCCGCTGAGATAGTTGTTTAGATAAGGGGCGGTGCCGCCAAAGATCGCCACCGAAACCGACGAGACCAAACCCACGCCCTGGGCCCGTGCCTGGGTGGGCACCTGCTCGGAGAGCACAGCAGGGAAAATCGCCGCGATCAGCGACCAGGCGCCCAGCCCCAGCACCTGGGCCAAAAACAGCGTCCAGGGCTCAGTGGTCACCATTATCGAAAGGGGATAGGTCAGCACGATCACGCCCAGACCCCAGGCGATAACCATGGGCCGGCGCCCTACCCGATCGGACACCATCCCGCAGACCGGCAACCAGCACACACAGAGGAGCTGCGCGAGAAGGCTGGCCACATAGGCACCCGTGGCGTCCATGCCCTGGGCAATCGCCGTCGAAGCACCGAACGTGACCCACGCGTAGTAAGTGACATTGGCGGCCGCTGCAAGCATGACGATGTTGCGCGCCACCCGTAGCATCTCCCCCCTGGACAGCTTGCGCGGGGGCCGCGCTTGCCCTTGCTGCTCTACGAACACATGAGACTCCTGCGCACCGCGGCGCAGAAACAGCGCGTAAATACCGAGCACTCCACCAATGGCGAAGCCGATCCGCCAGCCGTAGTCACCCATGGCCTGGGCGCCCAGCAGCCAGGTCAGCGTCGCCGCCACGGCCGTCGCCGCCATCACCCCGAGCGTTACCCCCACATAGACGGAACTCGACCATAAACCGCGGTGCTTGCTTGGGGCGATCTCAGCGACATAGGTGTAGGAAACCCCTGTCTCGCCACCATGGGCGAGCCCCTGCATCAGCCGGAAAAACAGCAGCGCGCCCGACGCATACAGGCCAATGCTCTGGTAGTCAGGGATAAGCGCGATGCCCAGGCTGCTGATCGCAAGCAGCAGCATGGTGAGCACCATGATGGTCCGGCGCCCCAGTCGGTCGCTCAGCCGGCCAAACAACCAGCCGCCGACAGGGCGTGCGACAAAGCCAACCGCAAACACTGCAAGGGTCGCGAGCATCGCGGAGCGCGCATCGGTCTTGTCGAACAGGTTGCTTGCCAGGTACACCGAAAAGGTGGCGTACAGGGTCCAGTCGAACCATTCGAGCGCATTGCCGATACCGGCTGCGCGCAACGATTTGAGGCGTCCTTGGTGAGACGTCGTATTGTTCATGGGGTATCTCCTGGTGGCGAACGGGATCGAAGCGGTTTGGCAAACCGGATCAAAGGTGCAACGCGGGCTTGGGCTGGCGTACGCCCTGGGCAGATGGGACGCGGACACGCAGCGCAATCAGCAACGCCGCCAGCAGCATCAGCACGGCCGCCGCTACGAATACGCCTGCGCTGCCACCGAAGCTGAACACTGCACCGCCAGCGGCGGCGCCCGTGGCGATGGCCGACTGCACAGAGGCCACTACCATGCCTCCGGCACTTTCCGCCTGGTCAGGTACCGCGCTGGCGACCCAGTTCGACCACGCCACCGGCACACCACCAAAGGCCAAGCCCCAGACCGCCAGCAGTAGCGCCTGCCCCGGCACCGAGGCCGGCAACAGCACCAGCGCCAGGGCTGCAACGCCGACCAGCGCCGGCATCAACACCAGCGTGGCCAGTGGGTGGCGCTCCAGCAGCCTGCCGGCCAACAGCGTGCCGGCGAAGTTCGCCACGCCAAAACCCAGCAACATCAACGACAGCCCCTGGGGGCCGATGCCAGTCGTCCCTTCAAGGAATGGCCGAACATAAGTGAACATCGCAAAGTGGCCGCTGTGCACCAGCACACAACCGAACATCCCCATGGCGATGCCCGGGCGCTGCAACACCTCGAGCACAGTGCGCAGACGTGCCGGCCGGCGCGGCGCCAGGCGCGGCAGCGTGAACGACTGGAAAGCCAGGGTCACCATGCCTACCGCCGCTGCGGCAAAAAACGCGCTGCGCCAGCCGTACAGCCCGCCCAGATAGCTGCCCAGCGGTACTGCAACGACCGTCCCGACGGCAATGCCACTGAAAATGATCGACAGCGCCCGGGGCAACAACGCACTCGGCACCAAGCGCATCGCCACCGCCGCCGCCATGCTCCAAAAACCGCCAAGGGCAATGCCCAGCAAGATGCGCATCACTAACAGCACCGCGAAGCTGGAGGAAACGGCGACCAACAGATTGGAGGCGACCATTAGCGTGGAAAAACCCAGCAGCACCCAACGTCGGTCGATGCTGCGGGTCAGGCCTGGCACCAACAGGCCGGCGAACAGCGCCACTACGGCAGTCACCGTTACCGCTTGGCCAGCCAGCGATTCAGACACTCCCAGGTCGGTAGCCATCAGCGTTAATAAACTGGCCGGAAGGTACTCAGCGGTGAGTAATCCGAACACACCCATTGCCAACGAGAAAACGGCCATCCACGCGGGCGTCGCAGGCTCTACATCCGCGCCGACGCCAGGATGGCGGTCGGATACGGCATTACATACACAGTCAGTCATTGCACGGATCTCCCAATCTTCATTGCGAGCCGAGTCTAGGCGCGGAAAACTGGATGATCTATGATCCAAAGTCTCTACTTTTTGACTAAAACACCTGAACGATGCCTGCAGATCAGTTTGCTCTCTCCTCGGATCTCATCAACGAGCTGTTGCGCGGCATGCGCCTGCGTGGCGTCGAATACCGGCGTATCCAGGCGGGTCCGACCTTCGGTTTGGGCTTCGCGGAAAAACCTGGGCACGCCTGGTTCCACTTCATGGCCGTCGGCAATGCGTTACTGCGAATGGAGGACGGCAGCACCTACGCGCTGTCTGCCGGCAACGCTGTGTTCATCTCCCATGGCGCAGCCCATCAACTGTCGTCCCATTCGGACGTGCCTGTTGAAGACATCGAGCGTCTGGACGGCGCGCCCTTGGGTGACACCGTTAGCGCGGTGAATACCGGAATCGATGCCAGCCCCACGCCGAGCACTATTTTGTTCAGTGGTTGCATGGAGTTCGAACTGGGCAGCATCCATGGTCTTGGTCGGCTGATGCCGGGACTGATGCTGATTGATGCCGGCGGCCAGCGTTACCCCGGACTGGTGCCGATCCTGACCACCATGGAGCGCGAGGTCGGCGCCGCGCGTATCGGCTTCGCCGGTATCCTCGCGCGGTTGGCCGACGTGGTGGCCGCCATGGTCGTTCGCGGGTGGGTGGAGTGCGCCTGCGGGAATGCCTCTGGCCTGGTCGCCGCCTTGCGCGATCCGCGCTTGGCCGGTGCACTGCTGGCGCTCCATCAACAACCGGGCCGCGACTGGACTGTTGCGCAGCTGGCCGAGCACTGCAATACCTCGCGCTCGGTCTTCGCGGACCGCTTTCAGGTGACGATTGGCATGACCCCGCTGCGCTATGTCACCGAACTGCGAATGCGGCTGGCAAGCCAGTGGCTGACGCTCGAAAGGCTGCCGATTGAAGAGGTGGCGCAACGTCTGGGCTATACCTCCCAGGCCGCTTTCAGTCGTGCATTCAAGCGCATTACGGGCCAGACACCGGGTTTGAGTCGCAAGGTGAGGCAAGCCGAACGCAGCTAGTCGATGATCTGTGCCTCTGACTCATTTACCCCCCGTTACGTCGAGGAATGTACCGGTAACGAAGGATGCCTCCGCGCTCGCCAGCCATAGAATCGCGCGCGCCACTTCCTCCGGCTGACCGCCCCGCCCCATGGGGATCGAATCCTTGACACGATCCACCCGCCCCGGCTCACCGCCACTGGCATGCATGTCGGTATAGATATGTCCGGGGCGAATACAGTTAACGCGTATGCCTTCCCGGGCCACCTCCTTGGCAAACCCGATGGTGAACGTCTCCAGCGCGCCCTTTGACGCCGCATAGTCGACGTACTCATTGGGGCTGCCAAGGCGTGCCGACGCCGAAGAGACATTGATCACCACCCCGCCCGGGCCGTTGTAGCGGTAAGACATGCGCTTCACCGCCTGCTGGGCACAGAGTATCGGCCCGATGGCATTGACCGCAAAGATGCGCTGCATCCGCTCGAAGCCGAGGGCCTCCAGGCGTGACTGAGGTGCGAGCATCCCGGCGTTATTGACCAGTACGTCGATACGACCGAAGGTGCGGTCGATGGCCGCGAACATATCGGCCACCTGTTGCGGGTCCGCACTGTCGGCTCGCATCGCCAACGCCCGGCGCCCCAATGCTTCTACATCCGCCACCACCGCCAGCGCTGCGGACTGGTTGGCAACGTAGCTGATCGCGACGTCATAACCTCTTTCGGCGGCCAGCCGGGCGGTTGCCGCCCCCACTCCACGACTTCCACCTGTGATTAGAATCAGCGGTGCCTGCGAGACGTTGACCATTAGACATTGCTCCTGAGCCGTTGGCTGTATCAGCCGATGATGAGGGTGCCGCTGGCGATCACTACGCATGCCAGTATCCGGCGTGCGGTAAGCGTCTCGCCGAGGAACACATAGCCGATCAACGCCGCAAACAGCACGCTGGTTTCGCGCAATGCGGATACCGCGCCCAGTGGCGCTTCGTTCATGGCGTAAATGACCATTCCATAGGCGAGCAAAGAGACCAGCCCGCCGACCAACGCGGTCACTGTTCCAGGCCGGACGCGGAACAAGCTGCGGGTGTCGCGCAGGCCGAGGTAGACCACCGGCATCAGCACGCCCCACAGCGCGCACATCCACACCGTGTAGGCAAGCGGCGCACCGGAGAGCCTGGCGCCGATGCCGTCGACCACGCTGTAGGCCGCGATAAAGCCGCCCGTCCCCAGCGCATAGGGCAGGCTGGGAACCGACAGACTGCGCCCTCTGAAGGCCAGCGAAATAATCCCGCCGGACACCAACGCAATACCGAGTAACTCACCAGGCGTGATGCTTTCCCCGGCAAACACGGCTGCGCCCAAGGTGATCAGCACCGGCGACGATCCACGTGAAATCGGATAGATCTGCCCCAGGTCGCCGACGCGGTAACTGCGCACCAGAAACAGGTTGTAGCCCACATGCAGCAACCCCGACAGCACCGCGTAGCCCCAGCTTTCAATCGCGGGGGGCACCATGAACGCTGCTGCGACGACACTGGCGATGGCGATGGCAATGCACATCACCGTCATGGACCACAGCCGGTCGGCGCCGCTACGCAGCAGCGCATTCCAGCCGGCATGCAGGAGCGCGGCGAAAAGCACGAGGAGGATGAGATGAGTAGGCATGCCCCACTGTAGGCAATCCGGCGCCGGGGCTAAAGCGAAGTCTCCTCAGCACAGCATGAGCGGAGACTCATGACTCACTCATCCGGTCGTTGGACCTTCAGTGCCTCGCTGACCAGCCATTGGCGAAAGCTGGCGATGTGCGGCTGGGATTCGATGCCCTTGGGGCAGACGAAGTAGTAAGCAAGCGGCGACGGAAGCGGTACGTCGAACAGCCGCACCAAACGGCCATCGCTGATTTCGTTCTCGACATGCCCGCTGCGCACCAATGCAACGCCCTGGCCGAGCAAAGCCGCCTCGACCGTCATGTTGGTATCGCCAAACCTGACGCTTTCCTGGAGCGGCAAATAGGCCAACCCGACGGCTTGAAACCACACCTCCCACTTTGGCACCAACTCGGCGCCATCCCGAGTCAGGAGCGGGAAATGCAACAAGTCTGCCGGGCTTTGCGGCGTGCCAACGCGCCGCAGCAGTTCGGGACTGGCCACGGGAAATACCTGCTCCCCAAACAGGAATTCCGAATGCAGGCCTGGGTAATTGCCCTTGCCGAGCCTGATCGCAACATCAGCCTGGCCGTGAGAGAAGTGGATGATTTTATCCGTGGTATCCAGCGAGACCAGCAGCTCGGGGTGCTGGCGAGACAGGCGCGGCAAGCGTGGCAGCAGCCATTTGAGCGCGAAGGAATAGGTGGTGCTGACGCTGAGCCGAACCCGGCCCTTTTGCTCGCGCAGGTCACCCAAAGTCGCCTCCAGGCTGATGAAAAACTCCCGCACGATGGGCGCCAGCGCAGCCCCCGCTGCCGTGAGGCGTAACGCCTTGCCACGTTCAAACAACGGCAGCCCCCAAAGCGCCTCAAGATGCTTGAGCTGGTGGCTGACCGCGCTTTGAGTCACATGCAGTTCCTGTGCGGCTGCAGTAAACGTCGGGTGGCGGGTGGCAACTTCAAAGGCGCGCAAGGTCGCGGTAGGCGGCAGGTCTCTCATCGGGGCAGGATCCAGCGAGTTATAGGAAAAGCGCATGCATGAACGTTAGCTCATGCAGCAGCTTACTTCACTGTACCCATTTGAATCCTCGTCCTTGTTCAGTCCGCGCCTACAGAAGCAGCCGCTTTGGCGAGTTGACCGACGAGAGGACGCCGGCGCCCTCCCCTCGAACACCCTTTGCTCAGGCAGGTTGCACTGCTTGAGCCTTGCTCGCGTTGCCAGGGCGGATTTTGAACCAGATGGCGTACATCGCCGGCAGGAACACCAACGTCATGATGGTGCCGACCAAAGTACCGCCGATCAGTGTGTAGGCCAGCGTGCCCCAAAAAACAGAATGGGTCAGCGGGATGAATGCCAGGATGGCCGCCATCGCCGTCAGCAGTACCGGGCGAGCCCTCTGTACCGTGGCTTCGATGACGGCGTGAAAGGGATCCAGGCCTTCCTGGGCGTTGTGATGGATCTGCCCGATCAGAATCAGCGTGTTGCGCATCAGGATGCCCGACAGCGCGATCAGCCCAACCAGGGCGTTGATACCAAACGGTTGATGAAATATCAGCAGCGTCGGCACCACGCCAATAAGTCCCAGCGGTGCGGTGAAAAACACCATGATCATTGCCGAGATCGAACGCACCTGGACGATGATGATCAGCAGCGTCAGCGCAATCATGATCGGAACCAGCGGCACGATCGCCTGGCCTGCCTTGCCCGACTCCTCGATTGCACCCGCTTGCTCGATCCGATAGCCGGCGGGGAGCGTGTCGATAATCGGCTGCAGTTGCTTGATGATCACACCCGATACGTCCGGTGGTTGAAGGCCTTCGTCAATATCGCCACGCACGGTGATCGTCGGTGTACGGTCACGGCGCCTGAGGATCGGATCCTCCATGCGCACATCCACCTCTCCGACCTGGGACAGCGGGATCCGCTGGCCCGCGGCGCCCACCAATGTAAACCCTTCAATCCGCGCAGGGTCCAGACGTATATCGCCTGCGGCGCGGCCAACCACCTGCACTGAACGAATGTCTTCACGAACCGACGTGATCGGCACGCCCGTCAGCAGGAATTGCAACTGCTGGGCGACGGCGCTGGAGGTCAGTCCAACCGCCTGCAAGCGATCCTGATCCAGGCTGAAATGCAGAGTCGGCGCCAGAGGGCCCCAGTCGCTGTTGACCGTCCTCATCAACGGACTCGCGTGCATGACCGCTTGTACACGGCCCGCAATCTCGCGCAGCTTCGTCGGGTCAGGCCCCATTACCCTGTAGGCGACGGGATAGGGTGAATACGGACCAAACACAATTTGAGTCGCCCTGACACGGGCCTCGGGGGCGAGCCCGGCAGCGACCGCCTCGCGAAAACGCAGCTTGAGGGTTTCACGTGCCTCCTGGCTGGACGTCAGCACCACGATCTTGGCGAACGAGGGATCCGGCAGTTCTGGCGCCATCGCCAGGAAGAAACGCGGCGCGCCCTGCCCGATATAGGCCGTGACGATTTTTGCCTCTTCCTGCTTTTGCAGCCAGGCCTCGACCTTTTTCGCAGTGGCGCTGGTCTGCTCGATGGAGGTTCCGTAGGGCATTTGCACCTCGACCATCACCTCGGGACGGTCTGACGTCGGGAAGAACTGCTTCTTCACCAGGCCCATGCCCAGGACGGCCACGACAAACAGCGTGATAACCGTGCCAGCCACCAGCCACTTGAGTTCGATGACCCGGGTCAGGACCCGGCGGAAGCGGTTGTAGCGCGGGGTATTGTAGATAGCCGCATGCCCACCCTCTACCTGCTTGATGTCTGGCAGCAACTTCACGCCCAGGTAAGGGGTGAAAGCCACTGCGACAACCCAGGAAGCGATCAGAGCAATACCCACGATCCAGAACATGTTGCTGGTGTACTCGCCGGCAGTGGACTGGGCGAAACCGTTGGGCATGAAGCCAACCGCCGTTACCAGTGTGCCAGAGAGCATCGGCGCGGCCGTATGACTCCAGGCATACGCGGAGGCTTTGATGCGGTCGTAGCCCTCCTCCATTTTCACGACCATCATTTCGATCGCGATGATGGCGTCATCTACCAGCAACCCGAGCGCCAGGATCAATGAACCGAGGGTAATACGGTCAAAGTTCTTTCCGGTGGCCGCCATCACCACAAACACGATCGCCAGTGTCAATGGCACGGCAGCTGCGACCACGACGCCCACACGCCAGCCCATGCTGAGGAAGCAAACAAGCATCACCACGAGCAGCGCGACAAAAAACTTGACCATGAACTCGCCAACGGCCGAGTCGATGTTGACGGCTTGATCGGTCACCTTGGTCAGCGTCATGCCCAGTGGCATGCCTTCATTGATCTTGGTCGTCTCGGCGTCCAGCGCCTTGCCCAGGTCCAGGCCGTTCCAGCCTTCGCGCATGATGACCCCCAGCAGCAGGGCCTCTTCTCCGTTACTGCGCACCAGAAAGGTTGCCGGGTCTTCATAGCCACGTTCGACAGTGGCCACGTCGGAGAGCTTGAGCGTGCGCCCCTGAACCACAATCGGCGTGTCACGAATCTTCTCCAGCTTATCGAAGGCGCCGTCCAGGCGCAGGAAGACCTGCGGCCCATTTGTTTCAATCGAACCGGCGGGCGTGAGCACGTTCTGGTTATTCAGCGCGGCAAAGATGTCCTGAGGCGCAATGCCCAGGGTGGCCAACCGATCATGGGAGAACGAAACAAATATCCGCTCGGCCTGCTCACCGATGATGTTGACCTTCTTCACGCCCGGCACATGCAGCAGTTGCTGGCGCAACGACTCAGCATCACGCACCAGCAGCCGCTGCGGCTCGCCTTTGGCTTTGAGGGCGAACAGCGCAAACGTCACGTCCGAATACTCGTCGTTGACCAAAGGCCCGATTACCCCTGCCGGTAGCTTGGTGGCCTCGTCGTCGAGCTTTTTGCGTGCCTGATAAAACTCTTCCTGCACCTGTGAGGGTGGCGTGCGGTCCAACAACGACACCATGGTGAAAGCAAGACCAGGCCGCGTATAGGTTTCCGAGCGGTCGTACCATTTCAATTCCTGCAGGCGTTTTTCAAGTGGCTCTGCGACCTGGTCCTGCATTTCCTGCGCAGTAGCCCCCGGCCAGGCAGTAATGACCGTCAACTGCTTGACCGTAAACGGTGGATCCTCCGCACGCCCCAGTTGGAAGAACGCCAGGGTGCCCGCAACCGCGATCAGAAAGATCAGGAATACCGTAATGGATCGCTCACGAACGGCGATCGCCGAAATATTAAAGCGGCCTTCGCTCATGGATGACTCCCGGCAACATGGGCTTCATCCTGCTGGGGCACTCTCACGTCTTCTCCATCGCGCAGCAGATGGGCGCCTAACGCGACGATCTGCTCACCGACCTTGAGATCGCCTGCCACGCGTGCGGCATCGTCGCTCAATCCCAGCACCTGAACAGGACGCCAGCTCACCTTTGCCGGCGAGCCTGCGATCACCCACACACCGGTGCCATTGCCTGGGTCATAAAGGGCCGCGATGGGGACTTGCAGCGCCTGCCCGTGCGCGGCGCCTTCTGCGATCCGCAACGTGACCGTCGAACCTATCGGGGCATTGGCCAGCGCGCCCTCAAGCACATACCGCGCCTCAAACGTGCGCGTCACTGGGTCGGCAGAGTCAGAAAGCAGCCTGAGCTTCGCTGTAACAGCCCCTGCGGTACTGCCGTAAAGCGTCGCTTGCGCGCTGGATCCGGCTGCAGGACGCAACGTCTCGGGCAGATGCACGATGGCTTCGCGCTGGCCTGCGCGGGCCAGTCGAACCACGGGCTGCCCCGGGCTGACGACTTGCCCGGGCTCTGCGAGTGTCTCCACCACGACCCCGTCGGAATCCGCAAATAACACCGCGTAGCCGGAAGCATTGCGGGCGACATCGGCCTGGGCTTGTGCGGCGCTGAGCTGCGCCTTTGCGCTATCCGCTGCGGCCTTGACCTGGTCGTAGGCCGATGCAGAAACAGCCCCTGCGGCGACGAGGTCGCGATATCGCGCCTCGTCATCGGCTGTCTGCCTGGCGCGGGCCCTGGCGGCGGTGACCGACTCTTGCTGTGCTCGCGCCTGCAACCCCAGGTCGATAGGGTCAAGGCGCATAAGCGGCTGACCGCGTTTAACGCTCTGGCCGGTATCGACCAGCCGCTCGAGGATCTTGCCGGAGACCCGAAAGCCGAGATCGCCCTGCACGCGGGCCGCCACTACTCCCGTGAATGAACGTGATGTCTCCGAGGAACCCTCAACCGTTCCGGGCCTTACCAGAGGAGCCTGCGTGCGCGGATCGTCAATGTTGGATGAGTCACCACACGCCGTCAGGACGAGAGGCAACAAGCAGGCTGCAATGGGGATGGGTCGGAGCCGGAGCATAGGTTCCCTTATTGAATAGAAAGAACAGGGATCACATATTCAGACTAGTGACTATTATTGTCAACGGTCACATTCGAACTCTCCAATGGCGCAGAAGGATGCACCACCCCACTACGCGATCGCTCATGACCCCGTTACAACAAGGCTAGGTTGATGCAGGACTGCATATTCCAAAGCAGCACATGACGGGGATGAACGATATTTTTCAGTCATACCTGAATTTAGCCCAGGGGCCTCAATTGACAGAGAGTGACCATACAGTACTATGGTCACCAACAATATTCGATTCAAGGAATCCCAATGCACTCCCTCCGCCCCGCTGCTTTTTTGATCAGCGCCAGCTTGATGACAGGTTGTGCGGTCGGTCCGGACTATCGCCGTCCGGACGCCCCGCTCCCGGACCGTTACCTGGGCCAGTCTTCTGTCGAGCAGAGACCAGGGGCGACGCCTGCCAGCCTCGTCATCTGGTGGGAGGGCTTCGGTGATCCACTGCTCGCCGACTTCGTCGCCAAGGCGCTTGAACAGAACCTCGATCTGGCGCAGGCCCAGGCACGAGTCGCGCAGGCGCGGGCAGGACTAGGCGCCGCCAATGCCGCTTTATGGCCCTCGGGAAATATCAGCGGCCAGGCCGCCCGCGCCTACCAATCAGTCGAGACGCCACTCGGCCAGGTGCTGAACTCAACCCCTGGCTATGATCGCTATGGCAGTTCCTACGAAGCCGACCTCAATGCCAGCTGGGAAGTGGATGTCTTTGGCGGCCTGCGACGCGGACGCGAGGCGGCACTGGCCGAGTACCAAGCGTCCGAGGCTGGCGCCGCGGCCACGCGATTGGCCATCGCCGCACAGACTGCGGATATCTACATCACTGTCCGCGGATTGCAGGCTCGGCTGGACATCGCGAATCGACAAGTCAAAACCCAGCAGGGGCTGCTGGAGAAAGTCCAATTGCTCTACAGCAAGGGGCTTGCCGCCAGCTATGAGGTTCGTCAGACCGAGGGGGCTTTAGCACAGGTCCAAGCCACCGTACCGGTGCTGCAGACCGGTCTGGATGCGGCCATGAATTCACTCGATGTCATGCTCGGCACGCCACCCGGTACTCATCGCACGCAACTTGCCATGGTCGCAAGCATTCCGGCAGCGCCGCAGTTAAAGACCATGGGAACGCCAGCCGACTTACTGCGCCGCAGGCCTGACCTCATTGTGGCCGAGCGCCGCCTTGCCGCCTCAAACGCACGCATCGGGGAGGCGATTGCCGAGTACTACCCTAAGTTCTCTCTGAGCGCATTACTGGGGAGTGCAACGGCTGTATCGGCAGGCAATCTTTTTTCCGGCGGCGCCAGTCAATCGTCGGGCGTACTGGGACTGCGCTGGAGACTCTTCGACTTCGGGCGCATCAACGCCCAAATCGACCAAGCCAAGGGACAGGAAGCCGAATCCCTGGCCGCGTACCGTCAGTCTGTGCTGCGCGCCACCGAGGATGTCGAGAACGCGCTCTCCTCACTGGTGAATCGGGACGCCCAAGCAACCACCCTCATTGGAGGCGAGACGTCTTTGACGCAAGCGCGCCAATCGTCGTTCACTGCTTATGAGAAAGGCACGGCCAGCTTGATTGACGTCCTGCACGCTGACGAGACCCTGCTTCAGGCTTCCGACGCTCGGGCGCAGGCACAAACCGAATCGGCACGCGCGGCAGTCGCCGCGTTCAAGGCGCTGGGCGGCGGCTGGCAGCCCTCGGATAGCCGACTGACGAGCCGATGACACGGGTGCTTTTCGAGATTCAAAAACAAGGGGTATGCAAGATGACAGTGAGAGAAAATTCATGGGTGCTCATTACTGGAGCCTCCAGCGGATTCGGCAAGGAATTTGCCCGACAGTACGCCGCAAAAGGGAAATCGCTGATTCTGGTAGCCCGCAGGCTGAACGAGCTTGAAGCACTCGCGGACGAATTGCGTAGTCGTTTCGACGTCGACGTGATGGTGCAGCAAGCGGATCTTTCATCAATAAATGTGATTATCGATCTGCATCGGCGCCTGCATGACAGCAATACGGTGGTCGATGTCCTGATCAACAATGCGGGTTACGGCTTGCAGGGAGCATTCCTGGATGAGCCCCTGGAAAGCTCCCTGGCGATGATCGACCTGGACGTCGCCAGCCTGACCGCCATCACTCGTCTGTTTGCAGAGGATATGCGGGCCAGGCGCAAGGGGCATATCTTGATGACAGCCAGCCTGCTGTCCTACCAGGGCGTGAAGAACTTTGCGGTTTACTCTGCCGCCAAGGCTTACGTACTCAGATTCTCCGACGCCCTGCATCGTGAGCTCAAAAAAGACGGTGTGGTGGTCACGGCGCTTTGTCCAGGCATGTCGGATACCGGGTTTGCAGCAAGTGCCAAACAAAAGATAACACCGGTCTTGAAGAGGGTCATGATGCAACCCGAGCCTGTAGTGCGAGCGGGGATACAAGCGTTGCACGCAGGCCGCATGAGCGTCGTGCCGGGCTTTGGCAACAAGGCTATTGCGGTCTTGACCTGGGCCACACCCCGTCGACTTCACCAGGGCCTGATGTCACGGGTAATGGGTGTTTGAGCGGGCCAGGCAATGCCCCCGACGACGGATACCTGATCCACTAGGTATCCGCTCTCAGGCCCCGCAGTGAGTCAGAATCGATAGCTGACAGAAGTCCCCAAACCGCTCGCGCTATTTTTATACTTCGAGCTGTAGGCGCCTCTTGAGGCGGATACGTCATTGACCTGTACGCTTTCCTCCCATAGGTAGGAATACGCCACATCGATCGTGACATTCTCCGCCGGCGTCCACCCTGCCCCGACACTGATGACTTTCCGGTCACCGGTAGGGATTCGCGGCCCACGGTTGACGTTGTTGGCGGGGGACTGGTCAACCGAGAAGCCGGCGCGAAGAACCCACTGATTGTTCAGCTTATACGCCGTGCCGATAGCGTGCGCCCACGTGTCGTGCCAGTTCTGCTCCTCGGTAATACGACTCAGCGTTCCGCTCAACGCCGCAGGCAAGCCACTGTTTTCGAACACCAACTCCTTGAAGCGACTCCAGCGCGTCCACGTACTCCCCAGGTAGAGCGTCCAGTCATTGTTGAGTTGATGAGTCACGGAAAAATCGACTGATTCCGGGGTGTCCACATCCAAGGACGCGTCATAGCTCGTACCGCTTACACCCAGCACACTGAAGATACCGTCGGTGAGCTTGGTCTTGGCATCCAGCCGGTAGCTGACCTTGGAGTGATAGGTCAGACCCAACCGAGTTCGATCTGTCGCCTGCACTAGAATACCCGCGTTAAATCCAAGCGCCGTGTCGTCGCCGGTGCTTTTGAGTTTTCCGTCATTGCGGCCCGGGCTGAGTGGATTGAGCACCATCCCGGAAAGCTCACCACTGATACGGTTGATGGTCGGTCCGAAACCGATGGAGACCTTGTCGTTGAACGCATAGCTGATGGTGGGCTGAAACGTAAGGGTTGTGACCTCACTTTTGTTGGCGTAGTAGCGGCCGGCGAAACCACCGCCATAATCGGTCATTAGCCCAAACGGCACATAGAAACCCACACCGAACGCCCAGTGCTCATCGATGGGTTTGACGTAGTAACCCATGGGCACTGTGGTGGTCGGCACCATGTCCCCGTCCTCCTGCCCCCCGAATGTGCTGCGCGTCTGGCTTATATGGGCTTTTGCGAAAAGCGTTGCCGCCCCGACGCTGGCCTGCTCTTTTTTCAAGCGAGACATACCGGCCGGATTACCGAAGACGGTACTCGCATCTTCTGCCGATGAAGAACGGCCGGCAAATCCGGAGCCCATCCCACTGATGCTTTGTTCATTGAGAGCGAAACCGCTCGCGAACAGTTGAGTCGACGAGAGGGCAACAGCAAGGCCAAGCGGGGTCCTGCGCAGTATTTTTTTCATTATTAGGACTCGATAGATCATCGGGATAAAGCGGTAGAGAGCGTCACGCTGAGCGCGGGCTACCGGGAGGGGCCGCTGCGCAGCGCGACGAAGATCGTGCGCGCCGCGGCGATTCCTCCAGGATAGGTACAGCATATTTATTCATGTGACCATTTATGTCAATAGTCACCAATTCGACAAATGAACATGCGTGGCTAGGCGGCAAATGCTGCGCGGATAATCCACTCAGTTACCTGGTGAGGTTTGATACATGGCTGTGAATGTGGGGATCAGGCCCCGGATTCGAGTTAATACCGCGCCCCGGAAAATGGTGTCCACATGGATCGGTATTCACCATCATCTCAGCGTTGATATCAGAGCAAAGTGATAGAGATGATTAGCGCAGGCTCACGGCATCAAGCTACGCAGAATGAGATTGGAGGTGAGGACCGGAGCCAGCTCGACGAAGTCAAGGTTGTATTGCAAAAGCAACGGATTGACGAAAGGGCGCAGCGCAAGGTGGATCGAATCGACTGTTTCGTCCAAGGGTGTTTTGCGTTCAAATTCGCCGATCTCTCGGCCTTCACGCACAATCTGCAACACGAAGCCCCTGACCAAGGCGTCATATTGCTGAGCGCAGGGCCAGTTCTCAGACGCTGCAAATGCGGCGATGTCATAGAGCTTTCGATCACTGAAGAACAAATTCACCCCGGTAGCGATCAGCGTTTTCACCAAACGTCGAAAACGTTCGGTCGGCGAAATGTCCTCTACATTGATGGCCTGTTCTACGGCCGCGATGATTTCCGCCAGGCAATTGCCACAGATAGCCTCACCAATCGCCTGCTTGGAATCAAAAAACTTGTAGATGTACGCCTTGGAAAACCCGATCGCTTTCGCCAGGTCGGAAACCGTGGTTTTGCTATAGCCGTATTGACTGAAGTGCTGATTGGCCGCCACGACGATCTGATTCCGGATCTCATGATCGGCTGGGCCACGGATGCTGGGGGAAGCTATGGATGTCTTGTTCATGCGAGCTAGCTTACGCATCCGAAAAGCGCTTGACAACGAGTGACCAAATTATACTTTTGTCACAAGCTCGCAATGATCAGGGTTGGTTTCAGGTCAATTGTCTCTACGCGGAAGGCCAAACACCTCCCCTGTCAGCTTGCCGGATTGCGTGCCATGACGATCCACGTCGCGCCGTCGATCATCACCGACCGCTCGCCGGGGAGGCCCGCGAAGGCGGCGCGAACCGCGGCCCAGGCGCGGGCTCGGATGGCGTCGGGCTGATCAGCGAGCACAAGCGCCAGCGGGCCCCCCTCGAATGCCATCTTCACCGCGTCGTCGATCGCCGCGTCCCGCGTCACGCCCTCGCCGAACGGGATGGAAGCATCGAAGGGCGTGCTGGCGATATCGGTGAAGCCGGCCGCTGTCAGGATGCGTGCCACGCGCTCCCGGTCGCCAAACGAAAATGGGCCGGGCGCTTCGGGATCGGGCCGGGCGGTCAGCGGGAGGATGCCCTTGAGCGCGCCCATCGGCAGGCGCACCCAATCATTCTCGGCCACACCGCGCCAGCAGACGAAAGCGACCCGCCCGCCCGGCCGGAGCGCGCGTCGCATATGGGCGAACGCCCCTGTCGGATCGTCGAAGAACATCACCCCGAAACGCGAAAACAGGAGGTCAAACGCGCCCTCGGGCAACTCGGCGCTGCTGGCATCGGCTACCCGGAACCGGGCCGGCGTATCCTGTGGCGCCAGCGCACGCGCGCGGCCGATCAGCGGTTCGGATATGTCCACACCCAGCACATGACCACCCGCGCCGACGCGGGCGGCCAGAGCCAGGCTCGACGCGCCCGCGCCGCAACCGATGTCAAGCACGCGTTCGCCCGTGGCTGGCGCGGCGGCTTCGATCGCGGCCTGGCCGAATACCGCAAACATGGCGTCGAGCCGGGCCTGGTTGGCGGCCCAGTATTCTCCGCTTTGGCCATTCCAGTCGGCAACCTGATAGGCATTTTGCTCTGTCATGACATCTCCTCGTTTTGATTCGTTTTTAACCAGGCCGTGCAAAAGCCGGGAACGGCGACCTTCTGAGACCCGTGTTCCAGAAGCCTGCGACAACCGAATTGTCCTCAAACCAGCATCGACTGTTGGGCGGAGATACCCGCCGTCGCGCCGTGCGATATTGCCAGGGTGACCGAGGCCATAAGGGGGTTTGCCAGGTCGCCGGCGGCATAGATGCCGGGCACGCTGGTTTCGCGACGCTCGTCGACCTTCAGGGCTATGCCCTGGGGCGTATCCACCGTGGCGAGGCCCAGCGACTCATGCAGGCGCGCAGACGGCTTGTTGCGCGGATGCGCAAACAGAATGTCGACCGCGACAGGTGGGCCGGCGTTGAGCCTGACGGTGGCATTATGGTTCTCGGCATGGTCGATTTCGGTGATCCGGCCATTGACGACAGAGATGCCACGTCGCGCCAGATCGGCCTGGATGTCGGGTGGAAGGTCATGCCCATTGGTGAAGACCGTCAACGTGTCGGTCCAATCGTGGAACAGCCTGACCTGATTCATCGATTGCGGGCCGGACCAGACGAGGCCCCAATGCTGGCCGGCGACTTCAAAGCCGTCGCAATAGGGGCAAGGCACGATGGAGGTGCCCCAGTTTTCGGCATAGCCCGGAACATCAGGCATCTGGTCAACGACGCCATAGCTCAGGATCAGGCGGCGCGCCCTGAGGCTTTCGCCATCGCCAGTGAGGACGCAGAAATCGTCGATGGCGCCGGAGATGCTCTCGGCACGGGCAGTGACCAACCTGACCGTGGGATAGCGCGCCAGCTGCCGCCGCGCCTCGGCCAGGATCTCCAGCGGTGGCTTATGATCGTGGCCGAGCAGGCCGTGGGAGTGGCCGGCGAAGCGGTTGCGTGGGAGGCCGGTATCGAGAACGGTGACCTTGCGCCGGGCACGACCGAGCTGCAGGGCTGCAGCAAGACCGGCAAAGCTGCCGCCGATGATGATGACGTCATTCATGGTGATGGGCTCCGCGTTGTGGATGAAGGGAGATCGGCTTGCATTTTTAAGATACTTTGAAGTACCCTAATTCAAGAATTAGAATACTGTCAAGTACTGGAATATGTATGACTGAACACAACCAGGGTCGGCGCGGCCGGCCCGCCAACGAGGCGCTTGGCCAAACGATAGTCGACGCCGCGTGCGAACTTTTTGTGGAATTGGGTTTTCAAGCGACGACAATGGACAAGGTCGCCCAGCGGGCGAAGATATCCAAGCTCAGCATCTATCGGCACTTTGAGAACAAGGAAGCGCTGTACAGCGCGGCCATCGCGGCCCACTGCCATCAGTTTGCACCACAGACCCTTATTGAAGGCGTCGACGGTTCGGCGGCAGATCAGCTCATGGCGGTGGGAACATTCCTGCTTCGCACGTTGTTGAGCCCGGATGTGCGCAGTGTCGAAGCCATGATCATGGTCGACAAGACGAATCAAACGTCGTTAAGCAAGCTCCATTACGAAGCCGGCCCCGCCTATGTCATCGCCCAGATCGAGGCCCTGTTGCGTCAGTTGCACGGGAAGGCGGTGCTGAACGTGCCCGATCCTCTGGGGTCCGCCCGCTTGTTTGCCGCGCTTTTCAAAGGCTCCGATCTCCTGATGATCGCCCGCTTCGATGAGGCAAGAGCAGAGGATGAAATCGAATCCTATTGCCGATCGGCCGTCACCCTGTTCATCGCCGCGCATGGTGGCAACGACCGCGCTGGTGGATAAGCATTCATTGCTCCAGGCAGCTTGGCCTGAGCCGCCGTCCGGGCCTTGGCAGCTATCACCTGATCTATTCGAGCCAGCAGGCCAAACATCTGCATGGCCCCATGGCTTAGCTGAACACCGAAGAACTCTCAGCTTCGATATCGACCAAGGCGCGCCCTTTCGACCAACGCTTATAATCCGCGGGAGTCATCCCCGTCAGTTGTATAAAAGAACGACGAAATGACGTGTCCTCGTTATAGCCACAATTAAGGGCTACCTGTTTAACGCTGGCCCCTGGTATCTGTAGCAGTACACAGGCCGTCTCTATTCTCACGCGGGTGATGAGTTCTTTAGGCGATTCATTTGTGAGGTTCTTGAAGCGTCTGTGTAAAGTTCGCTCGCTCACATTCAACGCCTTGGCCAGCCCCGCAGCGGTCAGGCCAGGATTTCCGTGTCGAATGATTTGCTCGGTTTCCAGCAGCAGGGGATCGGCATTGTTAATGAATCCTCGGGGCGCGTAGACGGACTGGGGCAATGGCAAGCTATCGGTCACAGAAATATCAGCCGTTAATTTCGCTACCTCCGCGCCTGCCAGGCTCCGGATCACATAAAGCGCCAAATCAATCCACGACAAAGGCCCGCCGGTAGTCACGATGCGATCCTGGGACTCTACTGCGGAACCCCATGCAACCAGCGCCTTGGGAAATCGCTGTTTGAAAACATGGTGGAGCCACCACGTTGTAGTACAGCGCCGACGGTTCAACAGGCCTGCCTCGCCCAGCACAAATGTGCCGGCACACGCCGCACCCACCAGTGCTCCCTGTTGGTGATTGGCTTTAATCCACTGTGCAGCTCGCGTGAGGGATTCAGAGCCAGGTGGCAGCCGATCAGCCCCGAGTGCCATCCCGGTAACAAGTACAGCGTCGCAAGGCCCGACATTTTCAAATGTTGTATCAACGGGGATCACCCGCCCTTGCGGGTCTCGCACTGCGTTGCCATCGGCACTGACTATGATCGTCTCAAACTCGTCGCAGACGTGGGCCTTTAAGGCCGATGGCAACCCCGCCGGTGGAGACCTCAACGCCTGATTGGTCATCCAGAACAAATCAGCCAGCCCGGTAATCGCAGACATCAGGCTGCCCTCTAAAGCAACGATGGCAATGCGCATGGTAATTCCCTGTTTAAAGATCAAGATGGCGAGTTTTGCATGAAATATGGCCGATCCGAGCCCTCACGGTTTTAGCAGAGTCTCCCTAGACTTGCAGCACAAACTGTAGAGACGGCCTGCATGAAAAAGCTATTGCACCTAAATGTTCACTGCGCAAAAGCACGTTTGTGGGCGTTTCTAAGGTGGTCAGGTCGACTCACTTTCACAGTGGGAGCGTTCCTGCTGATATCTGGAGGCTCCGCCATGGCGGCAACAACCGCACACCCCGTGCCTAATATCGTGCTGGTACATGGTGCTTTCGCAGATGGCTCGAGTTGGTCGGCAGTGATGGAGCGATTGACTGCGATGGGCTATCACGTCACCGCTGTCCAGAATCCATTGACGTCATTGAGTGATGACGTAATCGCCACGGAGCGCGTTCTGCGCAGGCAAAAGGGCGATGTACTGCTGGTGGGACACTCGTGGGCTGGCGCGGTGATAACACAGGCTGGCAACGCCAGTAATGTAAAAGGCCTGGTCTATCTATCCGCGCTCGTGCCCGACAGTGGTGAGTCTGCTGCGGATCTCTTGGCGCGGTTGAAGGCGCCAATGACGGGCCTCAGCCCGGATGCGGATGGGCTGCTTTGGCTGGATGACCCAGCGCAATTTCATCACGTGATGGGCGCAGACCTGGCGATGTCAAACGCACGGTTTCTGTCATCAGTGCAGCAGCCAATTGCCGCCGTCTGTTTCGCCGCAAAGGTCAAGCATGCGGCCTGGCATGACAAGCCAAGTTGGTACTTGCAAACAATCGATGACCAGGCACTTCCCTACCCGGTACAGCAAACCATTGCGCGCCAGATTGGCGCCAGAACCTTGTCTATTCGATCCAGCCACCTGTCATTGATTTCTCAGCCCGATGCAGTAGCCAAATTCATCGACCGTGCTGCCAGCGAATCGGAAAGATGAGCCTCTGCCCACAAACAACGTTGATAACAACGCTTTTCCACTCCCGAGGAAATCAAGAATGAAAGTGCTCCATATTGACTCCAGCATCATGGGCAAAGATTCCATCACCCGAGATCTTACCGCCTCCATCGTTGCGCACATTCAAGCCAGTAATCCTGGTGCCCACGTGCAGCGCCGCGACCTCGCCGACCAAGAAGTGAGACACCTGAGTGGCTCAATTGCCGCAGGGTTTCGACAAATGGGAAACAGTGATTTTTCGGCAGAAATTTTATTGGAGCATCAACTCTCGGAAACGCTGGTGACCGAGTTTCTCGCGAGCGAAGTGCTCGTAATCGGTGCGCCAATGTACAACTTCAGCGTTTCGACTCAGTTGAAGGCTTGGTTAGACAGAGTCGCGCAGGTGGGGCGCACGTTCAAATATACCGAACGCGGCCCTGTTGGTTTATGCGGCGGGAAGCGCGTCATCGTGGCATCGGCGCGCGGAGGTTTTTACGCTGAAGGTCCTTTTCAGAACATGGACTTTCAGGAAAGTTACCTGAAAGCGTTTTTTGGCTTTCTGGGAATTGACGATATCGAATTCGTTCGTGCCGAAGGCGCCTCTAAAGGCGAGCAGGTTCGCGATAACGGCGTAAAGCTGGCCAAAAACGCCATTACCTCGGCAGTGGCACACTTGTCAGCCGCCTACTAATAACCATTAAAGCCAGGAGATTAACGGATGCTTTACGCCATAAAGTTGACCTACACCAGTTCTGCCGAACAGATTCGGGAGCATCTGGATGCGCACAAGGGCTGGCTGATCAAATACATCGGATCGGCACATGTGCTTTTCGCCGGCCCGCTCATGGATAAGAGTGGCGGATTCATTCTTGCCCACGCCCATCAGTTGTCAGACATTCAGAAAATAATGGCCGAGGATCCTTTTGTTGCCCACAGGCTTGTAAGCCTCGACATAATTGAGTGCGACCCGGCAATTCGCTCGACGGATTTCGCAGCACGCTGGGCCGAGAATGCGCAGTCTGTATAAATGACCGGTGAGTTTGGAAACAACAGGCTGCTTTAGACGAGGGGTCCAGAAATACCAACTTTGTCGACTCTTCACACCAATCTTTGGCTTGCCTGCACCACCGCGATTCGATGAGTAATCCGATTCTATACGCTATGTAGAAGCGTTCCTCATCATTCACCTCTGATTGATCTGGAACTCCCCATGGATATTTCTTTCACGACCTTGGTTCTATTTGCTACGTCAGTGGCGATTCTAATGATCACGCCCGGAGCGGACATGATCTACATCCTGTCTAATTCGATCAGTAATGGTGCCCGCGGGGGTATGGCTGCAATTCTTGGCGTGGCGAGTGGCGCGTTTTGTTATGTGCTTCTGGCGATAGCGGGTGTGGCGGCCCTGATCGCCGCGTCTCCACTGTTGTATGGCCTGTTGGTAATAGCAGGCGCGGCATACCTCTCCTCGCTGGGTGTGGGCCTGCTCCGCTCCGGTCAATCGGTGACACAGGTCCAGGGCGGAATCAGGGCAACTTTCTGGCCCGTCTACCGACGCGGGTTGATGACCAACTTGTTCAACCCGAAGGCGATGATGTTCACCCTCTCATTCATGCCGCAATTCATTCCACAGCACGCAAGTCATAAAGCACTTTCGATGCTTTATCTCGGTGTCGTCCTGGTAGTGGTCATGATTTTAGTAGAGCTGCCCCTTGCGCTCTGTGGACGACAGATTGGCCTTAAGTTAGGTAATAATCCACGCATTGGTGTGTGGATCAACCGAGTCGCAGGGGCGTTGCTGCTGTCCATTGGTGTTTTTCTTGTACTCTCTAACGTCTTCTAAACCGTCTTGCCCAGGATAGTCGTTGGACAAATAACGGTCATTCCCTTTGGAAAACCACAGCGCTAGAACACAAAGCTATGCCCTAACTCCACCTCCATCCACCCCAAGAACCGCCTGACCCTGGGAAAACTGGAGTGCGCCTTCGGGAACACTAAATGGTGGGCGGCGACCGCAGCGCTCAACGCTTCGGGGGCGACTTCAACCAGCGAACCGTTGGCCAGGTATTTTTGCGCCAGCAGCGTGCTTTCAAGGGCGAACCCCAGGCCGTGGCTCGCGGCTTCCAGGCTCATGTAGGAACGGTCGAAACTCAAGGCGTAGGGCTTTTCGGGGCGCGCCAGGCCATGCTGGGCGAACCACTCAGGCCACCTGAGCAAGGTTGCTTCGGAAAGGATCAGCTCTTGTGCCAGGAGATCCGCGGCGTTTTCTACCGCGCAGCGCGCGATCAGCTTGGGCGAGGCCAGCACCGCGAAACTTTCGTTGCGTACGGTGCGCACTTCATAGCTGGGCCAATTAGGCCGGCCGTGACGAATATCCACATCGATCTTGTCCTGGCTGAAATGCAGCGACTCATAGGAACACGACAAATTGATCTGGATGTCCGGATTGCTCGCGCGAAACGACTCCAACCGCGGCATCAGCCAGAGCAAGCCAAAGCTGGGGGCCGAATGCAGCCGCAGGCAATCCAGGCTGACGTCACTCGCGGCGCGCTCGGTGGCGACCTCAAGGCTCTGCAACAGACCGGAAATATCCTTCAAGTACTGCTCACCCACTGGCGTCAGGGTCACCCCACGCGCTGCCCGCACAAACAACTGTCGACCAATCATCACCTCCAGCTTGGCCAGTTGATGGCTGATCGCTGACGGTGTGAGGTCGAGCACTTCGGCGGCCCTTGCCAGGTTGCCGAAACGGGCTGTCTGCTCGAAGGCCTGAATGGCTCTCAGCGGTGGCAGATTGGAGGTGGGGATATCGTCCTGGCGCATCGGTATTCAGCCTATTGTTTTTTGGGTCGCGGGCGGATTGTGCCATTCAAGCATTTGCGGTCCACATTGACGAGTGCTGAATTTTATTCATGTAGCAGTGAGGTTTGCGTTATTGCTCGGCCCGTCGACGGGGACCACTCTGAGCCATCGATCGCTGAATCGAACCATAAAAACAATCAGAGGTATCCCTCATGCTTCTTCAAGGCAAAGTCGCGATTATTACTGGCGCCGCATCCGCACGCGGCATCGGCCGCGCAACCGCGCTCACCTTCGCCCAACACGGCGCCCGCGTTGTCATCCTGGATCTCGACGAGTCCGCCGCCCGTGACGCCGCGGCCACCCTCGGCGAAGGCCACCTGGGCCTGGCTGCCAACGTGGCCGATGAGCAACAAGTCCAGGCAGCGGTCGCCAAGGTGCTGGAGCACTACGGCCGTATCGACATACTCGTCAACAATGCCGGCATCACCCAGCCCATCAAGACCCTGGACATTCGCCCGAGCGATTACGACAAGGTCCTGGATGTCAGCCTGCGCGGCACGCTGTTGATGTCCCAGGCGGTGATTCCGGTGATGCGCGCCCAGGCTTCGGGCAGCATCGTCTGCATGTCATCCGTATCGGCCCAGCGCGGCGGCGGCATTTTCGGCGGCCCGCACTACAGCGCCGCCAAGGCCGGCGTGCTCGGACTGGGCAAGGCCATGGCCCGCGAATTCGGCGCGGACAACATTCGCGTCAACGCCATTGCGCCAGGCCTGATCCATACCGACATCACCGGGGGCCTGATGCAGGATGAGCGCCGCCACGCAATCATCGAAAGCATCCCCCTGGGTCGGCTTGGTGCCGCGCAGGATGTTGCCAATGCGGCGCTGTTTCTCGCCAGCGACTTGTCCTCCTATCTCACCGGCATCACCCTGGATGTCAACGGCGGCATGTTGATCCACTGACCACAGGTGCCAGCACCCGCTGTCCATTAAGTTCTGGATCGAAGATACGTCGGGCTTCAAGCCCGGCGTTCTATAAAAACAAGAGATCAGACCCTCATGATGACCACCATGACGCTCGACACTGTGTCCACAGTGCGCGCAAGCGCGTATCGCAAAACTGCCTGGCGATTGATGCCTTTCCTGATGCTGTGCTACCTGTGCGCCTACCTGGACCGGGTAAACGTCGGGTTTGCAAAGCTGCAGATGATGAATGACCTGTCCCTGAGCGAAACCGTATACGGGCTCGGCGCGGGCATGTTCTTTCTTGGCTATTTCCTCTGCGAAGTGCCGAGCAACCTCATCCTCCACAAAGTCGGTGCCCGGCGCTGGATCGCGCGGATCATGATTTCGTGGGGCATTATCTCCGCCCTCTTCGCCTTCGTGGAAACGGCCTGGCAGTTCTATGCGCTGCGCTTCCTGCTCGGTATCGCCGAAGCCGGGCTCGCACCGGGCCTGCTGCTCTACCTCACCTACTGGTTCCCCTCCTACCGCCGCGCCAAAATGACCGTGCTGTGGTTCATCGCCATCCCGCTCTCCGGCATGATCGGCGGGCCGCTCTCGGGCTACATCATGACCCAGTTCGCCGGCGTACATGGCTGGGCGGGCTGGCAGTGGATGTTCGTGCTCGAAGCCATTCCGACCGTCATCGTTGGCCTGATGGTGCTGGCTTACCTCAAGGACGGCGTGCACCAGGCGACCTGGCTCACCGATGAAGAAAAAGCGCTGGTCAGCAAAGAACTCGCCGAGGACAACAGCCGTAAAGTCACCCATGCATCGGTCGGCGCCTTCCTGCGCGACCGCCGCCTGTGGATTCTCGCCTGCATCTACTTTTGCGTGGTCATGGGCCAGTACGCGATCACCTTCTGGCTGCCGACCCTTATCCGTAATGCCGGTGTTGCCGACCCGATGCACATCGGCTTGCTCACCAGCCTCCCCTACCTGTGCGCCATTGTCGCGATGGTGCTGATGGGGCGCAGCGGCGACAAGCACCAGGAGCGCCGTTGGCATCTGGTGGCGCCAATGCTTGCCGGTGCGCTGGGCCTCACGTTGGCGGCGGTGTTCGGCACCCAACTGATGCTGTCGGTGTTGTGCCTGTGCCTTGCAGCAGCAGGCGTGCTGTCGGCGTCGTCACTGTTCTGGATGCTGCCGACCACCTTGCTCGGTGGCGTCTCCGCCGCTGCCGGGATCGCTGGAATCAACAGCTTTGCCAATCTGGCGGGTTTCTGCTCGCCCTACCTGATTGGTTGGATCACCACCACGACCGGTTCGAGCGCCATCGGCATGTACCTGATTACCGGTGTGCTGTGCATCGGTGCCTGCCTGGTGCTGCGCATTCCTGCCGCTTCGGTCAATCGTTGAGTTAACGGAGAACTTCCATGACTGCCACTTTATCTCGCGCGTCCTCCACCACGCTGGTGCAGCGCGCCCATAACATTCGCCGCCATGCCTTGCGCATGGGCCAAGTCCAGGGCCAGGGCTATGTCGGCCAGGCGCTGGGCGCGGCAGACTTGCTCGCCGTGTCGTACTTCCACGCCTTGAACTACAAGCCCGAAGACCCGGAATGGGAACAGCGTGATCGCTTTTACCTTTCCATCGGCCACTACGCGATAGCCCTGTATGCGGCGCTGATTGAAGCGCAAATCATCCCACTGGATGAACTTGAAACCTACGGTTCGGATGACAGCCGCCTGCCCATGTCCGGCATGGCCGCCTACACCCCCGGCATGGAGATTACCGGCGGCTCCCTGGGCCAGGGGCTGGGCATCGCAGTGGGTGCCTGCCTGGGCTTGAAGCGCAAACAGTCCGCCTCATTCGTCTACAACCTGCTGTCGGACGGCGAGCTGAATGAGGGATCCACCTGGGAAGCGGTCATGTCCGCTTCGCACTGGAAGCTCGACAACCTGATCGCCATTGTCGACGTGAATAACCAGCAAGCCGACGGACATTCCAGCGAAGTGCTGGCATTTGAACCCATCGTTGACCGCTGGCAAGCCTTTGGCTGGTTCACCCAGCGGGTAGACGGTAACGACCTGGATGCCTTGGTCAAGGCGTTCGACGCGGCCCGCAGCCACCCCGGCGCACAACCGCGCGTCATCATCTGCGATACCAAAATGGGCAAAGGCGTGCCGTTCCTGGAAACCCGCGAAAAGACTCACTTCATCCGCGTCGACGAGCATGAATGGGATGTGGCCCTGAACAACCTGGAAGAAGGCAAAACCGTATGAGCAACGCACACAAGACTGACGTTCAGGCACCCGCAGCGGCGAAGAAAAAGCTGACCACCTCGGCGATGATTGCCTCGATTGCCGCTGAAGGCCAGGCCACAAAACCAGCGCCATTCGGTCACGCATTGGCCGCACTCGCGGACCAGCGCCAGGACATCGTGGGTTTATCGGCTGACTTGTCCAAATACACCGACCTGCACATTTTTGCCAAGGCGCATCCGGAGCGTTTCTACCAGATGGGCATGGCCGAGCAACTGTTGATGAGCGCGGCAGCCGGCATGGCTCGGGAGGGGTTCGTGCCCTTCGCTACCACTTACGCGGTGTTTGCGTCGCGCCGGGCCTATGACTTCATCTGCATGGCGATTGCCGAGGAAAACCTCAACGTCAAAATCGTCTGCGGCCTGCCGGGCCTGACCACCGGGTACGGCCCCAGCCACCAGGCAACGGATGATCTGGCGATTTTCCGCGCCATGCCCAACCTGATGATCGTCGACCCCTGCGATGCCCTGGAAATCGAACAAGCCGTGCCCGCCATTGCTGCGCATCAAGGGCCGGTCTACATGCGGTTACTGCGCGGCAACGTACCGCTGGTGCTCGACGAATATGGCTATACATTCGAGATCGGCAAGGCCAAGACCCTGCGCACGGGCAATGAGGTTTTAATCATTTCCACCGGTTTGATGACCATGCGCGCCCTGGAAGCCGCCAAGGAACTACAGGCAGATGGCGTGGATGTCGCGGTGCTTCACGTGCCCACTATCAAGCCTTTGGATGAGCAGACCATTCTGGCTGAAGCCAGAAAGCCGGGACGACTGGTAGTGACGGCCGAAAACCACTCCATCATTGGCGGATTGGGCGAAGCGGTGGCAACCGTGCTGTTGCGCAATGGCGTTACCCCGACGTTCCGGCAAATAGCGCTGCCGGACGCGTTTCTCGATGCGGGAGCGCTTCCGACGTTGCACGATCGCTACGGTATTTCCACCCAGGCTGTGTGCGCGCAGATCAAGGGTTGGCTATAGGGTTTGAACCTGCTGGGGACTGAATGAGTCCCCTGCAGGAGTGCCTCCGTTTGAGGTGGGGCCGCTCAGGACGCTACAAACGAAAAGCCGCGACTGGCCGCACTGCGCTCATATTCCAGGAGACACTCATAGTCAGCCTCACTGGCCGGCAGGACTTCCTTGATCGCGAGGTCACGGGACACCTCAGGAAGCTGCTCCAAGGCGTCGTTCATTGCGTTCCTGATTGAAACGGCGTCCTGACCAATCGAGGTGATGTAAGGCAGGCAGGGACTGCGCGCACTTCGTGTCAGGATCCTGAGGCCTTCGACCTCGTCACTGTGATCTCTCGCAAGATAGTCGTAGGTCATGCTATCGATGGAAGCCAAATCACCCTCGCCGTCTCTAAGCCTTCGCAGGCTCTCCCTGTGGGATCCGGTGAAGGTGAGTTTCGAGAAGAAACCTCGGTCACTGATCCCGGCCAGCGTGTGGCGAAATAAATTCATTCCAGAGTTGGAATCCGGGGCGTTGATCAGGCCATGGCTGCCCTGGAAACCCGCCAGGTCAGTCACGGCCGAATCAGCCCTGCAGAGCAGCAAACTGCAATGGTCCCCCCCCGAGCCATGGGTAAGCTCATAGCTCGGGCGCCCTACCAGTTTTACCTTTCCCCGCAGCGACGTAACGAATGGATAGCCACAGGTCTGGGATAACAACAGATCCGGGGAAAGCCAGTGCGCCGCGAGATCAACGACCTGTGTTTGCCCACGGCGCTCGCCGAGAATCGCCAGGATGCGCTCAAGCCAGGCATCCTGTGCGTGTAGAACCCTGGCGGGAGCGAGGTACATGGATAGATCGCTGGTCATATGACATCCATTCAGAGGGTGCGATTGATACTGCTCACAACAGGAAACGGTTGGCCGGCGTCTTCAAGCCCAAGCGATCCCTCAGTGTCCCGGGCTCATATTCCTGGCGGAACACCCCTCTGGCTTGCAGCAGAGGCACCACGCCACGGGTGAAGGTTTCGAAGTCAGTGGGCAAAAACGGAAACATGAGGTTGTAGCCATCGACGGCATTCGACTCGTATAACGCTGAAAGCTTGTCGGCAATATGCTCCGCCGTTCCGATCAACAGCCAGGTGCTGGAGCTCTTGACCAACCGGCGCCCTATTTCGCGGATGGACAGGGAGGTGTCGTACTGCTTGAGCAGGGCCAGCTCGGTTCGAATGCCATCAAACTCGGACTCATCCGGCAACGCTGGCAACGGGCCGTCCGGCGATAGTCCTGTCAGGTCCAGGCGGGTGTAGCTGGAGACCAGGTCAATCGCCACCGCATCGATAATCAGGCTGTCCTCCAGGTGCCGACGTCGTTCCTCCTCAGTCTCATCCCCGAGCACCACCGGCAGCACGCCGGTGATGATTTTCAGATCACTGGAATGCCTGCCCTTCAACTCGAGTCGGCGATTCAAATCGGCCCTGTACGCCAGTCCCTCCTCGACCGAGTTGATAAAACAGAAGTGTACGTCCCCATGGGCGGCGGCCAGGTTCTTGCCGGCTTCAGAAGACCCCGCCTGGGCAAGGACCGGATGCCCCTGGGGTGGACGCGGCACGTTAAGCGGCCCACGTACGCTGAAATGTGCGCCTTTGTGATTGATCGGGTGGATTTTCGAGGGGTCGGCAAAGTCGCCGGTGCCCTTGTCAAATTCAAGCGCGCCCTCCTCCCAGGAGTCCCAAAGCTGCTTGACGACCTGGATGAACTCCTCGGCCCGCAGATAACGATCGCCGTGTTTCGTCACGCCTGACAATCCGAAATTCGAAGCCTCTTCTTCCAGCCAGGACGTCACGATATTCCAGCTGGCCCGCCCTGCGCTGAGGTAGTCCAGCGAAGCAAAATAGCGCGCGAGGTTGAAGGGCTCGTTATAGGAAGTCGAAGCCGTGCCCATCAGCCCGATGTGCTCGGTAACCGCCGCCAGTGCGGACAACAGCGTAATCGGTTCCAGGCGGGCGTTGGCATAGTGCCTCAGCCCGCTGGCCACGGAGTCCCAGACCGCAACGTGATCCGCAACAAAAACCGCATCAAACTTCGCCGCCTCCGCCGCCTGCACCAGTTTTACGTAGTAACCCAGGGTCAATATCTCTTGGGTCGGTGCCTGCGGGTGGCGCCAGGAAAAACGATGATCGCCCTGGGGGTTAAAAAAGAACAAATTCAAAATCATACTTTTATTCGACATAACGCCTCCGCGACCTTACCCACGTCGCATTGATTTTCACTGGACCGTCTTGACGGTATGTTCGGCGACCCACTGCGCCGCGACTTTCGCGGGGTCCTTGTGATCGATATCAACCAGGCGATTGAGTTGCTTGAGGTCGTCATCGGTCAGCTTTGCAGAAACCTCGTTAAGCACCTGGGTGACTTCCGGGGTCAGCAACGCCTTGCGCCCCAGTGGCGTGATGTTTTGCAGGGGCTGTTGGTGCTTGTCGTCCTCGAGGACAACCCAAGGCTCTTTCGCCAGGATGCCTTGCGTGGAGACCACCGTGGCCACGTCGATGGCGCCGGAGTTCAACGCCAGCCGCGACAAGGGCCCGCCCATGTCCAGCGACTTGACGCTCTTGAAGTTGATGCCGTAGACCGCCTTCAACCCGGGCAGGCCTAACGCGGCCGTGGCGACTTCGGGAGGCCCGCCCAGGGTGAAATCACCCGAGACGGGCGCCAGGTCGGACAAGGTGCGCAGGTTGTACTTTTCTGCGGTCTTTTGGGTGACGGCCCAGGCAGTAATAGAGCCTGCGGACGAGGGCTCAAGCAGCTGGAGGTCCGCCGGCAACTTCTGTTGCAAAGCGCTGAGGATCTCCTTTTGGGTGGTCAGGGCGGTCTTGTCGTCATAGAAACTCAACAGTGACCCCAGGTATTCGGGGACGACGTCTATATCGCCGTTTTCCAGGGCCTGGGCGATGATCTGGCGGTTGCCCAGATTGAGTCGGGTCTTGACGTCTATCCCTTGATTTTTCAAGGCTGACGCATAGATGTTGGCGAGAATCGTCTGCTCGGAAAAATTGGCCCCTCCAATGGTGATGGACTGAGCGCTGGCCAACGCGCTGCCCACCAGCAAGCCCAGCCCCAGCAGCAATGAAACCGAGTGCGCTGAGCGAGCCTTCGAACGTTGTTTGTTTTTCATGTGGGTTTGCACCTCTGCAGAGTTAATACACACTTTCAAGTGCCTCAGGTCATGTAGCGCTTAGTTCGATTTTCCCCGCGCGCCATTTTCTAACCATGAATGTTTCTATCATTGAACAAACCCACTCACTGGCAATCGCCAGTGCCGACACCATCAGTGCGCCGCCAATGATTTGCGGCGTATCATTTCGGCCCAGTCCATCAATCAGAAACCTGCCCAGCCCGCCGAAGCCGGCATACGCGGCGATGGTGGCCGTGGCGATAAGTTGCACCAGGGCTGAGCGGAACCCTGAAAAGATCAGCGGAAAAGCCAGCGGCAACTCGAGCTGAAAAAACATCTGCCCTCTGCGCATGCCCATCGATCTGGCAGCCTGCTTCAGGGATGAATCCACCTGATCGATGCCAACATAGGTATTGGTTAATATCGGCGGGATGCTCATGGTCACCAACGCGATAATCACCGTGCTGGTTTCATAGCCAATAAGCATGATTGCAAGTATCACAATACCCAGGGACGGTAATGCTCGCCCAATATTGAACAGCCCTATCGCCACCTGCGCGCCTTTGCGGTAGTTAGCCAGTAGTACGCCGAGCGGCAACGCTATTGCACAAGCAATAGCCAGGCTCAAGGACACATAATAAATATGCTCTGCCAGCCGAGTCAGTATGCCGTTTTCACCCAACCAATTATCTGGAAGAGAAAACCAAAGGTAGACACTTGCGATCATGTTCATCAGCGCACCCAAGGCACCAGCCATTTATTGATTGAATAAAACAGAAAATCAAAACATAACGCCAACATCACGGTCAGGACCAGGCTGACTGCCACAGGTGTAGTGAAACTTTGAGCCAGCCCGGTAATGAACAGCTGGCCCAATCCGCCTTGACCAATCAAGGCAGTAACCGTCACCAGCCCCACCAAAGTAACCGAGGTTGTTCGTAAGCCCGCCAATAACGCAGGCAGCGCCAGTGGAAGTTCAACCCCGAGGAATCTCTGCATGCGCGTATACCCGAGCGCACGGGCTTCCTCCAATACGTCCGCAGGGTTACTCGCAAGTCCCGCCAAGGTGTTCTGCAACACAATAAGCAAGGAATACAGGCTCAAACCAATGACCGCCGTGGTCTTGGATAACCCGGTAAAAGGCATTATCAAAATAAACAGTGCCAGGGACGGAATGGTAAAAAGTATGCCGCAGGCATAAATCATCGGCCGCGCCAATCCTGGCTGCCACAACGTCAAGAGCACCATTGCACCCGCCAACAGCATCCCTATACACAGGCCCAGGGTCACCAGTTGAATATGATCGACTAACAGCTGGCCGATCTGCTGCCAGTTTTCAACGATCCAGGACCAGTCAATCATTGCGCACTTCCGAAGCGGCGTTCATTAAGTGCGCTGTGAAGGCTGGCAATCGACAGGCAACCTTCGTAACCGCCGGCCTCGTCCACGCGAACAACCACACCCATAGGCGCCGTTAGCATCTTAACCAGAGCGTGATGCAACGAGTCGTGACTCGACACTGTTGTCAGCTCCGGAACAGGCATGTCCGAGTCACTGACCCACTTCAACGGGTTGGACTTGTCATCCAGTAGAAGTTTGAATTCACAACTGATCTCATCCACCGGAAGATCAGAAACCTTCATCAGCGAAAGTCTTTTTAACAGCGGATCTTTGCCGATAAAACTCCTCACAAACTCGCTGGCAGGATGGGCAAGGATGTTGTGAGGGGTATCGAACTGGACAAGTTTCCCTTCGCCCTCGAAGATCGCAATCCGATCACCAATCTTGATGGCCTCCTCCATATCATGGGTCACCAGGATAATGGTTTTATGCAGACGTCGCTGAAGCGCAACCAGTTCATCCTGCAGTCGCTCGCGTATCACCGGATCAAGCGCGGCAAAGGGTTCGTCCATCAATACAACCGGTGGGTCCGAGGCCAATGCCCTTGCCAGGGCGACACGACTTTGCTGCCCGCCCGACAGCTGGTTAGGGTAGCGGTCCAGAAATTCCGGCTGAAGCCCAACCAGGGAAATGAGCTCGCTCACGCGCTGGCGGATTTTATGTTGGCTCCAGCCCAGCAGCCGCGGGACTGCGCCAATATTTTCGGCAACCGTCTGGTGAGGAAACAAGGCGGCGCTCTGCATCATGAAACCAATGCCGCGACGTAGCGTAACGACGTCAAGTTCATCGGTCGCCACGCCGTTGACACGGATGCGGCCACTGTCCTGGGTATCCAGCCGGTTGATCATGCGCAGAATGGTGGTTTTGCCGCAGCCACTCGGCCCGACAAATACACAGATCTCCCCCTCCCGGACGTGAAGCGTTAAATCGCTCACGGCCATTCGCGGGCTGCCTTTATGAGTTTTCCTGATGGCTTCAAAACGTATCATTTTCCGACGCCCACATTAGCTTGCCTAGTGTTAGTGCTCAGCAGGATGGCGAGGACAATCCACGGGACTGACCAGATGTTTCTGCAATAACTGGAAGTAGCCATGAATGACATAGCCATTGTTTCGCGCGATCCATTGTTCACGCCTGGCTCTATACACCCTGGGTAAGTAAAACCAGGGCAAACCGGGAAGATCGTGATGAACCAGGTGAAGATTGAGGTTGAGAAACAGCCAACTCAACAGCCCCGACGATTCATTGATAACCGTGCGGTGTTCCGGATACGTTGACGGACGATGTTCGTAAAACGACCTGATCATGGCAATCGACAAGGCCGGCAACGAAACCAGGAATAAGTACTGTATGGCACTGATGGCGCTGTATTCCTCAACCAAAGCCAGCACTACGCCAACACTGAGTAGATGCGCGGCCCACATCCGCCAAGCGATTCGGCCGGTATGAAACAGCCCTCTGATTTCGCTACCCGCAAGGGCTATCACCGCCAGTGGCGCGCCCATAAGCAAACGACCGCCCAAGGTCTTGTTTACCCATAACAACGTTCTGATATACCGAGGCGAGCGCAACCAAAAAGCACCGCTGACATAACGACTTTCCGGATCTTGCCCGGGTACCGTCAGCACTTCGTCGTTGTGATGTGCCAAATGGGTGTCCCTGTAAATGTCATAGGGGTACCAAACGGCAAACGGCGGAAATCCCAAGGCCTTGTTTATGGCGGGCCAACGGGTTGGGTGACCATGGATAAGCTCATGCTGAATCGACATCCACAGCACAACCAGTGGCACCAGCAGGACAAGGCTGAATACTTCGCCAAGTACTTGCCCATAAAAAACAATAAACGCCCAGGCCAGATAAAACCCGACTAACAAAAGCCAGGTGGGCCATTCGGTTCTACTGGTCAGGGTAGTGCTCAGCTTGACGATTTCCGCTCGATGAGCGTCATCCAAATAGTTTGGCATTGTTGTCAGTCGCGATAGAACGTGCTCGGAACGGGCGCCCAATCACTCACACTTCAAGCTGCAACCCATAAACCGGGATTACCTGAAGATGAATGGCTGGACTAACGGTATGGAAGTGCCCAACAACGACGATTCACATGGCGTAGAGAAGAAACGCCAAGCCTTCGCTGATTGCACTGCAGGCTTCGCTGTTGGCCTGACAAGGGAGAGGTTTGCCGGTAACGGATGGAACGGCAATGGAAGAAAAAGGACGGGTGCTGATATTGTCGGCGTGAGAAATCGCGACATGGGCGCCGTCATGTGACAGAGCCTCAAGGCTGATTTGGAAGATTCGGGCGCCGGACATAGTCGTACCATAACAATAGGATTGAACATATCCGGCGGTCCGGTGACAGCAAGGTAGCATGATGATTAATACGATCAAGGACTATATTTTATTATGCTTATTCCTAAAATGAATAAGTAATCCAGGCGAATGATGCAAGCCGGCTGCATCGGAACAGACCTCGAATAAAAACAACGGAGGGTTGCCTACCGACTATGAACATTCTCTACGATGAACGCGTCGATGGCGTCCTGCCTGACGTCGACAAACAGGCGCTGCTGCACGCCCTGCAGACTCGCTTGCCTGACCTGGAAATCCTGCACCAGCACGAAGCGCTCAAGCCGTACGAATGCGACGGACTCTCGGCTTATCGCACCACGCCCATGCTGGTGGTGCTGCCGCGCCACATCGATCAGGTCCAGGGCGTGCTTCGAGTCTGCCATGAGCGGCGTGTACCGGTGGTGGCTCGCGGCGCGGGCACCGGGTTGTCCGGCGGTGCGCTGCCGCTGGAAAAAGGCGTGCTGCTGGTGATGGCGCGCTTCAACAACATTCTGCACATCGACCCCGCCGCCCGCACCGCCCGGGTTCAGCCGGGGGTACGCAACCTGGCGATTTCCCAGGCGGCTGCGCCGTTCGGCTTGTATTACGCGCCGGACCCTTCCTCGCAGATCGCCTGTTCCATCGGCGGTAACGTGGCGGAAAACGCCGGTGGCGTGCATTGCCTGAAGTACGGGTTGACCGTGCACAACCTGCTCAAGGTCGACATCCTGACCGTCGACGGCGAACACGTGAGCCTGGGTTCCCAGGCCCTCGATGCTCCGGGTTTCGATCTGCTGGCATTGTTCACCGGCTCCGAAGGCATGCTCGGGGTGATCACCGAGGTCACGGTCAAGCTGCTGCCCAAACCACAAACCGCCAAAGTGTTGCTGGCAGCCTTCGATTGCGTTGAGAAGGCTGGCCGTGCGGTGGGTGACATCATTGCCGCCGGCATCATCCCGGGCGGCCTGGAGATGATGGACAACCTGGCCATTCGCGCCGCCGAAGACTTCATTCACGCCGGCTACCCGGTGGACGCCGAAGCGATTCTGTTGTGTGAACTCGATGGCGTGGAAGCCGACGTCCACGACGACTGCCACCGCGTGCGCCAGGTGCTGGAACAGGCCGGCGCCACCGAAGTGCGCCAGGCTCGGGATGAGGCTGAACGCGTGGGTTTCTGGGCCGGGCGCAAGAATGCGTTTCCGGCGGTGGGCCGCCTCTCACCGGATTATTACTGCATGGACGGGACAATCCCGCGCCGCGAACTGCCTGGGGTGCTGCACGCTATCGCGGCGTTATCGACCGAGTACGGCCTGCGGGTAGCGAATGTTTTCCATGCCGGCGACGGCAACATGCACCCGCTGATCCTGTTCGATGCCAATCAACCGGGCGAACTCGACCGCGCCGAAGCCCTGGGCGGCAAGATCCTCGAATTGTGCGTGAAGGTCGGCGGCAGCATTACCGGTGAACATGGTGTGGGCCGCGAGAAGATCAATCAGATGTGTGCCCAGTTCAACAGCGATGAGCTGACCGTGTTCCACGCCGTCAAAGCCGCCTTCGACCCGGGCGGATTGCTCAACCCCGGCAAGAACATCCCGACGTTGCATCGATGCGCCGAGTTTGGCGCCATGCACGTTCATCTGGGTCAGATGCCCTTCCCCGACCTGGAGCGTTTCTGATGCGCAGCGAACACCCTATCGACGCCAGCGCAGCGCTGCTGGAGCAGGTCAACCAGGCGCTGAACGACGCCACGCCGCTGCGTATCCAGGGCTCCAACAGCAAGGCGTTCCTCGGCCGCGCAGTCACCGGGGAAGTCCTCGACACCCGCGTCCACCGGGGCATCGTCAGCTACGACCCGACGGAACTGGTGATCACCGCCCGTTGCGGCACGCCCTTGGCGGAGCTGGCAGAAGTGCTGGACGCCGCGCACCAGATGCTGCCCTGCGAACCGCCCTCCTTCGGTGAGCACGCCACCGTCGGCGGCATGATTGCCTGCGGACTCTCGGGGCCGCGGCGTCCCTGGTCAGGATCGGTCCGCGACTTTGTCCTCGGGACGCGGGTCATCACCGGACAGGGCAAGCATTTGCGCTTCGGCGGCGAGGTCATGAAGAACGTCGCCGGCTACGACCTGTCGCGCTTGATGGCCGGCAGTTACGGCGCACTTGGGGTGGTGACCGAAGTGTCCCTCAAGGTCCTGCCCAAACCACGGCAAACCTTGAGTATCAGCCTGGAAATGGACACCGACCGTGCCTTGCTGCGCCTGGCGGAATGGGGGCAGCAACCGCTGCCGATCAGCGCGGCGTGTCACGATGGCCAGCGCCTGCACCTGCGGCTCGAAGGGGGTGAAGGCTCGGTGGCGGCGGCCCATGAGCGCTTGGGCGGCGAGGTGCTGGACGCTGCCTACTGGCAAGACCTGAACGAACACCGGCTGGGTTTTTTCGATGGGGATCTGCCCCTTTGGCGCCTGTCCTTGCCGCACAACACGCCCCGACTGGCGCTGCCAGGTACCCAATTGATCGACTGGGGTGGCGCCCAGCGCTGGCTCAAATCCGACGCCGACGCGAGGGTCATTCGCGCGGTGGTCGAAAAAGCCGGCGGGCATGGGACCTGCTACCACCCGGGCCTGATCGACAGTCCCTTCCAACCGCTGCCCGACACGTTGATGCGCTACCACCGGAACCTGAAGCAGCAACTCGATCCACGGGGCATCTTCAACCTCGGTCGCCTGTACGCGGAGCTTTGAACCATGCAGACCACCTTGAGCGAAGACGCCCGCCGACTGCCTCGCGCCGAAGAAGCCGAACGCATCCTGCGCAGTTGCGTACACTGCGGTTTTTGCAATGCCACCTGCCCGACCTATCAACTGCTGGGCGATGAACTGGATGGCCCGAGGGGACGCATCTACCTGATCAAGCAGGTGCTCGAAGGCAATGAAGTCACGCAAAAGACCCAGCAACACCTGGACCGGTGCCTGTCCTGCCGTAACTGCGAAACCACCTGCCCCTCTGGCGTCGACTATCACAACTTGCTCGACATCGGCCGGGCGGTGGTCGACGCGGCAGTGCAACGCCCACTCAGTCAGCGTTTGCTGCGCGAGGGGTTGCGCAGCGTCGTTCCCAATCCCGCCCTATTCAACCTGCTGATCGGCAGTGGCCAGCTATTTCGGGCATTGTTGCCCAACACCTTGCAGGCCAAGTTGCCTCGCCGCGTCTACCCGCCCAAACCGCGCCCGACCACGCGCCACGCCCGCCAGGTATTGATGCTTGAGGGCTGCGTGCAACCGAGTCTGTCCCCCAATACCAACGCCGCCACGGCGCGGGTGCTGGATCGCCTGGGGATCAGCGTCATATCCACCCGCGAGGCAGGCTGCTGCGGTGCGGTGGATTATCACCTCGACGCTCAGGCGGCGGGCCTTGAGCGCGCCCGGCGCAACATCGATGCATGGTGGCCGAGCATCGAAAACGGGGCCGAGGCCATTGTGCAAACCGCCAGCGGCTGCGGGGCCTTTATCAAGGATTACGGCCACCTGCTCAGCACCGACCCGGCGTATGCCGACAAGGCGCACAGGGTCAGTGCCCTGGCCAGGGACCTGGTTGAAGTGCTGCGCGGCGAGCCGCTGGATAAGCTCGGTGTACACAGCGACCAGCGCCTGGCGTTCCACTGCCCCTGCACCTTGCAGCACGCGCAAAAACTCGGCGGAGCCGTTGAAACCCTGCTGACAAGCCTGGGCTTCAACCTGACCGCGGTTCCCGACGGCCACCTGTGCTGCGGCTCGGCGGGCACCTATTCGCTGACCCAGCCCGAATTGTCGCGGCAACTGCGCGATAACAAGCTGAATGCGCTGGAAAGCGGACACCCAGACGTTATCGTCACCGCCAATATCGGCTGCCAGTCCCACCTCGACGGCGCGGGACGCACCCCGGTCAGGCACTGGATCGAACTGGTCGAGGCCGCGTTGCCCTCGCCAGGTACTGGAGAATCCTTGCGGCTGCACGCATCGAAGCCCCCAGCAAACTAGCCGGGGCGCAATGCCTGGATTGAATCGGCCCCCTGTGGTGAGCGGGCTTGCCCCGCGCTGGGGTGCGAAGCAGCCCCTGATGAAGACGAATGCGGTGTATCAGGCACGCCTCTGCGCCTGGTTTTGGGGCTGCTGCGCAGCCCAACGCGGGGCAAGCCCGATCACCACAACAAGCCCGCTCGCCACAGGTTTCTTTGCGCTCTCCCGGACAGGGTTCAGCCACGGCGGCCTTAAGCAAGCGTGAGGAACAATGCCGAGGTCCAGACCCGGGACTGGTCGCGTTGGCGCGCGCAGATGAACAGCGGATGCTCGCGCCCCGCGTGCAGATTGAGTGGTGCCAGCTCGATCTGCCCCTGCAGTTCACGGGGCAGCGCTTCGGCGGTGGTCCTTTCCAGGGAGACTTTCAGCTCAGCCCCTGGCAGCTCTTCGATCACCTGGGATTGCGCCAGCAGTTCTTCGCCGGACAGTTCCATCAGCACCGTCGGCGCATGCACGTAGGGCTGCGGTTCGGACGGATCGCCGACCTTGATGTAGTTGTCGATGCGGCTGCGGACCTGCAACGTCGCGCCGGCCAATTGCGACAGGTCGATTTCGATGCTGTCGGTGTCGCCGTTGGTGTCGGTGCGAAAGGCCAGGGTCGTGGCGTCCTTGCGCCATACGGTTTGCTCCGGATGATCGAGGCCCAAGGCGCGAAAACCATTGATGACCGCGCCCGTCACCCGGATTTCGCCGGTCCAGTACGCGCCGCGATAACGGTCCTTGATGCGTGCGCCCCCCAGGCGCAGCCGGATGCGTTGGGCGGAAAACCCCAGCTCCTGATGCAGGTTGCGCGACCAGATCAGTTTATCGCCGTCGAACAGGTCCACCTGCTCCCAGCCCGCCTCGCCCAGCAATCGATAGTCCAGCGTCGCATTCGAATCGGCGCTGAAGACCTCGCCCATGAAGTGCTGGCCCTGGCGCAGGCTGGCAAATGCACGCTCGCCCGTCGTGGCAAAGGTGCGACGGGCGCGAAGGGCCTTGCCGACACTCGAACGGTCGAAAGACTCGGCAATCACACCGGTCAACCCGCCGCGAGAGCCAAACACGGCCGTGGCCGGAACCCCGCCGCCGCAACGGCCCTGATGCTCATCGCTGTTCGCCGCGGCGCCGACCCGATAGCCACGCTGAAGGGCTTCGGCGTAGACCCAATGGAACTGGCCCCAGGCCGAGCCGACTTCGATCAAGCGTTCCAGCTCCGGATGGTGCCAGTCGAGGTTGCAGCGGCGCCCGCCGACATGGGGCATCATCAGGTGACCTTCCGGGTCTTTCGCATAGGCCGCGTACAGCTCGTCCACCGGCCAGGCCCCCGGTTTGATGGTGCCGGCAGTGAACTCGTTCCACTCGAACGAGCGCACCAGGCGCCCTTGATTGTCGAACGGAAACTCGGGCTTGCGATCATGCAGGAACACCACGTTACGGTCGCCGCCCGCGCAGGAGTTGCCGCACCACTCGGTGCCGGGGTAGCAGACGAAGCGGCCGGGCTCGTTGAGTTCGTGAATCAGCTTCACCGCCTGATCCCAGCGTTGCTCGGTGATATTGAAGTCGTTGGCGGTGTAGCCGAGCACATCGAGGCCGGCGACATCGCGGCCGTAGCTGAGGTTGTAGAGCGTGTCGTTGGTGCCCACGGTGTCATCGGAGTGCACATGCAGGTCGGCGTACAGCGGGCGCAATGCGCTGCCGGCCGGGTCAACCGTCACGAAGGCCTGGGCGCCACGCACGCCGGGCGCCTGCACCTCGGCGGACAAACGCCACTCGCCCACCGCCCCGAGGTCAAACCCCTCGAGCCGCACCGTCGCCCACCCTTCATTGGCCAGGGTAAACCCTTGCTGACGCTCGCCGCCTTCCGGATCAACCAGGGTCAGTACCCCGTTGAGCGGCAGGTTGCGGCACGTGTTGCCCCAGGCATCGTCGACTCGCAGCAGCACGTCGAACGCCTCACCGGCGCCGACCAGGCGCGGCACAATCAGCTGCACACTCTGCGCCGGTCCCGGCACGATGTTCAGCAACGGATCGCCGGGCACCTCGGCAAATTTCGAGCTGCCCAAGGGGTCGATAAACAGCCGGAAACGGAAGTCTTTCTCGACGAAACTCTGCACCCGTGTGCCCGCCCCGCCCTGGCGACGGTCACCCAGGCGAATAGTGATTTTGTCGCCGGGATTCAGGTAGCCGTCGATGATGTCGATGATGATCGCTTTCTGGAACGGCCGTTCGTGACCCTTCTGGTCGAAGCGCACTTTCAGGTGCTGCACGGTGGCCTGGCTCTGCCCGGGGACCAACTCGCCCGCCTGGTACTCGGCGCTGACGTAGTTGGGGCCGGCCGGGTTCGAGGTCTGGAACAGTGCCCAATCGGAGTAGAACTTGAACGCCAGTTTCAACCAGGCGCCATCCGCCAGGCCGCTGCCGCCGACCTCGTAGACCAGGGTGATTTCATCCCATTGCCCGGCAATCAGCGTGTACCGATCACAGTCGATGCTGCCGAGGAACGGGCGTTGCTTGTTGCGTTCGTAGAGGCCTTGGGGGGCCATGTAATGCCCGGCTTCGCGGGGATCGAATACGTTACTCACATGACACCTCGTGCAGTGGTCCACTGAAGGTTTGAAAGGGTTCGAAGGCAAAGGACGATGCTTACTGCACGCGCCATTTCTGGTAGTGACGCTCGATGCGCCGGAACACAAGACTCTCCATCAGCCAGGCAATCAGGCCGATCAGCACGATGCCCAGCAGCACCTGGCTGCTGTTGCCGATCTGCCCGCCGGTGGAGACCATCCAGCCGATGCCCTGGGAGGCGCCGATCATTTCTGCGGCGACCAGTGCCCGCCAGCCCTGACTGAAACCGATGCGCAAGGCCGCCGTCACGAAGGGCAATGAGGCCGGCAGGTAAACGTGGGCCAGCAATTGCCAGGGGTTGGCACCCAAGGTGCGCGCCGCGCGGACTTCGCCACTGCGAATGCTCTGCACGCCTTCCTGGATGGTCACCGCCATGGGGAACATCGCGGCAATGAAAATCACCAGCACGATGGAGACATAGCCCAGGCCGAAAATGATCATGATCAGCGGCGCCCAGGCAATCGGCGGGATCGCCATGAACAGGCTGTTGAGCGGCGAGATGAAATCGCGAAAGCGCGAAGACAAGCCGCCGGCCGTGCCCAGCACAATCGCGACAAGCACCGCCGCACAGAAGCCGCCGACTTCCTCCAGGACGCTCGCCCTGAGGTGCTGCCACAGCGAACTGTCGCTGAGCCAACGCAGCGCTTCGCGCGCCACATCCCAGGGCTGCGGCAGGATGTAGGTGGGAAAGCGGCTGGCCAGGGCCATCCAGATCAACAGCAGGAATGGCAGCGAAGCCCATCCCCAATTAGGTTTTGGCAAGGACATGACAGGCTCAGACTCAGCGCGAGGCTTTTTCCAGGTAGGCGGTATCCACGATCTGCTCGGTCTTGAGCGTGGTGTCGATAAAGCCCAGGTCGTGGGAATAATTCATCAGGCGCTGGATGAATTGGATATCCGCAGGCTGCAAGTCCGCCGACCAGCCCAATCGCGTGCGCGCCTGGGCGACGATGGCCTCCGGGGCAATGGTCTTGCCGTCAGGCCCCTGGACCGCTTCAAGCTTGAACGCCTCGGCGATGATGCGATTCGACTCGTCGGGATGCTCGTTGAGGAACGCGATGGCCTTGCGGTGCGCACGCAGCAGCTTGACCACGTCGTCCGGTCGCTCCTGCAAGGTTTTGGGCAGCGCGATCACCACGTACCACGGGTAGTTCGGCAGCGCCTGGTTGACGTCGAGCAGAATCCGGCTCGACCCGCGCAGCAACGATTGGCTGACAAAGGGTTCCCAGGAAAACGCCGCGTCGACGATACCGCGCTCCAGCGCCGCGTTCATGTTGCCGGGTGGCATGTCGATGATGTCGAGGTCCTTGTCCGGGTTGAGCCCGGCTTTTTCTTTCAGCACATAGCCGCGCAACAACACGTCCATGCCACTGCCTTTCTTGACCCCGGCAAGCTTTTTGCCCTTGAGCTGCTCCAGGCTGTTGATCTGGCTATTTGCATCGACAATCACCGCCGCCTGACCGTAATTGACCTTGGCCAGAATCCGGCTTTGCAAGCCTCGGGAGAACCATTGGTACACCGGCGGCGTGCCCACATAGGCCACGTCCAGCTCATTGGCGGCCAGCGCCTGTTGGATCACCGGGCCATCGCCCAAGGCCTTGAGGTCGACATTCAAGCCTTCCTCGCGGTAGTAACCCTGCTTGTCGGCGATCAGCGCCGGAGCGTTGGCCATGGCGAACACATACCCCACGCGCAGGGGTTTCTCTTCAGCGGCCACGGCACCTGTGCTGCTTGCCAAGGCGGCAACAGACAAGGAAAGAGCAAGCAGCGAACGTTTGATCATGGGGTTAACTCGGGTTGGCGGGTGGGGTTAGGGATGGCTTCGGCCGCGCCCATGACCTGGGAAATGCGCTCCATCAGCTCATTGCGGTAATCGAGAAAGGCCGGCAGGCGTCGTGTTTTGAGGTTGGAACGCGGGCGCGGCAAATGGATATCCAGTTCGCTATGGATACCGCCGGGGGCGATGTTGAGCACGATGACCCGGTCGGCCAGGAACACCGCTTCGTCGATGTCGTGGGTGATGAACAGCACCGTCTGACCCAGCTCGGCCCAGATCCGCAGCGTCTCTTCATTCATGCTGTTGCGGCTGATGGCATCCAGCGCGGCGAAGGGTTCGTCCATCAGCAATACGCTGGGCTCCAATGCCAAGGTCCTGGCCAGGGAGACGCGCTGCTGCATGCCGCCCGACAGCTGATGGGGCAAGCGCTGTGCAGCGTTCTCCAGGCCGACCAGGCGCAAATACTGCAACGCCTGGGCACGCTGTTGCGCCTCGCTGAGCTGCGCCGTCATCCGCAGGCCGAAACGCACGTTCTCCAGCGCGCTCAACCAGGGAAACAACTGCGGCGCCTGAAACACATACCCCAACTCCGAGCGCTCCGGGCGCACAGCGGTCTGGTTGATGCTGATCCGGCCGCTCTGGGGTTGCTGAAAACCCGACAACAGATTCAGCAACGTGGTTTTTCCGCAGCCCGACGGCCCGAGGATCGCGACGAATTCGCCCGGCTTGGCATTCAGGCTGAACGCGTTGAACACCCGATGGCCGTTGGGGTAGCTGAAACTGATGTGATCGACCGTCAGGGCGTCGGCTTGCGGTGGTGCGTAAGGCAAGGAGTCGGGCATGGCAAGTATCGTCAGGTCGTTTACAATGGGAATGCCTGACATAATACGTATTAATACAAGTTGTCCCAATAACCTATTTTTATAACCTTAGAAGTGAAGGCGCACCGCCCCACTCCTAGGCCCCTGGAAGCCGACCGTGTCCACGTCCATTCTGCGCGACAGCACCACCTCGCTCTACGAACAGATCGCCCATCGTTTGCTGGAAGAGATTCAGCGCGGCGATTTCGAACCCACCGGCAAACTGCCGTCAGAAGCCGAACTGGGCGAACGCTTTGGTGTGAGTCGCGTCACGGTGCGCCTGGCGGTGGGCAAGCTCAGCGACGACGGCGTGGTGGAGCGCAAGCAAGGCAAGGGCACGTTCGTCGCCGCGAAGCAGGTTCGGCATGGCCTGGATGCGTTGCGCAGTTTCCATGAAGCCTTGTTATTGCAAGGGCTCAAACCGAGCATGCAGGTGATCAGCCACACGCTGCAGCCCGTTCCGGAAGCCTTGATGGCGTTGTTTGAAGGCGCCCACGATTGCCTGCTGCTGGAGCGCCTGCATTTCGTGGATGATGAGCCCATCGCCCTGGGCCGCAGCCATCTACCGGCCGAGTTGGCCGGCGTGGTCTGGACAGACGTCGAGCATCAACCAATCTACTCGATCCTGGAATCGATCACCGGCCAGGCCGTCACCCGTGCCGACCTGGCCATCCGTGCGCAAGCAGCCGATGCAAGCCTGGCCAGTGCCCTGCACGTCAAACGCGGTGCCGCATTGCTGGTGATGGAACGCAGCTCTTACTTTGCCGACGGCCGTTGCTGCGACCGCACCACCTTCTTTATCCGTCCGGAACGCTATGCGTTTGTCCTCAGCGGCGTATTCAAATCCGGCCCTGCCAAATAGCGATCTGTACAGGTCATTTGAAGGGATCGGCAGACACGCGGCGCTGGGTCTTCTAGCGATAGCCCCGCGCCTGAACGTCGAACAGCTCGGCATAACGTCCACTCGCAGCCATCAGCTGGTTATGGCTGCCCTCCTCCAGAATCTGCCCGCGTTCCAACACAATAATGTGATCCGCACTGCGCACACTGGAAAAACGGTGGGAAATCAGCAGGGTCATGCGGCCCCTGGCATGCTCACGGAAGTGCTCGAACACCGCCGCTTCAGCCCCGGCATCCAGCGCGGCAGTGGGTTCATCGAGGATCAGCAGATCGGCATCCTGACGCATGTACGCCCGCGACAAGGCCACTTTTTGCCACTGCCCCCCGGACAGTTCCTGGCCTCCAAACCAGCGTCCCAGTTGGGTTGAATAGGTATGGCTCAAGCGCTCGATAAATTCCGCCGCCACGCCTTGAGTGGCAGCGCTGCGCCAGCGGGCCTGGTCGTCCAGGGCATCGACGTCCCCCACGCCGAGGTTCTCGCCGACACTCATCTGGTAGCGGATGTAGTCCTGGAAAATAACGCCGATGCGCTGGCGCAGGGTGTGTTCGTCCCATTCCTGCAGGTCGCTGCCATCCAGCAGGATGCGGCCTTCATCCGGGGTATACAGACGGGTCAGCAGTTTGATCAGGCTGGTCTTGCCGGAACCATTTTCACCCACCAGGGCCAGGCTTTTCCCCGGTGCCAGGTGCAGGCTGATATTGCGCAGCGCGGCGGATCCGGCGCCTGGGTAGGTGAACCCCACCTGCTCGCAGCGCAGGCCATCGCCAGGGCGCGCGCCCTCGGTGAGCCGGCCGCGCGGCGTGATCACCGGGGTTTCAAGGTATTCATACAGGTCCGAGAGGAACAGGCTGTCGTCGTACAGCCCGGCAATGGCGCTGAGGCTGGCGGTGATTGCGGCCTGCCCCTGCTTGAACAGCACGATGTACATGGTCATCTGGCCCAGGCTCGTCTGGCCACGCACGGTGTCGAGTACCACCCAGGCGTAGGCCAGGTAAAACGCTGCGGTGCCCAGCAGGCCCAATGCAAAGCCCCAGGCATCGCGGCGCAGCGTCAATTGGCGGTCCTCGGTATACAAGCGCTGGGCGTTGTCGCGATAGCGCTGGAGGAACAGCGGTGCCAGGCCAAACAGCTTGACCTCCTTGGCATGGGACTCGTGGGAGAGCAAGGATTCCAGGTAGTTCTGCCGGCGCGTCTCCGGTGCACGCCGGTGGAACAGGCGAAACGCATTGCCGGAAAAATGCGTCTCGGCGAAGAACACCGGCAACGCACCGACCACCAGAATCAACAGGGCCCACGGCGAAAAGTGCACCAGCAGGACTGCAAAGCTGACCAGCGAAATGAGGTTCTGCACCAACCCCAGTCCTTTGGTGACCAGGCTCAGCGGGCGTGTCGAAGCCCCCTGGCGCACGCGCACCAGCTTGTCGTAGAACTCGGCGTCTTCAAATTGCAGCAGCGAAAGGGTCTGGGCTTTCTCCAGGACCATCAGGTTGACCTTCACGCCCAGCTTCACCCGCAACAGCGACTGCTGCATCGACAGCGCCCGTTGAGCCGCCGCCAACAAAGCCAGCACACCGGCCTCGGCCAGCACGTAGCGCATCACCGGCCACACGGGGGCCTGGCTGCCGGCCGCATGAACCTGCATGGCGTGGACCACGCCATCAACGATGCGCTGTCCAATCCAGGCGGCCAGTGCGGGCAGCAGTCCGGCGACAATCGTCGCCAGCAACAGCCCCGTGAACAGTGGCCGCGAGGTTTCCCACACCAGCCCCAGTGCCCTGCGCGCCTGGGTCGAAAACGCGCTCAATCGATTGAACAGCACCATCAATGTTCCTAAAGTGGGCCGTCAGGCATCAGGATGACCGGATGCAAGACGCGTTGAGAGAAAGTCGATCAACGCCTTGAGGGCGTTCGGCATACGCTGGCGTGACAGATAGACGGCGTGGATACCAATGGGTTTGATGCGATGCTCGGGAAACAGTCGAACCAAACGTCCTTCCTTGATGGCCTGCTCGGCAGCGAAGTGCGGCAGCATCGAAACACCCGTTCCGCTCAACGCCGCGCGCACGATGATTGACGCCTCGTTAGTACTGAAGCTGCCGGTAACGGGCACCATGACGTTCTCGCCGTCAACGACGAAATGCCAGAGGCTGCGCCCGTAATAGGCGTAAGTCAGGCAATTGTGAACGGCCAAGTCTCTCACGTCTCCAGGGACTCCATGGCGCTGGAGATAGGCAGGACTGGCACAGATGAACGAATCGACTTCGCCGAGCTTCTTCGCGATAACGCCAGGGTCGAGGTGGTCAGTCACTCTGATCGCCAGATCGATACCCTCTTGCGCAAGATTGGTCATGCCATCTGCAATCTGCAAATCGATGGCGACAGCCGGGTAGCGCTGGAGAAACGCCATCAGCACATCCGTCAGGCAATATTCCGCAAAGATCGACGGTGCAGTGATCCTGAGCAATCCCCTGGGCGTACTTTCGGCTTGTGAGCCGAGCACCTTGACGTCCGTAGACAGCGCCACGAGTTCTTTGCAAATGGGCAGCAGTTGTTCGCCGGCCGCTGTCAGGCTGAGTTTGCGCGTGGTCCTGTGCAGCAGCCGTATCTCGGCCCATTCTTCCATCAATCCGATGTAACGGGTGGCCATGGCCCTGGACATATCCAGATGAGTGGCAGCCGCCGAAATGCTTCCCCTGGCGACGGTCTCAAGGAAGACTTTTGCCGCTGTCAATCGATCCATATGCTCGCCCTGCGCAACAAAGCGTCAACTATAGCCCTGTATATCTTCGAAAACTAAGCGAATACGGTAGCGCCCAACGTTCACTTGAGGTGCTTACGATGGCAACCGTATGTTTTCAATCCATTTTTGATCCGCTGTGCCGAACCGGAGCGTTTTGAATGCCTGACTCCCACGGCAAGACCCTGCGTTTGCTGTTCCCACAATGGCAAGGTGGCAACAATCCGTCCTACCACTTCGGAGCCCGGCTGCTGTCCTGGCTGGCGCCTGAACACATCGGCCCGATGGAAGAGGTCCCTGTCAGCCAGCCAGACGGCTCGGAACCGGCGCTGGAAGGCGGAATCGTCGGCCGGAGCCCGTTGCTGCGCCAGTTGCACGAGGCGCACGCGCTGATCGACAAGCATCAACCGGATCGCCTCGTCGTTCTGGGCGGCGACTGCCTGGTGGATCTGGCGCCTTTTGCCTACTTGAATGAGCGTTATGAAGAAGATCTGGCCATTCTATGGATTGATGCTCATCCGGACATTCTGACGCCCAAGGACTTCCAGCATGCCCACGCGATGGTGCTGGGAAACCTGCTGGGCGAAGGGGACCCTGACTTCCTGGAAGTCGTGAAGCGTCCGATTAAACCCGCCAATGTAATGTATGCGGGCCTGCAAAAAACGATGGCAGTTGAAACTACGATGATTGCCCGGCTGGGACTGTCGAGCGCAGGTCCCGGCGAACTGGCTCACTCCAGCGAACCCGTCCTGCAGTGGCTGACGTCGACAGGGGCGAAACATCTGGCGATCCACTTCGACCTGGACGTGCTGGACCCCACGCTGTTTCGTTCGTTGCTGTTTGCCAATCCTGAAGTTCCTGCCAGCACGTGGGACGGCATCGCTCAGGGAAAAATGACGATGGCGCAGGTGGTTCGCCTCCTTGGCGACGTGGCGAAAGTCGTCGATGTGGTTGGAATCGGCATTGCCGAACACCTGCCGTGGGACGCGTTGGCGCTTAAAAACATGCTGACCAGACTGCCTTTGATCGGCGTGCCAGCAAAGAAATAATGGGCGCTAAGACGCCACCGCCCCAGCAAAACAACTCGCTGGCACACAAGCATTGGCGGATCAGGATGCCCGCCGTTTTGGGCGCCATCAGTTGCGCGTCAAGAGCGTGTGCGGCGCAACCCCAAACGCCTTGCGAAAAGCATGGCTGAAGTGGGAGAAATCGGAAAAACCGAAATCCAGTGCGGCTTGGGAAACGCTGCGCACCTGGCCGCACTCGATAGCCGCGCGACTGGCATTCAGCCGTTCTTTCCAGATCTCCGCGACCGGGCTTTTCTGATGACGGGCGAATGCACGGGTCACCGTGCGGGTGGACACGTGGTGGGCTTGGGCGATCAGTTCGATCGACAGTTCTCGGTCGCTCAAGTGGTGCTGGATGTAGGTCATTATCCGCGCATACAGATCCAGCTCCTGGTGAGTGGTCTTCAGGTCCTGGAGTTCCAGGCTGATCACGAGCAGGTCGATTATCGTGTTGGAGTAACGATTGCAAATGCCTCCATCCTCCAGAAGCACGGGAGTGTTCGCCATGTGGCGCAGCATCTCGCGCAGCGGCACCACGCCAGGGCGGCGGTCATCCAGCACCATTGCGGTGCATTCCGCCACACGCGGCAACCGCTCGGTCAGCAACTGCCGAGGGATACGCATCAAGTGGTTTTCGCTCCCCCCCAGGCTGAATCGGAACGGTCGGGTTGCGTCATAAAGGAACAAATTACCCGCACCCAGTGTGGCCTTGCGCCCCTCTTGCTCAAGTTCGCCATACCCATTGAGGGTAAAGCCCAGCCACAGGTCGTCGGCGGGGCCACTGCGTAAATGCCGCTCGGAACGGACCCAATGGTGCAGCGGGGACGACAGCCTGGAGACATCCAACGCCCCTACGCCGGAGACCTGGAGCGTTCCGTTGAAATCGCTCTGGGTCGAGGGTTTGCTGTCAGCCATAAGACAATGGCGACACACCACTTCTTTCCAGTAATCGAAGCGACGCGGTTGCGAAACGGCAAGGGTGGAATAGTGATTGTTCTGAGCCATGGCACTCACCTTAATGCAACGACTTGAAGCAGCGACACGCTGCCGGTCGATCTTGGAAAGCAAAATTCAGACCACGCCCAGCCCTCTTTATCGCTCCTGAGCCCTGGCATCGGGCATCTGTCTTTTCCAACCAAACGGTTGTCCTGGCGAACAAAGCGAGGCGGTTCGTACCTGCCTGACTATGACCTCACAGCCTGTCCAGCCCGCTACGCCTGAACCTGAAAAAAACAAGGAGCCGCCCATGGAATCTGCGATCGACAAACACCTTAGATGCCCACGGACGTTGTCCCGCCGGGTGCCCGAGGACTACCAGCCGCCCTTCCCTATGTGGGTCGGCCGCGCTGGCGAACAATTGAAGCAGGTAGCGATGGCCTACCTGGGCGTGCAGTTTCGCGGTGAGGCGCAGCGTGAGCGTGCCCTTAAAGCCATGCGCGACATCGTCGGCAGCTTCAGCCTGCCCGACGGCCCGCAGACCCACGACTTGACCCATCACACGGACAACAGTGGCTACGACAACCTGATGATCGTCGGCTACTGGAAGGACGCCGCAGCCTATTGCCGCTGGTTGCGATCGCCGCCCGTCAATGACTGGTGGGCATCGCCGGATCGCCTGAACGACGGCCTGGGTTATTTTCGCGAAATCACCGCGCCGCGTGCCGAGCAGTTCGAAACCCTCTATGCGTTCCAGACGCAGTTGCCGGGGGTGGGCGCGATCATGGACACCACCAGCGGCGAGATCGAAGAGCACGGTTACTGGGGCTCGATGCGTGATCGCTTCCCGGCGTCCCAGACCGACTGGATGAGCCCCACGGGCGAACTGAAGGTGGTGCAGGGAGATCCGGCCAAAGGTGGCCGCGTCATCGTCATGGGCCATGACAACATCGCGCTGATTCGCTCCGGCCAGGATTGGGCTGACGCCGAGGCTGACGAGCGTTCACTGTACCTCGACGAAATCTTGCCGACATTGCAGGACGGCATGGATTTCCTGCGCGATAACGGTGCCCCCCTGGGCTGCTACAGCAATCGCTTCGTGCGCAATATCGACCTCGACGGCAACTTCCTCGACATGAGCTACAACATCGGCCACTGGCGCTCGGTCGAGAAACTGGAACGCTGGGCGGAATCCCATCCCACCCACCTGCGCATCTTTGTCACCTTCTTCCGTGTGGCGGCCGGCCTGGTGAAGTTGCGGCTGTACCACGAAGTGTCGGTCTCGGACGCCAAGAGCCAGTTGTTCGAGTACATCAACTGCCACCCGCAGACCGGCATGTTGCGTGATGCAGGTGTCGCGCAAAGCTGACACCCGGCACCGCCCCGTCCGTCCCGATTATTTTTTGGCCCTCATCTCTAGCGCATGGGGTCGGGGCCACTTTTTGACAGGCATCTGACCACGAAGTGGCACCGCGCTGAGCTGTCCTGTTCAGCCAAGCGAGTGTCCTGTTCAACCAAGCCGCAGTGGCAAAAGAGGCCTAATTTGTTCTCCATTACGACCCGGAATGATCCGACCCCGACAGTGCTGGAAGTGTTTGAACAGCCTCAAGTCTTCCCGCCGTTCATCGATGACATCAAGGAAAATCATGGCCATTATTCGACCCACGCTTGATCAACTGCAGGACCTCGCCACCCAGTTGCACATGCAGCTGACGCCGGAGCAGGCTGCGCAGTACCTGGACCTGATGCAACCGAGTTTCGACGCGTACGACCTGGTCGATGAGCTGCCTGATTTCGTTCCGCCCGTACGCTACGAGCGCAGTTCGGGCTATCGGCCCTCGGACAAGGAAAACCCGTTGAACGCCTGGTACTACCGGGCTGAAGTGAACGGGGCCCGGGAGGGCCTGCTGGCCGGCAAAACCGTCGCGCTGAAAGACAACATCGCCCTGGCAGGCGTGCCGCTCATGAACGGCGCCGCGCCCCTGGCCGGTTTCGTGCCGTCATTCGACGCCACCGTGGTCACGCGCCTGCTGGATGCCGGGGCGACGATCCTGGGCAAGGCCACCTGTGAACATTACTGTTTGTCCGGCGGCAGTCACACCTCTGACCCTGCCCCCGTGCACAACCCCCATCGTCACGGTTACGCCGCCGGCGGTTCTTCCTCGGGCAGTGCGGCGTTGGTCGCGGCCGGAGAGGTGGACATGGCCGTTGGCGGTGATCAAGGCGGGTCCATCCGAATCCCGTCGTCCTTCTGCGGCACCTACGGCATGAAGCCGACCCACGGCCTGGTGCCCTACTCCGGGGTCATGGCGATTGAAGCCACGATCGATCATGTCGGCCCCATTACCGCCAACGTGCGCGACAACGCGCTGATGCTGCAAGCCATGGCCGGCGCGGATGGGCTTGACCCGCGCCAGGCTGCGCCGCAAGTCGACGACTATCACAGCTACCTGACGAGGGGCGTGCGCGGGCTCAAAATCGGTGTGTTGCAAGAGGGCTTCGCACTGGCCAACCAGGACCCTCGCGTCGCCGAGAAAGTGCGTGACGCCATCGCCCGTCTCGAGGCGTTGGGCGCGCAGGTCGAGGCGGTGTCCGTTCCCGAGCACAACCTAGCGGGCTCGTTGTGGCACCCCATCGGCTGCGAAGGCTTGACCATGCAGATGATGCATGGCAACGGCGCGGGCTTTAACTGGAAAGGCCTCTACGATGTCGGCCTGCTGGACAAACAGGTCGGCTGGCGCGAGCAGGCCGACCAATTGTCCGCGTCGCTCAAGCTGTGCATGTTCGTCGGCCAATACGGGCTGAACCACTACAACGGACGTTATTACGCCAAGGCGCAAAACCTCGCGCGCTTCGCCCGGCAGGGCTATGACAAGGCGCTGCAGACCTACGACCTGCTGGTGATGCCGACCACGCCGATCATTGCCCAACCCCATCCACCGACGGATTGCTCGATCACTGAGTACGTGGCGCGCGCGCTGGAGATGATCGGCAACACCGCGCCACAGGACATCACCGGGCATCCCGCCCTGTCGATTCCATGCGGGCGGGTCGACGGCCTGCCCGTCGGGCTGATGCTGGTCGCCAGACACTATGCCGAAGGCACCCTTTACCAGGCTGCGGCGGCGTTTGAAGCCTCCGTGGACTGGCGCACGCTCTGAGCCGTCTACGGGCGCCGCCGGCGCCCGTAGAACAATAAGAAATCCAATGACTTTTACCACCGTGTTGACTGATAGGAGTGACCCCATGAGTACAGCTACTTCAACGCCCGGCGAAAGAGCCTGGGCATTGTTTCAAGTCCTCAAGAGCAAGGAACTCATCCCGGAGGGCTATGTCGAGCAGCTCACGCAATTGATGGAGCACGGCTGGAGCCCCGAGAACGGCGCCCGTGTGGTGGCCAAGGCGTGGGTCGATCCGCAGTTCCGGGCACTGTTGCTCAAGGACGGCACGGCGGCCTGCGCCCAGTTCGGCTACACCGGCCCCCAGGGCGAATACATCGTCGCCCTGGAGGATACGCCGACGCTGAAGAACGTGATTGTCTGCAGCCTGTGCTCCTGCACCAACTGGCCGGTCCTCGGCCTGCCACCGGAGTGGTACAAGGGTTTCGAGTTCCGCGCACGCCTGGTCCGGGAGGGGCGCACGGTACTGCGCGAGCTGGGGACGGAGTTGCCCCGGGACATGGTGGTCAAGGTCTGGGATACCAGCGCCGAAAGCCGCTACCTGGTGCTGCCGGTCAGGCCGGAAGGCTCAGAACACATGAGCGAAGAGCAGCTTCAAGCGCTGGTGACCAAAGACGTGCTGATCGGCGTCGCCCTGCCCCGCGTGGGCTGAAAACAACACCTCATCATCGTTCACTCCCGGAGTTTTGATTATGGATGGCTTTCACGATCTCGGCGGTTTCCAAGGCTTTGGAAAAGTCCCCCACACCATCAACAGCCTGAGCTACAAACAGGTGTTCAAGCAGGACTGGGAGCATCTGGCCTACAGCTTGATGTTCATCGGTGCCGACCACTTGAAAAAGTTCAGCGTGGACGAAGTGCGTCACGCCGTCGAACGCCTGGATGTGCGCCAGCATGTCGGCACCCAGTACTACGAACGCTACGTCATCGCGACCGCTACCCTGCTGGTCGAAACCGGCGTGATCACCCAGGCGGAGCTTGATCAGGCCTTGGGCTCCCACTTCAAGCTGGCGAATCCCGCCCATGCCGAGGGCCGCCCGGCGATCACGGGGCGGCCGCCCTTCGAGGTGGGGGATCGGGTGGTGGTGCGAGACGAATATGTGGCTGGGCACATCCGCATGCCCGCCTACGTGCGCGGCAAGGAAGGCGTGGTCCTGCACCGCACGTCAGAGAAATGGCCGTTCCCGGACGCAATCGGCCATGGCGATGTGAGCGCAGCCCATCAACCCACCTACCACGTCGAGTTCGCCGTGAAGGACCTGTGGGGAGATGCCGCCGATGAGGGTTTTGTGGTGGTCGACCTGTTCGAAAGCTACCTGGACAAGGCCGCCGGCGCGCGCGCGGTGAACCCATGACAGACGGCGCCCAGGCAAGCCGACTGCCGGTGACGGTCCTTTCGGGCTTCCTCGGCGCCGGCAAAACCACCCTGCTCAACCACATCCTGCGCAATCGCGAAGGCCTGCGCGTGGCCGTCATCGTCAATGACATGAGCGAAGTCAATATCGATGCCGAAGAAGTGCAGCGCGATGTCGCGCTGCACCGTGGTCGCGATGAGCTGATCGAGATGAGCAACGGGTGTATCTGCTGCACCCTGCGCGCCGATTTGCTCGAGCAGATCAGTATGCTCGCACGCCAACAGCGTTTCGATTACCTGCTGATTGAATCCACGGGGATCTCCGAGCCGATGCCGGTCGCGGAGACGTTCGCTTTCCTTGACGCTGAGGGTTTCAGCCTCAGCGAACTGGCGCGCCTGGACACCTTGGTGACGGTGGTCGACGGCAGTCGTTTCCAGGAACTGCTCGAATCGCCGCACACCATTGACCAGGATGACGCCACGCCAGACGCACCCAAGCGCCACCTGGCCGATCTGCTGATCGAACAGGTGGAGTACGCCAACGTCATTCTCGTCAACAAGCTGGATCTGATCGATGCAGCGCAGTATCAGGCCGTGCAGGCGATCCTCACGGGGCTTAACCCGACGGCGCGGATCATGCCGATGGCCCACGGTAACATCCCGTCAGCCAGCCTCCTCGGCACCCATCTGTTTGATTTACCCAGCCTCGCGGCGTCGCCGGGCTGGATGCGGAAAATGGAGGCGGCAGACGCGCCGGCCTCCGAGTCAGACACCTATGGCGTGACGTCCTGGGTGTACCGTGAGCGCGCACCTTTCCACCCGCAGCGGTTGCTCGCCTTTCTCCAGCAGCCCTGGAGCAACGGGCGGTTGCTGCGCAGCAAAGGTTACTTCTGGCTCGCCAGCCGCCACCTGGAAACCGGCCTGCTGGTGCAAAGCGGCAAGCGGTTCCAATGGGACTATGTCGGGCGCTGGTGGAACTTCATCGAGCCGTCGCAATGGCCCCGGGACGAATACCGGCTGCAGGGCATCAGGGCCAAATGGGACAGCGTGGTCGGCGACTGCCGGCAGGAGTTGGTGTTTATCGGCCAGGGCCTCGACACCGACGCGTTACAGCGCGAGCTCGACCACTGCCTGCTGAGCGCCCAGGAAATCGCCGCCGGCCCACTGGCCTGGCAGGCACTGCCGGGGGCGACCGCCTTTGACCGACAGGCCCTTGCCCGCACCCCCACACAGCCCATGGCGATTGCCCCCATTTGATCCGAGATAGAGGTGCCCCATGCTCTTTTTCAGCCGAACCAACCGCTGGGTATTGGCTCCGCTTGCCGACAGACTGGATGAGCCTGACCAGGCGAGTACACCGCTGTCGTCGAGCAACCCGTTATTGCGACGCATCCTGGCGGGCGTCGAGACATTGCTGCAAGAGCGGCGAGCCCTGAAAGCACAGACACACGCGCTGGCATTGGAAGCCACCCAATTGACCGAGCACCTGGCCCGCCGCGACGCGCTTTTGCAGGAGCAGGAAGCGCGCTGGGCACTTATCGCCCAAGGCGCAGGTGAACTGTTTTGGGAACTGCAACCGGCAGGTATGGCTGCACCCGCACCGGAGTGGGCTATGAAGTGGACAGGGTCCGCGTCGATCCCGACCCAAGGTATTGATCAACTTGGTCGCTGGAACGAGCACCTGCACGCGACGGACCGGCAACGCTTTCTCGACGCGCTGGCCCGGCACCTGGCTGATCGCAGCGGGCGAACGCCCTTTGCGCTGGACGTACGCATGGCCCTTGCATCAGACGGTGACTATCGTTGGTGCAGGATCAGCGGTGTGGCGCGCCGCGATGCGCAAGGCGTACCGGTCGCCATCGGCGGAAGCCTGCGTGACATTCATGAACAGCGCCTGCACGAAGAGTCACTCGAACTGGCGGCCACACGCTTCGAGATTTCCCGTGAAATGCTCCATGACGGGCTCTGGGACATTGAGGTGGTGGCGGGTGACCCGGCGAACCCGAACAACACCATCTGGTGGTCTTCGCAAATGCGGCGACTGCTGGGGTACACCACGGTTGAGGAATTTCCCAACACATTGGAAAGCTGGACCTCACGCTTGCATCCAGACGACAGCGCACGGGCAATCGCGGCGTTTGTCGCCCACGTCGAAGACCACAGCGGTAAAACACCCTTTGATGTCGATTATCGGCTCAAGCACAGCAGTGGCAATTACCGCTGGTTTCGCGGCCGTGGGCAGACGCGACGCGCAGAGGACGGCTCCCCGCAAAGGGTGGTGGGTGCCATCACCGATATCCATGCCCACCATGAAGAAAACAGCATGCGTGAGGCTCAGGAACACCAGCACCGAGTGATGCAGGAGACCCTGCGCAAGCTGACGCACATTGTCGCCACCATCCAGGGCATCGCCAGCCAGACCAACCTGTTGGCCTTGAACGCCGCCATTGAAGCCGCCCGCGCTGGCGACGCCGGACGCGGGTTCGCGGTGGTCGCCGATGAAGTTCGCAAGCTGGCGACCCGCACCAGCCAGGCGACCCAACAAGCGGCCGACATGATGGACAGCTAGCGCCACCGCGCCGAGTCGTGAGCAGCGCAACTATTGGCCGTACAAACCCAACAATAAGAACCAGGTATCGTTATGCGTGATTATCAAGCTGTGGCCACATCCTTCAATTACCAACAGACCGCCGAACTGGCTTTGCAAGGTGACCTGACTGCCCTGAACGCCTGCGTCGAATGCTGCGACCGGCACGCCCACGACGACGCCGTGGCGTTGTATTGCGAAGCACAGGATGGCAGCGCCGCCCAATACACATTCAGCCAATTGCAGGCCAGCGCCGCCCGCTTCGGCCATTTCTTGCGTGAGCAAGGGGTAAAACCGGGCGACCGCGTCGCCGGCCTGATGCCGCGCACGGTTGAACTGCTGATTGCCATCTTGGGGACCTGGCGGGTGGGCGCGGTCTATCAACCGCTCTTCACCGCATTTGGTCCCAAGGCGATCGAGCAACGATTGGGCTGCTCCAACGCGCGCTGGATCGTGACGGATGCGCAGAACCGTCCCAAGCTGGATGAGATCGGCAACTGCCCAAGCGTGATCGTAACCGGCGGGGGCCCGCAGAACCCCAGCGATTATCCGTTCTGGAGCATCCTGGACGGCCAAGACGTCGAGTGCGAACCGGTACTGCTGGACGCCAGCGCGCCATTCCTGTTGATGTGCACATCGGGTACCACGGGGCCGGCCAAGCCTCTGGAAGTGCCGTTGCGCGCCATTCTCGCCTTCAAGGGTTATATACGCGACTCCATTGGCCTGCAGCAGGACGACCGCTTCTGGAACCTGGCCGATCCCGGCTGGGCCTATGGCCTGTATTACGCGGTGACCGGCCCGCTGGCCTGTGGTCATGCCACGCTGTTCTACAACGGCCCTTTTACGGTGGAGAGTACGTGCCGAGTCATTGCCAAGTACGCCATCAGCAATCTGGCCGGCTCCCCAACGGCGTACCGCCTGCTGATCGCCGAGGGGGCAACGTTCGCCGACGCCGTGCGCGGCTGCCTGCGTGCCGTCAGCAGTGCCGGCGAGCCGCTCAACCCACACGTGATCCGCTGGTTTGCCGAGCAACTCGGCGTGACCATTCACGATCATTACGGCCAGACGGAAATCGGCATGGTGTTGTGCAATCACCATGGTTTGCGTCACCCGGTCCGTGAGGGCTCGGCGGGTTATGCGGTGCCCGGCTACCGCATCGTCGTACTGGACGACGCGCATCGGGAATTGCCGGCGGGTCAGCCGGGCGTCCTGGCGGTGGATCGCGAACGCTCGCCCCTGTGCTGGTTCGACGGCTACCTGGGTATGCCCACCCGGGCCTTTGTGGGGCGCTATTACCTCAGCGGCGACAGTGTGGAGCTGAATGACGACGGCAGTATCAGCTTCGTCGGCCGCAACGATGATGTGATCACCACGTCCGGCTACCGCGTCGGGCCGTTCGACGTCGAGAGCGCGCTGATCGAACACCCGGCGGTGATCGAGGCGGCGGTGATCGGCAAGCCCGACCCGCAACGCACCGAGCTGATCAAAGCCTTTGTCGTGCTCGACAGCCAGTACCAGCCCAGCGCCGAGCTGGCCGAAGTACTGCGCCTGCATGTAAGGCAGCGCCTGGCCGCCCATGCCTATCCCCGGGAAGTGGAGTTCGTCGAGCAACTCCCCAAGACCCCCAGTGGCAAGTTGCAGCGCTTTATCCTGCGCAATCAGGAAATTGCCCGGCAGCAGGCGCCCGGGACATGAACCCGTGGCCGGCGTGCCGGAGCGCCAGGCGTGCGCGCAATACGGGGCAAAGCGTGTGCTGAACCGATCAGACTTCCAGCGCAAAGCCTCGGAGTTATTCAAGGAGCGCAGTTTCAACCAGGTCAGCATGCGTGAACTCGCCGCCCATGTCGGCATAAGCCCGGGGGCGATCTATCACCATGTGGAAAGCAAGGAGGCGCTGCTTTACGAACTGCTGATGGAGCTGTATCAAACCCTGTTGTCCCAGGTGCACGGCATCAAGAATCGCCGATTGGCACCCGACCAACGCCTGGCCCAACTGATCGACTGTCACCTTCAATTGCATGAACACATGACCGGACACTTCAAGCTGGCGGTCATGGACGCCAATTGCCTGGGCGACTCGATGCAGGCAAGCGTCCAGCGCCTGAGGCGTGCCTATGAGTCGGAAATAATGGATTTGATCGGCCAGGCAGGCCATCCACCGGGCGGGCCGTTGCGCGAGGGCGCGCTCACGGCCATCTTGCCCATGCTGAACAGTCTACCCACCTGGTTAAGCCCGATGCTCGATAACGCCCAGCGGCGAACGATTACGAAGACCATCGCCTGTGCGGTGTTACAGGCCATTGATTCCCTGCCCTGAGCCCACCATGACCCATACTGAAACCCCAGGCTGGCCCGAGGCGGATTGCCGGAGCGCCTTATCAATCAGCACAGAACCCCGAACCGTCAGCGCCGCTGGTGCATGGATTGCAGAATCGCCGCCGAGATCTGCTCAAGGGGCACCTCACGCTCCACCGCACCGAGCTTGAACGCCTCCTTGGGCATGCCATACACCACGCAGGACTCCTCGTCCTGGCCCAGGGTGCGGGCGCCGTTGTCGTGCATTTCCTTCAGGCCCCGGGCGCCGTCGTCGCCCATCCCCGTCATGATGATCCCCAGTGCGTTACCGCCGGCACTGCGGGCCACCGAACGAAACAGCACATCAACGGAAGGTCGATGCCGGCTGACCGGAGGTCCGTCGACAATTTCCACCAGGTATTGGGCGCCGCTGCGCTTGAGCACCATGTGCCGACCACCAGGGGCAATCAGTGCACAACCGGGGATAACCCGGTCACCGTTCTTCGCCTCCCTGACCTCGATCTCGCACAGTCGATTGAGGCGCTCGGCAAACGCGGCGGTGAAGTGTTCGGGCATGTGCTGCACGATGACGATGCCCGGACAGACCCTGGGCAACGCGGTCAACACCAACTCCAGGGCTTGGGTGCCGCCCGTGGACGTCCCAATGGCGACAATGTTCTCGGTGGTGCGCGCCATTGCCTGGGTGCCCGCCGGCAATATGACGTCGGCCGTCAGCCTGGCGGGAGCGCGTTCGCTGGAAGGCACCATGCGCTTCATGTTGGCCCGCGCAGCGGCCTTGACGGCCCCCGCCAATTCATCGGCACTGTCGGTGAGAAACTGGCGCAGGTTGAGTTGTGGCTTGGTCACAATGCTGACCGCGCCGGCCGCCAGTGCCTGCATGGTGGTGGCCGCGCCCTTTTCGGTCAGCGTGGAGCAGATGACCACGGGCGTGGGGTGTTCGGCCATCAACTTCTTGAGGAACGTGATGCCATCCATCCGTGGCATCTCCACATCCAACACAATCACATCCGGCCATTGCTTGTTCATTTTGTCCATGGCGAACACCGGGTCTGCCGCCGCGCCGATAACCTCGATAGCGGGGTCTTGCCCCAGGGTCGCCGTGAGTACCTGACGCACCACGGCGGAATCATCAATGATCAGCACTTTGATAAGGCTCATGTCGCACGTTCTCCATGAGGGCTCCTGGGGGTTCACTTCAAGGCCAGGTAGTTGAGTTCGATTTCGCCGTTGGCCAGATCGAACACAATGGTCCGATAACCCACGCCTTCCACATGGAAGTGTTGACACCGCAACTGATGCAGGTCGAGCAGGCGCATGGCCTGTTCGACATTGCGCTGGCCGACGTAATCATTGTCCGAGCGCACAAGCCCGGGAAACATGTTGCCACCGCCGAATACGCTGATCCTGAACTCCGTCGGCAGGGCCTTGATCGACTGTATTCGAGCGAGCAACAGTTCAAAGGCTTCGTTGCCGTAGCGACCATCCAGGACGCCCTGTTTGGTCACGGCGCGCTGTGGCAGCAGGTAGTGACACATGCCCCCCAGCAAGCGCCGGGGATGCCAGAACACCAATGCAACACAGGATCCCAGCACCGTACGCAGGCGAATCGCACCCGAGCCGAAAAACCACTCGCCGGGATTCAGGAACACCTCGTTGGGCGGTCGACGGTCAGGCATGCGGCCTCCGGTAGATGGAAGGCTTGACCAGCCGCAGCTGATCGGTGATGCCGTTGAGGCTCTCCGAATGGCTGACCAGAAAGTACCCGCCCGGTTTGAGGTGACTGACCAGGCGCTTGACCACCTGTACTTTGGTGTCGTTGTCAAAATAGATCATCACGTTGCGCAGGAAGATCACATCGAACATCCCCAGCTTCGGCAGCGGGTTATTCAGATTGATCGACTGGAAATCGATCTTCGCCGCCAGCGCCGGGTCGACCATGAAACAACCGTGGTTGGCGCCCACGCCCTTGAGGCAATACTTGTTCAACAGCGCCTCAGGGATGCCGCGTATGCCGTCGAGGGGATAACGCCCAAGGCGGGCTTTTTCCAATACCCGGCTGCTGATGTCCGACGCGACAATCTCCCAGGGCCGGCCGGCGAGGTTGTCCGCCAGCACCATTGCCAGGGTGTAGGGTTCTTCGCCGGTCGAGCAGGCGCCACTCCATATGCGCAACGGCCCGCTGCCCCGCAGCTCGGGCAACGCTACATCGCGCAGGAAATCAAAATGCTTGGGCTCACGGAAAAAGTAGGTCTCGTTGGTGGTCAGCATGTCCACCGCTACCTGCAACTCCACGCTGTCCTTCATCAGCACCTTGTAGTAAGCGCCGTAGGTATTGAGCTTGAACACCTGCAGTCGCTTGGCCAGGCGAGCGCTCACCAACTGTTTCTTGGCATCGGACAGGCTGATGCCGGCGATTTGATAGATGAGGTCACGAAACTGCACGAACTCGGCGTCAGAGAGGATCACGTTCATCAGGACATTCCCCCAGCCTGTTCAGGCGATCGAAGGTAGCGAAGACTCAAGGTTGACCAGCGCATCGACCTGTTCCAGGGACAACACGCGACCGATGTCCAGCAACAGCACGAAACCGCTCTCCAGTTTGCCGATGCCCAGTAAAAAGTCGGCCCCGACATCGGTGCCGAAATTCAACGACGGCTCGATGTCCTGGTCGGCGATTTCCAGGACCTCGCTGACCGCATCGACAATGATGCCCACTGGTTTGCGCTGGGCATTGGCCTGCACCTCGATGATCACAACGCAGGTCCTTGGAGTCTGCACCGTGCGTTCGCCGCGAAAGCGCACCCCCAGGTCGAGCACGGGGACCGCCGCGCCACGCAGGTTAATCACCCCACGTATGCTGGGAGGCAGCAACGGCACGCTGGTGATCGGCCCGTATTCGATGATTTCCCGAACGTTGAGCGTGCCCACGGCGAACATCTCCTCCCCCAGCACAAAGGTGAGGTACTGGCTTGGGCTCGGGACGCTGGCATTGCCTGGACTGTCGATGGGTGGGGCCATGATTCACCTCGGGTCACATACGTTTTCGTCTTCATCAGGGGCGCTTCGCACCCCGGCGCGGGGCAAGCCCGCTCACCACAACAGCTCTATCCGCCGGGGAGATACCTAGACAGCGATCAGGCCGGCTATCTCATCGACACACAGCACATGCTCGATCTGCAGGAGCGTGACAAACTCGCCTCGCACCTTGGTCATCCCCCCGATGAAGTCGGTGCGAATGTGATTGCCGAACGCCGGAGCGGGCTTGATATCGATCTCGAGTATCTCGATCACTTCGCTGACCGAGTCCACCACCACCCCCAGGACCTGGGATTCGCCCTCCTTCGCCGCCTCAAGGATGACGATGCAGGTGCGACTGCCCAGTACCGTCGTGCCCTTGCCGAAACGCGCCTTGAGGTCCACGACCGGCACCACCGAGCCGCGCAGGTTGATAACCCCCCGCAGGAATTCCGGCATCATTGGTACGCTGGTCACCTGGTTGTATTCGATGATTTCACGAACGCTCAGGGTATTGACCGCGTACATCTCCTCGGCCGCCAGGAAGGTCAGGTACTGCAAGGGTTCATCCACTGGCGACGCAGCTTCGACAGCGCCCTGCATGCCCGCTGAGGTGCCCATGGGTCAACTCCCGAAGCGGACGAAACCGCCGTCCGAGGAGCGACTGTCCAGGTCCTGGGTGGACATGGCTCGGCTGATCTGGGGCATCGAGACATTGCGCCCGGCACGTTTGCTTTGCACGGTGAAAAACCCCATGAGTTCCTGCAACTGCTCGGCCTGGCCACTCATTTCCTCGGCCGTCGCCGCCAGCTCCTCGGAGGCCGACGCGTTTTGCTGGGTCAGTTGGCTCATCTGCGACATCGCGCTGTTGATTTGTTCGGAACCGATGGATTGTTCTTCCGAGGCAGCCGCAATTTCCTGCACCAGGTCGGAGGTCTTGGCAATCGACGGCACAATCTCGTCCAGCAGGTTGCCCGCCCGTTCGGCCAAGGCCACGCTGTTCTTGGCCACCTCACTGATTTCCTGTGCGGCAATCTGGCTGCGCTCCGCCAGTTTGCGCACTTCGGCCGCGACCACCGCAAAGCCTTTGCCATGCTCGCCGGCCCGTGCCGCTTCGATTGCCGCGTTGAGCGCCAGCAAGTTGGTCTGGTAGGCAATGGAATCGACGATGCCGATTTTTTCGGCAATGGTTTTCATCGCCGCCACGGTGTCCTTCACGGCTCGACCGCCTTCCGAGGCTTCCTTGTTGGCTTTGCCCGCCATGCCATCGGTGACCTTGGCATTTTCGGTGTTCTGGGAAATGGACGCCGACATTTGCTCCATCGACGCCGAGGTCTGTTCGACCGATGCCGCCTGCTCGGAAGCCGACTGGGCCATGCTTTGGGCGGTGGCGGAAATCTCTTCCGAAGCACTCGACAGCGAGTCCGCCGAGCCGCGTACTTCGCCGATGATTTCCGAGAGTTTTTCCACGGTGCCATTGACCGAGTGCTTCAGCTCCAGGAACTTGCCCTGGTAGTCGCCGGTAATGTTGCGGGTCAGGTCGCCGGCGGCCATCGCCGACAGCACCTCCATGGCCTCGGTGATCGGTACGATGATCGCGTCCAGAGAACCGTTGATACCGAGGATGATGCGGCGGAAATCGCCCTGGTGCCGGGCGGCGTCAGGGCGGGTGTCCAGCTTGCCGATCAGCGCACTGTCGCTGATCTCGCTGGTATCTTCCACAAGGGCCAGGATATTGGCGCGCAGTTGCTCGACGTTTTCATTGATAAAGGCTTTCTTGCCGGGGAAACGCTCCAGGGGCGCGGACAAATCCCCTTCGCCGAACGCGCGAATACAGGCCATGGCCTTTTTCTTCACGTTGATATGGCCGTTGACCATGTCATTGATGCCCTGGCCGATATCCCGGTACGAACCCGCGAAGCGCTCGACATCGATCATCACGTCAATGTCACCTTTTTCATGCTCGCTGGACATGTGCTGCATTTCATTGATCAGCGCCAGGATGTTGCTGCGCAACAGCTCGATGTTGTCGTTGATAAAGGCTTTTTTGCCGGGGAATTGTTCCAGGGGCGCAGACAGATCACCGTTACCGAAGGCGCGTATGCAGGCCATGGCTTTTTTCTTCACCGCGATGTGGCCGTTGACCATATCGTTGATGCCCTGGGCCATGGAGCGGTAACTGCCATGAAAGCGGCCGGCATCGATCTGTGCATCGATCTCGCCCTTGTCGTGCTCACTGGACATACGGTCCATCTCCACGATCAAGTCATGCAGGTTCGCGCCCAACTGCTGCATGCTCGCCATCAGGCTGGTGGTGTCTCCGGCCCTGAGCGTCGCCTTGGCATTCAATTCGCCGGCCGATAGGCGTGCCGCATAGGCTTGCACCACGGTAGGTTCCGCCCCGAGCCGGCGCATCAGATTGCGCCCCAGCAAGACGCCGATCAGCAGGGTAGCCACCAGGGTCAGGCCGCTCACCAGCAGGATGAGGGTGCGTGCGTTCTTCTCGGTGGTGGTGGCGAGCACCTGGCCCTTGCGCCCCAGTTCCAGGTTGTATTCACGCAGCTCGCTGATCGCCGTGAGCACGGCGGTCTGCAGGGGCTGGCTGGTCTCGATCAATGCACGGGCCGAGGCCTGGTCACCGTCATCGATGAGCTTGTCGAAGTGGGTCTGCAACGCCGCAAACTCAGCCAAGTGGCCGCGCAGTTGTTTCAACAACGCCGCATCGTGCTCGTCGGAGGTCAACTCGGCCTGATAGCGATCCAGGGCTTTGCCAACGGCGCTGAAATCCTGCGCCACGCTGGCCGCGTAAGCCGGCACGCTGTTTTTGTCGGTCTCGTTCAAGCGTTGCCATTGCAAGGCATGCAGGTCGGTGAAGGCCGCGGCGGCGCGGTCGATCTCCAACAGGCTGGGCACCGTATTGACGTTGGCATAGCTGGCGCTCGTATTGATTTCACCGGCCAGGTACAGGCTGGTGCCACCCAACACGAAGACACCCAGCATGGCTGTGAAAACCAGCAACATGATATTTCTGATAACAGTCATGGCGAGGCACTCCTGATGACGCTTCAATGAGTCGATAAAGGGCTTGGGATCGAACGATGGGGGGTTTCCTTGGCAACCTGTCCTAGCAAATTCGGGATATCCAGGATCAGCGCAACGGCTCCACTTCCGAGGATGGTGAACCCGCCCAGCCCATGGGCATCACCAAACACTTTGCCCAGTGGCTTGATCACGGTTTGGAACTCCCCCTGCAGGCGATCGACCACCAGGCCGGCACGCAAGCCTGCGTATTGCACGACGACCACGTTTTCCCGGTTGCCTCCAGGCTCTTGCACATCAAACATGTCGCGCAGCCGCAGGATCGGCAGCACCTCGCCCCGCAGGTCCAGGTAGCCGGTTTCGGTGCCCCGCTGAGGTGCCAGCTCGATGCACTCCTCCACCATGTTCAGCGGAATCACGTAAGAAGCCTTGCCCACCCCGATCAGGAAACCGTCAATGATCGCCAGCGTCAGCGGCAGGCGGATGCGCACCGTGGTGCCCTGCCCGACTTCGCTCTCGAGGCTGACACTGCCGCGCAACGCCGTGATATTGCGCTTCACGACGTCCATGCCCACGCCACGCCCGGACAGGTTGCTGACCTGGTCGGCGGTGGAGAATCCCGGCTCGAAAATCAGATTCAGGATGTCCTTGTCCGACGGCTGCTGGGCCTCGCCTACCAGGCCACGCTCACGGGCCTTGGCCAGGATCTTGTCCTTGGCCAGGCCACCGCCGTCGTCGGACACCTCGATCACGATGCTGCCGGATTCGTGATAGGCATTCAGGCGGACCGTGCCCTGGGCCGGCTTGCCCCGCTGAAGGCGCGTCGACGCAGGCTCGATGCCGTGGTCCATGGCATTGCGCACCAAATGGGTCAGCGGGTCGCCAATGCGTTCGACGACGGTCTTGTCCAGCTCGGTCTCACCGCCGCCGATGTGCAGCACGATGTCCTTGCCCAGCTCTTTGGAGACGTCCCGCACCACGCGCTGGAACCGCGTGAAGGTTGCGCCGATCTGCACCATGCGCAGGGTCAGCGCCGAGTCGCGGACTTCCTCGACCAGCCGCGATAACAGGCTGGTGGATTCGATCATCTCGCCAATCCCACTGCGTACCGCCACCAGGTTGGCGCCGGCACCGGCAATGATCAGCTCGCCGACCAGGTTGATCAGTTGGTCCAGCTTGGCGGCATCAACCCGAATCAGGTTGCCTTCGTTGCTCGCCGCGCTTTTGCCGGCCTTGACCGGCGGCGTTGTCGACTCCTGGACATCAGGCTCGCTGCGCGTTTCGACCGGTGCCTGCTCGGCGTCCTGGGTCACGAGCAAGGCCTGGGCCTCGGTCAATGTGCCGCAACGCACCAGCAGCTCGACCAGCGTGGCGTTATCTTCCGGCAAGCCGTCGAGATGGGTCCGACACGCCTGCACCGTAGCATTCGGTGCAAGGATGCGAACCAGCGCGTCCTCGCGGACAAAATCAAAGGCGCCATCGATGACCTCCAGGGACGCGTCGCTGGCCAGTGCGAGTTCAAACCCGAGGTAGTTGGTTTCCGGGTCCATGGCGGTCATGGGCGGCAACCCATCGAACAAGGTAACGGTGTGCAGCAAACGCCCCAGCGTGCTCAGGTAACGCAGGAACGCCAAGGGGTCCATGCCATTGCGCAACACATCCGGGCCGAAGCGCAGCGACAAATGCCAATGGCCGGGACTGGCGCCTGGCTCATCCGCCGGCGCCGGCGCTTGAAGGGCCGGCGCCGGGGTCGAGACCGCCGCGTCCAGATACAGCGACAGCCGCTCAATGATAGATTGACCCTGAGCCCGCACCGGTTCGTCCAGGCGATCCAGGTTGCCGTCCTCGGCCAGCAGGTCGATCAATTGGCCAATATGGTCACGGGCGTCGAGGAACAACGCACTCAACGCCTCGTCGACGCGCACTTCCAGGCTGCGCACCCGGTCCAGCACGCTTTCGGCGACATGGGTGAACTCAACGATCGGCATCAAGCCAAACAGGCCGGCCGACCCCTTGATGGTGTGGGCCACGCGGAACAGGCCGTTGATGGTGTCCAGGTCCTGGGGCGACTTCTCGATCTGCAGCAGCGCATCTTCCATTTGCAACAGAAGCTCGCGACTTTCGGCAATGAACGTCTGCAGCACGTCATCCATGTTCATACGCTTACGCTCCGACCGACTGGGTGAAACTCGCATTGGTGAAGTAGTCGTCAAGGCCGCTGAGGCGAAAAGCTTCGCTCACCGTCGAACTGGGGTTGCTCAGCAACAACTGGGTGCCTTCCTTGAGAGACTCGCGCTTGATGAGGATCAACAGCTGCAAACCGGCACTGTCGAGTTCATCGACACTGGACAGGTCCAACTCCACTTCATGGGCCAGGGGAAACAACGACAACAGCACGTCCTTTTGCTCGGCAGCCGTGTAGATCGTCAGGGGGCCTTCCATGACCTGGATTCGACGTAGCATCGGGACGGCGCTTTTCATGTAAACCTCCTGGCCAGCGGTCGCTGGTCATCGCTATGGCAGGATCAACTTGGAGACGGCGGTCAGCATTTGCGCAGGCTGGAAGGGCTTGACCATCCAGGCCTTGGCGCCGGAGGCCTGGCCTTGCTGCTTCATCGCATCGCTGGCTTCAGTGGTCAGCATGATGACCGGCGTGAACTTGTAGGCCGGCAACAGCTTGGCCGCCTTGACGAAACTGAGGCCATCCATGTTGGGCATGTTCACGTCACTGACAATCAGGTGGATTTTGCGGCCGTCCAGTTTGCTCAGGGCGTCTTTGCCATCACAGCCTTCGATCACGTCGTAACCGGCGCCTTTGAGGGTGATGCTCACCACCTGGCGGATGGAGGCCGAGTCGTCGACGATCAGAATGGTCTTGCTCATCGGAAAAACTCCTCTAGAAAAACGTGATTTCGTTGGCATCGGCCTGGGCAGGCGCTTTACCACCATGAATGGCGTGCTGCTCCGGCATGGTGTAGGCCGTTGACAGCTCCTGCAGCCAACGGTCACTGCTCATTGGCGCCAGGGACTGTCCGCTGAGGCTCGACTCATGACGTTCGTCCAACTGCTGCTGCAATTTGTCGAGGTCGCGGGTAATCAAGGTCAGCATCTGGCTGACGCGGTCCTGGAACTGCAGGGCAACCAGCACCTGGGCAATCTCGTCGGCGACGTTGGCGCTCTGCTGCTGCAGGTCATGGCTGTTGCGCACAATGGTCTGGGCGGTCGTGCGAAAATGTTCGATAACCTCCGACACCACGCGCTCCGAATCGGCGAGGGTCAGGGTGTCTTGTTCGGCGTGGTGGCGGGACATCTGCACCGTGCGGGCGATGGCGGCGTTGACGGTGATCACGGTTTCGCTGATCTTGCGCCCGGTCTCGCCGGACATGCTCGACAACTTGCGCACTTCATCGGCGACCACCGCAAACCCTCGCCCCGCCTCCCCGGCTCGCGCAGCCTCGATAGCCGCGTTGAGGGCAAGCAGGTTGGTTTGACTGGCGATGTCACCGACAAACTTGGCCATCTGCTGAAGCTGCTCGGTGAAGCCCGAGAGCTGCATGACTTCCTTGAGCTCATTCTCCTTATTGGTGAGCGCAGCGCGCAGGGCCACGACGATGGAATTGAGGTCACGCTGGCCGACCTCCAGCAAGTCGACCAATTGTTGCGAAGCGTCCTGGCCGCCATTGCTGGAGACGCTGTGGCTGATGTTGGATGACAACGTGCCAAAACGCTCGCTGAGGCTGAGAATCGAGGTTTCACTGATCGAACGCGCCGCTTCTATCTGCCGCGACCAGATCGGCAGCACGCTGACGCACACCTGTGCCAGGCCGTTATCGACGGCCAGCGCCGGAGCAATGGATGCCTGTTGATCGAGCTGCTGCAGGCCCCTCCACTGCGCCCGGCTCCTGCCGTTTGCCCACAGGCCCATGCCGATACACAACGCCAACACCGCGCCGCCGGCGGCCAGCGCCCCGATGCTGAAGCGCTCGCTCCAGGCAATCGCAAGCCCGCCCAGCAGGCCCGCGAACGCAACCGGAAACAGGGTCAAAGCAGCGGAAGGGGGTGGTGTCGGTGCGCTCACGGTCTGTCTCCCTGTCAAGGCTTGTCGTCACGACCTGACCGGCCATTCGACTGCTTGAAAGAGATACTGGCCCGATAATGGCACTGCCACCATCGGAGCATCCCTATTCTGGGGTAGGGATCCTGGAAAACCGCCTAGGAAAATCCCTACCCCCGTACACGCTTCAGGAAATACCCAGGGTCATGGCGAAACGCACAATGTCGGCGGTGGAGGAGAACCCCATCTTTTCCATGAGCCGGGTCTTATGGGTACTGACCGTCTTGTTACTGATGACCAACTGCTCAGCGATCTGGTTGACGCTCATGCCGTGCGCCAGCAGGCGCAGGATCTGGAACTCGCGATCGGACAAACTCTCGACAAAGGTCTGCTGCTTCAAGCCACTGCTTTGCAGCGCGATCTGTTCCGCCAGCCCAGGGTCCAGGTAGCGTTGGCCACTGACCACTCGACGCATCGCGACCAACAGGGTTTCGGGATCGCGATCCTTGGTCAGGTAGCCCAGTGCACCGGCGCGTAATGCCCGTTGCGCGATATGGATTTCGTTATGCATGCTCAACACCAGAATCGGCAGTTTCGGGTATTGGGTATGCAGGCGCGCAATCAGAATCTCGCCGCTGATACCCGGCATATTCATGTCGAGCAGCAGCAGGTCGATCTCGACCTGGCGCAACAGTTCGATCAGTTGCGTGCCACTCTCGGCTTCGGCCACCACCTGCACGTCGGCGACCAGCGAGAACAGTTGCTTGAGCCCTTCGCGCATGATGGTGTGGTCATCGGCGATCAGCATGCGAATCATCAATACCTATCCTTGTGCATCGGAATGAACGCCTGGACCGTAGTGCCCTGCCCAGGATGACTGAAAATGATCACTTTGCCGCCCAGCATCAGGCCGCGCTCACGCATGCCGGCCAAGCCCAGGGTCTGGCGGCCGACGGCATCCGGGTCAAAGCCCTTGCCGTTGTCCTGGACCTCGAGCACCCAGTGGGTCTCCTGCGGGCTCAGGGTGACGCTGACCTGCGTCGCTTCGGCATAACGCGCGATATTGGTCAGCGATTCCTGCACGATGCGAAACGCTGCGGTCACGTGGGTATCCGGAAGGGTCAGGGCAATCAGCGGCAGGTTCAACGCACAGGGGACCTGGGTCAGGGTGACGAATTCGGCTGTCAGCCATTCAAGACCGGACACCAGCCCCAGGTTCAGCGCGGAGGGGCGCAGGCTCGTGGACACGTTGCGCACCACCTGGATGGTCTTGTCGGTCAGCGCCATCAACCGCTCGACCTGAGGGGTGAGTTCAGGCGTATCGGTGCCGAACTGAAACCTCAGCAACGAGATGCCCATGCGCAGCGCCGTCAGGTGCTGGCCCAGTTCGTCATGGATCTCCCTGGCAATCAGTTTGCGTTCCTCTTCCCGCGCCGTTTCCCGGCGGGTCGACAGGTCGCGTAATTGCGCGTTGGAATTGGCCAGGCGCCGCTCCGCCGCGCGCAGCTTGGAAATATCGCGCCCGACGGCCAGCACGCTGACGACCCGCTGGCCGTCGACCTCGGGAACAAAGTGGATCAACACCACCTTGGGCGCGGTTTTCAAACCCGACAATAAGAACTCCTGTTCCGTGGCTTTGTTCTGGCGAATCACCTGGGCCACCAATTCTCGAAAAAGCTGGGACTGGGCGTTCAGCGGCACCACTTCATCCATGGGCATGCCCATCAGTTCCGGCCAGGCCCCGCCCACCCATTTTCGCAACTGCGCATTGACGTAGAGCACCTCCCCGAAAACACTCAAGCGCGCGACGGCGTCCGGGCTGTTTTCCACCAGGGCGTTGATGTCGTGCTGGCGTTCCAGTTCTTTCTGCCGGGCCCGGGTCAAATGGGTCACATCACGACCGATCACCAACACCCGCGGGCCCACACTGCCCGAGTCGGCGACCGGCACCAGGGTAAAGTGCAGGTTGCGCACTTCGTTGCGCAGCACCATGCTCTCCTCAGACTCCACCACCCGTTCGGCGGCCCTGCACTGGTCATGGAGGGTCTGGATTCTTTCCGCGTTGAGCCGGCCAAATATCGACGCCAGCGTCTCGCCAATAACCTCGCCATGGGGTTTCCCAAGCACCTGCAACAGGGCCGGATTGACCTCGACACAGCGCAGCTCACCCCGTGGCGCAGCCTCCAGCAGGCACAACATGTCCAGGGTATGGTCGAAAATATCCCGGTAGCGGCGCTCGCGCTCCCTGAGCAAGGATTCGGAGCGCCAGCGCTCGATGGCAATCGCGGCAATGTGACAGGTCTGGCGCACGCGCTGCCGGTCGCTCTCGTCCAGCGCAGAACCGGGTGAGCGCGACAACGCGAAAGCCCCAAGGACCTGCCCCTGATTGCCGAGGATGGGCTCGTACCAGCCTGGGGAAGAAGCCATGGACTCCCCCGAGCCGGGGCTTTGCGGGTCAGCAAGCACGACGCCACAGGAGCAGTGAGGCAAGGCCAGTTGAAGATAACTCACCAGCAACCCCAGGGTTTCGTCCAGTGAGGCGCCCGTGGCCATTGTTTCGAAGATGCGCAGACGTGCATCTTCAAGTACCTGCTGTTTGCGCCACTCAGTGATGTCGTGGGCCATGGCCAGTACGCCTGCCACCTCACCGGATGGGCCGCGTTCAGCCATCAGGCTGACGACACAACTCACCGCTTCACCACCGGCGCCGACCGTCCAACTGTTGAGGAATTGAGCGGTCTGGCCTGTGGATGCCACATGGCGCAGATGGTCGAGGTAATCGCCGGGCTGCTCCTCAGGGCCGGCGCCTATGGCTTCGTCATAAGACATGCCGGTCAAGAGCAGGAACGTCGGATTGACGTACGTACGCGACAGGTTGCGATCGTAGCGCACAATGATGTTGGGTGAATTCTCCGCCAGGGTGAGGAATTTCAGCTCGCTGCCCAGCAAGGTTTCGCGAAGCTGCCAGTTCTCGGTGATGTCTTCCAACTGGGAGACAAAACAGATCGGCTGCCCCTGGTCGTCCCGCACCAGCCCCACGGTCAGGCGCACCCAGACAACCTGACCGTCGTGGTGGATGTAGCGTTTATGCAAGGTGGCGCCCTGCCGTGTACCGCCCTTCAACTCCTCTATCAGTTGCTTGCCCACTTCGCGGTCTTCGGGGTGGGTCAATGCCATGAACGTGGTGTTTTGCAGCTGTGCCTCGCTGTAGCCAAGCAGCCTGCAAATGACGCTGTTGGCCCTCAGCCAACGACCGTCCAGTGACACAAGCGCCAAGCCGGTGCCGGAGGAATCGAAAATGGCTTCAAGGGGGATCTCGGAGAAGCGCTCGCTGTGGGAATGCGCGGTTGGGGGCCCAGGCAGGGGAAGGATTTCAACAATAAAATAGTCGTCGCGCCACGGTGTCATCGACAGGTTCAACCGGCCGGACTGCCTCGCGGTCGCCTCGAAACACACCCGGGATCGCCCATCGGCCTTTTCCAGTGCCGCATAAAAAAGCCGGCTGTCCTGGGGGCGCAGCAAGGAGAGAAACTCAGTGGTCGTCTCGGGAGGGACGCCGTTCTGGCACTGCAACCTTGAAAACCCAGGGTTGCCCAACACGACCCGGGCAGATCGATCCAGGACCACAACCGCGCCCGACAGGCAATCCAGCACACCTTCAAGGGTTTGCAGCACATCCTTGTCTGCCATTACCGCTCCTGCATGCGTTCACGCTTACGATGAAAAACCCAGCGTAAATACTTCATCAGTCCGTGCTGGCTCGCTCCATAAAAGCCTGAAACCCATTCAATTGAATGTATGCCCAACGGGTGCCCACAAAAACAACACCCTATGGATAGCATTGCCCGGCACTTGATGGAGACTATCGTAGTCTCATTTACAGCCGGCGCCAGCCAGACTAAAGATTTACGTTCAGCCGCAAGGAATCCTCACGCCGGCCTCCGGCATGCCACCCCACGTGGATGTTTTGGATGTCGAACACTCAACCCACGCCAAGGCCCTGCACATAATAAAAATAGATGATCTTATAAATTCGCAAGATAACAATATCTAATAATTAGCTTATTCCAAAAAAGACTTTCCCCACGGTTTTTTATAGGGATATCTTCATTCCACACACCGACCCCATGCCTGGCGGAGGACGTACCCCCGATCACCAGGAGCCTTCAGCAGGCTTACATGGACCCTTTCCGACATGCCAGACATCGCCGCCCCCCTACCCCGCAGAAGATTCCACCTGTCACTGCTGACCAGTTCCCTGCTGCTGGCCGGCGCACCCTCCTTCGCCGAGGCCGCCGCCGACGAGGCCAAGCTCGATACGGTGACCGTGATCTCCACCGGTTTGCGTGGCCAGCAACGCACCGTGGCCGACAGCCCGGCGCCGATTGACGTGATCAACAGCGAACAGCTGCTCAAGACCGGGCGCGCCGAGTTGTCCGAGGCGATTGCCAAGCTGCTGCCGTCGTTCAACTTCGGCACCAATATCGCCGGCTACAACTCGGTGACGCGTCCGCTGAGCAACCGCAGCCTCGGCCCGGCCTATACCCTGGTGCTGGTCAACGGCAAACGCCGACACAACGGCGCCACCGGCCAGCGCGGGTCGATCGACAACAGCGGCGCCAATGCGGTGGACATCGACCTGATCCCGGTCAGTTCGGTGGACCATATCGAGGTGCTTAAAGACAGCGCGGCGGCCCAGTACGGTTCCGATGCCGTGGCCGGGGTAATCAATATCATCCTCAAGGCCGGCAATAGCGGCGGACACCTGGAAACCAGTTACGGCCAGTTGTTTTCCGGCCAGGGGGAAACGATCAAGGTGGCCGGCGACCAGGGTTTCAAGCTCGGCGACGGCGGCTTTTTCCACCTCTCCGCCGACGCCCGCAAGCGCGGCGAGGCCTCTTGGAACGACAAGGCCGACAGCAGCGTGCGCGCTTTCAACGACCCGGCCAGGGAAGCGGCCTGGGACCGCGTGGCCATCAAGAACGGCGACCCGGACCTGAAAGCCTTCAACCTCGCCTATAACGCCGAACTGCCCCTGGAAGACCTGACGCTCTACTCGTTCTCGACCTACGGCGAGCGCGATGCCGAGGCCGCCAACTACTTCCGCCTGCCGACCGGCCGGGCCGCCGTGCCCGAGGTGTTCCCCGACGGCTACTACCCGCTGAACAACATCAAGGACCGCGACTACCAACTGCTGTTCGGCGGCAAGGGCCAGGCGGCCGAGTGGAACTGGGACCTGAGCACCACCTACGGACGCAACAACGTCCACCATTCCAGCGACCTGAATATCAACCCGTCCCTGGGCACCGCGTCGCCGACCAGGTTCGACAACCTGGCCACCTTCCGTTTCGAGCAGTGGGTGAACAATCTGGACGTCACCCGCCGCTACGACAGCCTGTTCAACCTGACCTCGCCGGTGCAAGTGTCGGCCGGCCTGGAGCATCGCTGGGAACATTTCAGCACCTTCGCCGGTGACCCCGAAGCCTATATCACCGGCACCTACCCGGCGGCATCGGGCGCACAGGCGGCGGTGACGATTCGCCCGGAGGATGAAGTCAGCCTGATCCGCAACAACTACGCCGGCTACCTGGACCTGGGCTTCGACCTGACCGAACGCTGGTTTCTCGACGTCGCCGGGCGGATCGAACATTACGATGACGACTCGGGCAACACCTTCGGCCTCAAAGTGAATTCGCGCTACGAGTTGACCGACAGCGTCGCCGTGCGCGGCACCGTCGGCACCGGCTTCCGGGCGCCGTCGCTGACGCAGATCGGCTACACCGTGGCCGACAACCGGGTGGCCGTGGATGTGAACGGCAACGTGGTGCCCGCCGTGACCCGCCTGACCCCGTCGGGCAGCAACCTGGCCAAGGCCTTGGGTGGCGACGACCTCAAACCGGAAAAGTCACGCAACCTCGGGCTGGGCTTGACCTGGCAGCCGGCACCGCGCACCAGCGTCACCGCCGACGCTTACCTGATCGACATCGACGACCGCATCGCCCTGACCAGCAATATCTACGACCAGGGCAACGGCGTGATCAACGGCATCCTCAGCGCCCAAGGCGTGCCCTCGGGGACCTGGGTCAACTACTACACCAACGCCTTCGATACCCGCACCCGTGGCCTGGACGTGGTCGCCGACCACACCACGCCGCTGGATGCCTGGGGCGATGTGCGCTGGAGCCTGGGCTTCAACTGGAACAAGACCACTATCGAAGGCACACGGGACACCCCGAGTGCGCTGGCCAACTCCGGCGTCACCCTGGTGGGCCGCGACCGCGAAGGCGATCTCACCCAAGCCTCGCCCAAGACCAAATGGATCCTGGGCGCCAACTGGAAGGTCGAGGACCTCGCAGTGAACCTGCAAACCAGCCGCTACGGTGCGGTCAAGACCCTGGCGGTAAACCCATCCGGCGACCGCAGCTTCGGTGCGAAATGGATCACCGACCTGGACGTCAGCTACACCTTCGTCGACCAGATCACCGTCAGCATCGGCGGCACCAACATCTTCGACGTGCGCCCCGACCGGCACGCCGTGTACAGCAACCTGGGCCTGGCGCCCTACGGTAACCCGCCGTTCTACCCCGGCGGCGGCTACTGGTACACCAAGCTGGCCTACGACTTCTAAGCCAATCGCCATACGAGGGCATCCCATTGAACACCTCCAACTTGATGAGCCGTCTATTGGCCCCTTGCGCCCTGGCATTGAGCCTGGCCGCCTGCTCGCCTGCGGGCACTGACAGCCAGGCCGGCAAGACCTTGAACATCGCCTTCTTCGGCGACAACACCACCCTGGTCAGCGTCGACCCGTTCCAGGTCTATTGGCTCGAACACCGGGTGCTGCTGCGCAATATCGCCGAATCCCTCACCGACCAGGATCCGCAGACCGGCAGGATCATTCCCTGGCTGGCGAAAAGCTGGGAAGTCAGCGACGACGCGTTGACCTACACCTTCCACCTGCGCGACAACGTCACCTTCAGCAACGGCGAACGCTTCGATGCCAAGGCCGTGAAAACCGCCTTTGACAGCAACAAGGCGCTGGCGACCGAGCTGCCGGCCACCTTCGGCGCGACGTACCTGGCGGGCTTTGATCGCGCCGAAGTAGTCGACGACTTCACCGTCAAGCTGGTGCTCGCCAAGCCCAATGCGGGCTTCCTGCAGGCGACCTCCACCACCAACCTGGCGATCCTCGCGCCGGCCTCCTACGCGCTGAGCGTCAAGGAGCGTTCGCTTGGCAAGATCATCGGCACCGGCCCGTTCGTATTGGCCAGCTACACCCCGGAAGTCGGCGCGCACCTGACCAAGCGCAAGGGTTACGCCTGGGCGTCGGCGAATATGAAAAACCAGGGCGAAGCGCACCTGGAGGCGGTGGACGTCACCTACATCCCCGAGGAAAGCGTGCGTAACGGCCTGTTCCTGCAAGGCAAGGCCGACATCCTGTGGCCCCGCAACCCGTTCTCGGAAGTCGACCTGAAACTGTTCCAATCCAAGGGCGCCACCATCCAGAGCCGCTCGCTGCCGGGGCCGGCGCTGAACCTGTACCCCAACACCCGCGGCGAGCGGGCACTGGCCGACAAGCAAGTACGGCTGGCGGTGCAAAAGGCCATTGACCGCAAGAGCTACGCCAGCACCGTGTACAACGCCGAATTCCCGGTGGTGGACGGTATCTACGACGTCACCACGCCCTACTTCAAAAGCCAGGGTGCCAAGCTGGCCTACGACCCCGCGGGTGCCGAGCGCCTGTTGGACCAGGCCGGCTGGGCCAAGGGCACCGATGGCTACCGGCACAAAGACGGCAAGCGCCTGAGCCTGAGCTACAACATCACCCCGGCGGAAACTGCCGGGGATGTGCTGCTCCAGGACCAGTTGCGCAAGGTCGGTATCGAGGTCAAGCTCAACGTGGTCACTCGTGCCGAATGGGTTGCCAACAACTCGGCCGGTAACTATGACCTGACCAGCACCTACATGACCCGCGCCGATCCGATCATCTTGCAGACCATCCTCGACCCTCGCACCGCCAACAGCTCGACCCTGGCCACCAACCTTTACGCAGCGCCGACCCTGGAAAAAGCCAAGGGCCTGTTCGATGCCGGCATCACCGCCACCCAAAGCGCTCAAAGGGCGGCAGCCTACGGCGACCTGCAGGACCTGCTGATCGACGAAGGCTCGGCGTTCCCGGTGTATGAGCGCGTGTGGCAGGCCGCGACGTCGCCCAAGGTGAAAAACTTCCGCTGGACCGCCGAAGGCTTCGCGCTGCTGGGCGATATCGAGGTCGGCACGCCATGAGCCGCTACCTGATCGGCCGGGTCGGCCAGGCGCTGCTGGTGCTATGGGGGGCCTATAGCATCACCTACTTCATCCTCTATCTGCTGCCGGGCGATACCTTGTCGATCATGCTCAGTGCATCCGGCATGGAAGCCGACGCCCTGTCGGTGGAAGACCTGGCCAAGGCGCGCGCCTACTACGGGCTGGATAAAGGCCTGTTCGAGCAATATATCGACCTGCTGCTGGGGGCACTGCACGGTGATTTCGGGCAGTCACTGTCGCTCAATCGCCCGGTGGCCGAGTTACTCGCCGAACGCCTGCCCCAGACCCTTTCCCTGGCCGGCCTGGCGATTGTGCTCTCGCTGCTCGGCGGTATCGGCCTGGCTTACCTCACCGCGTATATCCGCTGGCAACCGTTGAAAAAAGCACTCGCGCGCTTGCCGTCCCTGGGCTTTTCGGTGCCGGTGTTCTGGATGGGCTTGCTGCTGATCCAGGTATTTGCATTTGGCCTGGGCTGGTTTCCCGCCACCGGCAGCAAGGGCTTCGAAAGTCTGGTGCTGCCGGCAGTCACCCTGGCGATTCCGAGCGCCGCGGTGTACGCCCAGGTGCTGCAACGCAGCTTCCAGGGCGTGTGGAAAGAGGCCTATATCGTCACCGCCTACGCCAAGGGCTTGAGCCGGGGCCAGGTGCAGGCGCGCCACGGGTTCAGGAACGCTGCGCTGCCGATCCTCACCCTGATCGGCCTGCAGGTGGGTAACACCGTGTCCGGCGCGGTGCTGGTGGAAACCATCTTCGCTCGCTCCGGCATCGGCCGCCTGGCCCAGGAAGCGGTGCTGCGCCAGGACATTCCGGTGGTGCTGGCCATCGTCGCGGTCTCGGCGGCGGCATTTGTCCTGGTGAACCTGCTGGTGGACCTGCTTTACCCCTGGCTCGACCCGCGCATCTCCCACACGCCCAAGGTGTCCTAGACCATGACGACGCTTACCCGGAAACTGATCCGCAGCGAAACACTCTGGCGCCGCCGCAGCCCCTTACAACGCGCAACGGCGACACTCCTGCCATTGCTGCGCCGCCCAGGGTTCAGCCTGGCGGTGCTGGTGGTGCTGTTCTCGCTGGTCGCCGCCGTGACGCCGCAGCTGCTGAGCAGCTTCGACCCTTACGCCACCGCGCCCGCCGCCAAACTCAGCGCCCCCAACCTGACCCACTGGTTCGGCACCGATGAACTGGGCCGCGACCTGTTCACCCGCGTGGTCTACGGCGCCAGCCTGTCAGTGCTGGCCGCCTCCCTGGCGGTCGGCATCGCCCTGGTGGGCGGGTTGGGGCTGGGCATTTTGTCCGGGTTTGCCGGTGGCCGTATCGATGCGCTGATCATGCGCTTTGTCGATGTGCTGCTGGCCCTGCCCGGCCTGTTGCTGGCCCTGGCGATTGTCACGGCCATCGGCTTCGGTACGGTACCGGTGGCGATTGCCGTGGGCATCGGCATCATTCCCGGCTTTGCCCGCACCACCCGTGCCGAAGTGCTGCGGGTGAAAACCCTGCCCTATGTCGAAGCCTCTCGCCTGGGCGGTGCCAGTTGGGGCCGCACGTTGTTGCGGCACATCCTGCCCAACGCCTGGGGCCCGGTAGCCGTGCTGGCGACCCTGGATTTCGGCGCCGCGATCCTCGCCACCGCAGGCTTGAGTTTTCTCGGTTTCGGCGCTGCCCCACCGGCGGCGGAATGGGGCACCTTGATCGCCAACGGCCGCCACTTCCTGATCACTGCACCGTGGGTGTCCTTGCTGCCCGGCCTGTTCCTGGTGGCCGTGGTGTTCAGCCTCAACCATATCGCCCGCACGTTCGAGGATATCCAGCGATGAGCAGCCAGCCGCTTTTAATCGATGTGCGCCAACTGAGTGTCGACTACCGTTCCGGCGGCCAGCTCAATCCGGCGGTGCGCAGCCTGTCGTTTTCACTCACCCAGGGCGAGACCGTGGCGATTGTCGGCGAGTCCGGCTCGGGCAAATCCACCCTGGCCAATGCGATCCTAGGCCTGCTGCCCGAGAATGCGCAGATCGGCGCCGGTGAACTGTGGGTGGATGGCCACCACCTGACCCACGCCAGCGAACGGCAGAAACGCAAGCTGCGCGGGCGCACCATCGGCCTGGTGCCCCAGGACCCGATGGTCAGCCTCAACCCCACGCTGCGCATCGGCCAGCAGATCGCCGAGGCGCTGATACTCGCCAAGGGCAAACGCTACCCCGGCGTCGATGCCGACATTGTCGAGCTGCTGCAACAGGTGGGCATCGACAACCCGGTATTGCGCGCGCGCCAGTACCCCCATGAACTCTCCGGCGGCATGCGCCAGCGCGTGCTGATCGCCATCGCCCTGGCCGGCAACCCGCGCCTGATCATCGCCGACGAACCCACCAGCGCCCTCGACGTGACCGTGCAGCGCAAGATCCTCGACCACTTGCAGCGCCTGGTCAGTGAACGCGGCATTTCCCTGCTGATCATCACCCATGACCTGGGCGTGGCGCTCGACCGTGCCGACCGTATCCTGGTGATGCAACAGGGTGAGGTGGTGGAACAAGGTCCGCCACGGCAGATCCTCGCGCAGCCCAGCCACGACTACACGCGCGCGCTGATCGCCGCTGCACCCGCCTTCGCCAGGCGGCGTGAACCGTTGCTCAACCTCGACCTGGGACGTGAGCCGATCCTGAGCCTGGACAACGTCGGCAAGACGTTTGCCCTGCCCAAGGTCAAGGGCGAAGCCTCGACCTTCGTGGCCCTGGAGGATCTGAGCCTGGAGGTCTACCCCGGCCAGACCCTGGCCATCGTCGGCGAGTCCGGCTCGGGCAAGAGCACCGCGCTGCGTATCGCCCTGGGCCTGGAGAAGCCGACCCAGGGCCGCGTCCGGTTCGAGCAGCAAGACGTCACCGACCTGAGCTGGCGCGACTTCCGCCCGTTGCGCCAACGCCTGCAACTGGTGCAACAAAACCCCTTCGCGGCGCTGGACCCGCGTTTCACCGTGTTCGACAGCATTGTTGAGCCGCTGGTGTCGTTTGGCTTGCTCAAGGGCGCTGCCCTGGAACAGGCGGCGCGGGCGTTGATCAGCCGCGTGCACCTGCCGGCGAGTTTTCTCGATCGTCTGCCCCGTGAACTGTCCGGCGGCCAGTGCCAACGGGTCGCCATCGCCAGGGCCCTGGCGTTGAAACCCGACCTGCTGTTGCTGGATGAACCGGTCAGCGCCCTCGACGTGTCGGTGCAGGCGCGCATTCTTGACCTGCTGGAAGAGCTGCAACGGGAAATGGGCATCGCCTACGTGCTGGTGTCCCACGACTTGTCAGTGGTGGCCAACTTCGCCCATGAGGTGCTGGTGCTGCGCAATGGCCGCGTGGTTGAACAGGGCTCGGTGGAGCGCATCTTCAACCAGCCGGCCAGCGACTACACCCGTGAATTGATTGCGGCCATCCCTGGCCGTCACGTCACGGCAAGCGCCGCCTGAGGTTTACTGTGCCGAGCAATCACGCGCCACGATGCCCTTCTCCTGGGCATACGCGGCGGACTTGGCTTCGATCAACGGACGCAAGGTGGCGCGGTCGGCCTGCAGCCAGTCGGTCACCAGCACCCACTTTTGCCCATCCCACTGCTGCACCCGGGCGGAGCCGCCACCTTCGTGGTCGGCACAGGACAGCTTCAACGGTGCCAGCAGACCTTCGAAGCCCATGGCCTTGAGGCGCGCGGCGTCGATGTCCAGGTGTTCGAATGCCCAGCGGGTTTCCTCGCCGTTCAGCGCGCGGTTGCCGAATTTTGCCTGGCCGGTGCGCAGCGCTTCGACGGCAATCGCGGCGTTGATCAGGCCGATGTTGTAGTAGACCTTGCCGAAGTAGCTGGGGTCCTTGAGGTTGCTCTTGCCGGGATCGAGGATGAACTGCCTGAGCTTTTTATGGATCTCGAAGCTGTCGCCACCGGGGAACGGCGCCAGCGCCTGGTAGCCCTTGGCGGCGGTGCCGGCGGGTATCACGTCGGCTTCGGAGCCGGCCCACACATCACCGATCAGGCGGTCCACGGGGATGCCAAAGCGCACGGCGGTCTTGATGCCGACGGGGGTGGACACGCCCCACGTGCGCAGGAACACCCAGTCCGGGTTGATCTGCCGCACCTGGCGCCACTGGGTGGACTGCTCGTTGCCGGGATCGGCCACGGGGATCTGGATGTTCTCGAACCCGTACTTTTGCGCCAGCAACTGCATGGCCGCCTGGGTTTCGCGGCCGTAGGCGGAGTCGTGGTAGACGGTGACGATCTTCTTGCCCTTGAGCTTGTCCAGGCCGCCTTCGCGCTGGGCGATGTAGTTGATGCCCACCGACGCCTGGCCGTAGTAGTTGAGCAACAGCGGGAACGCGTAGGGGAACACGCGGCCATCGGTGGATTCGGTACGCCCGCCGGCGCCGTCGATCAGCGGGATGTGGTCAATGGCGGCACGGTCCATCAGCGCATAGGAGGCCGGTGTGCTGTGGGTGAAGAAGAACCCGGTGGGTGCGCCGTCGAGACCGGCTTTGTAGCGCTCATAGCATTCGATGATGCGGTCGGTCTTCCACTCCGTCTCGCATTCCTGCCAGACCAGCTTGACGCCGTTCACGCCGCCTTCGACCTCGTTGATGTAGCGGAAGTAATCAATCTCCCCCGCCCACCACGGAATGCCGCTGGACGCATAGGCGCCGACCCGGTAGGTGGCCAGCGGGATGAACTGTTGATCATTGGCGGCCTGGGCCACCGGCCCGCCCAAGGCGCCGAGTGCCAGCAGGCTGGCGATGACTGTGCGTTGCAAGACGTTGTGCATGGGTGTGGTTTCTTATGAAAGGTGAGGTTTCCCTCCCGTTGTCGGGTCAGCGCCAATCGGGTCACAACACAATTCATGCCAAGCCTGGAAGCCCTCACATTCGAGGGTTGGCGCTGTACCGGTCACCCTTCACGACCAGGACAATCGAACACTTTATTGAACCGCTGTTGCGCCACCAACACCGCGCTCGGTCGTCAGCGTCGACCTGCAACTGAAAAGCCTCACCAACCGCTACTACGAGTACGCCTGGTATGACCCGGACGGCGCCAAAGCGTCGCTGCACTCACCGGGTGACGGGTACACCGAGTCTGGGCGAGGTGCCGAGTGGTGAGGGTGGTTGCTTCCGTGGCGGCCTTCGGGCCGACCATGCGCTGGAGTTGGAATGAGTACATATCCGTTGCTGCGGTCACGACCACCTATGGTTCCGCTCTTACAGCGGGTCACTTTGGAAAAGCCCCAAAGTAACCAAAGGGCTCTTGCCCCAACACTCGGCACCTCGCCCAGGCTCGGTGTGCCCGAACGAAGGCTTGAATCCGTGGGCCGCCGTCATGGGCCATCCTTGGCCCAGGACGGCTAACCCGGCGTCCTGCCGGGTTACCCACGGATTCAAGCCTGCGTTCGGCCAGCGTGTTTGACGGGGCGCCTAGGATCAAGATCAAAAGCCAGAGCAAAAGCAGAGCAAAAGCAGAGCAGAAGCAGAGCAGAAGCAGAGCAGAAGCAGAGCAGAAGCAGAGCAGAGCAGAGCAGAGCAGAAGCAGAGCAGAAGCAAACCGAGTTCTAGCTGATATGTGGAGATCCAAATGTGGGAGGGGGCCATCAGTTAGATGATGGCATCGGTTCCCGAGCCGTCACAGGAACAATCTCCCAGCCCCAACAAAAAAATGCCCACCCCCGGTAAGGGATGGGCATTTTCCCTCCAGCCATTACTGCTTGGCGTGCTTGGCCTGGACTTCAGGCATCGCCGAAGAATGATGGTTAAGAATTTTCCACTGGCCACCCACCTGCTCATAGACGAAGGTGTAGCGCGCCTGCACCTGACGCACCTTGCCATCCGACTCGGTCAGGGTGAAGGTGTAGACGCCACTGTCCATGGCCACGTTGCTGCCCAGTTGGCGGATCTCGCGGTAGTTGATCTGGCCCACCGGCTTGAGCGCCAGGAAGTGGTCGAAGTAGTCGGTGATCTGCTCCGGCGTCGTGCGCACCTGGTTGGACACGGTCGGCTGCAACACAGCGCCCGGCGCGTAGAGGTCGACCACGGATTTCACGTTGCCGGTCTGCAGGGCGCTGTTCCAGCGGTCGAATAAACCGGCAATCTCGCGGTCTTTGACATTGGCCGGCGCCTGGGCGACTTCACGGTAGACATACGGGGCCGTCTCGGCGGCATGAACAAACGGTACGCTCAGGGCAAACATCAGGGCGATCGGGGCAATCTTGAATTTCATGGCGATACTCCAGTGGTCGTCGTTGCGGCCACTTTGCCAACCTGCCCACCGGCCGCCATCGGCCAACCGGAGGTATTTACCTATGCCATTTGGCAGATAGCGCCCAAGGGGTCCGACCCTGTCTAATAGATCCCCCTCGCGCCCGCAGCAATGGAGCATCAACCATGCATGACACGCCCCATGATCCCGGCAGCGCCCTGGCCATGCGCGCGCACTTTCGCCAATCGCAAAGTCGTACGGCGCGCCTGCGGCTGTTGGTGGATACCGGCCAGGAGTTGCGCCAACTGCCCCCCGACGCCATGCGCGAACGCGTGCTCGCGCGGGCCTGCGCGTTTCTGGCCATGGACCACGGGCTGCTGCAGGAGTGGGACGCCGAGGGCATCGCCTATACCAGCGCCCGCCATGGCAATCCGTCGCGCTTGGGCAGCCTGGCCGCCCTCGCCGACCGCAGCCTGCGCACGGCGTGTTGGCAGGAGCGGCCATCCGAGGACGTGCCCAGCGTCTTGCAAGTGCCGTTGCGCGCCGGTGACGGCGATGCCTTTGGTGTACTGGTGCTGGGCAATAGCGTCAGCCTGCGGGCGCCGGAGCACGAAGACAGCGAATCCCTGCAACTGCTCGCCACATTGCTGGCCGCCCACCTGGAAAACGACCGGCTGCTGAGCACCCTCAAGCTGCGCGACAAAACCCTGTCCGACCTGGTCAACCGCTTGCTCCGCGCCCAGGAAGACGAACGCAAGCGCGTCGCCTACGACCTCCACGATGGCCTGGCGCAAACCCTGGCGGGCCTGCACCAGCGGCTGCAAGGCTTTGCCGGGCGCTGCCCGCCGCTGCCGGAGGCATTGGCCACCGACCTCGAGGCGATTCTTACCCTGGCCCAACACTCGGTTGGCGAGGGCCGGCAACTGATTGCGGGCCTGCGTCCCACGGTGCTGGATGATTTCGGCTTGTTCAAAGCCCTCGATAAGGAGGCCGACCGCCTGCGTGACGCCGGCATCAACGTGGTGTGGCAGGCGTACTGTGAGGCGCGCTTACCCAGCCAGGTGGAAATCGCCTTGTTCCGGATCGGCCAGGAAGCCATCAACAATGTGCTCAAGCATGCGCGCGCCAGCCAGGTGCAACTGGCCCTGGCGCTGCACGACGGCCAGGCGTCCCTGCGGCTGGACGACAATGGCCGAGGCTTCAAGGCAGAGCCATCAACGGATGACGCCCAGCATCTGGGCCTCGCCACCATGCAGGAGCGCGCCAGCCTGTTGGGCGGCAGCTTCACCTGCGTCAGCACCGTCGACGGCGGTACCCGGCTGCACGCGCGCGTGCCTGCGCACTTGATTGGAGTCCCCCAATGACCCACGTCCTGCGCCTGGTGCTGGCGGACGACCATGAAGTCACGCGCACCGGCTTTGTCTCCCTGCTGGCCGGCCATCCGCAGTTCGAGGTGGTCGGCCAGGCCAGCGATGGCCTGCAAGCGGTGGAGCTGTGTGAGCAACTGCTGCCGGATATTGTCATCCTCGACATTCGCATGCCCGGGCTCAATGGCCTGGGCGCCGCACGCTTGCTGCAACAACGCCTGCCGGCGGTGAAGGTGGTGATGTTCACCATGGACGACAGCCCCGAGTACCTGGAGGCGGCCATGAATGCCGGTGCGGTGGGCTACTTGCTCAAAGACGCCAGCCGCGCCGAGGTGATCCAGGCGCTGCAACACGTGGCCGCCGGTGGCGAAGCGCTCAACACGGCGGTCAGCGCCCGGCTGTTGCGGCGCATGACCGAACGCCAGGCCAGCGGTGCCGCCCCCGGCGAACCGCTCACCCCACGGGAACGCCAGGTCCTCGGCCTGGTCGCCAACGGCATGAGCAACCGCGCCATCGGCGAACACCTGGGCATTACCACCGGCACGGCCAAGGCCCATGTCGAGCGGGTGATCGGCAAGCTCGGCGCGGCTGACCGTACCCAGGCCGCCGTGCGGGGCATCGCCTTGGGCCTGGTGACACCCACATGAGGCGGCCCAAATGAGAAAGCGTTGGGCCGACCTGCCGCTGCGCGGCAAGGCGCTGGTGGTGATTTCACTGCCACTGGTGGTGCTGTTGCTGTCCCTGGTGCTGATCTACACCACGGAACGCCAGACCGCCCGTGCCGAAGAGGATGTGCGCCGGGTTTTACGCGTGCAAGGCGATATCCAGGCCGTGCATACCCTGCTCGCGGAAGCCGCCGCCAGTGTGCGCGGTTACCTGCTCACCCGCCGCGAAGACTTCCTGCCCAGCTACCTGAACGCCAAGCCCCAGATCGAGTCGGCCCTGCACCGACTGGACCGCAACGTGCGCGATCCACGGGTGCGCGAGCAGCTCAGCGCGATCAAGCCGCTGATCGACGGCAAGGTCGACGGGCTGGAGGAAATGCTCAAGGACAGCGACGCCACACCGGAGTCCATCAGTGCCATCCTGATCAGCAACAAGCACATCCTCGACGCCCTACGCCAACACATCAGCACCATGCTCACCCTTGAGGCGTCGTTGCTGGCCGAGCGCAGCGCCGCTGCGTCCGAGACCCGCCAGCGCTTGTTGCTGTCGACGTGGTTGGCGGCGATCTGCGGGTTGTTCGGGGCGATTGTCGCGGTGCTGTTTCTGTCCAAGGGCATTGTCGCCCGGGTGCAGAATGTGCAGCGCAATGCCCAGCGCCTGGCCCTGGGCTCGCCGCTGCTGCCACAGCCGCCGGAAAAAGACGAAATCGGCCAGTTGGGCACCAGCCTGGTGGAGGCCGGACTGTTGCTGGCCGAGCGCGAGCGCGCCTTGCGCGACAACGAAGAACGCTTGCGGCTGATCATCGATGGGGTCAAGGACTACGGGATCTTCGCCCTCGACACGGCGGGCCATGTCACCAGCTGGAACAACGGCGCCGAGCGGATCAAGGGCTATACCGAACAGGAGATCATCGGCCAGCATTTCTCGCTGTTCTACCTGCCCCAGGAATGCCCGCAGCACCCGGACATGGCGTTGCGCGAGGCCACCCGCAACGGTGATTACACCGAAGAAGGCTGGCGCTGCCGCAAGGACGGCACGCGGTTCTGGGCCAGCGTGGTGATCACGGCGCAGTACGACGGCACCGGCGCCCTGCGCGGTTTTTCCAAGATCACCCGCGACATCACCGACCGCCGCGCGGCGGAGATCGCCCTGCGCACCGCCCGAGAGGAAGCCGAACGCGCCAGCCGCGCCAAAAGCCAATTCCTGTCGCGCATGAGCCACGAACTGCGGACCCCGCTCAACTCGATCCTGGGCTTTGCGCAACTGCTGGACATGGACGCGCCCAAGGCGCAAAAGGCCGATGTGGGTCACATTCTGCGCGCCGGCCAGCACCTGCTCACGCTGATCAACGAGGTGTTGGACATCGCCAAGATCGAGGCCGGAAGCCTGGCGTTGAATATCGTGCCGATCCCGCTGGCGGGCACCTTGCAAGAGGCGCTGACGCTGGTGTCGCCCATGGCCGCCGACGCAGGCGTGCAGTTGCGGCCGCTGCCGGCACTGGCGGCGGATACGGGCATCGTTGCCGACCGCCAGCGCCTGACCCAGGTGCTGCTGAACCTGCTGTCCAATGCGATCAAATACAACCGGCGCGATGGTCAGGTGAGCCTTGAGGTCGATATCCGTGGACAACGAGTCAGCGTGGCTGTGTGCGATACCGGCAACGGCATCGCAGCCGATCATATGGGGCAACTGTTCAAGCCTTTCGAACGCCTGGGGGCCGACCCGAATGTGGAAGGCAGCGGCCTGGGCCTGGCACTGAGTAAAAGCCTGCTGGAGAACATGGACGGCCGACTCAAGGTGCAGAGCCAGCCTGGCGTCGGTTCGCGCTTCACCCTGGAACTGCCCTTCGTGCGCGTGGCCCACGCCCAGAGCATCGCCACGCCCGGCATCGACACCGAATTGAAGCGCCCTGCCCCCGTCGTCAGCACCTTCGAGGGCAAGGTGTTGTACATCGAAGACAACCTCTCCAGCCTGGCGCTGATCGAAACCCTGCTGCAACGTCGGCCCGGCATACGCCTGCTGTCGAGCATGCAAGGCCAACTGGGCCTGGACCTCGCCGCGCAGCATGCGCCACAGCTGATTCTGCTGGATGTGTCGCTGCCGGACATCAATGGCTTGAAGGTGCTGCAACGCCTGCGTCAGTCACCGATCACCCGCGACACACCGGTGCTGATGATCACCGCCGACGCCAGCGACCTTACCCGCCAGGCCTTGCAGGAGGCCGGCGCCACCGCGGTATTGAACAAACCGATCAACGTGCCGGCGTTTCTCGCCCACCTCGACCAAGCCTTTCCGGAGCCCGCGTGAACCTCGACCTGCGTATCCTGATCATCGACGACCAACGCCCGAACCTTCACCTGGTGGAGCAACTGCTGGCGCGCGAAGGGCTGACCAACGTGCTGAGCAGCACCCAGCCACTGCGCACCCTGGAGTTGTTCAACAGCTTCGAGCCGGACCTGGTGATCCTCGACCTGCACATGCCGGAATTCGACGGCTTTGCCGTGCTGGAGCAACTCAACCGGCGCATCCCCCAGGGTGAATACCTGCCGATCCTGGTGCTCACCGCCGACGCCACCCGCGACACGCGCCTGCGTGCCCTGGCCCTGGGCGCCCGGGACTTCATCAGCAAACCCCTGGACGCGCTGGAAACCATGCTGCGGGTATGGAACCTGCTGGAAACCCGGGTGCTGTACAAGACCTTGCGTACGCTGGTGCCGGCGGACCGGATTGAGTTGTTGCAGCGCAGCGGATCAACGGCTATTCGACGCTGCTAGGGCGATTGGCTCACAAATCCACCACGTAGCCAGCGCCGGGCAGTTGTATACGGCGGCCCGACACCGGACAATCCTGCGCCCGTCCATTTCGCCCTACAGGGATATTCCGCGCATGGCTGCTTCCAATAAATGGCTGATGTCATCGGTTGCTTATTACCTCGATTTCTTCACCGTTCCGCTGTTCGTGGTGGCAGCCCTCTATCTGGCGCCCTTTGAGCCTTGGCTGGCACTGTCGGGCCTGCTGGCCTGGACCTTGGTGGAATATTCGGCGCACCGTTTCCTGTTCCACTCGCTGTATCGCCGCGAGCATTGGACCCACCACATCGACGTGCTGGCCTACATCGGCGTGTCCAGCTGGAAAACCAGCTCGACCTTCGCCGTGCTGTTGCTGCTCGCCTGGTCCACCGGCCTCGCCTCGGCCTTTATCGGCGCCGTAGCGGGCTATTTCGTCTACATCTCGCTGCATTACGTGATGCACCGCCCGCAGCATTGGGCCTATGGATTTATTCCGGGGCTGGTGGCCAATCACGACCTGCATCATCGCAAAGGCATCGAGAAGAACTTCGGGGTGTCTTCACCGCTGTGGGACCATGTGTTTCGCACTTACATTCGAACAGGGCGCGCCTGAACCGCCTCTTGGCGATTGTTTTTATTACGAACAAATCTAGCCGCCCATACACCTGCGCCGCCAACCTTATCTACGCTCTAGCCCGTGCCAGGAGGCGCATTGAAGAGTCCATGACGGACCCACTGTCTCCCGGCGCCTGATGCCTAGGAGATACCGATGAGAATGGAAACCCATCGCCCCCGGCCCGGGTTCGGCTGTGCGCTGTTTGGCGCGTTGCTGAGCCCCCTGGTCGTCGCGGCCCCCACGTTGTCTACGCAAATACCCTTCGATGTCACGGCGACCCCGCCCTTTTCCCTGTCCAGCCTGCAAGCCAACTTCGATGAAATGTCGTGGCAGACGTTCATCGCGCTGAACTGGCCGGCCCTGGACACGGGTCAACCCAACAGCGCTGTACAGATCGGCCAGCAGGACGCGGCCACCGTGTGGGAAAGCTATAAGGAGAGCTATCAGATATTCCTGGCCCAAGGGCAGAAGCCGCTGCCTTTTCATGCGCCCGCCAGCGTGCCGAAAGCCTGTGAAGGCAAGGGTTCCGGGCGCTTGCTGCAACAGATGGGCAAGGTTCCGGATGTGCTCGACGAGTTTATCCAGCCGTTTGAAAGCGGCCCCCTGGTGGACCAGAGCGGCGTGTACACGCGCAATGAAATCGTGGTCAACCAAGCCATGTTCGACGGCATCGTCAACAACGGCCTCTACAGCATCCAGGGCCAACAGGCGTTTTTTGCCGCCAGCCCGACCAATGCGGTGGCGTTCAGTTGCGGTAACCCGAGCACCAGTGAGGTGGGTTCGCTGATGGTCAAGGCCGCGTGGAAGGTGTTGGACGGCAACGACAATCCCGCCAGCTTCCACAGTGTCGATGCCCTGGTGTATACGCCGGGCAACAGCAACCCGAGCAAGGGGCCGGTGGTGGCCGAGTCCTGCGTGGCCGAGCCGGTCGGGCTGGTGGGCCTGCATATCGTGCACAAGACTACCAGCGCGCCGCAGTGGGTGTGGTCGACCTTCGAGCACGTCGACAATGTGCCGGAAAAGACCACGCCGCCCGCCGAGCGCAAAGGCCCGTACCTGTTCTACAACGCCAGCAGCCAGGCCGAGGTCAACCAGCCGCCGCCCCGGCCATGGAACCCGGCGGTGAAGGCCACGCCCTCGCAGATCGTGCGCGAGATACCGTTGACGGATGAAACCAAGGCCCTCAACACCACCTACCAGACCCTGCTGCGCACAGTGAATCCCAACAGCGTATGGGCCAACTACCAGCTGATCAGCACCCAGTGGCCGACGCTCAGCGGCCAGCCGCCGTGCCAGATCTCCGCAACCCGGCCGCTGGGCAACCCGGCGCCGTCGTTCCTCGCCAATGCCACGCTGGAGACCTATATCCAGGGCACCGTGCCCCAGGCGTCGTCCAGTTGCATCGCCTGTCACGGCAATGCCGCCACCCACGTGACCCAGTCGCCGCGCACCAGCTTCGCGGACTTCACCTACCTGCTCGAGCGCGCCCAATCCACCGGTGTGACAAGGAGTCAGCCATGAGTACCGACCTGGACAATTTCACCGGCCTGAGCGTGGTGCTCACCGGCATCGATCAGGAACTGCTGGCGCCCTCCGTGGATCCCATCGGCCTGCCCAGCACCTTTCTCAACTTCATCGGCCCGCGTGTCGGCCAAAGCGTGCTCAGCGCCCTGCTGGCCCAGTACGCCACGCTGGCGGCCGAGCAGGCGACACCGCAGCAAATCGGCACAGCGATCCTGATGCAGAACGGCCAACCGGCACCGACGCAAACCGCCCAGGTGGCACGCGCGATCATGAAGCTCTGGCTGCTGGGCGTGTGGTACCAGCCGTATACCCAGGGTGCCTTCCCGGTCGACGAGCAAACCGTGGTGAGTGACGAGGCCTACACCCAGAGCTGGGCGTGGAGTATTGCCCAGGCCCACCCCATGGGCTACAGCGAGTTCTTCTTCGGCTACTGGAACAGCCCGCCGCCCAGCCTGGAAGACTTCACCGGGGTTAACGCCAGCACGCAGCCAGGAGCATCGTCATGAGTAGCGAACAAGCAGATGTGGTGATTGTCGGTGCGGGCCTTGCGGGCAGCCTCATTGCCTATCAATTGGGCCTGGCCGGAGTGCAAGTGCTGGTGCTGGAATCGGGGCCGGAGATCCCGCCCAATCGTAACCAGTACCTGGAGCGTTTCTATACCGCGACGTTGAAGACCCCCGAATCACCCTACCCGCCGGTGAGCACCCTGAGCCCGGCGCGCAACCCCGCCGAACAGAACGCACCGCGCGCGACCATCGCCGACCTGATCAACGGCTGGAACAACCCCGACATCAGCTATCTGGTGCAAAAAGGCCCGCTGCCGTTCACCAGTACCTACGAGCGCGTGGGCGGCGGCACCACCTGGCATTGGGTCGCCACCTGCCTGCGTATGTTGCCGAATGACTTCAAGATGAAGACGCTGTATGGCGTAGGGGTGGACTGGCCGATCAGCTACAACGACCTGCAAAGCGCCTATTGCCGTGCCGAGGCGGAAATCGGTGTGGCCGCGAATGTGGCCGACCAGGCGTACCTGGGCATTACCTTCCCGGCCAACTATGAATACCCGATGACCAGTATCCCGCTGTCGCTGGTCGATGGCAGCTTCGTCAGCGCGGTGCAGGGCCAGTCGTTCGAGGGCCTGCCCCTGGTGGTCAGCCCGACGCCGGCCGGGCGCAACTCGCAGCCGTATGCCGGGCGACGAGTGTGCGCGGGTAACACCAACTGCACGCCGATCTGCCCGATCCAGGCCAAGTACGATGCCACGGTGACCATGAACAACGCGCTCAACACCGGCAATGTGCGGGTGCTGTACAAGACCGTGGCGAGCAAGGTCACCGTGGCGGCGGACAACAGCATCAGCGGTATCGAGTTCATCCAGTACCAACTCGGCGATGGACCACCGACCGGCACCGGCGTGGCCGTGGGGCAACGTTATGTGATCGCCGCCCATGCCATCGAGACGCCCAAGTTGCTGCTCAATTCCACCAGCAGCGCCTGGCCCAACGGCGTGGCCAACAGCAGCGGCCAGGTCGGGCGCAGCCTGGCGGACCACCCGATCTACCTGGCCTGGGGCCTGATGCCCGAAGGCAAGACGGTGTTCCCGTATCGCGGCCCGGTGTCCACCTCCGGCATCGAAAGCCTGCGCGACGGCGCCTTCCGCAGCCAGCGCGCGGCCTGGCGGATCGAGATCGGCAACGAGGGCTTCAACTGGCCGATCGGCGATCCCTACACCACCGTCGCCGACCTGATCGATGGCACCAACGTCAGCCACACCAACCCGCTGCCAAACGCCACGGGCGCGCCCCAGGTGCTGTTCGGCACGGCGCTGGTGCAACAGCTGAACAACCTGCTCACACGGCAATTTCGGATAGGTTTCCTGGTGGAGCAAGTGGAGGAAGATCCCAATAACGCCAACTGCTATATCGTGCCTTCCAGCCAATACAAGGACCGCCTGGGCATCCCGCGCCCGGAAATCCACTACGACCTGTCCGACTACACCAAGGAAGGTTTCAAACAGGCGCGGATCCTGGCCAGCCATGTCATCACCGAACTGCTCGGGGCTACCGAACTGACTGCCGACATCCCGCCCGGGGTGTTCACCTACCAAGGGCAATCCTATTCGTTCCAGGGTGCCGGGCATTTGATGGGCACCTACCGCATGGGGGACGACCCCAAGACCTCGGTGGTGGACAAGAGCCAACGCAGTTGGGACCACAACAACCTGTTCCTGGTGGGTGACGGCGTGTTCCCCACCACCGGCACCTCCAACCCCAGCCTGACCATCGCCGCGCTGTCGATCCAGGCCGGCGACACCCTGTGCAACGAGCTTAAGGCCGCGACGCTACAGGTGCAGGCCAACCAGCCATGGCAAGGCACCGGCGTGCAGATCAGCGGCCCGAGCCCGCGCCGGGTGCGGTATGTCAGCGGCAAGTGGCTGGCCAGCCCGGTGGGCGGCATGGTCGATGGCAACGGCAGCCCGGGGTTGATCGCCAAGGCGGGCTACACCTTGCCGGGCGCCAATGAGGGGGCGCTGATTGGCCGGGTGAGCAGCAGCGGGACACCGTTTCTGGTGGGTGACCTGGCGGAGATTCCGGCGGGGCAGACCGGGGAATTGCAGCTGTGTATCAATGATGATCTGGAGGGGCGTTATGGCATTGGTTTGGGGGATAACCAGGGGGCGCTGACGGTGCAGGTGGGGTTCGGTACCGCCTGACGCACCCTGGAGATTGGCGCCCGGCTCAGGTGAACCGGGCGTTTTTTTACCCATCCTGGCCTTCGTCGCCCCCTGCAAACCGCTGTTGAAATAGTTCCTTGCACCCTCGACAACAGTCCTTTGTCATCACGCCCATTGATAGCCCCCTAACGAACCCCCCATGCTAGAGGGCTAACCCCGCGCTTATATCATTCCGAATGATAGTTACCTTTGTTTCATTCGATTCGTGACATACCGCCTCGCCGCGCATGATCCGCCCATCTCAAATACATTGGCGGATGCACCTCATGGAACAGTCACTCAAACATTTGCGCTTCCCCCTGGCGATCCTGGCCGTGGTGGTGATGAGCGCGTGCGGCAAGACCCCGGACCAAGCGGCCGCCATGCCACCGGCAAAAGTCAGCGTGGCCAAGGTGCTTGAGCAGCCGGTCAACGAGTGGGATGAATTCACCGGTCGCCTGGAAGCGCCCGAAACCGTACAGATTCGTCCACGGGTGTCTGGCCAGATTGACCAAGTCGCTTTCACCGAAGGCGCCTTGGTCAAGAAAGGCGACCTGCTGTTCCAGATCGACCCGCGTCCGTTCCAGGCCGAAGTGCGCCGCCTGGAAGCCCAACTGGCTCAAACCAAAGCCGCCGCCACCCGCAGCGACAACGAAGCCCAGCGCGGCGAACGCCTGCGCCAGAGCAATGCGATCTCCGCCGAACTGGCCGACTCGCGCACCACCGCCGCCCAGGAAGCTCGCGCCGCCGTCGCCGGGATCCAGGCGCAGTTGGACCTGGCCAAGCTGAACCTGAGCTTCACCCGCGTGACTTCGCCGATCAGCGGCCGCGTCAGCCGTGCCGAAATCACCGCCGGCAACCTGGTGACCGCCGACGTCACCGCGCTGACCAGCGTGGTCTCCACCGACAAGGTCTACGCCTACTTCGACGCCGATGAACGTGTGTACCTCAAGTACACCGAGCTGGCTCGCCAAGGCCGCCGTGGTGCCACCACCCCGGTGTACCTGGGCCTGTCGAATGAAACCGGTAACCCGCACCTCGGCCAGATGAACTTCGTCGACAACCAGGTCAACCCGGCCACCGGCACCATCCGTGGGCGCGCCGTGTTCGATAACAGCAAGGGCGAATACACCCCTGGCCTGTATGCGCGCCTGAAGCTGGTCGGCAGCGGCACCTACTCCGCCGTGCTGATCAACGACGAGGCCGTCGGCACCGACCTGGGCAAGAAGTTCGTGCTGGTGATGGAAGGCGACAAGCCGGCGTATCGCGCGGTGGAACTGGGGCCGAAGATCGAAGGCCTGCGCATCGTGCGCAGCGGCCTGAACAAGGACGACACCATTATCGTCAAGGGCCTGCAACGCGCGCGCCCCGGCTCGCCGGTCGCCCCGGAAACCATTCCGATGGCCAGCAAGGAAACCCTCGCCGCCTTGGCCCAACAACGACAAGCGCTTGAAGCCAGCAACCTGGAGCAAGTGGCGCCGGAAAAAACCGCGCCCAAGCTCGCAGCCGTTGCGTCTCCACGCGGTTAAGGGATACGACTCAAGATGAATTTTTCCAAGTTCTTCATTTCACGGCCGATCTTCGCAGCGGTGCTGTCGCTGCTGATCCTGATCGCCGGTGCGATCTCGCTGTTCCAATTGCCGATCAGCGAATACCCGGAAGTCGTGCCGCCGACCGTGGTGGTACGCGCCAACTTCCCGGGCGCCAACCCCAAGGTCATCGGTGAAACCGTGGCCGCGCCGCTGGAGCAAGCCATCACCGGCGTCGAGGGCATGCTGTACATGTCCTCGCAATCGACGGCCGACGGCAAGCTGACCCTGACCATCACCTTCGCCCTGGGCACCGACCTGGACAATGCGCAGGTGCAGGTGCAAAACCGGGTGACACGGACTCAGCCAAAACTGCCTGAGGAAGTGACGCGCATCGGTATCACCGTGGACAAGGCCTCCCCCGACCTGACCATGGTGGTGCACTTGACCTCCCCGGATCAGCGCTACGACATGCTGTACCTGTCCAACTACGCGATCCTCAATATCAAGGATGAACTGGCCCGCCTGGGCGGCGTCGGCGACGTGCAGTTGTTCGGCATGGGCGACTACTCCCTGCGTGTCTGGCTGGATCCGAACAAGACCGCCTCGCGCAACCTGACTGCGACCGATGTGGTCACCGCGATCCGCGAGCAGAACCGCCAGGTGGCAGCCGGTGCCCTGGGCGCCCAGCCTGCACCGTCGGACACCAGCTTCCAGTTGTCGGTGAACACCCAGGGCCGCCTGGTCACCGAGGAAGAGTTCGAGAACATTGTGATCCGCGCCGGCGCCAACGGTGAAATCACGCGCCTCAGGGACATCGCCCGGGTCGAGTTGGGGTCGAGCCAATACGCGCTGCGCTCGCTGATCGATAACCAGCCGGCCGTCGCAATTCCGATTTTCCAACGCCCCGGCTCCAATGCCATCGACATCTCCAACGATGTGCGCGCCAAGATGGCCGAGCTGAAAAAGAGCTTCCCGGCCGGCATGGATTACCGCATCGCCTATGACCCGACGATCTTTGTGCGCGGTTCCATCGAAGCGGTGGTGCACACCCTGTTCGAAGCGCTGATCCTTGTGGTGCTGGTGGTGATCCTGTTCCTGCAGACCTGGCGCGCCTCGATCATTCCGTTGGTGGCGGTGCCGGTCTCGTTGATCGGGACCTTTGCGGTGATGCACCTGTTCGGGTTCTCGCTCAACGCGCTGTCGCTGTTCGGATTGGTACTGGCCATCGGTATCGTGGTGGACGACGCCATCGTGGTGGTGGAGAACGTCGAACGTAATATCGAGCTGGGCCTGGAGCCATTCCCGGCAACTGAAAAAGCCATGAACGAAGTGACCGGCCCGATCATCGCCACGGCGCTGGTGCTGTGTGCGGTGTTCATTCCAGCGGCGTTTATCAGTGGCTTGACCGGGCAGTTCTACAAACAGTTCGCCTTGACCATTGCGATCTCGACGGTGATCTCGGCGTTTAACTCGCTGACCCTGTCCCCTGCCCTGGCCGCCGTGTTGCTGCGCGGTCACGATGCACCGAAGGATCGTTTCTCGAAGGTCCTCGACAAGCTCCTCGGTGGCTGGCTGTTCCGTCCCTTCAACCGCTTTTTCGAAAAGTCTAGCCATGGCTACGTGGGTACCGTACGCCGGGTGATTCGCGGCACGGGCATTGCCCTGTTCGTGTACGCCGGCCTGATGGTGCTGACCTTCTTCGGGTTTGCCCACACCCCGACCGGTTTCGTACCGGCCCAGGACAAGCAATATCTGGTGGCCTTCGCCCAACTGCCCGATGCTGCGAGCCTGGACCGCACCGAAAACGTGATGAAGCGCATGTCGGAGATCGCCCTGAAGCAGCCCGGTGTGGAAGCTGCGATTGCGTTCCCTGGCCTGTCGATCAACGGGTTCACCAACAGCCCGAACAGCGGCATCGTGTTCGTGACCTTGAAGCCGTTCGATGAGCGTAAAGACCCGAGCATGTCCGCCGGTGCGATTGCCGGTGCGCTGAACGGCCAATACGCCAACATCGAAGAAGCCTACATGGCGATCTTCCCACCGCCGCCGGTACAGGGCCTGGGCACCATCGGCGGGTTCCGCCTGCAGATCGAAGACCGTGGCAACCTCGGCTATGACGAGCTGTACAAAGAAGTGCAGAACGTCATCACCAAGAGCCGTGGCGTGCCCGAGTTGTTCGGCCTGTTCACCAGCTACACGGTCAACGTGCCCCAAGTCGATGCCGCCATCGACCGCGAAAAGGCCAAGACCCACGGCGTGGCGATCAGCGACATCTTCGACACCCTGCAGGTCTACCTGGGTTCCTTGTATGCCAACGACTTCAACCGCTTCGGGCGTACCTACCAGGTCAACGTGCAGGCTGAACAACAGTTCCGCCAGGACGCCGACCAGATCGGCCAGCTGAAAGTACGCAACAACAAGGGCGAGATGATCCCGCTGGCGACCTTTATCAAGGTCAGCGACACCTCGGGGCCGGACCGCGTGATGCACTACAACGGCTTTATCACCGCTGAAATCAACGGCAACGCGGCACCGGGCTACAGCTCCGGCCAGGCCCAGGCGGCGATTGAAAAACTGTTGAAGGATGAACTGCCCAACGGCATGACTTACGAGTGGACCGACCTGACCTATCAGCAAATCCTCTCGGGCAACACCGCGCTGTTCGTGTTCCCGCTCTGCGTACTGCTGGCGTTCCTGGTCCTGGCCGCCCAATACGAAAGCTGGAGCCTGCCGCTGGCGGTGATCCTGATCGTCCCGATGACGCTGCTGTCGGCCATTACCGGGGTAATCATCTCGGGTAGCGACAACAACATCTTCACCCAGATCGGCCTGATCGTACTGGTGGGCCTGGCGTGCAAGAACGCGATTCTGATCGTCGAGTTCGCCAAGGACAAACAGCAGGAAGGCCTCGACCCGCTCGCTGCGGTACTGGAAGCCTGCCGCCTGCGTCTGCGGCCGATCCTGATGACCTCGTTCGCCTTCATCATGGGTGTGGTGCCACTGGTGTTGTCCAGCGGCGCCGGTGCCGAGATGCGTCATGCCATGGGCGTGGCGGTGTTCTCCGGGATGATCGGGGTGACCTTCTTCGGTCTGTTGCTGACACCAGTGTTCTACGTACTGATCCGTCGCTATGTGGAGCGCAGCGAAGCGCGCAAAGCGGCCAAGGCCTTGAAGCTGGAGACACAGCAATGAGTGTGAAAGTATTCCTGCCGAGCTTGCTGGTCCTGGCGCTGAGCGCCTGTGCCGTGGGCCCGGACTACAAGACCCAGACCCCGGAGGCGGCGAACATCACCGCCGCCGCGGACGCCAAGCAGTATGACCACGCCAAGTTCGAAGGCATCTGGTGGCAGCAGTTCGACGACCCGACCCTCAACCAGCTGGTCACGCAATCGCTGCAAGGTAACCGTGATCTGCGCGTGGCGTTTGCCCGTCTGCGTGCTGCCCGTGCAATCCGCGATGACGCCAGCAATGACGCCATGCCGACGATTACCAGCCGCGTCAGCAGCGACCAGGGCAAGGGCCAGATCCCCGGCCAGACCACCAACCGGGTCAAGACCGAGCGGTACGACCTGGGCCTGGACATGGCCTGGGAACTGGACCTGTTCGGGCGCATCCAGCGCAACCTGGAAGCCACCGATGCCGACCAGCAAGCCGCCGAGGCCGACCTGTACCAACTGCAAGTCACCCTGATTGCCGAACTGGTGGACGCCTACGGTCAACTGCGCGGCGCGCAACTGCGTGAACGCATCGCCCTCGACAACCTGAAGAACCAGCAGGACTCACGCACCATCACCGTCAGCCTGCGGGATGCCGGCGTGGGTGACCAACTCGACGTGGAGCGCGCCGACGCACGCCTCGCCGCAGTGGAAGCCAGCGTGCCGCAACTGCAGGCCGAACAGGTGCGTGAGCGTAACCGCATCGCCACCCTCCTCGGCCAGCGTCCCGACAAGCTGAGCGTGGACCTGAGCCCGAAAGACCTGCCGGCGATTGCCAAGGCGTTGCCGATCGGCGACCCGGGGCAACTGCTGCAACGGCGCCCGGACATCCTCAGCGCCGAACGCAAACTGGCCGCCGCCACCGCGCGTATCGGCGTGGCCAAGGCCGACCTGTTCCCACGGGTCAGCCTCAGCGGGTTCCTCGGCTTCACCGCCGGGCGCGGTTCGCAGATCGGCTCATCCGCCGCGAATGCCTGGGCCCTGGGCCCGAGCATCACCTGGGCCGCCTTCGACCTGGGCAGCGTACGCGCCCGTCTGCGGGGTGCAGACGCCGAAGCCGATGGCGCCCTGGCGACCTACGAGCAGCAAGTACTGCTGGCGCTGGAAGAGTCCGAAAATGCCTTCAGCGATTACGGCAAGCGTCAGCAACGCCTGGTCTCGCTGATCCGCCAAAGCGAATCCAGCCGCGCCGCCGCCGACCTCGCCGCGATCCGCTACCGCGAAGGCACCGTGGACTTCCTCGTCCTGCTCGACGCGCAACGTGAGCGTCTGGCCGCCGAAGATTCCCAGGCCCAGGCCGAAGTGGACCTGTATCGCGGGATTGTGGCGATCTACAAGGCGCTGGGGGGTGGCTGGAAGCCGGACACCGTCGTGGCGACTGCCCAGTAACGTAAAGAGCTCCTTTGGTTGGTCGCATCCAGCCAATTTTTAGCCCCGTGGCCTATTTGGTCATGGGGCTTTTTTTTGTTTAATGCCTCAGCCACCTAGTAACGCTCAGCTGAGATGTCGTGATTTTACCGGGCGAATTTGCCGGCTATTTTTCACTTTAGGAAATCGGCTACGCGGCGAATTCCAAAATATGTCAGTTAGAGCTCATAGAGGGAGCGACTGGGTAACCGTATTGATAAGGCTGGGCGCATCACGCCATTCCCAGTTGCCCGGCAAAGCTGATCTGCGGCTCAGACAATCCGTCTTTCCCCAGTGCATTCAAACATGCGCTTCAGTGCCACTTGAACACCTCTTGAACGACATCGCTGACAGACCGTGGAGCGTGAGGCCCGTGCCTCCCAGGCCGGGGGACCCGCTCCAGCACCTGGACGATGTTGCCCGTCTGGTCGTGGCGCATCAGTACAAAGCGCGGCAAAGGAGCGCTGCTGACTGCACGCTTGCGAATAATCCTGACGGGCAATTGTTCGGTAATTACACCACCTGTGGCCTTGGCCTTGTCCAGCGCCTGTTGAATCGCTTTCACATTTTCCTCGTACAAGGGCCGGTTGTTTTTAGCCTGGTCCAGCAACGCAATGCCGAACAGGGTCGAATCGGCGTTATGCGCCTGGGGCGCCTTGGCGAACAAGCTCAAGGTCGCCTCCTTCACCTCGTCACCCAAGTGGCGAAAGTGCTTGGGGTCCGTGGTGTTCCCCAGGTTGAGCAGGTCTGCAATGTCCTCGCGTCCGCCTTTGATCGCGCCGGAATAGACATAATCCTCATCACCGGGAAAACCATGGGCCTGCTCATGGATCAGTGTGTTGGCCATGGCATCGTCGCTACTCCCCATGCTGCGGTAATAGTCCGTGGCGCCGTTCACATTCACCTCTATGTATTTTTCCTGGCGATAGCCTGCTTTGTAACGGCTATAGGACGACGGCAGGAGCTGGGCCTGCCACTCCGAGCCTTCGTTTTCGAGGAAGTTGATGTTGGAAAGATCCAGCTTGTCCAAGTCCACTTTCATGGTGCGCTGCTTGCGTGTAAAGGCAGCCACGACCTCCTCGGAATCCGCGCCGAAGAAGGTTTTGCACACGAATTTGAGGTCTTTCTCGAACTCAGGATCAGACAACGCACTCAAGGCACCATGGAGTCGCTCCCGGGCGATGGGCAGTGCTCGTTCAATGGCTTGGCGGCTTTGCTCAAGAGGGCTTGTCGCGGCGGGCGCTTCGGCGGTCTCCAGGGTGGGCAGTCGAGCCGGGGCGTGCGGACGCGGTTGCTCACCGTCAACGGAAGGCCTGCGCATTTTCCGGGGACGCTCGGTGGCAAAAGGCGGCGCGCCCAGTTGCTCCTTCATCGCGGTCTTCCAGGTCGCACGGAGCTCCCCCAGCGGCCTGCCAAGACGAAAAACAGGGCGGCTGCTCAACCATTCGTAGCCTGCCTGTAACGGCTGCTCCAAACCCGCAACAGGGTTGAACAGGTTATTGCTCAGCGCACCAAACGCTCTGGTGGCCGCCGACATCTTGGACAAGGCAGTCTCTGCCCGACTGACAGCCTGCGCCCCTTCCACAACCTCGCCAGCGACCACGGAGCCAATCATCACGGCGTCGAGCGCACAGCCGGTGAGCGCGCCCAGCTCGGTCTTCACGCGCCCGGAGGCGATGTCGTCGTAGCATCCCTTGAACGGAATAAGCAGGTCTTCAATGGTCTTGACCGCTTCCTGCGTGCGCGCCTCGAAACGCTCACGCGGCGTCGTGCCCATGGCGGAGTCCAGGAGTTCCTGGCGATTGAGCACCAGGTCATGGCGCCGCACATAGGCGGCAAAATCCCTGGTTTTCTGCGAAAAGTATCCGCCGTCTGCCAATGATCCGCGCCCGCTGCCGGCCGGCAGGGTCTCGCGCAGGGCGCGTATCTGTACCTGGGACTCCCTGGCCCCATGGCCGTCCGCGTGGGATTGCAGTTTCGTCACCCACACACGGGGCACCTGCGCTTCGCCTCGGGCCAGTGCCTTGAGGAAATCGGGACGCTCGAAGTACTCGCCCCTCAAGGGCCAAAACTCAAAACATTTCGCATTGTCACCCTGTCCCGCCTGAACGATAAAACCATAGCGCCCCTTTACCCGCTCCGTTTGTTCCGCCGCACCGCTGATGGTCTTTCCTTCGGCGGTGATGGACTCGCCCTCGACCCGGTAAAACGTCAGTTCTTCTCGCTCCAGCAGCTGTCGGTCCTGATAGGGCATTTTGCTGAACAGGTCCTTGAGACGTGTGGTGATGGCTGAGGTGAACGTGTCGACCTCCGACTTTACCGAGCGGTCGAGCATGTCTTTGGTAAACCGAAGCCGATTAAAACCCGCCTGCAGGTCGGCGAGCTCTCTACCTATGTCTGCCGTAGTCCCGCCAAAGGGGCCGTTGGCCACTTTTTGCGCATACCCACCGTTCTTCAACGCCCCCATCATATGCAGGTCGATCAAGCTCAATTCATGGGAGGGATCAGCCATGAAAAAAGGCATCGGATAGGTATCTCTCTGCACGGGCTTATCCAAGTCCCGCCCTGGGAACACCGCCTTGAGGTCCGCCTGGGCCAAGGCTCTGCGCGTCACGGGAGGGGTCTGCAGGACCGCAGTGGCCTTTTGAGTGGTCTCGATATAGTCCTTGTATTTGCCCGCGCTCTTGCGCAGATCTTCCACGGTGTAACGGTCATCGGCACGGCCCGCGATCACGCCATTGAGCACGCCCCAATCCAGCAACGGATCTGCCTCGGCCGCCTGGAACAACGGCACCAGTGCGGGTGTTGGAGGCTGGAGAGCCGCGCGCTCCAGCACTTGAGCATAGGTCAGGGTCCGACTCGATCCTGGCGCGTGGGCTTCAAGCAGGGCAACGGTTTTCCTCAACACCAGCCAGGCGGGAGAACCGATATGCACGGTGTCGGGGATATCCCGCACCAGAAACTCCGGCGCGACAGTCGCCAGGAATAGATGGCTGACAACCTCCACGGCGTCCGGACTCACGCCTTTGCGGTGCACCAGGTGCATGTGCAGGTCTTCGCGGGCATCGGCCATCTTGAGCCCGGCATTTTGCAGCGAGTACAGGTCATACCCCGCCACGTGATTTCTCTGCTGCCCCAGGTGCGGATCAATACGCAACAGATGGGCGGTAACCTGCAACTGATTGAGCTGCTGTTTGCGCCAACCATCGTGGGGAGCGTTCAGCCCTTCCAGCAAGCGGTGCTGGCGGTACACATTGAGATTCTTCTGGCTGCGTAACCGCCCAAGGATGTGCGCATCGACGTCTCCGGAAAGAGGCGGCTGCTTATCCAGCCACTGCGGGCCGACGAAGCGTTCAAAGGACCCAACCAGCGTTTGGCGGTCTTGCTGGCTGAGTTTCAGCGGCGAGTCCAGCGCCAGCCAGGGCCCGGTATAGTTGCCCATCGGCGGGCTGGAGGGAAGCGGATGGCGCTGCCAGCCAATCAGGTTGCGAATGACCTTGGCCGAGCGCGGGACATCCTGCCCGTCGGCGTTGGGCAGCGTCACGCGCAGCATCTGCAATGCATCGACTTCGCCCGTGGAGTGCAGAATATGTCCGGTGGTTCGCGCCATGTCCAACAGCGTGTCGAAGCGTTTCTTCAAGCCTGGCCGGGCGGATACAGAGTCGCTCAAATCGATCCAGCGCCCTGCACTGTCCAATACCTCTAAGCGTCCATCGAAGATGCGTAGATGGGCAGTCTGGCTGTCGATTCCATATTTTTCCAAGGCCGCCTGCATGCCGGGACGATTTGCCAAAGCGGCCAGGGCCTTGCGCCCACGCTGTACATCGGTCGCCAGCGTGGATCTCGTGACGCTTGAAAAGCGGATCTCGGCGAGGTCGATAGTGTCCTGATCCGCCTTGCCCTGCACGTGGTGCTCCAGGGCAGCGATCCAGCGTTCCTTATTTCTGGCTTCCAGTATCGCCGTGTCGAGCAGGGCTTGCGAAAAATCGCTGATGCCCTGCAATTGGCCTGGAATGTGATGAACCAGTGTCGAAGGGCGCAGCAAAGGCTCCGGACGGATGACCTCTGGGGAACGATCTGGCTGAATCCCGGCGGCCGTGGATGGCAAACCCACTGCAACAGGTTCAGGCGTAGCAACGACCTTGGACATCAGGAGAACTCGCTTTCACGATTGAAGAGTGTCTACCCTGCCCCGGAACACGAATGGATGGGATCAGAAAAGTCCTGGCCGCCAGCAGCCTGTGCGCGACTCAACGAGGTTCCCCCAGGATCAAACTGCGGTAATGCCCAGGATTGGACCCCACCCACTTGCGAAACGCCTTATAAAACGAACTGGTATCGGCAAACCCCAACCGCGCCGCGATCTCGGCAAAGCTGATCTGCGGTTCGGCCAGCCAGACAATCGCCAACTCCTTGCGCACGCTGTCCTTGAGTCCCTGGTAGCTCTGCCCTTCTTCCGCCAGGCGGCGGCGCAGCGTGGAAGCGGAGATACACAGCGTGGCCGCAAGGCCCTCGGTCTCAGGCCAGGTGTCGGGAGGCATTTGCCGCAGGTCGTGCTTGATGCGTGTAGCCAGGCTGTCGGGGTTGCGGTATTTGACCAGGATGTTGGCCGGCGCATGGGCGAGGAAGCGCTTGAGTTCTTCCGGGCTGCGCTTGATCGGCAGGTCGAGGCAGTCGGCGGAGAAGATCATCCGCGTGCGTGGCCGATCAAAACGCAGGTTGTCGGAAAACATCACCTGGTAGTCATCGCAAAAGTCCGGCTGCGGGCAGCGCAGTTCGATGGCCAGGATCGGGATGCGCCGGCCTGCCAGCCAGCAGGCGACGCCGTGCACGATCATCCAGTAGGTGAAATAGGTGAATGCGCGCTTGGGCGCTGGCTCGGGTTCTTGCAACACAATTTCCGCCAGGCTCTGTTGGCGCACCAGCTGGGCTGGCAGGTGTTCCAGCATCAGCGAGAGGAACCCCAGGCCGGTGTGCAGGCCCGATGCCAGGCTGGGCTGTGCAATGGCGGCGCGACAAAGGAACTCGAGGCTACCGGACTTGAGCTTGCGCGGGTCCATGCCGAAGAACTCATCGTCCATGCGCCTGGCCAGCAGACGCCACAAACGGGCGTAGGCGGTGGCCGGAACGCGGGCCACGGGCTGTTCCAGCAATGCCGGCTCGATCCCGACCTTGCTCAAGGCTTCGACGGTGGCCGGCCCCGGTGCGCAGCTCTGCAACAAGGCCTCGCGCACGAGATGGATGGAGATGGTGTCTTTTTCCGACATGGGAGGTTGGGCAATCCGGCGGCTCTCGAGATGCCGTGCATCATAAGGTGGGTTGCGATTCGCCACCACCGTTCAGCCATTGTTCAGCAAACGTCAAGTTTTCCTGTTTAGCAATGAGTATCATTATGTTACAACTTAGCCTCCTATCTACTTAAGCTGCGGTGCCCGATGCTTGTTCCCTTTTTAATCATGCTGCGCGAAGGCATTGAGGCCGCGCTGATCGTCGGCATCATCGCCAGTTACCTGCAACAAACCGGCCGCGGCCAGTGGATGCCCGCCGTGTGGATCGGCGTGTTCCTCGCCGCGGCCCTGGCCTTGCTGGTGGGCGGTGGCCTGGAACTGGTCAGTGCCGAGTTTCCGCAGAAGCAGCAGGAATTGTTCGAAGGCATCGTCGGCCTGGTCGCCGTGGGCATCCTCAGCTCCATGGTGTTCTGGATGCGCAAGGTCGCGCGCTCCATCAAGCATTCGTTGCACGCCTCCCTTGACCAGGCGTTGACCGGTTCCAAACACCAGGTCACGGCGTTGATCCTCATGGTGTTCTTCGCCGTCGCTCGTGAAGGCCTGGAAACCGTGTTCTTCCTGCTGGCGGTGTTCCAACAGAGCGAAGGCCCAGGCGCACCGATTGGCGCCCTGCTCGGCCTGGTCCTGGCGATCATCGTCGGCTTCCTGATCTACACCGGCAGCATGCGCCTGAACCTCGGTGCATTTTTCCGCTGGACCGGCCTGTTCATCCTCGTGGTCGCCGCCGGCATCCTCGCCAACTCGGTGCAAGCCCTGCATGAAGCGGGCGTGTGGAACCACTGGCAGACCGTGCTGTTCGATTTCAGCGCCGAGCTGCCGATGGACAGCCCGCTCGGTTCGGTACTGGCCGGCATGTTCGGCTATCAGGAAGCGCCGACCGTCAGCACCCTGGGCGCCTATCTGATGTATCTGGTGGTGGCGCTGGTGATGTTTTTCCTGCCCGCGGCACCGCCCAAGCCTGCCGCCAGCCCTTCTTCCGTTTCCAGCCAGTAAGGACCGTCTCTTGTCCAACCCAACGCCTCAACCCGCTTCGCCCCCCCGCGCCCTGCGCTGGGCGGTAGCCGGCTCGGTGGTCGTGATGATCGCCGCCGGTGGCCTGTTCTATTACGCCTCGCAACTGGCGGCCAGCAAGCGCCAGACCAACCACGATGAAATCGCCGTGACCATCCATGGGCATGCCTGCGAGCCCAATGCACTGACGGTGCCGGCCGGCCGTGCGAGCTTTCGCATCATCAACCGCTCTGACCGGGCGGTGGAGTGGGAAATCCTCGACGGCGTGCTGGTGGTCGAAGAGCGCGAAAACATCGCCCCCGGCCTGAGCCAGGTGATCAACGCCAACCTGCTGCCAGGCGACTATGCAATTACCTGCGGCCTGCTGAGCAACCCGCGCGGCACCCTGCATGTGACGCCGACGGCTGAGTCCGACGCCCAGGCCAAGGCCAAGCCGTCGATGGTGGCGTTTATCGGCCCGCTGTCGGAGTTTCGCGTGTACCTGAGCAGCCAGGGCAGTGCCCTGGTCAAGGCCGTGACCGCCCTGCAACAGGCGATCGACGCCGGTGACCTGGCTCAGGCGCAAGCGCTGTACGTGCCGGCCCGTGAGGCTTACCAACGCCTGGCCCCGGCCTCGCAGCGCCTGGCCGAGCTGGACAACGCCATCAACGCCCGGGCCGATTACTTTGAAAAACGTGAGCAAGACCCGGCCTTCAGCGGCTTCCATCGCCTCGAATACAGCCTGTTCCAGCAACGCAGCCTTGATGGCCTGGGGCCGATTGCGCAGCGCCTGGTCACCGATGTCACCCGCCTCAAACAGCAGTTGCTGGCGCAGTCACTGCCGCCGGAACAACTGGTGAGCATCGTGGTGCGCAACCTCAACAGCCTGGCGGATGTACGCGCCATCAGCGGTGAAGAAGAGCGCTACAGCCATGTCGACCTTAATGGTTTCGCCGCCAACCTGGAGGCCGCGCACAAGGTGGTCGAACTGATGCGTCCGCTGCTGACCAAGTCCGCCGCCGACCTGCTGCCGACAGTCGACAGCGCCCTCGCCGCCTTCGATGCCGAGCTCCAGGGTTTCAAGCTCGATAAGGGCTACGCCACGTATGACAGCGTTACCGCCGATCAGCGCAAGCAGATCGCCGACAAGGCCAAGGCTCTGGCCGCCGCACTCGATGGAATCGACCCCGCCCTTGGCCTTTCCGGCCTGCAGTGAAGACGACCGCACACATGAGTGATTCAGAACAGTTTTCAGCACAACGTCGCCGTGTCCTCCTGGGCATGGCCGCCACCGGTGCCGCCATTGCCGGCAGCACCCTGACCTGCCCGGCCATGGCGGCCGCCGCCGAGCAAGTCACCACCGCACCGCGCAGCGACAAGACCCAGGACCACCACGATTTTTTCGGCCAGCACCAGAGCGGCATCGTCACCCCACGCCCGGCCTGCGGCATGCTCGTGGCGTTCGACGTCCTGGCCAGCGACCGCGAAGACCTGGAGCGCCTGTTCCGCACCTTGAACGAACGCATCGGCTTCCTGATGACCGGCGGCACCGTACCCCAGGTCGACCCGAAGCTGCCGCCCACCGATTCCGGCATCCTCGGCCCGGTGGTCACGCCGGATAACCTGACCATCACCGTGTCCGTCGGCGCATCGTTGTTCGATGAGCGCTTCGGCCTGGCCGCCGTCAAACCCAAGCGCCTGATCCGCATGGTGGGCTTCCCCAACGATGCGCTGGAACCGGCGCAGTGCCACGGCGACCTGAGCCTGCAATTCAGCTCCAACACCCCGGACACCAATATCCACGCCCTGCGCGACATCGTGAAAAACCTGCCCGACCTGCTGCTGGTGCGCTGGAAGCAGGAAGGCAGCGTGCCGCCCCAGGCACCGGCCAAACCCGGCGAACCGGCACAAAGCGCGCGCAACTTCCTGGGTTTCCGCGACGGCTCGGCCAACCCCAACTCCAACGACAACAAGGCCATGGACCAGATTGTGTGGGTCCAACCCGGCAGCGACGAACCGAGCTGGGCGGCCCATGGCAGCTACCAGGCGGTGCGCATCATCCGCAACTTCGTCGAACGCTGGGACCGCACGCCCCTGCAGGAGCAGGAAAGCATCATCGGCCGTGTGAAGACCAGCGGCGCGCCCATGGATGGCCAGAAAGAATCCCAGGTGCCCGACTACAGCAAGGACCCGGAAGGCAAGCTGACCAAGCTCGATGCCCATATCCGCCTGGCCAACCCGCGCACCCCGCAGACCCAGGCCAACCTGATCCTGCGTCGGCCGTTCAACTACTCCAACGGCGTCAATAAAAACGGTCAGCTGGACATGGGGCTGTTGTTCATCTGCTACCAGGCTGACCTGGAGAAAGGCTTTATCAGCGTGCAAACCCGGCTCAACGGCGAACCCCTGGAGGAATACCTCAAGCCGGTCGGCGGCGGGTATTTCTTCACCTTGCCGGGGGTCACCGGACCTAAGGATTTCATCGGGCGCACGCTGCTCGCTGCAACGCCTTTTCAAACCACTGCCCACACCTAAAACAAACCAGAGCGGAACACGTCCCATGAAGAAGTCGACTATCGCGTTGTCGTTGTTAATGACCCTTTCGCCGCTGGCAGCGTTTGCCGCTACCGCGCCGTTGGACCTGGTAGGCCCGGTGTCGGACTACAAGATCTACGTCACCGAAGAAATCGGCGAGCTGGTCACCCAGACCCAGGCGTTCACCGACGCCATCAACCAAGGCGACCTGGCCACCGCCAAGAAGCTCTACGCGCCGACCCGCGTGCACTATGAGTCCATCGAGCCGATCGCCGAGCTGTTCAGCGACCTGGATGCGTCCATTGACTCCCGGGTCGATGACCACGAAAAAGGCGTGACCGCCGAAGACTTCACCGGTTTCCACCGCATCGAGTACGCGCTGTTCTCCCAGAACACCACCAAAGGCCTGGAAGCCCTGACGGCCAAGCTCAACACTGACGTCAACGACCTGAAAACCCGTGTCGACGGCCTGACCTTCCCGCCGGAGAAAGTCGTCGGCGGTGCCGCTGCGTTGCTGGAAGAAGTTGCCGCCACCAAGATCTCCGGTGAAGAAGACCGCTACAGCCACACCGACCTGTATGATTTCCAGGGCAACATCGACGGTGCGAAGAAAATCGTCGACCTGTTCCGTGGCCAGATCGAGAAACAGGACAAGGCTTTCCTGGCCAAGGTCGACAAGAACTTCGCCAGCGTGGACAAGATCCTGGCCAAGTACAAGACCAAGGACGGCGGCTTCCAGACCTACGACAAGGTCAAGGAAAACGACCGCAAGGCGCTGGTAGGTCCGGTCAACACCCTGGCCGAAGACCTGTCGACCCTGCGCGGCAAGCTGGGCCTGAACTGATACGGCCTCCCGCGCCTGGCGCGGGAGGTCGTCGGCTCAACGGGTTGGCTGGAAGCCGTTCAGTGGCGTGCCGAAAGGCGCGCCGCTGCGCGGGTCAATCGCATACCAGCGGCCGTTGTATGGCGTGGCGTGCACGTCGACCTCCCGATAACGCCCCGCCTTGCCCGCTGTCGGTGTCACCACGGGCGCCTCCGTGCCGCTCGCCTGCCCGGCTGCAATCAGCAGATACGCACGCAACTTCTCCTCGGCGGTCACCAGATGCGGGACCGTCTTGCCCCACTTCATTGCCCCACCCGCCAGCAACGCCGGCAGTTTTACCAGTCCCTTGGTCGCGGCATTGATCATCTGCGGGTAACCATCCAGCGGGTTCAGCGCCGCACTGGTAAACAAACCGGACTGCTTGATGAAGTCAAATGCTCGATCGCTGAAACTCGCTCCAGCTTTCACCTGGGGCACTGCAATCGCCGATAGCTTGAGTCGTGTAACAAGCTGGGTCAGGCGGCGGGGCACCAGGGCCCTGGCCGAGCGGATCAGCGCCCGGGCCTGGCTACCCGCACCAATGGCCACGCCGACTACATCCAGTGCCAGGTTGGCCAGACCTGCGCTGATATTGCCTTGTTTGAACTCCTGATACGCCCCCACGAACGGCACGAACCCCAGTAGAAAGGCATGATCGCGTGCCCGCGCTTCACGGTGCTTCTCCAGCGGCAGTGACTCGCTTGCGCGTTGCAACATGCTTTCGGCGGGCTCGTAAAAGTTGTCCTGGGCGATCCTGTTGACGATGCTCGCTGTTTTTCGCGAACTGTAGGTGTCCGGGACGAACGATTCCGGCGTATGGCTGGGCGGTAATTCTCGCGCAGCAAATGCGCCGCCCAACGCCGACACGATCACCGCCTGGAATGCTGGGTTGGGATCAGGATGGGAACCGTTGGCATAGGCGTCCAAATCAAGGTTCATCTGCGCGCCGCGTACCACCGGTAAATACACCGGGCCATGGGGTGATGGAAAACCCTCGCGGTGAATGACGCCGTCGAGCTCCATCGCGTCGGGTAGATCCGTACGCTTGATGATCTTGCCGTTGGCGAACACCTCGAAATGCACGACCGTGGGTCCATGCTCAACGCGCATCAGGGTGCCGTGGCGCGCCCTGCTGGCGTCTTTGAGTGCGTCGGTCTCCTCGGCCTGGATCTTCCCGGTTTCCCGGCGCAAGGTGAACAGTTCGACCTTGCCCAGTTCCAGCAACTTGCGATCCTCCAGAGGCAACTCGGCAAACATCAGCTTAAGCTTGGTGGCGTATGCGTCCTGGAGCTTTTTCCGGTGCTGGAGCACCGAGTTTTCCAGCAACTTATCCAGCTCGGGCAGACGGCGAATACGTGTATCGAGCCTGGCCCGCGCCGCCTCGGTTACCTGGGGTGCCCGCGCGTGGTGGTAAGGCGTTTTCGCCGTCGCGGGGAAAGCAGGCATGTCGTCACTGAGCACCCATTTGCCCGGTGCCAGGTCGCCGGTCATATAGGTCTCCACCAACGAGCGGGTGCGCGGTTCCGAGACCGGCAGGTTGCGACGATCCTCTGCACTGGCCACATGCACGGTCATGCCTTCCAGTTCGGCCTGGGTGATACCAGGAAACACGCGCAGCAATTCCTTGATCGCCAGCGCCTTGCGCGTCGGCAGTTCACTGCTCGCAGTCGTGAAGGCGGTGGCGACGTCTTCACGCTGGCGGAAAAATACCCGCGCCGCCTCCTGGATATCCCCCGACGAGTATCCACTGTCACTGCGCTGCCTGATACAGCCGTTCAACACCCCCCAATCAGCGATGACTTTCAAGGCATTGAGTTGCATCAGCGTCGCCTGCGCGTCACTGACGGGTTCCAGGGTGGTCAAGTCGGTGACCTGCTGTTCATTCATCATCCTCGACGTCCCTGGCGCATTGTGATCGGCCAATGCGCAGCCCAGGCGCAGCTCCATCCAGGCCGGCGTGCCGATACTCACGGACTCGGGCACATCGCGCACGAGCATTTCCGGCGCCGCCTGCGCCAGGCACACGTGGGCAGCCAACACCGCCAGCTTGGGGTCCAGGCCTTTGTTGTGCTGAAGGTGGCGCTCGATGTCACGGCGTACCTGACTGAACGAGCGCCCCATGTTCGTCGGCTGGTAGATCGGATAGCCCGCCACTTCCCCGGGCTTGTCGGACATCGAGGGATCGACGTGCAGCTTGATCGCGGCGGTTACCAGTTGCTGGAGCAGCGTCCTGGGCAGCGTCGAGTTAGCGCCCTGGCCCACCTGCCAGCGCAGCGCGCCAGCCATTTGCTCGCCGAACGCCAAGGCATCCGGGCTGTCCAGCAGCCTGTCCAGGTGAGCCTGCGGGTCGGCCTGCAACGCCTGCAATGTGACCCTGGACAATGCGCTGAACCCACGAGCCAGGGGACCGCGCAGGCGGATGTCGGCCATGGTGCCCATGTGCTTTTGATCGTCTGCGGTCAAGGTGCCCGGCTTCCACTCCTGGGGCAACAACGCGCCGTAGTCCCCCAATGGCGGCGGCGTTGGCAAGGCAGTGCGCAACCAGGCAACCAGGTTGCGCGTTTCACTCACGGTACGCGCCGAGCCCAAGCCCTTGAAATCCAGGAGCTGGCGCATGTCGTAGCGTGGCGTCGAGTACAGGGCGTTGCCCAAGGGCACGCTGAGCGCCGCCAGTGCCTCGAACTCATCGTTCAGTTCCGGTACGGCTTCCACGTAGCGGGTCAGATTCACCCAACCGCCTACCGGACTCAGGCGCTCAAGCCTGCCTTCAGACACCCTGAATGGCGCACCGGCCCAGGCGAAGCCCTCCTGCTCCAGCAGGCGAACCATTTGCGGGCACGTGACAAACCGCTGCAAACGCTCCACCGCAGCCTGGCTATGCCGGGGCAATGACGATGCCGGTGAAAGCTCGGTCTCATGATCCGACCAGTCCGTACGCGCAGTGTCCGGCAGTTCTTCAAGTTCTGCTTCAAGGCGATCGGCCAGGGCAAGGCGCTCCTCCAGTTCGCTGATCACTTGCCAGGTCTGCTCAAGGTTGCCGGCAGTGATCTGGCCGACCCCTTGGCGCGGCAGCCACAATGCGTCGTCTGGCCCGATAAAAGGCAGCCCCTGGTCCGAGGGGTCCAGCAGTTCTCGAATCGGCCTCAGGGTGCGGGAAACTTCGTTCCAGCCGGAGTTATCGGTCAGGCTGAATCTGACGGCGCTGCGTACACCATTATGGTTGGCGTAGCCCTCGATATGATCGCGGTGAAAGGTCAGGGTCGCAGGCTCAAGGCGCTGCTCGGCAATCCACTGTTGCAACGCTGGCCGGTTCAGCAGGTGTTGGTACAAGCGCGTTGCCAGGCCCGGACTGCTGTCCGGCGGCACCTCGACCATCGTGTAGCCGCTGCTTTCAGCGGCGGCAACGCGCTCAGCCAACTGAGTGTCGGCGGCGGCAGTGCGCGCCTGATCCCGGGGAGGCAGTCGCGTCCACGGGCCAGCCGCGGCCGGCGTTGCATCGGCAGTGGATCGCCGCCTGCGCAGGGTGGGTGGTTGAGTCGGTATGGGATCAGGCGCAGCAGGCACTGCGCTGGGTGGGGTGGGAAACTCCGGAACGGATGGGCGGCTGTGAGGCAGTAGCATCAACATAGTCATCGCTCTCTCGGATGAGTCCATTAAGAATGGATCCGTCCATCCGTGAACGGTGAGAGGCAATCTAAAGACGCTTATCCCAGGCTGGATATAGGAACTGTCCGATACCCTCTACGATTGCATTGCTGATGATTTCACAAGGCGGCTTAAAGGATTCGGTACAGCAATCGCTCAATCCTCACCCGGCTGACGCGACGCAGGAACTTGCCCACCGCCTGCGGATAATCCACCAGGGTTTGCAAGTCCTGGTAACGCTCGATCCGCGTGGTGTGCTGGAAGATCTGCGCCAGCTCCGTGCGTCGCGGCTCCAGCCACTGGCCTTGGGGGTCATCGACGAGCAAGGCGTTTTCCAGGTCGAGACGAAACGCCCGTGGGTTGAGGTTGTTGCCGGTGAGCAAGGTGTAGCGCTGATCGACCCACATGCCCTTGAGGTGGTAGGTGTTGTCGCCGTCGCGCCACAGGTGCAGGTTCAACTGGCCGCTGTCGATCACCGGTTGATGGCGTTTTGCGAAACGGCGCAGGCTGATTTCGTACAGGTACGGCAGTGCCGAGATCACCTTGAAGGGTTCGCTGGGCGGGATGTAGAAATCGTTGGCGGTCTTGTCGCCGACGATGATGTCGACCTTCACCCCACGCGCCAGGGCGCGGTTGATCTCCCGGGTCACCGGCAGCGGCAGGTTGAAGTACGGCGTACAGATGGTCAGTTGGTGCTGGGCGCTGGCGATCAGTTCGAGGATCACGCGGTTCAACGGGTTGTTCTTGCCCACGCCGAGCAACGGGCTGACAGACAGGTGGCCGTTGGGCAACTGCCCTGCGGTGGTGTCGTAGGCCGCGTGCTTGAGACGGCTGCGCAGGTCGCCGATGTCGTTGCGCAGGCTGCGGGTGGTCGGCGGGTTGGGCAGGTCGAGGCGGTGCACGGCCTTGGAGGCCACCAGGCCGTGTTCCACCAAGTGCTGCATGGAATCCGCCAGGGGCTGGCTGTGGATCAGGTGGTAACGGTCAAAGCGGTATTTATCGAACTTGTGCAGGTACACGTTGTTCAGGCTGGCACCGCTGTACAACACGCTGTCATCGATCACGAAGCCCTTGAGGTGCAGCACGCCGAACAGCTCGCGGGTTTGCACCGGTACGCCGTACACCGGCACTTCACTGGCATGGCGCTGCGTCATGGCCTGGTACCAGGCGCTGTTGCCCGGTTGCTTGCCGGCACCGATCAGCCCGCGCTGGGCGCGCAGCCAGTCGACCACCACCACGATGTCCAGCTCCGGCCGTGCGTCCTTGGCGGCGTGCAGGGCGTCGTAGATCTCCTGCCCTGCCTCGTCCTGCTGCAGGTACAACGCGACGATGTAGATGCGGCGGGTGGCCGTGGCGATGTTCTCCAGCAGGCAGCGACGGAACGCGTCAGCGCCGGACAGCACGTCAATGGCGTCGGGGGTCAGGGGAAAACCGCGCAGTTTGGGCAACAGGGAGCGTTTGAAGAACGACGGCATAAGGCTCGCAATGGGTCGAATCCGAAGAGGCCCCGAGCTTACACCATGGGGGTGCTCAGGTCTCGCAGTGGCAGAGAGTAAAATTCCTGCTGACAAAGAAGAACGATCGTTCTACTTTAGCAGCCATGAACGATATGACCCCCAATGAAACCCGCGACATTATCCTCGACGTCACCGAGAAGTTGATCTATCGCCACGGCATCGCCGCCACCGGCATGGACTTCCTGGTGAAAACCGCCGGCGTCTCGCGAAAAAGCATTTACCGTTACTTCGCCAATAAAGATGAGCTGGTGATCGCGGCCCTGCAGCGCCGTGACGAGCGCTGGATGCACTGGCTGCGCGCCGAAGTGGAGCGCGTCGATGGCAGCGGCGCACGCTTGCTCGCGCTGTTCGACGCGCTCAAGGCCTGGTTCGGCTCGGCGGATTTTCGCGGCTGCGCCTTTATCAACACCAGTGGCGAAACCGGCGACCCGCACGACCCGGTCCGCCTGCTGGCCAAGGCCCATAAACAGAAACTGTTCGAGTACGCACTCGAACTGTGCCAAGCACATGGCACCCCCGACCCCGAACGGCAGGCCGCGCAACTGCTGATCCTGATCGATGGCGCCATTACCGTTGCCCTGGTCATGGGTGATTCAACAGCTGCCGATAATGCGCAATGCATGGCGCGAACGTTATTGGGACTGTGAACGCACCCGCCTGGCAACTTTCGATAACGCTGTATGGTTTTGAGGAGCCGCCTGATGTCATCTACCGCAGAAACACGTCCGCCCTTGCCGCCGTTTACCCGTGAATCGGCGATTGAAAAAGTGCGCCTGGCCGAAGACGGCTGGAATTCCCGCGACCCGCATCGGGTGTCGCTGGCTTACACCCTGGACACGCAGTGGCGTAACCGCGCCGAATTCGCCCATAACCGCGAAGAGGCCAAGGGCTTTCTCACCCGGAAATGGGCCAGGGAGCTGGAGTATCGGCTGATCAAGGAGCTATGGGCCTTTACCGACAACCGCATCGCCGTGCGCTATGCCTACGAATGGCACGACGACTCGGGTAACTGGTTCCGCTCCTATGGCAATGAGAACTGGGAGTTCGACGAGAATGGCCTGATGGCCAATCGTTTTGCCTGCATCAACGACCTGCCGATCAAGGAGAGCGAACGCAAGTTCCACTGGCCGCTGGGACGGCGCCCGGATGAGCATCCGGGGTTGTCCGAACTCGGGCTTTGACTGAAGCCGCAAGCTTGAAACTTCAAGCTTGCGGCTCCTTGCTCAATCCTGATTGAGGCCCACTCGATACAGCACGCCATTGTCCTCATCCGTCAGCACATACAGAAAGCCATCCGGCCCCTGCCGCACATCGCGAATGCGTGCCTTCAAACCGCCCAGCAAGCGCTCTTCATGGATAACCTTGTCGCCATCGAACTGCAGACGAATCAGTTCCTGGCTGGCCAGCGCACCGATGAACACGTTGTGCTTCCACGCCTTGAACCGGTCGGCGTCGTAGAACGCCATGCCACTGATGGCCGGTGATTTCTCCCACACATGATGGGGCGCCACGGTGCCTTCTGCGGTCTTGCCCCTGGCCTCGGGAATCGGTGTGAGCGAATAGTTGATGCCGTGAGTCGCCAGCGGCCAGCCGTAGTTCTTGCCCCGCTCGATAATGTTGATTTCATCACCGCCGCGCGGCCCGTGTTCGTTTTCCCAGAGCGTGCCACTCCATGGGTTCAGCGCCAGCCCCTGCGGATTGCGCTGGCCGTAGGACCAGATCTCGGGACGTACCCCGGCTTGACCGACAAACGGGTTGTCATCGGGTACGCGGCCATCCGGGTAGATCCGTACGACTTTGCCCTGCAGCTTGTCCAGGTCCTGGGCGGTCGGGCGGTCGTTGTTTTCCCCCAGGGTTACGAACAGGTAGCCATCGCGGTCGAAGGCCAGGCGCGAACCGAAGTGGTTGCCGGTGGAGAGTTTCGGCTCCTGGCGCAGGATCACGTTGAAATCGGTCAAGCCACTCAGGTCCGGCGCCAGGCGCCCGCGACCCACAGCGGTGCCGGCCGTGCCGCCCTTGCCGCCGCCTTCGGCGTACGCCAGGTAGACCATGCGGTCCTGCTTGAAGTCCGGCGACAGCACCACATCGAGCAAACCGCCCTGCCCCTTGGCCCACACCTCAGGCACGCCGGTCAACGGCGCAGACAGCTTGCCGTCCGGACTGACAAAGCGCAGGTGGCCCGGACGCTCGGTCACCAGGAAACCCTGCTGGTCGGGTAGAAACGCCACGGCCCACGGGTGATCGAGGCCTTTGGCAATCGGAGTCGCGGTGATGCTGCCTTGTTCACTGGGGAACTGCTGCCCATCGGCGGCATAAACGGCCGTCTGCGCAAGCAGCGCGGTGGCGCACAGGGTGGCGAGCAGGGTTTTGCGTATAAACATAAGACAGCGTCCTTACCGGCGATTGCCGTTGGCATCATAGGTGGGGGCTTTGGTTTCGGTGGCGGGACGGCTGGGGGCCGCATCGCGTTGCGGGTAGCGATTGCCGATACCACCGTTTTCCAGGGTCGGTGTGCGCGGCGTTGGCACGGTCTGAATACCACGCACCGCCGGCGTATTGGGCTGGGTGCCCTGCATGCTGTTGGGGTTGGCCCGGTGGATCGGGCCGGTATTGGAATCGCTTCTGCCGGGCAGGTTTTGCGCGAGGGCAACTGGCCCAAGTGCCAGGCCCAACACCAGCACCGCGAGATGACGCACACAGCTGTTCATGACAAAGCCTCTCTGGGGCGAGGAGTACGTGCTTTCGATACCACGCTACGCCCTGGGTTCGGCTTTCGTAACTAAATAGTTTCTGATCAGGTGTAACGAGATCTGTCCACGCATCTGCCCGGCGAAACTTTTCACGCAGCCTTCGAGTCACCAGAACACAGCTTCTTGTTAAGGAATCGCACGTATGCCACGGGCAATCTGGAAAGGCGCCATCAGTTTCGGCCTGGTTCATATTCCGGTATCGCTGGTCTCGGCCACGTCCGCCCAGGGCGTGGATTTCGACTGGCTGGACAAGCGCAGCATGGACCCGGTGGGCTACAAGCGCATCAACAAGGCCACCGGCAAGGAGGTCACCAAGGAGAATATCGTCAAGGGCGTAGCGTTTGAGAAAGGCCGCTATGTGGTACTCAGCGAAGATGAGATCCGCTCTGCCCACCCCAAGTCGACCCAGACCATCGAAATCATCGCGTTTGTCGCCAGCGACCAGATTCCGTTGCAGAACATCGACACGCCCTACTTCCTGGCCCCGGATAAACGCGGTGGCAAGGTCTACGCACTGCTGCGCGAAACGTTGAAGAAAACCCGCAAGGTGGCCCTGGCCAATGTGGTGTTGCACACCAAGCAACACCTGGCGGCACTGATGCCCCTGGAGTCGGCGCTGGTGCTGGTGATGCTGCGCTGGCCGGCTGAAGTGCGCAGCCTGGATGAATTGGAACTGCCCAGCGATGTGACCAAACCCAGCCTGGCCAAGGGCGAGCTGGACATGGCCAGGCGCCTGGTGGAAGACATGAGCGCCGACTGGCAGCCCGAGGCATATCGCGACAGCTTTCAGGAAAAGATCATGGCGCTGGTGGCCAGGAAGGCCAAGGCCGGCAAGATCGAAGACGTCGAATCCCAGGAAGGCAGCGAGGAACGCAAGTCCGCCGATGTGATCGACCTGACCGAGCTGCTCAAGCGCAGCCTGGCCGGCAAGCCGACGACGAAAAAACCGGCCGCGAAAAAAACCGGCAAAAAGGCCTCTTGAGCCTGACGTATGCGGGAGAACCACATGGCCAAGCCCCTGAGCGAATACAACCGTAAACGCGATTTCGAGGTCACCGCCGAGCCAGCAGGCCGCGCACCGGGTCGTAAGCCCAAGGCATCGGCCCTGAGCTTCGTGATCCAGAAGCACGCTGCGCGCAACCTGCACTATGACTTCCGTCTTGAGCTTGACGGAGTGCTGCTCAGTTGGGCAGTGCCCAAGGGGCCGAGCCTGGACCCGAGCCAGAAACGCCTGGCCGTGCACGTTGAAGATCATCCCCTGAGCTATGGCGGTTTCGAGGGCAGCATCCCGGCCGGCCAGTACGGCGCCGGCGATGTGATCGTGTGGGACCGCGGCATCTGGCAACCCCACGACGACCCGCGCAAGGCCTATGCCGCCGGCAAACTCAAATTTACCCTGGTCGGTGAAAAGCTCTCCGGTGACTGGGCGCTGGTACGTACGCGCCTCAAGGGCAGCGGCGACAAGGAGCAGTGGCTGCTGATCAAGGAAAAAGACCAGCAGGCCCGCCCCGCCACCGAATACGATATCGTCCAGGCCCAGCCAAAGAGCGTGCTCAGTGACGCCTCGGTCGGTGAACCCAAGACCAGGCCTCGCGCCAAACCACAGAAGCGGGCAACGGCCCTCCCCGAGCAGTTCGCCCCGCAACTGGCGACCCTGGTGGACCGTGCGCCCGAAGGCGACTGGCACTACGAGATCAAGTTCGATGGTTACCGCATGCTCGCCCGCATCCGCGACGGCGAGGTACGCCTGTTTACCCGCAATGGCCACGACTGGACCGAGCGCCTGCCACGCCAGGTCAAGGCCCTGCAGGCCCTGAAGCTCAAGGACAGCTGGCTCGATGGCGAGGTGGTCAGCCTCAATGACGACGGCCTGCCGGACTTCCAGGCGCTGCAAAATGCCTTTGAGCTCGGCCGCAGCCTGGACATCGTCTACTACCTGTTCGACGCGCCGTTTTTAAACGGCAGCGATCAGCGCCAGGCGCCACTGGAGGAGCGTCGCGCCGCGCTCAAAGACGCCTTGTCCGGCAGCCGCAGCAAATTGCTGCGTTTCTCCGAGGCGTTTGCCGCCAACCAGCGCGATATTGTCGAAAGCGCATGCGAGCTGGCCTTGGAAGGCGTGATCGGCAAACGTAAGGGCAGTCCCTACGTCTCCAGTCGAAGTACCGATTGGATCAAGCTCAAATGCCGCCTGCGCCAGGAGTTCGTGATCGTCGGCTACACCCTCCCCCAGGGCTCACGCAGCGGTTTTGGTGCGCTGCTGCTGGCCGTCCATGCCGATGGCGCACTGGTCTATGCCGGGCGCGTGGGCACCGGGTTCGACCAGGCCTCACTGAAAAATATCCATGCCCGGCTCAAGCCTTTGGAACGCACCGCGTCGCCCCTGGCAAAACCGCTTACCGGCGCCCAGGCGCGCGGCGTACATTGGGTGGAGCCGACACTGGTGGGCGAGGTGCAGTTTGCCCAATGGACCCGAGAGGGCGTGGTACGCCAGGCAGCGTTTGTGGGGTTGCGCACGGACAAACCCGCCGCGCAGGTCATCCGGGAGCAGCCCCGCGCGGCCAAAACCCTGAAAGCACCGGCGGCCCGCAAAGCCAGCGGGGTGACGATCACTCACCCCGACCGCGTCATCGACCCGCAAAGCGGCACGCAGAAACAGCAATTGGCGCAGTTCTACGAAGGCATCAGCGAATGGATCCTGCCCTTCCTGCGCCATCGCCCCGTGTCCCTGCTCAGGGCTCCGGAAGGCATCGAGGGCGAGCAGTTCTTCCAGAAGCACGCGGAGCGCCTGGCGATTCCGAACATCAAGCAACTGGACCCGGCACTGGACCCAGGCCATGCGCGCCTGATGGAGATCGACACGACAAAAGCGCTGATTGGGGCCGTGCAAATGGGCACCCTCGAACTGCATACCTGGGGCGCCACCTCGGACAAGATCGAAACCCCGGACCTGTTTGTGCTGGACCTTGACCCGGACCCGGCGCTGCCCTGGAAAACCATGCTGGAAGCCGCTCAGCTCACCTTGTCGGTACTCGACGAGCTGGGGTTGGAAGCCTTCGTCAAGACCAGCGGCGGCAAAGGCTTGCACCTGGTCATACCGTTGGCGCGGCGGGATGGCTGGGACAGCGTAAAGGCCTTTGCCAAGGCCATTGCCCATTTCATGACCGAGCAACTGCCCGAGCGCTTCACCGCCACCTCCGGGCCGAAAAACCGTGTAGGCAAGATCTTTATCGATTACCTGCGCAATGCACGAGGCGCGAGCACCGTGGCGGCTTATTCGGTGCGCGCACGCCCTGGGCTGCCGGTGTCGGTGCCGGTCAGTCGCGAGGAATTGAAGGGATTGCGCGGCGCTCAGCAATGGACGGTGGCCAACCTGCACCAACGCTTGCAGGAGCTGAAGGTTGATCCTTGGGCCGGCTACGCCAATCGGCAGAAGATCAGTAAAAAAATGTGGGAAAAGTTGGGCGCAAAGCCACCGGAGTGACTAACGCCCGAATCGACTTCAAATCAGTATGAAGATGAGTGCCAGGGCCGCGAAGATCGCCCATTTTTCCAGGTAGTAACGTGTGCGGTTGCGTTTTTTCAGCTCTTTGCCACGCAAGCGAATCTTGTACAGCCGGTTAAATGCGCGATTGAGCCCGCCGGTCTTGTCGCCTGCATCGTTGGGCGAGCCTGCAGCGGCCATGACGTTACGACTGAACCAACGGTTGAACGTGGCAGCCCAGCGATATTTCATCGGCCGCTCGATATCGCAAAACAGGATGATGCGGTTCTGCTGCGTGGTGTTTTCGGCGTAGTGGATGTAGGTCTCGTCAAACATCACTGCCTCACCGTCACGCCAGTAATAGTTCTCGCCGTCCACATTGATATAGCAGCCCGGATCATTCGGGGTCACCAGACCCAAGTGATAACGGTACGAACCGGCGTAGGGGTCACGGTGGCGCACCAGCTTGGAGCCCGGTGGCAACTCGGCGAACATTGCCGCCTTGATCGAGCCGATGCCCTGTAACAGCTCGGTGGTACGCGGGCACAGCTTCATCGCCGAAGGATGGCTTTCGCCGTACCATTTCAGGTAAAAGCGCTTCCAGCCAGACTTGAAGAACGAGTTGAAACCTACATCGTTGTACTGGTCCGAGCGCTTGATTTCACCCATGTGCATGAGGTTCAGGCCCTCCTCGCGAATCTCCTTCCAATGCGCCTCAAGGGGGCTCAAGTCAGGAAAGTCACTGGGTGACAGGTAGGGACGGCCGGGTAACCTGGAGCACAGGTACAGCAAGCAGTTGATCGGGGCCAGGAAGGTCGAATGATCACTGAGTTGGCGGCCCAGCTTATGCCGCACCCGACCACGCAGGTGTACATACGCAATGGAGGCAACGTAGAGAACAACAATGATGAGTTTCAAGGGATTTCGTCACATGTCAGAAGAAAACAGGCTGCTCCTGCGCGCCCACAACGGCTGAGGATGGATAGCAGCATCTGAAATCACAATTCACACAATTGGCACGAACGGCTGAGTAATGTCCCGATACGTGGTCCGTGGCAGTTATTTAGCCACAGTTTGTAACCAAAAGTTAATCAAGAATTGTGAAAACCTGTCTACCGAATGTGCCTTGCAGACGCCTCGACGGGCTGGCCTTGGGGCCCGGCAACCACCGATCATCGAACGGCGAAAGATGGTAAAAGGCAGCACCGCCGGCAACGTCCGGCAATTACTCCTGCAGCAAAAAGGAATTTGTATGTCATCCATTTCAGACCCAGATATTCAAGCCCTTCAAGGCGCCTGGGAGCAAATCTCACTCGAAGACAGTGGCGTACTCAATCCCATCGATGCCCACAGCGCTCCGGGTGCTTTAACCACTATCAGCGGCGACCGCTTCGAAGTGAAGACCGTCAGTGGCGAGGTGTTGTTGGCGGGTCGGTTTTTCCTCGACAGCAGCACGGTTCCCAAAAGCATTACCTGGGTGGACGCCCTGGGCGATGACGCCGGTAAGCACCTGCCCGCCAGTTATCGCCTCGAGGGGGATTCATTTGTGTTCATTGCGGCGGATGAAGGTATGCCCAGGCCCATCGTGTTCAGTACCGGCCCAGGCCAAACCATGCGCACTTTCGTGCACCGCGCTTGATGCTGTACGCCATCCGAACGCGCGACAGCATTTTCACAAAGCCTTCACTTTCAGCCCTATAGGGTAAAGCCTACCTACTCCAGTAAATCCCTTGGCCCGCCAGTTCGCGGGCTTTTTTTTGCCTGGTGCGAATCGGCTCAGGCGGGACGCTTGGTGGCGGCCAGCGTGAAGCACAGGGGCAACTGGGCAGGCTGGTGCTCGTACTGGTCGTAAAGTTCTTCGCGATTGGAGTGGGCATATTCCTGCAGATGGTCGATCTGCAATTGCGCAGCAATCGCCGCGCTCACCACATCCCCCAGGGTGTGCACATACCAATAGGAGGTCGGCCCCGCCACTTCGCCCTGCCCCTCATAGACAATCGACTCCTGCAGCACAAAAGGCTCACGCTGGAAGTACGAACTGGCCGGCAACAGTGGGTCTGGCGCGCGCGGGTCGAACATTTCCAGAAACGGGTGGGTTTCATACATCACCAGCGTGCCACCGGGTTTCAAGGTCCTCGCAACATGGCGCATGAACAGCGCCACATCCGGCATCCAGCCCAGCACGCCGATGGTCACCAAGGCAATGTCGAAGCGCTCGTGCAAGCGGGATGGCAACTGGTGGATATCGCTTTCGATGAATTCCGGGTTGTGGGGCGAAACGTCGGCAAGCTCACGGGCCTGCTGCAGGAACGCCCGGGATTGATCCACACCGACCACCAAACGCGCGCCCAGGCCAAACAGCGACAGGCTTTCGCGGCCGTTATTGCAGCACACCTGCACCACCTCTTTGCCGGCAACGCCGATGTCTTGCAACAGCCCGGTAAGGGTGGGGTCCAGGCACGAAAACCCAGGGTCGCGGACCCCGTTAAGCAGGGCGCTCCAGGTCTCGGTGGTTTTGTGCAGGTCGGCGGATTGATCCCAGGCGTCCTTGTTGCAGGCAATCGCCTGTTGAGCTGAGGGCATGTCCATTGCGTCTCCAGATAAGTCATACGGCGAGGCAAAGAAAATAAGCCACAAGCCCGCAGATTAAAACCCCAGCAGCAGGCGAAACTAAATGAACTGCGCGCAGGTCACTAGCGCAATGAGTGTTCAGCCTTTGAACGCCCCCTGCGAAGTCCTGATCATGGCCACACACGCCGACCTGCGTAATACCCTGTCCCTGGACAGCCTGAATTTTTTCCTGGCGGATGTGCGCGACGGCCTCGGTCCATACCTGGCCATCTACTTGCTGGCGGTGCACAAATGGGATCCGGCCAGTATCGGCGTAGTCATGACCCTGGCAGGTATCGCCGCGCTGATCACCCAGGGCCCGGCGGGTGCCCTGATCGACCGCACGCGCAGCAAACGCGCGGTGATTGCCGTTGCCGCCCTGCTGGTGACCGGCAGTTGCCTGTTGCTGCCCTTCGTCAGTTCATTCAGCCTGGTTGCCTTGACCCAGGCGGCCAGTGCCATCGCCGCCTCGGTGTTCGCGCCGGCGATTTCCGCGATTTCCCTGGGCATTACCGGGCCACGTGCGTTCACCCGGCGCACCGGGCGCAACGAAACCTTCAACCATGCCGGCAACGCTGTGGCGGCGCTGTTGGCCGGTGGCCTGGCGTACCTGTTCGGACCCGTGGTGGTGTTCTACCTGATGGCCTTTATGGCGGTGGCCAGCGTCGTCGCGGTCAGTTGCGTCTCCGCCAAGGCGATCGACCATGAGGTGGCCCGGGGCTTCGACCCTGCCCACCACAGCGACCATGAGCAGCCGTCCGGCATTGCGGTCTTGCTGGCCAACCGGCCGTTATTGCTGTTTGCCGTCTGCTGCGCCCTCTTCCACCTGGCCAATGCGGCGATGCTGCCACTGGTCAGCCAGAAGCTCTCGCAGATCAACCTGCAGATGGCCACGCCGCTGACCTCGGCCTGTATTGTCGCCGCACAATTGGTGATGGTGCCGATGGCCTGGCTGGTGGGCAGCAAGGCCGACGTGTGGGGGCGCAAGCCGCTGTTGCTGTTCGGCTTCATGATCCTGCCGCTGCGTGGCGTGCTCTATACCCTGTCCAGCGATCCCTACTGGCTGGTGGCCGTGCAGATGCTCGACGGTATCGGCGCAGGGATCTTCGGTGCGCTGTTCCCGGTGATCGTCAAGGACCTGACCCAGGGCACCGGGCGTTTCAACGTCAGCCTGGGGGCGCTGTCCACCGTATTTGGGCTGGGCGCGGCCTTGAGCAGCAGCCTGGCCGGTTTTGTGGTGCAGCAGGCGGGCTACAATGCGGCCTTCCTCACCCTGGCCGGGGTGGCGGGCGTCGCGTTGGCGCTGTTATGGCTGGCGATGCCGGAGACGCTGGCGAAGCCCATCTTGGCCCCCCACGCATCTGCCGCATGATATAAGCGACACTGTGCGCCGAACCCAAACAGCAAATGGAGTTGCCCCTATGAAGAAATACATCCTGTATCCGCTACTGCTTCTGCTCGCAGGATGCAGCACGGGGCCCTATCTGCATCCGGAGTCGACGGTGGGCAGCAACGCCCTGCTTTCGCGCACCTGCCCCGGCCCGAAAGCGGCGATGAGCTATGCCCCACTGGCAGAAGAACTCAACTGGGTTCATGTGCTGGTCTATGTGGCGCCACCCGGCACATCCAGCTGGCCGGGTAACCAGCGCTCAACCGCGGCTGAACTGCGCCTGTTCGGACGGCTCTACCCATCCAATAGCACAGCAGCCGTCAAACAGGCCGACCCGGCGCTTTGGGTCAGTGCAGCGTCGCCCGTTGTCACGGTCACCCTGGCGAATGGGCAAAGCTATCCTGTCACCATTGAACAACTCAAAACCGGTTTCGACCCCAGGAAAACATTCCACAGCGAGTTCAAAGGGACAGCATTGGGCCAAGGCGACATGGATGATTTCACGCTCACCTTTCCGGACATATTCGTCAACGGTGAAAAAGTCCCTATGGCCCCGATTCATTTCAAGAAACGCGAAGAGCGTTATGCGCCTGTGTTTAATTGCTGACGGGCCGGGTTTCTGGCGCTCAGCCGACTCTGTTACCGTGCGTCCTTCGACCGCAATGGAAGCATCGAAGAATGAATTCCTGGAAGACGCTGGCAATCGCCCTCATGGCATCGATCAGCACCAACGCTATGGCATGGTATGTGGAGAACCCGGTCGAGAGAGCGCTGAGCGCCACCACCCTGTTCCCGACCATTGTCCTCGGCGGGACCACGGCATTCACGGTCTACTCGCCCTCAGTAATGAAAAAAGCGAAGGATGATGCCCTTGCATTCATTGGCTCCGAGGGCGAAATTCGCGGCGCTCAGTTTGAGCAGGCATCTCTACACTACCGCTCGGCCCCTCACACGCGCCCCATGACCGATATGCAGCTCGCACAGGCAATCGCAACAACTTACTGAGCGCGGCCTCGTCGAGAACGGCTTGCCACATTCAAAACGCTGAACATCCGTCGTCGGCCGCCATACAACTGTCGCCTGACATATGCGACAATGCGCGCCAAATTCCAACACACATCCCCCATTTTTTGCTCAGCGACCGGGTTTCGCGCCTTGATGTCGCTGTTGATGCATGCCTGAAGGCTCCTGCCGCCACGCTCGCAACCCATTGATAGGTAAAGTAATTGATCTCCACAGCTAACATCACCATGCGGTATGAAACGCATTCTGATGATTACTGTTGATCAGTGTTTGCTGGGCCAAGTCGTCATAAGTAATCAGCAATAGCACACCGAAATGCACCCGTTGGTCCCAAGACTGGTCCCAACGGGAAAATTTTATCCCATGCCGAAACTGCATACCCCCCCTCGCTGCGTCCTGCCGACTAAATCAAATCCCCCAGATTAAGCCCCCCGCTAAGCTGTTCACTTCAAGGAGGAATAGACATGCCGAATACAGACCTACTCCCGTCCCTACTCTCCAAACTCTACGAAAACCAGCTGGCCCTGGAAGCCTCCATCATGGAGTTGTCGAATTGGGTCGAGCAGCGCGGCTCCGCAGATGTAGCCGAGAATATCCGGGGCGCTCTGCACACCATCGACGAGAACGAAGAGTTCATAAAACTTACCCTGGCAGTGCTCATGGCGCCGGAGTAAATCCTATAGCTCATCGCCTCAAATCGGCGTCACGTCAAAAGCTCAATTACTGCATGCGCATACAGCATTCGGGTTTCCCGTCATGAACCTTGATGAAGACACCTGCGGGTGGCTTGGATGCCCTACGCGCCCGGAAATGTACAAGTACACATGCCCCCTAAATATATTCAGGACTTCGCCGATAGATTCGATAAGTGCCCCGCGTCGGGGAAGCACGTTGCTACGGATCCACGTTATGAAAGACATCTATCTGCTTGTTGAACACGGGAGAGATCAGGGCGAGGTCTACATATTGGGTTGGTTTGACGACAAAGAAAGCGCTAGTGACATGGCGGAAGCAAAGGAATGGCAGGCCTACCGCGCCGCTTTACGTGGGGACGCTTCATGGTCCATGCAAGCACCAATACCACCCGACCAGACTAAATATCGCCGGTTTTGGGTTCATGAGATTTCCAAATTTAATGCTGCTCAGGCGCCTCTGGCATCGGCGGTTCACTAGCCTGACCTCCTCTCAACCTGCTGCCTGATACAACGCGCACATATGCCTGACAAGCACGCAGCGCGATCAATCCTCGGTCTCCATCGCTGGTGATGGCGAGAATTCGTTGAGCATGCGCTGGGTCAAGTTGGGCTCGACGGACTGCATGAACCACGCCGACGGCGCCGGGGGCGGAAGGCACGTTGCAGCCACTGGCTGGGTCCGTTGCGTCGAGAAGGACTGACAGCCGCAGATCAGAAGTGGCAAGGCGATCGCGCAGGCGAGCCTGGTTGCGCTGTGCATCGGATATCTCCTTGGTGTGTTGTTGGTCGGAGGTGGCCAGGGCCTGTTCGGTAGCCAGGCGCTTGTCCTGCTCGGTGCGGACCTGGTTGGCGGCGGCATTCGAGATCGTGGCTAGGTCATCCTTGTGCAGGCTGGCCTGCTCAGCGAGCTTCTTGCCCATCCGCCAGTCCTGAACCTGCCAGGTGACGCCCGCGGCGCCGGCCATCAGCACCACGATCAACACCACCAGCCCGACCAGCTTCTGCACCGGCGTCACGCCAACACCTTCTTCGCCCGCTCCCACAACTGCTGGCGATCCTCAAGGCCGTTGAGCCCGCCATTGATGCGACGGGTGATCTTCACGAAGTCGCCCTGGTCCGCAAGCGTGTTCAGGCCCTTGGTCGACCAGAACCAGGCCGCCGACATCGCGGCGTACTGCGGCTGCTCCAACAGTTCAGGGTTGCTGATGAGGTCTACGCCCAACGCTTCCCCGCACGCGGCATGGTTCGCCCGTCCAGTGATCTGAATAAGGCCCCGTCCTCTGTACTTGGAGCCATCGCCCGGCACGGTGTTGCCCAGGTCGGCACGACCCTCGTAGCCGGCCTGCTGCGCCGTGGGGCCCCATATCTCGCGCACGTAGCGAAGTTGGCCCGACTCGTGCCCGACCTGGGCGATGAATGCGGCGATACGCAGTTTGGTCACGATCCCGTACTTGCCCATGGCAGCATTCAGCACAGGAACAAAAACGCCGGCTTGGCGGCCGGCGTTCGGGAGGATCTGCAGCAACTGCTGCTCGGTAATCGGCATGGTTATCTCCGGGCAAAAAAATACCCGCTCTTAGCGGGTTCTGGTGTTCGGTAGCGTCAGGTCGGCGCGACAGGACGCTTGCCGCTGTCAGGGAATTCAGGGTTATCGGCGGTCCACTTGCGCAGGGCCAGCCAGTATTTCTGCCACCCAGAAACGGTTCCAGAAATACCCTCCTCTCCATAGGTGAGGGCGGTCACGGTTTGCTGCGCGAGGGGCATTTGCTCCTCCCGCCAGGCGTTCTCGGTGGCGATGAGCTGGGAGGGGCTTTCCGACCAGGTCAAGGTATCAAAGCTCCAAACCTGATCCGCCCATTCCGGCGCTGGAGCCTTTATAGACCCAAAGGGCGGGTCCCCATTCCACCCACCAAGATATACACCATTGGCGTTTACATAATGGAAAAGCTCAGAACCTTGAAGCTCCTCAATAAATTTAACCGTTTCTTCAATCATGCGTATAGCTCCACAACAATATCTACCTGAGCGGGGGTTACGGTAGTAGCTGCCCCCGATGCAGAGGCTGAAAACATACCGTTACTTGCAATTTGCAAAGTTGCGGCTGTAGTTGTCGGCCTCCTTATTTCCGCCCCAAAGTTACCCGAGCCAGATACAGTCGTCAGGATTGAAGAAATTTGCGAAAGCTCACCGACCGCCATTCCATTAATAGCCTGTTTATATTTGAGTTTGATAACTGCAAATGACCAGAGGCTCCCTAGCGTATGCGTAAGGTTCAGAGTTCCGCCGTTTGTCCAAGCAAGATCGGCACTCGTCCATTTTTTGGTTACAACTTGCTTAGACTGAAGGTCAGAAATTGCAGCAGTATTTTGTCCAAGAGTAACCCCTTGTTGATTAACGGTATTAGATAAAACAGTTACGTCAACAGTTCCTTGGTTTACTGCGGTCTTTGCGGCAACGATGCACCATATTCCCGTAGTGCTAGCCGGGCGGGTCTCGCTACCTACACGCGGCGTACCGTTGATACCGTCATTTACTGGGGCGCCAGTGTGAACACTATAAAGTGTAGCAATACCCGCATTCGTTCCAAGGCCTGCGGTAGTTGCCGTGTCCGCAGTATAGGGACCGAAGGAACCAGAAGTTGAAGATGCCTGAGCAGTTTTAAACTTCATGCCTTGAATTTGGTCAGCCTGATGCAGCCCCGGTGCGCCTGCAGAATTCTTGCCGTCACCACGGAAAACCATCGCAGAAATAGTATTGCCGTCTGGATGCTTGCCGTTATCGTCCGGGAGGCGAAAGTCCGTCGAACCATCACCGCTAGATGGCAATCCTCGGCTGGTATACGGGGCCGCTAGCCAAACTGCATCGGATACACAGAATGGCTGGAGCAGCGCCCACAACTCCGGATAAAGCGCACGGCCGTTGGTGACTCGCTGGCCGTCCAGAGGAAGCTGCCCACCAGGAATAGTCGCTCGGTTGAACTTCCACTGGGTCATCGCACCAACCGGCAAACCGCCGCCGGCGTCGCCGTAACTCCCATCACCCTTGAGGAATTTATCGCGATCGGCAATACCTGGTGCAGGCGCAAGCCCCTTTACTCCCGCAGCAGTTGCAGTAGCACCAACCATTGGGGACAAGCCCTGTCTAATCTTGTCAAACCCGCTGGCGCTTAAGACCTGCAGCGACGTAATGTCGTTGTTGTCCCCGCTTGCAGCCTTGCCTATGGTTACCTCCTCGGCGTGGGCAGCGGAATCAGCCGCTGCAGCTGCTGAAGCCGCGGCCGCCTGCTCCGATTGAACAATCGAATCCCGAGCAGTTTCTGACCGATCTGCGGCTGCACCTGATGCTTGAGCAGAAGAGGCGCTTTGCTGAGCAGCCAGCTGTGCAGCGTCTCTGTTATCTGTGGACAAAGAAGCAGCAGCGGTGGCAATACCTGCCTGTTCAGTAGCACCCGCCTTAGACAGCGCAGCAGACTCAGCAGCCTCGGTTGCGGTCGCCACCTGGTCCTGCATGTCAGCAACGCCGCTGGCGATCATCTGGGTGGCTGCGCGCAGGGCGTCAGCGGAGTCTTTCACGTAGCCCTGCATAGGTGCGAGCGAGTAGCCACCCGAAGTCACTGCGGAGCCCTGGTAATTCGGTGCGATCGACAATGCCGTGTCGCTGGCAATGTTGGTGACTTCGTACCATTCACCGTCAGGACCACGGAAGGCGTCACCGACGCGTGAGTTCGCAATGAACGATGTGCCGGTGCCGATCACAGCATTACTGCCCTGCGTAACAGCGACAGTTCCTGTTTTGTACCAGGTCATGTGATACCTCTAGGAAATTGGTTTGGCCCAGACAACTGGCGTATATAAAGTTGTTTGTATATCAACACCGATAACCTGAATAACCAATCGGTTATTGCCATAATCCCAGACTGCATACATGTTTCCTTGCCTTGAGGTACCGCCCGCAACATCCATTGCAATGTTGTTCAACAGCATATAGTCGCCAGTATTTAAAGGGGAATATGCGGTCCAGCTCAACCTGTACACGCCCTGACTTGTCTGCTCAGCTCCGAGGTAGCTCCATCCGGATATGGTTCTCGTAAACTGGGCAGCCGGGGTTCCATTGTCGAAAAGCAACTTGGAAGATCCGTCCCAAAGCCTTAATCCGAACTTAGCCGTTTCTTGCGACTTAAAAGCAGCGGAAAACCATGAGCCTGATGTTCCCTGCCCCGAAACGCCAGAGAAGGAAAAACCAGACCAGGCGCCGGCTGAGCCATAGACTTTGCAAAAGCAAAATGTATTCGATTGGTTAGGCCTTACAAACACCAATGGCGGTTCGGCAGTTGTTACAACGGCAGGGAAAGACACACCGACCCCGGATCCGTTTCCGCTCCATGTGCCGCGAGCAATTACAACCAATCTAGAAAACTCAGAATCCAAAGTTACTACATTACCGCTATTCACATAAGTTAATCCAAAAGCCATTATCTGTACCTCATGACTAACAGCCTTTGAGGGGTTAATCCTATAGGACCAGTCGATCTTGATGGGCACCCAAAATATATAGTTACCCCTCCAGAACCAACTACTGGTGTGAACTGAATAGCGTAAGGGCTCTGCGCGTCTGTGGTGTAGTCGGATATAGGCACGCAGACAGCAGAATGGGTAGATGGGTCAACTCCAGGGATAGAGATAAACGTACTTCGTCCTGACGTACCAATCACTGCTGAATAGGTAACCCCAACAGTAAACGTGTTTTCATCTAACTCCAGAACGCCTGTAGCGCCCCATATCCTGAGCCCCCCTATCATGCTGTTAAATCTCCAAGCTGCACGCGTTTAACGCCGCTCTCGTCGTAGACCTTAATTGCGCGGTTGGTCATGGTCAGGCGCCCACCACCAGGTGCAGGTCCGTTGAACTCAAGGTTGCCTGCCTTATCGAGGCGCCACCCCTGAACCCCGGCGACGTAGTTGTCAGATTGCAGCGCCTGCCCGATCTTGAGCATGGTGATGCTACCGTCCTGAATGAAGGCCGAGTTCATGAACACTTGGCCACCCTGTACGGCGAAAGGAACGCTGACGGCGCCGCCAGCAATGGTGTTGACGATTGCGAAACGATCAGCGCTGACCAGAAACTGGCTTTGCAGAACACCTTCAACGTTCTCGATTCCGAGACCGACACCTGCATACACGTACTGCCCGTTTTGATTGAGCTGCATCTTCACGGACCACATGGTGGACAGCTTGCCGTCTGTATCGGCCTGTGCCTGGCTTACCGTTTGGATTTCAGCCGTGTTTTCCCCGATGGCGACGCCAACCTGCTGAATAGCCTGCGCAGTCGCCTCGCGATCGCTGACCACGACGCTTTCGAGTTCGGTCACCGAGCCGCTAACTTCAGCCACCGAAGCGGTGAGCTCCGTCTGCCGCTGCACCATGGCCGAGTTCTGCGAGGCGCGCGTCTTCACTTCCTGCGCGAAACTCGCCGAGGCGTTGTACCCCTGGAGCGCATCCGCCAGGTCGCCCTCGCCGGTGTCATCCCGATAGGCTGACTGCAAGGACTGAAGGCTCGACGCCTGGGCAGTGACCACACCGTCCAACTCAGTGATGCTGGTGGTGTTGAGCTCTACCTGGCGCGCCAGTCCGTTGGCGGTGACCAGCACCTGACCAACGTCCACCCAGTACGCGGCGTTCGGCGGCGAGGTATCCACCGGCACCAACTGCGTGGCTTGGTAGATCCGCTTTCCGACCACCACCAAGTCGCCCTCGAGGTAAACCGACTCTGGGTCGTAGGCCGACAGCCCATCGAGCGCATCAATCTGCGCCTGCAGCCCTGGAATCTTGTCAATTTCGTCGACGATGTCCTGGCCAAGCTCCGTGCGGCCGACCTGTCCGGCGATCAACTCCAGCACCGGCGCCGCATCTGCGCTGGCCTGGCCCATCACGCCATTACCGACCGGATAGAACGGGCCGATGTTGCCGGTCCTATCCACCAGGCGGGCCCAGAAGAAGAACTGCGCGCCGGCCTGGAGCGCCTGCATGCTGTAATCCGCCTGAGGGTGCGCCAGGTCCGCCAGCTTGGTTGCCACCGACAAGTCATTGGCCTGGCCATACCACAGCTCGGTGCGCTGGGTGTCCTCGGCGCCAGCAGGGAAACCCCAGCGAATACCGATGCCGAACAGTTCGCTGGTGGTGGTCAGGAACGACACCGCTGGCGGCAAGCCAACCTTCCCTTCCAGGTTGGTCAGGTTGGAGCTCTTCCAGATCGACGAGATCTCGAAGGCGCTCACCGAACGCACCCGGGCCAGGTAGGCGCCCGAGTAAATTCCGGTGACGTCCACGCTTGTTGCGCCCGTGCGCTGCAGCTTGATCCAGTTGCCGCTGTCCTTGCGCCACTCCACGTCATACGCAACCGCGCCAGCCACAGCGGGCCACGAGATGTTCATGGTACTGATGGCCAGACCTTGGTCAACGGAGTAGTTCGACGTGATGTCGACGCTCGCCGGCGCCGGTACCACGGTAATTGGCACAACGCTGATTGGGCGCTCCTCCAGCCGGGCGCCGGTGTCGATGTGATCGAACTTGCTCGGGTCGTACTGCACCGCGGAGATTTCAAACACGCCAGGCTCCGGCCGCGCCACGCTGACCACGCGATAAAGCGGAATGGCCAGGTCGTCGGCATCCAGCGCCCACACCAGCTCTCGCTCAGGCGCAACGGAGTAGGCAACGGTCACAGTGATCTGTCGGCCACTTACCAGCTGCACGGTGCGGCCCTCGCACTTGCCGTCGGGCAGGTTGAGGATAAGGCGGTCGCCTGGCTTTGCCTGGGTGTCACGGTCCAGGGTGATGACCTTCCCGTTCACCGCCGAGATACGCCCGCCAACCGGCCGACCGGCCAGGAGTTCGTCGGCGATCGGGATTACGTAGCCAGGCAGCGGGATGCGCCCGTCGAGGCCGACCTTGAAAGTGACGGCCCGATCCTTGGAGTTCGTGAGCAGCGCCCACTTGCCCCGGCGCTGAGCCTCGGATTCGCGGGTGCAGCCGATGGCACTGATCTCCAGCGGGTTGTCGCCGTAGCGCCGCTGCAGCTTCGGATCGGTCACAGCCGTTACGTCGGTGTCGAAGTTGTTCAGCGGGTTGTCATAGCTGACCAGCGCGCGACTGTAACGGGTACGTTCCGATGCGCTGGAGTAAGTGAACTTGCCATCGATCACGTTCGCCCGGGTGTAGGCGAAGTCGAAGTCAGTGGCACGCGGCATGTCCGATAACGTGAATACCTGGCCTTGGGCCCAGTAGGTCATGCCGCGGTAAATCGCCGAGATATCGCGCAGTAGCGACCAGGCGTCAGCCTTGCTCTGCAGGTTCAAGTTGCAGAGGAAACGCGGCTCCATGCCGCCCTTGCCGTCCGGAATCAGCTGATCGCAGTACTGCGAGATGCGGTAGAGCTCCCACTTGTCCACCATCCACGGCTTGATACGACGGCCAAGGCCGAAACGGTCGCTCGTGGTTATGCCGTAAGTGTGCCAAATAGGGTTGTCGGTCCAGGCCTCTTTGAACGTTCCGTCCCAGACGCCCGTGTAGGTGCGCGACCTGGTGTCGTAGTTGCTCGGCACCTGCCATTTCCGACCATCGCACTCGATCGTCACTGCTGGGATGCTGCGGAACTGTTCCGCAGAAAACTCGATGTAAAGCAGCGCGGTGTTCGGATACCGGATCTTGGCGTCGATCACCTCAGTGAAGCCGGCAATCTGCATGGTGTCGGAGATTTTATTGTTGTTCTGGTTTGCAGTCAGTCGAGTGATGCGCAACAGCCACCCGGTTGTCGCGCGCGGCAGATTGATTCGCCGGGTTCGCTCGTACAAGCTGGTGGTCTTGCCGGATACTGCCTCGTTCAAAACCTCCTGGTAAGTTCCACCATCCGTTGCCAACTCGATCTTATACCCGATCGTGTAACCGTTGATGTTGCCGCCGGAATCCACCGATTGGAGCGCAGGCCAGGCAAAGCGCACACGTACAGCTGAGAGCTGGGTATTGGTGATCGCTCGAACCCACCGCGTGCCGCTGCGCAGCTCGGTGCTGATGGTTGTTTCGTTCTCGACCGATGGGATGCCCTGGATATAGGACTGGTCCACAGCCCCGCTGCGCCACTCCCACTTCACGTTCGGGAAGTTCATGTTCCCCTGCGGGTCTTGCAGCGGTGTGTTGTCGAGAAAGATGTCCTTGGCGGTAGGAGCACCATCAAACTCGCCCTCACCCACAGCAATAAGCATTTTCGCAATTGCGACGGAGCGCAGGCTGTCTGGTGCCTCGGTTGGGGTTTTAGGCTTCTCGGAACCGCCCTTGGCGCCATAGACATCGATCTTGCGTGCTGCGCCCATGCTTTTCTCCAGACGTAAAAAAACCGCCCGGGGGCGGTTTTATTTGAAAGATTCAACCAGTTATTGTTATCTGTATATTTCGTGTCGCAACACCATACGCATCCGCCAGCTGAGAAATAACAGCTTTCATATCTATTGATTCTTTAAGAGGCTCCGGCCGAGCTAAAACGTTATCCCGCCCATTAAAAAGATCTTCTAAATCTTGCTTGTTATATTCGTTAAGCCACTTAGTCCCTGGCACTGGGACTGTGCTGATGTAGCTCTTCTTAACAATTTCAGAAAATCGAAACCCTGCAAAGCTCGGATCTTCAGTGCTAATTGTAATCTCATCGATTTTTGCAACTGCTCGAATCGAATTACCAACAACAAAAGCAACGTACTTAAACTTAGAGGGATGGTGCTCTAGAAACTCCTCATCAAAATACTGAAAACCAAACCCTTCAAAAACTTTTGAAAGATTTTTTTCGTCATCAAGTTTAATTACCACACCTAACGTCGCCATAAAACTCCATTTCTTAGCGCTATTCAGAGCGTCAGAATATAGACTACAACTGATCTTCGGCATAGATGGCAGCGCTAATAATTGCGCCACCCCATCGCCGGCGGCCAGCGCAAAGCGAGACAGGATTGCCGGAGGCCGTTGTGTTCTTGGCGCTGCCGAAGGCGTAGCCGGGGGTGTTCTCGGGGGCGGCACTCGTTTTAAGTCCGCTGGCTTGAGGGCTCAGCATCTGGATAACACCGCCGGCGACAAGACCAATGCCCGCTCCTATGAGCGGAGTACCGAAAGGCGTTGCAGAGAAAATAACACCCACAACAATCAAGATCGCACCGACGATGGTTTGAAGGATGCCGCCGCGCTTGCTGCCTACGACCACGGGCGCAATGCGGATGTCTCCGGAACCGTTGTAGCTCAGCTCCTTCTCCCCGATATTGCGCTTATCGCGAAACACCGCGAATTCAAGGCCTCGAGACTTGGCATTCGAAAGAAACCGCTCGAACCCAGGGATCTGCACGCATAGTGCTTTGATCGCCTCCGCCGGCGATTTCACCGCGAGCCTGAACGACTTCCCGAACTGACGTAACTGCCCGTGCAGACGAATCGTTGTCATGGGTTGATAGTTGATCGCTGATGCCTGCATCACTTTCTCCGGACAATAAAAAACCGCCCGGAGGCGGCTTCATGGCTTTCTTGGTTCAGTTGTAATCGACATAGGGCCCAATGTAGAACCCGGCCATGTCGCCGCTGATGCGGTACAGGCTTTCCTTGCCAGGCTGAACCGTCGCTGCGATGGTTCGAATTGCAGCGCCTGCGCACAAGCCAGAGCCTGCTAGACCGGCGCCCAGATTGGGCGATCCCGGCGGAAGGTAGAATGTAGCCCGCTGACCAGTACCGATTTTTGCAGCCATGCGGCCGTCGACATAAACAACAATGTCGCAGCCAGAGCCGACAGCGCCCGAGTCGCGTACCACGGTGATTTTTCCGCTCTCGCCAGACGGTTTAGTCTGGAAGGCATAGACCTCATCGGACGGTACCGGCTTCGCATCCCGCACTGAGATCGCCGATGAGGCGCACCCCGCCAGCATCGCCACCGCCACAGCCGCTATCAAAATCCGCATGTCGTTCCCTCTTTGGTTTGGCGGAACTGTAGCACTGAGACTCGGCAACAAGAATTCGACATGCAAAGAATCGGTCTTGACAGGTGCGCTCAGCATAGCCATTCGCTAAAATTCGCCCCTTTTTTAATCCATGGATGCAGAATAGAAATGAGCAGTTCCAACTGGGTCGCAATCGTATCTGTAGTCGCCACTTCCCTAGCTACCGGCTACTCCACCTATTCAAACAACAAGTCCAATACGGACTTAGAAAACACGAAGCAAGAGCACATGCTGTCAGTGGAAAAGCTCAAACAAGATAACTTAATTGCCCTGGAAAACGTAAAATCCACTCGTGAGCAGAATACCTTCTTACAAACGAAAACCCTCGAAGTTCGCACACAATACTGCAATGAGGCGAAATCTCTATATAAGGAGCTCGGTGACTCGGTAATTAATTCACAGGATAGCAACTATGTGGTTCAGTCCGCCGCATCGAAGCTCGTATCGAAGCTTACGATACAAGCATATGCATATCTTGATAACGCTATTGCCGACACCTATACGAAGCAAACAAAAAATTCTAACACACCCGATAGCAGCGCAATTTTAGCTGCTCTTGCAACACAAGTCAGAAGGTGTGCGGCGATGAAACCGAACGACGCTTAAATTCATTTGGGGTCACAGCCCCCGAACTTTTGCCTTTTTGCCTCAAGATCAGCCGGCTTCGGTCATGCCATGGGCCGCCGTATACGATGATTTCAGAAGGCCTCCCGTACAGGTGGTGCAGCAGGAACGGACCAGGGCCGAACGCTCCAGACTCCTCGCCAGGTAGCGAAGGATCGTTGCCAAGGTATATGCCTGCGTGGTTCGGGTGGGCCGTCCGGCCAACCTGCATAACGATCATGTCGCCGCGCTGTGGGCGGTCGACACGCACGAAACCGGCAGCCTCGTAGTTCGCCTCGTACAGGCTGGTGTTCTCCGCACTCTCCCACCAACCATCGGTGCGCTGGAATGCTTCGAACTCAAGGCCCCACTCACGTTGATACCAGTCAACGCAGACCTGCCAGCAGTCCCAGGCCCCATGCACGAACGGTCGCTTGAGCAGCGGCGTGCTGCCCGTTGGAGTGATCGTGCGCATGTCGCCCTCGGGCCACGACAGAATGTGCCAGGGCAACGCCGTGGCCTCGCACATGGCCAGGTCATGCGGTGACGGCCTGCTGGTGGCGTCCGGGTGTGAGTGAACGATGCCGATAACTTCGCCCAGGTCTTCCGCCGCAGCGTAGTCCTCGGGATCGAGCCGGAACTCTTGGTTCGGCTCCTTGGCGATGTTCCGGCACGGGAAATACTTCTGCTTGCGCCCGATGGCCAACAACAGACCGCAGCACTCGCGCGGATATTCCGCCGCCGCGTGCGCCTGGATGGCCGCGATGATGTGCTTACGCATGGTCAGCTCCTCGAAATCAAGCTGACGGCGGGGAATCCACCGAAACTGAGCTCGTTGTTCTCGCCGAAGCGCAGCTTGCAGGACGACAGGCACCCCTTGCACTGGTCCAGTGCTGGGTCATCCGTGGGGTTGTCCTCGTCGTCGAACATGGCCGCGCCGGTGTAGCCACAATCCGGCCCCCTATACCCATTGGTCATGGCCCAGTGGCAGAAGGTTGTCATCTGGCGCCCGGGAAGCCCGTGGTTATCGATCTCGCCCGGGGAGGACAGCTCCCAGACCACCGCCTCACCGTCCTCGCTGGTTTTCTGGTCGATGTACCAGATCTCCAGCGCTTCCTGAGTTGGGTCGGCAGTTGCGTTACCGTCAGGGTAGTTCGCCGCGTCCAGGTACTGGGCCAGCGTCTCACGGACCGTGAGCTTGAACTTGAGCATGTCCTCGAAGGCCAGACACAGCGCCGTGACGCGCCCGTTGACGTTGCCGGCGGCGAAAGTCGGCCGAGAGGCGGTGCCGTCGCTGCTCGAGGAGATACCCTCGATCTGCACCGGCCAGGCTGCAAACTCCTCGCCCTGCCAGATAATCGACTTGGCCGGCAGGTCCTCTTCGGACCCTTCGTAGGCAAGCAATTCCTCTCGCGTGTGCGGAATGGCGTGACCATGGAAACGCAGGTAATCCGCGCCGTACTCGGTCCCATCAATTTCAAACAGGCGAATCTCGCCGCCGGGCTGCAGTTTCTGGATGTCCGTGATCAGTGCCATGGGCAGTTATCTCAGGGATGAAAGGTTTGCTGGAAAGTCGCAGTGATGGCGTAGACCTGGCCGCCGCGATGCGCTGGCTTGTAGCCGTTGCACTTGTAGAGGCCAAGCTCACCCAGGGGCGGTTCCCAGAGGAAGCCCTTCGCCCCTTTGTGCCGGTCGAGGAAGTACATGATTTCCTTAATGCGCGGCTTCAGGCCGGTAAAGGTCACCGGCCAGGATTGCGACCGGTTGTTGATCCCATCCTCGACCGATTGCTCGTAGCCATCGCCAAACTGCTTGGAGCGGACGCGCTGGGCAATATCGCCTTCCGCGCCCTTCTCTGTTGCCCAGGTGAATCGTTCGATAGCCATCATCGCCCCTTAATTGCGTTGTTGATGACGCCGCCCTGGCGCATGTCCCTGCTCCGCAGTTCCTGGTATTTCTGCTCTACGAACGTCGCCAACTCCTTGCCGAAGAGGTCATAGCCAGGTGCATCAGCCGAGGAGGTAGCGTTGCCGTCGCCATCGATATGCACCTCGACATTGATCTGCGTTCCGCCAGCCCCACCGCCGCCCATGGCCATAACCCCAAGCTTGCCGCTCGACGTCCGGGTCAGCGGCATGATTGCCTCCTCACCAGCTTCACCCATGACGCCGGTTTTGCCATTGGCCATCCCGAAAGCCGTGGGCTTGCTGACGATGGAGTTCGTGAACGCACCGCCGTCGGCGAACATCTGCACACCGCTCGACCACGCGCCGCCCAAAGCCTGGGGAAAGTAGGTGCTGGAGTATCCGGCCGATGACGCCCCGAGGTTCGACGACGTGGCACCGGCAGACCCGGCGGCCATGCCGTTGCCTCCACCAGCAGCACTACCTCCGAGGTAGCTTGCCGCCGCGCCCACCAGACTGCCCAGCAATGCGGAGCTGGCTTGGCGGGTCGCGATACGCGCCATGTCGGCCAGGATCGATTTGGCGAAGTCCGAGAACGACGCCTTCCCGGTCATGGCAAAGTTGACGATGGAATCCTCCATGGAACTGAAGGCGTTGCCGAAAAGGCTTTTGGTTTGCCCGGCGATGTTGCGCGCCGAATCCAGGTAGTTATCCCAGGCTGCCGTTGCGCCCTTCGTCCAATCGCCCTGGGCATTCTCCACATCCGCATAGTTCTGCCGGATCTGGTTCGTCGCGGCCTTGTTCGCGTCTGCGAGAGCCTGCGATTTGCGCTTAAACTCTTCCTCCGACATGTTCCGCGATGGGTCGGATTTCTGGTTGGCAAGCTCCAGCGACTGCTGAGCAAACCGGTCCTGCTGGCTGTTCAGTTCGCCGCTCAGCGCGTTCTGGCGGTCACCCTGACCCACGCCGAGCACTGCACGCTGACCTGCAAGCTCCAAGGCCCTCTGTTGCTGCCCCAGCGCCTGCACGTACGTGCTGATCGCCCGCTCCTGCTTTGCCAGGCGCCCGGTTTCGTTGGTGGCGAGCACTTCAAGCTGACTGTCGGCATCCTTCTGCGCCTTGACCATTCCTGCGCGCGCGTCGGCGATCTTCTGGTCCAGCAGGATGCTTTGCGCAGCCGACGTGGACTTCTTGCCCTTGGCGGACTCAAGCGCCGCAATCTCTGCTTCGTAGGCTGCCGTTGTCTGGTCGAGCTGATTCCCGATCAGCGCCTGGCGCCGCAGCAGATAGTCTTCCTCAGACAGTAGGCCAGCCTTCTGTGCCGCCTCCAGTTCCTTCTGATAGTTCTTGTAGGTGTCGGTGATCGCAGCCAAGTCGTTCTTGGCGTTGTTGAAGCTGGTCAGATCAACTTGGGTGCCGGCGGTTTTCGGGTCCTTGTTTTTATCCCCAAGGCCTTTCAAAAGAATGTCGTACGCACCACCGGAAAACTTTTTGCCGTCGTAGCTCACACCGTCAAGCAGTGGCGATTTCTGCCCTGCCTTTTCTGCATTCTCGTAAAGCGCTTTGAACTGATTGTTCAGCTTCTCCAGTCCCGCTTTGCGCTTGTTCAGAGGGTTGACGTTGTCGAGTTGCGCATCCAGCGCTTTCTGAGCCTCGATTGCCTTCTGGTTTGCGTCGGCGTTCTCACCGGTGACAATTGCCAGGTTAGAGCTGGCAGTCTGTCTGGCCTTCAGGTCGGCAAGTTTTTTCTCAAGCGCCTCAGTTGAGTCGTCATGCTCACCGGTGCCCAGACCAAGAGCCGAGTTCAAGGAACTGAGACCGTTAGAGATGGCGCCCGCAATTCCGCCGCCTTTGCGGGTATCCAGAACGCGCTGGGTGATCTCGATCTGCTTGGCCAGGTCAGGGAATATCTCCGACCGGACTTCTGCGTACGCGCCTTTGATGGCGCTCTTGATCCTGTCCCAGTCGCGCTCTACGTCGGATAACGACTCGCGGTAAGTCTTCAGGCGCGTCAAGGCGGCCTGATTCAAATCTTCGCTGAGCACATCCAGGGCACGCTGGCTGTCGCCCTGGTCATCCAGCCCCTTGATCACCTGGTACTGCTCGAGGGTGATCAATCCGTACTGACTGCTGATCTTGCTGGCGGCTTCAGTTGCTGTATCGCCAGCGGTGGCAAAGGACTTGGCGAGTTCGCCCGCCCCCTGACCGGTAACTTCGCTGACTGCGGCTGCTGCTTCAGCCAGATTGCGCATCTGGGTGCCGCTGGTGGCCGCGCCAGACGCAAGCGAAACAACGGCCTCTCGCGCACCGGACAGGTTACCGGTAACACGCCCAGCGCCGTCGGCCATATCCTTCAGGCTGGCAATAGTTTGCCCCGCGCCATTTGTGCCGCCGTTGATCGCAGCATTGAACTCGCGCGCCTGTTTCATCGCGTCGAAGTAGGCATAGCCAAGCGAACCGATCACAGCGACCAGCAGGCCGGCAGGAAGCAGCATCCCTGCCAGGCTCTTCGCGGATTCACCGGCGCCAGCACCCAACTGAGCGATCGCGCGCGCCCCACTGCCTAGATCGCCTGCCTGGATCGCGTTAGCCAGCTGCATGACGTTTTCTTGAGCTTGGCGGGTACCGAGCTTCAGTTTGTCGAATGCGCCGGTTGCCTCAGTCAGCCCAGCCCGATCCTTACCGATTTTGGCCAAGGCCTCGTTGTAACGGTCGGCGTCGATCTGACCAGACTTGTGCAGATCATTGAGCGCCTTCTCCTGAGCCTCCAGCTTCGCCAGCTTGGCGGTTACTGGATCAATCCCGTTGACGGTACGCTTCAGCGCCTCAATCTGACGATTTTCCGCTTCGATCAGCTTCTGCTTCTGCGCCAGCTCTTTGGCTTCTGCCTTTTCAATCTTGTCGTAGGCCTTTCCCAGCTGATCCTGGTATTTCGCCTGCTCTTCGATGGTGACCAAGCCGCCCTTGCGGGCGCGCTCCAGCAAACCCTCGGCTTGAACCAGCGATTCCATGCTCGAGATATTGCCCGTCATGGCCTTGTCGAGCTGACTGATGACAGAGATTTCCGCTACTGCGCTGTCAGTGGCTTTGCGACTTGCCCCGGCTTGACGGTCCCTCGCTGCCGTTGATTTATCGATGCTTTGCGCAACATCCGCTTCGGCCTGGGAAACCTTTTTACCGGTGTTGGCCAGGCCTTCGCCCGTTTTGCCCAGGTCATCAATGGCCTTCTGGGCGCCTTCAGCGGAATCGACTAGCTTATCAAGATCATCAGCAGCCTTTGCGGCCTGTGACGACTCGACCGCAATACCCAGGGAAGCGAAGTTGGTGCTCATTTGTTTTCTCTCTGTTCCGCCATCACCTGCAGGGCTTCAGCCTCCATACGGCGGAAGTCGCTGAAAATGGTTAGTCGCTGGCTGATCGGTACGCCACACATCCGAATAACCCCGGAGAGAACGCTGTAGTCCATGCCTGTTGCGCCGCACGCACCTGTGCGCCATTGGGTGCTCATGGCCTCGAAGACTCTGAAGGCGTCCCAGTTGTCGGGCCAGATGCCTACTTCCTTGTCGGGAATGTCCTGGCGAGACAAGCCGAAGGCCAACAGATCTGCATCTGACGGCCCGGACTCGTACAGCGCGCGGGAGGCGCTTAGGAGTTTCCCAGGCGGGCCTCACTGAATGCTTCGGCGTAAGCGTTCAGCACGGCCTTAGGCGCCGAGTTGATCGAGTTGACGAGGATGCGCACATTTTCAGGCGTGAACTCCTCTTCGATGTCCCAGCCCACAACCACATCCAGCAGTTGATCGGCTTGCAGTGCGATCTGGGCGGCGGTGAAAGCTTTGAGGTCCATGTCGCCGACCTGCTTGCCCAGTTCGTCGTGCCGCTCGTTCCAACCGGTGTACAGCTCGGCGAGCGCAGTACGGTCCAAGTACTTAAACTCGAACTCCACCTTTTCGGCGTTATAGCCGGCGCGCTGGATCATCACCGGCGCCTTGAAGGTCGGTTTCTGGATCAACTTGAACTTAGCCATGGATTACACCGCAGCCGCGTAACGGGTTGGGCGACCGGTCAGCGCCAGGCTGATAACACGGGTCATCAGGTTGTTACGGGACATGGTCGGGGTCGATGTGATGGACACGTAGCCGTTGTAGATAATGCTGCTACCGCCCGGCAGGTTCAGGCGAAGCAAGCGAGCCTGCTTATCATCGTCCGCCGCCTCACAGACAGCCACATACGGCTTGGACGGATCGTCGGCGACGGTGAAGGTCAGCGTGATCGGGTTCTTTGTGGTCGGCATCTGGCGATCATCATCGTCAGCCAGGAAGCCGAAGGTTAGGAACTGTTGATCACCACCACTGGAATTCATCTCAGTAATCTGCGAGATCTCGGTGAAGGCCGTCACCTCGCGAACGGAACCAATCCCCGAGCCCGCGGGATACTGTTGAATGCTGGTCGTATTGACGCTCTCCAGCGCGAACGTGCCGCTGGCGATCTCCCCGACTCGAACGCCGCGACCATCCAGGCGGGTCCAGCCAGAATTTACGGCAATGATGTCGCCCTCGGCCAGGCCGTGCGCCGCAGCAGTCGCGACGGCTGGATTGGCATTGGTCAGAGCGGTGAAAGGGATCGCCGTGCCGTAGATGGACGCGATCTCAAGAGTGGCGCCGTTGGGCATTTGCATGGGTGTTTCCTCTTTTCAGAAATGACAAAACCCGCACAGAGGCGGGTTTCGGGGTTTGCCCAACGGGCTAAAAGTGTTTGCTGCTAATCGATTTTCATATTGCTTCTAACCTCGTCCAGAGGGATGCCGGATTTCGAGCCTACGACGACACCGGTAAGGCCACAGCTTGGGCAGCAGGCATGCTTATCCTCGTACCACTTAAGAATGTCAGTTGGCATGAGCCAGAGACCGCATCCGACGCATAGACACCGTTCGCTCAAGGCAATCTCTTCACGATTCCTATAGCAATGGTGCTCAACCCACTCACTTAGATACTGAAGTCGTTGCTTCCTGATTTCGTCCATCGCAGGTATCCCCACATCAATTCATGAAGGGATTCTACCGTTTTGGATCAGAGGGAGTCGGCTCGATATTCGAACGAGACCGACACGGTATATGTGGGCGGATCAGGAATGCCCGGACCAGGATCAACTGGCGACATCGTAACGACAGTCAGGCCTGCCTTTGTGTCTCGCGCATAAAGCGGGAACAGCGTGGTCAACTCAACCACAAGTGGGTTTGTCTTGGTCTTGCCGGTGCCGGCCGGGGCCACAATGCTGACTTGGTAGACGCCGATGAAAGCGCGATGGTCGCCAGCGAGCGTGCTGCTTGTGGTATCGCCTGGGAGCATAAACGCCCGCAGATAGGTCTCGCCGTCCGCCGGGTCATACTGCATATTCTCAAACACGACCTTGATGGGCTCTGCCCTCGCCTTGCTCCATGCAAGCAACTTGGCCTCGTATATGGACGCGATGATGGCGTGGCTCATACCTGGTTGTTCCTTGTGGCTTCGTCGACGATCTGTTGGAAGCGGGCCAGGGTAATCCGGACCATGCCGCCGGGAGCTTGGGTCGAATGCCCATACTCCAGCGGGATGCCGTACGGAAGATTATTCACGATGTAGGCCGTCTCGCCAGCCGTAAGTGCCTGGACTTGTAGTCGCAGCTTGGCCAACGTCGCACCGCCAACCGGGTCGACTTGGTCAAGTGTGCCCTCCGCCGGCGTGCCGATGGAAAACTGCCAGTTCCCCCGAAACCGCCCGCCGACGTAGTCCCTGCCCGCGACCAACCCGTTCACGTTGAAGTTCTGGTCGCGCTCGGTCTTGGTCAGGGGCTTGGCGTACTTCACGCCGCGCCGCAACTTGCCAGCCTTAGTGAAGTTCGATTCGTTGAGGTTGATGATCGTGTTGCGCACTGCGACCTTGAAGTCATAGTCATCGGCGGCCCGGGTGTTCGCCTGGCGGTGCGCAACGTTCGCCGCCCAGATCTCTGGGTTACCCACAGGCGACATGCGGATGACGCTGCTGCCGATCTCGATAACGATTTCTCGGATGGTTGCGTCGATACCGACCTGAGCGCGCTCGGCGAAGTCACGAATGTTCTCGGCAAAGCTGCCGTTCATGCTCGCGTATTTATTCGCCATGTCACTTCCTCAGTTGAACCGTCCACGTAGCATCCGCTGGGTCAGATGACACGTTCATAACCCGCAGGCCGTTGACTATATCGCCAATGGCCGGGGCAGCCGGTACCGCCGTCGGAACGCCGGCCTCCGACACGAACAGCTCGTTTTGCAGCACCAGCAGCTTCTTGTCGCTGGTCTGGATGAGGGAGCCGTCGATTTCCTTGGACAGGTAGCCCCCAAGGACGCCGCGCCCCGAGTACGTCACGGTGGTCTCCGGCGTTTCGCCGCCGAGGTCCGGGTCATACTCGCCCGCAACCTTGCGAACGCCTGTCACCGGCTTGACGGCATCTGCCAGGCCATCAGGGTCGTCGAACGACTCGGCCAATTCGGCCTGGATCTCTTCACGCATGCCCATGATCAGATCCTTTTCAGCATCATCACGCCGGGGCGCTTGATCCATGGTTCTAGCAGCGCCAGGGCGAAGTTGACGCCCGCCGACTGGTCGGTAGAGCCCGCCACGTAGGTCTTGCTCACGGACGTGCCGGATTGAGCCGAGACCGTCTTACTCTGCACTTCCTTCTGCGTTGCCGTGTAGAGCTTGCCCGCCGCCGCCTCTTTGGCGACCTGGGCGCCGGCTGTTTTGATCTCGGCCGGGACCGGATCGGGAACAGCCCGCTTTATCTTGGCTGTGAGCCAGGCATTGGCCATGGTCACAGCAAGGACCGGATCACCGGCACCGGCCCAGCCAGGACCCAGCGAGGCATCAACATCGGCAACGGTGATGTAATCGGTCATGTACTTGTCCTTATTCCGCTGGCACCAGGGCTTGCAGGTCTTCTTTCTTGGCGGCCGGGTCGAAGGCAATGCCCTTCTCGGTCAGCCATTCTTTCAGCTCGGGGACCTTCATTTTCAGAGGGTCGGTTTCTTTGCTCTCTGGCTCCTTGCCGTCGGACACCTTGATTCCGGCCGCTTGGTAGGCATCGAAGATATCCGGCGCATCGCCATCGACCACTACCTCGGTAGCGGAGCCGATGACACCGAAGAATTCGCTCAGCAGGCGGTAGCACACGCCGCGCTCTTTTCCTGGTTTGTCCGTGTAGATCACTTTCATGAGTCACCTCAAAAGCACCCCGGCGCCCATCAAGGCGCCAGGTTGTGTGGGCCGGATTACGGCGTGGTGGTACCGCTGATGACGGCGGCGAACGGGACCTGCTTGCGGCTGAACACGCGCTGCCAGTTCGCAGCAGCTGCGTACTGAGTTGCGGTTGGGCTGAGGTTCTGAGCCTCGGAACCCTTCCAGCTGAAGCCGGCTGGCTGGAGGATGTAGGTTTTACGCTCCCACAGCACCTCAGCGCCGCCACCGTTACCGCCGCCTGGCTTACGCTCCAGCTCTACCGGCACCTTCGGAGTACCTTCACCGTAGCCGAAAGCGCCCTGACCGAAGAACACGGACAGGTACTTGCCCGCGCCATATACCAAGGCATCGTCCATGAACACTGGCTTGCCGAGGTAGGTGGCCAGGATGATCTTGCCGTCGGAGTCACGCAGGTACTCGATGAGATCCTGCTTGACCATCTGGTTCATCACCACCGAGTGCACGCCGATCGCGCCGAACTGGTCAGCGGCATCGCCGGCGGTGAACGCAGCATCCTGGAAGGCGTTCGCGCTGATGGTCGCACCGGCGTCGATGACCATGTCACCGCCGTTGTTCGCGATGTTCGAGGCGATGATGCCGCGAGATGCGCCCAGGGTGTAACGCTGCCACTGGCGGGTCCAGTAGGTGCCGAAGCGGTTGCGGATCTGCTGCTGAGGTTCGGTGTTCGCCAGCTCAGCAGTCAGGTCGGTGACGCCGTAGCCTTTGTTGAGGTACAGGACGCGGGCACGCATGCTGTCTTGGGTGACTTTGCCGACTTCGCCTTGGTCGTTCGGGTCGTCGTTGCTGATGTTCGGCGCTTCATCGGCGTTGAGATCCTGCCAGTAGCTGATCTCGGCGGTGCCCTGGCTGCCGGAGGCGATCGCGTCCAGCACAGGCGAGCGAGTCACAATGCCCGACTCGTAGACAGCCGTCTTTTCCGGGCTGTTAACCGGCGCCAGGGAGGCGTAGTAGTCGCCGACGAAGATGTCGGTTAGTTGGGTAGTTGCCATGGATTAGGTTCCTTTGGTGGCCTGGATTTTCTTGAAGAGATCGGGATTGTCACGGGCGATCGCAGCGCGCTCGGTTTCCGTGTACTCGCCCCACTTTTTCGTGGCCTTGCCACCTTGATCACCGGTCTGCCCGGCGCCCTGAGCCCTTGGCCACAGGTGTGTTGCTGTTTCACGCAGAGACTCCGCCCATTCGAGCGGCGACAGCGGGGTTTTCCCGTCCTTCCCATAAACGACCTCGCCGTCACGGTCAGTGGCAATCGCCTCGCCGTCCTCACTGAGTTTGAAAGTGCCCCGGGCGCGCAGAATGATGTCTTCGGCAGCCTCGGGGAGCGCGCCGGCCTTGATGGCAGCTGCGCGGATGGAATCGGCCAGCACCTTGTCGCTGTACTTGGCTGCGAATTGCTCTGCCTTGTCGGCGCGGGCCTTCTCAGCGGCCAGCTTGGCGTCGTAGTCGGTGCGCAGGCGTTCGGTGCGCTTGGTGATGACCTCGTCGAGCTTACCCTCGGCCAGCAGGCGGGTTTCCTCGTCTTGGCCGACCTTGGTTAGCAAAGCCTTCACCGCGTTGATGTCCAGGCCTTCGAACTGGGACTTGAAGCCATCCAGCTCGGTCTTGGTAGTCCGGAGCGAGCCAAGCAGCTCGGTGTTTTTGTTCTTGAGGCCCAGGGTGGCAGCCTCAACGGCTGCAGCAATGGCGGTCTGAACTGCCGGGTCTTCAAGATCAATCTGGTTTTCGTCTGCCACTTGGTGCACCCCTTGGGTTTGGTCGGCCCGCTTTGCAGGCATAAAAAAACCCCGACATGGTCGAGGCATAGATACTTTCGCGTCATTGCTGTTACTTAATTGCGCAACGCCGTCCGAACTCCGGTACAAGCGTGAATCCTAACTACACTCCTTCTCGAGCCATGTCGGCTCACGACAGGAGAGTGTTATGCAAAATTCTGCTAAGACAGTGCTACTTGCTATTGGCGCATCAGGGATTTCAGGATGCGCTGGAATTGATCTAGGGAAGGATGGACTTACGTACTACGATCCAGTGCCTTACATCTTGGTGACCAACAATAAGGACTGCTCACAGGGGGTGGCCGCAGTCACACTACCTGGCAAGCAGCGGTCCCTGAAATTCAAAAGTGGACTTGGCTCAGCGAAGCTTAATGTGAGTCTTGAAAACGGAATGATCAAAACAATTGGTCAGGAAACCGATACTCAAATCCCTCAAACAATAGCAGCACTGATTCCAATTCTTCCCGACAAATCAACACCAAAAAAGTGCATACAGGAGTCGACTCTAATCGAAAGCGGGACTCTGGGGTTTCCGTTCATTTTGCCCAAACCTAAACCTGACAATACCCCGGGCGTTTAAACCTACCTGACAAGTCTTAAACCACGCATCACCAAGTAATCTGCAAACTGTGTCCGGCTTGATGTATATGGAGGTGGTCGCATACGAACGCCTGCGGTGTCTCGACCTAGTCTTGTGCGCCGGCCGTCAGGCTCAATGCAATGCATGGGCTCCTCTATCTGGAAGCCCTGCTCGGCGGCATATAGCTCGACCGCCAGCCTCACCTGGCCCCATTCAAGCTCAAAGGGCACGAACGTCTCGGAGAGCGTCTGGTATTCGATCTTGCAGTCGCGCCTGGGCCAGGCCATTGCCTGTTCAGGCTTTGCCTTGCGCCCTTTCCACTGGCGACCGTTGATGTCGGCCGCAGCGCGCAGCAGCAGTTCGACCTGGTCAGCCTCAGCTTCAGGTATCCGGAACCCGTAGTAGTCGCGGTAGAAGGTCAGCTTCTCCAGCGGCACGAAGCTATTCGCGTCTGGCCTGCCCTTCCCGTCCTCAACGATGATCTGCATGTGCTATCTCAACCTGGTTGAGCGCCGAGTGTAATGCCTGCTCGGGTGAACATGTCAGGCTCTGCTTCCTTCAACTGCGCCAGCGTCAGCGGCTTGAACGATTTGTCGAGCTGCAACTTGGCGAACTTCTCCGGCGTCAGGCCACCATCACGGAACAACTTACCCCGGACCGGCCCGAGGGCATGATCCTGGAAGCTCGCCGGCTGCGTTGCCAGCCACTCGTAATAATTCAGGCCTGCGTCGACCTGGGCCCCACCGTTATCGCCCACCGAGGCGCGTGTGGCGTCCTTTGTGAACATCTCCGAAAGCCTAGTGGTCGGCACCGTGGTTGACCGGCAGTTGATATGCGCCGGCGGCAGCGGACCTTTGCCCAGGTCGAAACGCATCCCATCCAGGCCCTTGCATTGCTGCGAGGTCTTGCGGTCAAGCGTCGACACCCAGCGATAGCCCAGCACCACGTCGCTGTTGGCCTTCAGCGTCTCCATTCGTGCCGTGGTGGCTACGTGCTGGATTGCCGTCTGCACCACAGAGGCAGCGTTGCGGTTGCTCACAGCAAGGACGCCGTCCGTGAAGTTCTGTGCCGCGGTACCGCGAATCGCCTGGATGATCTGGGCATTGGTCTGGCCCTGGCCGAAACCGAGCCGGATGGTGTTCGTGACGCGCATCGTCTCGGTCCGCGTCCAGCCGCTGACGAAGCTCTTCAGCAGCTTGCCGCCGTCGATGCCTTTCACCTGCAGCGGATAGGAGAACACCGCCGCGCGGATCACCGTATTAGTCGGCACCACCGCGTCGATGGAGAGCGCATTGCTCAGGCTTTTAGCCTCGAAGGTTGACTCGTACAGCGCGATATCGACCAGGTCGGCCTGCACCAGGTCGCCGTAGGCCTTGTAGATCTCCAGCAGCTTGCCGTCCAACCGGGCCAGGAACTGCTCAAGCCGGTCCCGGCTGTAAGTGGTCAGTTCCTTTCGGGTGAGCTGCTCCCGCACCAGCTTGTCGATCTGCCGCAGGTACTTCTCGAACTTCTTGACCTCGCCGGCCTTAAGCCGCTCCAGCATGACGCTATGGCGTGTCGTCTGCTCCAGCAGTTGGCTGTCCGCCTGCACCAGATTTGTCGATGGCATCGTCTTTGTCCAAGTTGATGCCGGCCGACTCGCGCTCATCGCTGATCAGGTCGGCCTCTTCGTCGTATGGGCGGTCCGGCAACTTGCCGGTGGTGAGGTACTGCCAGTAGGTGTCGGCGCTGATCGTGCCAGCCATTACGCCTTTCAGCAGCTCGGCGAGCACCTGGGCGTCGACCACCGGGGTCACGAACTCAGGGTTCACCTTGAACTTGACCTGCTTTGGGTCGTATCCCTTCCACTCGGCGGCGTATCGCAAACCCTGCTCCACCGCCTCGGCCACTGTGATGACGATGCTGTGCAGCGTGGCGTGCTGGTCGTTCTGGCGTGTTTTGCGCGCCTCACCCGACTCAGTGCCTGCTACGTCCATGACCTTGGCACCAGCTTCAAGCGCGGCGTTTTTCTGGTCATCCATCGCCTTGCGCACGGCTTCGATGCCGGCGCCCTGGAATTCCAGGTATCCACACTCGCCATTCGGGCCCAGGTCCCACGCAGCAGATGGGCCGGTGACGCTCAACTCCACCGCCTCATCCAAACCAGAGACCCACGGTTGCGGGTGACTGGTCTGATGCAGGGAAGTGAAGTAATCAGCGCTGAGCTGATACGACTTCAATGCCGCCCGCGCCATGGTCAGCAACGGCACCTCGTCGACGTCCGGCGAGTTGTCGGTCGAGCCGCAGTAGATCACCGGCAAGTACGACAGGCCTTTAACCAGGCGGTTGTCAGCTCCTGTTGTGCCCAGCGGCTTTTCGTCCTCGACCAGCTCACCGCCTTCATTTCGAACCGCGGTGTGGCAAACATCGTCCAGCATGAAGAACTCACGGAACACCGTGTCGCAATCATGACTGTAGCGATCGCCGCCCTTCTTGCGAAACTCGCGGAATACCGATAGGACCAGATCCTGCCGGCCGCCTTGATCAGCAGTGCCCCAATTGATGGCGTTGCGGGTAGCGTACGTCGAGAAGTACGGCTCGCCGCTCTCGTCGATGTTCACCACCAGCGGCACCCGGCCGTGCGAGATCGCCTGGCGCACCATGCGGAAGAACAACTGCTTCAGGCCGAAGCCATCCGCCGTGGCGTTATCCTCCAACCCCTTCAGGCCGGCGGGCAGCTCGATCTCCGGGATCAGTCGAGAGACCAGCCCCATCATCGAACGCAACGAGTCACGCACCCAATGCTCGTACTGAGCCCGGTTCGTGTAGTTCTCGTAGAGGTATTTATTGCCGACCCCATCGAGCTTCTCCGCCTCAACCATGCCGCTCGGCTTGGGCAGGTTGCGCTCGTTGCGCTTCACGGCGCACTCACCCTCGAGCGCGTCGTCCATCATCTCCCACTCGGCGATGTGCGCGTCGTAGTCGGGGTTTGTCGATTGCACTGGCATCAGGCCAAGCCTCCAATTCGGCGTGTTCCGCCTGTGCGTGTTTTGATCGGGTACCGCTTGGCAATGAAGTAGCCGGGGGCGTCCACCAGGTGGTCATAACCGGCCTTCTTGTCGGGCTCACCCTTGTCCGTGTAGATCTGCCGTTCCAGGCACTGCGTGTATTTCGGGCATTGGTCGACGTTGACCAGGTACCGGTGCTCGCTATACGTGTTGGCGAACATTGCGCACATGGCGTTGACCCGGTCTTTAACCGCGGGGTTGGTCGAATCCACAACTACGGTGAAACCAGCCTTCCTGAGCAGTGACAGATCAGACTCGCTCGCGCTCTTGCTGCTTGTGTTCTGGCCGCTGGCGTCCGGGTAGATAGCAATGCTGTGATCAGGGAAGCGAAGCTTGATCTTCTCGATCATCTCCGGTGTGTCGCGCACCTCGGAGAACTCGCTGAGGGCCAATGGCAGATCGTCACGGATGACATGCACCACGGCGGCCATCTTCATAACGTTGAAGTCCATGCCGATGTGTAGCGCCTCACCGCGCTTGATCGTCTCGCTGGTTCGATTCGCCTCACGGTTGAACGTGTAGTAGACGACGCCCTGGTAGTTCTCAAAGCTGGCCTCGTACTCTTGCCGGAAGGTTCGAGGGTCCATCTTTCGGCGGGCAGCCTCCAACTCTTCGGCCGGAACATTGCCGCCGTCGAGCGAGGTGTACAGCCAACTCTTGTGATCGGGCTCATGGCCTGGTCGGCCATCGAGGAACGTGTCGTAACAATGGTTGAAGCCCTTGGGCGTGCCGATGCGCAGCGCGTGTCCGCCCTTGCGCATGCCAACGCCCGGTATCGAATACTGGCAGGTAGAGAGCATCGGCCGCAGGACTTCTTCCCAGGCTTCCCACGGGCAGTCTGCCCATTCATCCACCAGGACGAAGAACAGACCTGAGCCCCGCAGGTTGTCGTAGTTGTCGAGCCCCACCACGCGCATGACATGGCCGGACTTGAGGGTGATCGAGCATTCCGTCTCGTTCGGGCGGTGTGCACGCCATGCTTCGGGGATAGCCTGCTTCAGGCGCCGCCAAAACACGCGCTTGGCCTGTTTGAAGGTCGGCGCGCCATACCAGATCTCGTCCTCAACGCTCACGCCCCACTCAGCAGCCAGCCGTGCAGCGCGGCGCATCTCCGCCTTACCCAGGAATGTCTTGCCGAACCGCCGGCCGCAAACTGCATCACGGAAGCGGGCCTCAGGCTGGAAACCCCAGCAGTAAATGTTCGCCTGCTTGGGCGTCAGCCTTACCGGCGGGTCAAAGGTACGGGGTAGCGGGGACATTCTCATCAGGCTCCAAGGTGTACTCAGCAACGGCGTGCTGCTGGTCAGCGTGGGAGCCCAAAGGCTTTTCAGGTTCAAGGCGGCGATTCACGTAGGCATCGCCCACTTCTTTGGCGGCCTGCTCATACAACTGAGCAGTCAGCGCCAGGTTGCGCATGCTCTCAGCCTTCTCGGCCAGCCGCCCAAGACCGCGAAGCCGGTACGCGCGATTGGCAATGGGGATATCGGTTATCTCTTCACGGAATCGCTTGCGAGCAGCGTGGAACAGGTCCACCCAGGTCTTGCCGAGCTTCTGCCCGGCAAACTTTGTCGGGTCGTGCGTTTCGCATTGCTGGCGCGTGATCTCAATCCCGAATTCTGTCTTGACCGCTGCTACCACCTGGGATGGCGTATCGAAGCAGGCCAGAGCCTGAACGATGAAGGCTTTGACCTCGCTTCGTAGTACTGCCATATGGTTGTCATCCGTCAATACCTGTCATGGAATCAGGCCGACTTGAGCAGACAGGTTCCGCAGGCCCTCGATATGTTCAATTTCCCCACCTCGGCAGGACTGTTTGCAGCATCCACCAACGCTTGAACGTCAGGACTTGCGCCGTAGCGGCGGACCACACCGACGAACTCTTCGACGTCGTGGCCCTGCAGCTTGATCTTCGGTGCACCGTCTTGGGTGAATGCTGGTTGACCGTACTTGTCGGTCGCGTGAGCCAGGTGATACAGCTCATGTTCGATGAGTGCGCAGAACTCAAGGTCGCTGCACTGGGCGCAGTAATCAGCCGCCAGGGTGATGATGAAGGCCGGAACATCGCCGAACCAATCACGCATCTGTTGCTCCATCCGGGCCTTCTGCCATCCACCAGCGCGGAAAGCCACCTGTTCGGCCTGGCCAAGAACTGTACGGCCCTGTTTCTCGAAGCTCGACGATGCCCACATGACCCGGATGTCTGCATCCAGTAGATGGGCATGGTCTTCGTTGTGAATGCTGCCGGTGTCGGAAAATATCTCGCTCTGGATCCAGTCCCACACCTCTGCGGCCGGGCGCAATTTGAGCCAGAGCGACTCGAGAAGATCGCCCGGTGGCTGAGGTCTGGTCATGAAGCCACCTGGTTCGGTACGAGGATGAGAACACGCTACTTGATTAGGGGCTGATTGAGTATTTCAAATAAGCCCCGTTTGGCAGGGGTAGAGCAAGTTAACGAACTGGAATCCAGGCTCTAGAGCCCCTGGGAGAATGATGGACGACCCTGCATCCATTGACGACCGGAAAACCGGAAGACACCCCCATCCAATACAGCAGGTTGGCGTACTCCTCATCGGAGTATCGGTAGAACAGGCCGTGCTGACACTGAACGTAGTTGTTAGCTTCATCTTGGTCGCTCATAGCACCCATGTTAACTGCTACTGGCTCGACAAAAACTGTGGGTTTCACCTCAAACATCTGATCCCTCCTTGGCAATTAGAGGCAGAACTCTATCGGATGCGAGCTACCTTTTGCTACCTCAAACGAAAGGGTCGGCGGGCTTGGCGATCGAGCGCACAAACCACATGAAGCCCTGCTGTAGGCTGGTCTTGGCTAAGGCTAGCAGCCGCTGGTCAACGCCCTGAATTTGACCGATCTGCTTGAACAGTTCGCCGGCGTCAACTTCGAGCGCCTTGATAGCGTTCATCCCGTCGATTTCAGACTGGGTGAGGTCGCGGTAGCCGGTGATTTTCTTGTGCTGGTTATCCATGGGTGACTCCTCATGTTTGCGCCCAACGATTTGGCGCATTCGAAAACGTGGCGCGGATTACTGCGATACACGGTTGAGGGCTTCGTCCGCTTTGTCGGCAGCCTGGGCCGCAGTAGTTGCAGCCTTCGTAGCTTTGTCGGCGGCGGTGCCGGTTTGGCGAGTCAACTCTTCCAGGCGCTTGTCACGCTCGCCCATGGCGGTGTCGTAGGCCCTGCGAATGTCGGTCACCTGGTTGCTCTGATTCTCGGCAAGAGACCAGTAGGCGGCCTGGTAACCAAGAACGGCACCACCACCAACCAGCACGACAGCGATTGCCCAGACCTCGGCACGCCGCCACCAGCGGCGTGCGATAAATTCCAATGCGCATCTGTCCATCAGGCGATACCTCCCAGCTTGGTGCGCAGGCGAGTGATCTCGTCGCTCTGCTGCGTCACGCGGTCAGTGAGTTGAGCGACCTGGCTTGTCAGCGCTTCGATCTTACCTTCCATGCGGCCGACGGCGGCGGCCAGGTCATTCCGCTCTTTCGCGAACTGATCGGCGCGGGCCTCGGCCTCTTTGCGGGCGGCCCGTTCTTGGTTCAGCAACTCGTTCAGGCGCTTCAGCGTGCCGATATCGGCGCTGTCCATGGCGCGGTCGGTTGCATCCTTGGAAAGGAACCGGCGCAGCCAAAGCAGGCCGCCCAGCACTACGGTGGCGCTACCGCCCAGCCAGGTAGCTGTGCCTGGGCCGAGGTCAGTAGGATCCATCGTCACTCCATGAAGAAAATGGCCTTCGCCAGAAAAAGATCAGCCCAGCAGCACTCCCTGCTGGGAGCAATCGGTGTCGCGTAGCCGAAAAGAAAAAACCCCGGCAAATGCCGAGGTTCTTGAACTAAAAGCTAAACCAGCATAGCGCTACGCGTCTTGGGGATTAGCTCTCCAATAGCTAGTCACTTCATTGTAGGCATCGATGAAGAAGCGGTCGTTATCATCAAACTCCCTACCATTCTTCCGCGCCATTTCAAAAAAGCCTGGCCCTGGAATCACCGAGCCATTTTTGTGAACCACCAGGGCGGTCAAAAACCCCCTGCCTTGGTCGTACTCGGAAGTCGATATCTCGTCCAGAAGCACGCTCAGACGCGAATCATGCGCTTCAAGAGCAATCGGAAGTTGGGCAACCAAGTCCGAATAAGCGATAAACGGATTGGGTCGTCTCGCGTGCTTGATGAGTATTGCCCGTGCAGCGTTTCGCGCTTGAATCCAATCAGATGCAGCAAAACCGTGGATTAGACCAGTCACATCGATTCCCTTCAGTTATGAAAAAAATCGATGATGGCATTGAGCCCACAGAATGTCATCTGCAGGCGCTTCAACAATGAGATCCCCTATAGCCACTCGATCTTATCGAACAGGCGCTGTAGATACTCCATGCGCTCGACTCCGTGGGGCATGTTTGAAATAGGTCGGCTCCAGCAGCACTCCCAGCTCGGAGCAATGGGTGTGGCGGAGCCGAAAATAGGAAGGCCCCGGCAAATGCCAGGGCCTTGGCCTGTCACGTAAGGACAGGAGAAAAGCAAACGGCTGCAGATGCAGCCCACCGCTTCTTACGGCAGCAGGTCGTAGGTCACGTAGGCCGTACCGCCGCCATTCTGCGTCATTGCTACCCACAGGCCCTGACCGGCGGGGATGGTTACAGAGAACGGAAGAGTGGAAGAACCGCTAACGGCGGACAAGATAACGGGCACGTTGGTCACCCAGCGCCCTTCCGGAATGGTCGTGCCGGTGCTAATAAATCCGTTCCCGACGGGGCTGATCATCGTAGCTGTCCGAACTACAGCGCCATTGACGTTCTGTGCCGGAGTGAAAATTGCCTCGGCGTAGCTGGTTGCCACCGATTTGAAACGGCTGCCGATTTGTACTGGTTCCATGTTTTCACCTATTGAGTCGAATGATTTGTCGCGGAGGATTCCGCTTTCATGTCGCTCAAAGGCGATTGCTCGAGGATCTTGTCCTTCGCATGATTCAACGTCCCGCATCGGGAACACTTGATCTGGAGCTCTGTAAACCCACCCGTACGGGCGAGAAGTCTTTTGCAGTTACCGCATCTGAATTCTTTCAACATCTGCAAATTCCTTTTGCTGAATCGCCCTTTTCCGTGGGCAATAAAAAGCCCAGCGCGAAGGCTAGGCATCTGTGTTTCGTAAGGTGTTTTATATGCGCGTCCTGGCCATGACTCGCCATATTTTTATCAACAGAAGTGCAGTTAGCGCGCCGAGCAGGCCTGCAAACAATCCCATCTGAAAAATTGCAGATGGCTGCATCCAGCACAGGCTCATTGGCTTGGTAAAAGAATAAAGGCAAGGCTCAGGGAACAGGATCTGCCATGAGGGCAACGCGCCAGCGATAAACAATAATCCTGTTCCGAATAGCACTACGGCTACCCAGCGAGAAATGGTGGGGAATTTTATTCGAGCCTGCGATAGAGCAACTACCAGGGCGGCGGAAACGAATCCAGGAACGAAAAGAGCCGCAAAAAAAACCTGGCTATACTTATGGGCAGTATCCATATCACCTCAACAAAAAACCCGACACAGCGGCCGGGCTTTTTTATGTCAATCCCTAACGCGCAAGATCGACAGGATGGGTAAATACTCTCTCACTTTCTCACTCATTGCAATGGCTATTTGCTACGCCGCGCAACTTTCGATTAATCCCTCCGCGTCGAGCAGTTCCTGAGCGGCAGTGAGCGCCTCGTTCACCTGGTCATCAAGCGTCTTGCGGATCCCTGAGCGCCAACGGTACCGGGTCGACTCTGGCTTACCATCATTGTCCCAATTGGTGATGTCGTACCAGGCTGCCGGCAGCACTGCGGCGGAGCGCTTGCCTTCGGCACCAGCAACCTGCGGAATGGCCCAGGTCAGCACCGCGCATTCCCGGAAGCGCTTCGGCGCCGGCGTCTTCACCGAATTCAACAGTTCCAGGATGGCGCCATGCTTGCGCTCCTGGTGCGTCGAGTACTTCGCCACGAGCGCCCGCCAGTGCGCCGGGGTCAGCGCCTTATGCAGCCGACCGAACACCCAGCAGTCCTGTAGAAACGCCGCCTCCTTGCCGACGATCTCCCCCTTCTGCTTGGCACACTGCACCTTGGGCTCAAAGTCGCACCCGCCGGCGGAACTAATGGTCTCGGCCGCGAGGGCTCGAACTACTGCTGAAACAACGTTGCGATAGGTCATGCTGCAGCCCTCTTCAGTTCTCTGGTCTTTGCCCGGTAGTAGGCCTTGATGCCCTTGATCTGCTCGACGGAGTACATGCGCACGCTCTGGTCGGCTTCCAGGGCGTCAACCGCTTCCTGGCCGATTCGCGCGATCAGGCCGATCCGGTAATCCACGGCATTGCCCGAAAGGAATCGGTTGTCCTGCTTGCTCTGGGCGTGGCAGTTGCGTTCATCGAAGCGCAGGTGCGGCGCGGAGCCAACGCTGCGGTAGTGGCCGGCATCGACTGCGTTGCCGCTCCAGTCCAACGGCTTGCCGCTGGAGATGCAGAGATGGCCGGCAGTCTGGTCCCTGGTGCGGATGTATTCGTTGAACGCCTGCTGAGCCTCGCGCATATGTTCGCCGCGGCTCTTCAGCTTCTCCTTGCGAACCTTGATCTCGCGGCGCTCAACTTGAGCTAGGGACTTGCGCGCCTTGGCCTGGTTCACGTCCTTGATGGCGAGGCCGCACTTCGGGCTACATACGGACTGTCCGAGGCGCTGCGGCGGGAAGCTGATGCCGCATGCCGGGTTCTTGCACTTCTTCGGTTTGGGTTGCTTGGCGATCATGCAGCCTCCTTGCTGAGTAGATCAGTGAAAACCACACCTTGGCCTGTAAAATAGGCGGCGATGCGGTCGGTGTAATTGATGCCCTGGGCGCGATTGAACAGGCTGGTCACCGGGAAGCCGTCCGGCCCGAACAGATGGCATTCCCCCATCATGGCCAGCTTCGTTCCGTAGGGTAGATGGCGCATGACTCGGTACCACTCGGCCTGGAACCCAGCGTCTTCGTTAAGCAAGATCTGCACGCCAAAGTGCAGCTTGCAGTAGCGCCGGGCGTCAGCCGCGTCACCGATCTGGGTCATTTCGGCGATACGCTTGTACATCCCGAACCACAACCGATTTTGGTCAAGCGTGCGGTCCTTGCCCGGGCGCAGGGAGACCACCACGAACTTCTTGTCGCGGTACATGGCGCTCAACTTGGTGATAGCCTCAGAGAGCTTGGCCTGGCAGTTGACGCTGATCTTGTCGGTCATGGCGCCGCCCTCTTCGCTTCCAGTTCCTGAGCTTGCTTGATGAGCAGCGCCCTGCGATCCGCCAACTCATTTGCCGCGTCAATCCGCATTTCGGTTTTCCGTTCGGCACTGGCCTTGCGCATTTCCAGCATCGAGTTTTTCACCAGTTCCAACTTCTGCCGAAGCTGGGGCTCTGGCCGTGTGACGGTGCCAGTGAGCAAGCCGGCGATGGCGCGACCGTCCTCAGTGACCGGCACGACACTCAGGTCAGCCAGGTACTTCTGGCCGTGATCGAGGGGAATCCGCTTCAGCTCCATCGCCTTGGTCACCGCTTGGATACGGCGGTTTGCATCGAAGCCCACTGAAACGTGCCAGTTGACCGGCTTCGCATCCTCGCGGGCCTGCCCCACGAACCGCTGGTAGGCGTCGATGAACGCCATGCGCGCACCGATTTTGTCGCCACCATCCAAGATGGGTTTCGCTGCTGCCAGGGCCAGTTGGATTTCATCGGTCAGTACCACGGTTTCAAATTCGTCGTTGGTGGTCATGGCGATCGCCCAGGCCTCGTCCTTGCCAGGACGGCCGTCGGAGGTCTGGACACGCTGCAGGATGTCAGCCATAGCCAGCTTGCCTTTCACTTCGAAGCGGCAAGCCTTCAACGCGGCTTTGACGACGGGCACCGGGTACGCGCAAAGGTCTTCGGCCATCATCGCGGCGGTGCCGGGGCTCATTTCCTGGCCCATGGCCTCGGCGGTTGCGCAGATGGCAGCGGCCAGCCCGGCTACCTGCTGGTCATTCATTTCAAAGGTATTCATTGCGGTCACCTGCTTGGCGTTTGGCCAGAACCATCTGTGCGGCCTGCTCCGCTGCGGAATGGTTCGCTTCTGTCCGTTCCATCTGGCGGGCGGTTGTGCCGTTGATGCGCTGCCCGGTCACCCACTGGGTGTGGTAGCTCTCGGCGTTGGCCAGCAGCTCGTTGAGGCTGTGGCACTTACGCAGCACAGCGGCGTCGCTGGTTTTCAGGAAGTGGGCGGCGACGTGGTGAGCGACATCGGCACCCAGGCGGTCGACGAGCAAAGCCATTTGCTTGCCTGTCTTGGCGTTCCACACCGGCCAGGCGTTGTAGCGTTTACGGTAGGCCATGGCGTAATTGGCCCAGACTTTGAACGTCTTGCAGGTCTGGTCCTTCGGCCCGGGCATGTCGGCGGGGATTTCAACTCGTGGTTGCTGCGAAACGAATGGCACGACCTGCCCCCTCACGACCTTGGCGGTAGCCTGGGGCGTAATTGGTTCAATGACCGGTTCTATGACTGGTTCAAGAGAGTTACTGATTCTGGGTGCAGCTGCTGCACTACCCCCTGGTGCAGGAGATTCACTAGGGAGTGAACCTGCTGCACTACCCTGGTGAATCTGCTGCACTACCCCTGGTGCAGGAGGTGCACCACCCCCATCGAGAGTGAGAAAGTAAACGTTAGACGAGTTTCCCTTCGGACCACCCTTACGAATCTCCTTGCGCAGCAATCCCGCGTCACACAGGGCTGTGATGTGGTTCATGACAGAGCGCTTGCTGATCTCGCACTGATCGGCGATGTGCTGATAAGACGGCCAGCACTCGCCTACATCGCTGGCGTTGTCGGCCAGCTTGATCAGCACAAGCTTGCGCAATGGATTGCCGACGCGAAGCTTCATCGCGGCGACCATAAGGCCCATGCTCACGCGGCACCTCGAACTGCTTTATCGTGCGTGAACAGGCCGTCCCATGTCTTCTTCATGGGCAGCTCGCCGGCCAGGTACAGGTCGTATAGGCGTGCGGCGCCCTTCTTCAGCAGGATTGGCATGTAGGAGATGAACGGGTCTTTGCCGTGCGGGGTAACTTCGTGCTGGTGCTCGGTCATGTACTTGTCGCGTGCGTAGGAGCCAACACGGTGACGTACGCCGGACTTGCTTTCGTTGTAGAGCCAGCTGCGGACCTCAAGGTAATTCCCCACCTGCATGACATTGACACCATTCAGGCCCTTGCAGAATTGGGTGTGGGTCATGCGTTCCTTGAACAGGTTCTCCATGGAGTGGATCTTGGTGGCCTGCTGGTGATTTTCAACGCGCAGCACTGCCGTCTGCTCGATCTGATCGGCGTACAGGCGCAGAGCCTCTGAGTAGGACGGCATTGCAACAGACTGGGCGGTATGAGCTTCCTCCAGCTCATGGAGCCGGCGGATAACCCTGTGGCGAAGCGGAATGCTGTAGCCGGTTACCAGTGTTTCGGTAAGTTCTCTATCCAGATGGAAGCAAGGCAGCGAGCGTCCGGTGCCGTCCAGATAGGTGCCCCCAAATTTGGGGTCAGTGATTTTCAGCTCTGAGAGCATATTGCGGATATCGCGCATGACGTGGTCGTGGCGCTTGCCGGTGAGCTCGGAGATTTCGCGCGAGGACATAGTTGTTCGCGCCACGTTTTCGGATTGCGGAAAACGTGGCGCGGAAATGTCGGGGCTATTGATCGATTCTGTGTGTTGGTGCATGATTCGCTCCAGTTGTTTACCGCTGTAGAAAAAGCCGACCTCGACCGTCGGCTTTTTTGTGCCTGGAATTCAGGCAATGGATTTCAGTGCTGGCTTACCGTTGAGCAGCGCCTCAGCCTTCCGGCGCAACTCCCCCGCCTTCGCTTCAACCTGGCGGCACTGCTTAGCGAAAGCTGGCAGGTGCGGCAGATCCAGTTCGCACATCACCTGGTCGTCGAACACTTCGCTGCCGGTGTCGATCACATCGCCCAGCGCGCGGATTAGCGCACCGAAGCTTTTGTTCGCACATTGGTCGCTGGTCATCTGGCGGGCACCGGTCAAGCCGTGGCGGCTCGCCAGCTCGTTTAGGCAGTGATCACGGTATTCGGGCTCAAGGGCGTTGACCCACGACTCTTCCAACCAGGACGGCATTTCCTGATCGCCGTTCAGCCAACGCTGTACACGCTTGAGCCAGCGGCCGGTCGCCTTCACAAAGTCGGACACGTCGTTCTGCAAGGTAAGCGCGGCGAAGTCCGGCACCTCTTTGGCGATGGCCTTCTCCGGGCACGACAGGTGAAGCTCGCGGCTCAGCGCCTGGGCGAAGTCGTCCTGGCTCAGGCTGGTGCGCGCGATCTGGTTTGCAGCGTGTGCGACCAGCACCTGATCACGAGTTTGTACGGTGTGTCTGGAACTGGACGTTTGCATGGGGACTGCTCTCTTCTAATCTGGCTTCAATGGAACGGCGGACAGGGAAGTCGCCTAGGCGGCCCGAATATCCGCAGTAGATTGCTGCGGAAAAACACGATCCAAAGTGCATTTCGCACCCAATTCATTCAGCGCCTGGACGATCTTCCGGGCGTCTTCAAGCTTCAATGGGCGTGCCCCCGACTCGTAGTTAGCGAGCCGCGACTGCTTCCAGTTGAGCTTTCGGTGCAAGGCTGCCTGGGTGATTCCGGCCTCCTCACGAAACTCTGCTATGAGGTTCATTGCGCTGCTCCTGCGGTCAATAAACCAAGGATAAACACATAACGTGTTATTGGCAAACACAATAAGTGGGCGGAATTTATTTCACTCCGTGATTAAAATTCGATCCATGAAGACACTCGGATCGCGCATCGCGCACTACAGAGAAAAAGCAGGGCTTTCTCAGGCTGCCTTGGCAAAGGCATGCGGGTGGAAATCCCAATCGCGCATAGGAAACTATGAGAAAGATGCTCGGGAGCCAAACCTTGACGATATCTCCAAGATTGCCCATGAACTGAAAATCGATCCGGCGGCGCTGCTTTTGCCTGGCGAAAGCCCCTCGAATATTTCAATCGCCGCGCAGCCCACCAAATCATTCCGCTACCCAGTAATAAGCTGGGTTGCCGCCGGCGCCTGGACGGAAGCAGTGGAGCCCTACCCGGCCGGATTCTCGGACAGCTACGAGTTCTCGGAGTACGACTCCAAGGGCACAGCGTTTTGGCTGAAGGTGAAAGGTGACTCAATGACGGCGCCCGCCGGCCAGAGCATCACCGAGGGCACGCTGATTCTGGTGGACACCGAGGCTGAGGTCGCACCAGGTAAGCTGGTGGTGGCCAAGCTGCCAGACAGCAATGAAGCCACATTCAAGAAGCTAGTCAGCGACGGCGGCAGGCTGTTCCTGAAGCCGCTGAATCCGAGCTACCCAATTGAGGCGGTTGACGAGAATTGCCGGATCGTTGGCGTGGTTGTGCAGGCGCTGCAGAAGTTTTACTGATGCCATCCGCCCTTGGAAAACCTTCTACCTCATGGCGAGAGCAGTCCTTCTGGAGCAAGGTTGGGGTCATTGCTTGGCTGGCGCTGCTTATGATGATCCCCGGCTACTCCGACGCAGCTGGTCTTAGCTGGAGCTCATCCGGCCGCAAGCGGGTCTTCAGCCCTGGCTTCGTTGTGCTCTGCGTTTTCGTGGCTGTGTTTGAACTGATAGCGCTGAATCACTTCTATGGCGCGCGTTTTTAAGGCGACTGTGGTGGGACAGGATCACTGAAGTAAATCCGAAAGGCCTGCGCGCTCATCGACCAGCCATTGCATGTTAATTTTTTTAACCTACAATGTAGGAAGAAAAAATTAACATCAGGTGAAAATATGTCCAATCATGCTCTCGGTATTATCGACCAGCCATACGATATTAAGCGCAGCCTTGACGCCCTGGGTCTCACCTCTGACCAGATCATCAAAATTGGTATGGCAGCAGCGAGCGCTCGATCCGAATACCTAGAAGGGGTTGACCCAGTCAACTTCCCTGGTACTCAAGCTTATCAGGCCGGGATTCGGCACCTCCGCCTAGAGACACTTCCTAGCGGTTGGAGAACTGGCAACTTCAGAAATATCGAGATTGTAGTTAATGACGACCTTGGGATCATGCTGGGTTTTCAAAACGTAGATCACGCTTGCAAGGATATCGAGCCGCAAGCGATTTCACCTAAAGGAGAGGCTACACGTGATTTAGTAGCAGCCCCTCATGCGCAAAGTCTCTTCCCTAGGGCTGATGTTGTGGACAGTCGTCCGGGTGGTAGCTTTCCGGTGGTATGGTTCATTTGCGTATCGGCTAACGCAAAACGATTGGAGGTTGAGGTATCCAGGCCAAAACCATTCACAGAAGATCACTTCGTAGGTTTCTTTGACCGAATTTTTGTTGCTGATAAAGATATCGACCTGCTGGAATTCGCGACTGCTCCCGCGGCGGAAGACATTGTCGATGAGCCAGAAATTCTGATTTCGAAAAAATAAAGATGGCGAATCTCAATCTTTCACGGCTCGACTTCGCTAGAAAGCGCAGGCAGCTTACGCAAAAAAAACTCGCAGAGCTGTCTGGAGTTACTCAAGTCACACTCTCTAGGATAGCAAAAGGGGTTACCATTGAACCCTCAACAGAAACAGTAGCCGCAATAGCGAAGGCTTTAAAGTATCCAGTTGAGTTCTTTTATCTTGACGATGTAGATGAGCTACATAGCAAGCAGGTAAGTTTTCGTAGTCTAAAATCAATGACTGCCAAACAAACAGATGCGGCATTAGCCAGCGGTGCGCTTGGGTATCTATTCAACGACTGGGTTGCAAGTAAATTTAATCTTCCCACACAAGACCTACTCGATCTAAGAGATGAAGATCCAGTTTCAGCTGCAGCATCAATTAGGCGTCATTGGGGCCTTGGGTTCCGTCCTATACCAAACTTGATCAAGCTTCTCGAATCTAAAGGTGTTCGGATCTTCACTTTGTCGGAAGGTCGTGACGTTGACGCATTCTCATTTTGGAGAGATGGCACTCCATTTATTTTTTTGAATACCATAAAGTCGTCAGAACGCAGCCGGTTCGACGCCGCTCATGAGCTGGGCCATTTGCTAATGCATGCGCATGGTTATACTGAAGGCTCTGATGTTGAGCGAGATGCGGACGCATTTGCGTCGAACCTGTTGATACCCAGGGAAGATTTGATTGCAAATCTTCCCTCAGTAAGATCCATTTCACAAATTATCGCCAGCAAGAAAAGATGGGGAGTTTCTGTACCTGCTTTGGCTCGGAGCCTTAGGGATGTAAATATTTTATCTGATTGGCATTACAGAGAGATCTGCAAGCAGATTGCAATAGCTGGCTATAGAACAAAGGAACCCCAATCTATGGATAGGGAATTCTCTGTGCTTTGGCGAAAAGTGCTTGAAGAGCTTTGGAAGGATCGCTATACGAAGGAGTCGATTGCCGATCAACTTAACCTTCCTCTCGATGAGATGGACTCTCTTCTACAAGGGGTGCTAGGAGAGCAACCCGAGCCGAACCGTCCGATAACGCCTCCTCGTCTCAGGGTTGTCTGATAAAGCCCGGAATAGGTTAAGCCCGGCCCAGCGCCGGGCCTCTTGTTTCTGGCAAGCCCCTTGCTTTGCTATGGTGGCGCCCTCTGATCGCAATGGAAGCATCGAAGAATGGACACATGGAAGATTGTAGCTGCAACCCTTATGGTATCGATCAATGCTCATGCTTCAGAGGGGTCCGATGACTCCTACAATAACTCGATGCTGTCAGTGCTAATGGCTCCAACCTACACCGTTGCGGGAACTACCGGACTTACCATGCTGGCCTCAAATAACTTCAAGCCTGCAAAGGCTGACGCCCTTGCGTTCATCGGCTCAAAAGGCGAGATTCGCGGCGCACAATTTGAACAGGCAGTACGCTTCTATCACACGACCTACGCACCACCGCTGATGACTGACCATCAACTCGCCTTAGCAATCGCGACTACGTATTGATACAGACCTTTAACCTATCCTCAGCGTCGTGATTCTTGCCGCCGGCGTAACCGCCAAATTCATCATCCGGGTCAGCCACCAATGCCTTCCATCGTCTATGCCAATGAGTTCGACATCTGCGTATCAATGTCCGATTTAGTTTCATGGGTAGGGGACGAGCACTCACCCAATGCGGATTTAGAAGCCGCTTTGATCGCCTCTGGAATCGAGCTAGACATTGCAAAACTGTACGACCACTACTTCGAAGACACACCTATTGGTGCTGGTGACGTTCATGTCTATTCGTCTGCCGTAAGCGACAGCCTGCTGGTCATAGACCTGTACCGAGATCTGACCGACCAGCTTGATTTAATTACCGTCTCGCTGAGAATTGACAAGACCCAGCTCAATTTTTCGATACCACTCCTCAGACAATTTTTTGATACCGCTGATTGCCAGGTACTTTTTAGTCAATCTACCCACTCAAAGCGATTGCGCTCACTGATAGATGAGAGCAGGTACCCGTTACTGATCAACGAGAGCGGATACCGGCAACAGATAATTCTCCATAAATGAAGTGCGCTAATTACGGGCACTGCCTTCACACCCCTTTCACAATCGAGCGCTTATGGTGATTCCAGCTCCTAGTGAATATCCCTTTAAGCCCGCAGCTCCCCATCGCGGGCTTTTCTTTGCCTGCGATTTGGAGGGCCGACACTCGCCCTCCCCGACTTACCCGACGACGGCTATACACGCCCACCTTCAAAATGACACGATAACGTCTCGCCTTCGTAAGTAGGAATACAGGATGTTCAGTCACGTAACCGTTGGGACAAACGATCTTGATAAGGCATCTACCTTCTATGACGCGGTGCTGATCCCTCTGGGGCTCTGTCGCAGGCCTGTAACGCCTGATGGCGGACCACCTTCGGCATGCTGGATTAAGCCAGATAGCGTTCTCCCTCGTTTTTATGTGTACAGCCCCTATGACCGTAATGAAGCCGGAGCAGGGAATGGCAGCATGGTGGCTTTCACCGCACCATCTCCTAATGCGGTAGACAGCGCCTATGCAGCTGGGCTTCTTGCGGGCGGATCTGATGAAGGTGAACCTGACCAACGTCCCCACTATGGTGACGGTTACTACGGTGCGTACCTACGTGATCCAGATGGCAACAAGGTACATATCGCTCATCGTGGAGATTTGGACTTGGCGGGGTAGCCGCCGCTCACCGTATTCATTTAAAGCCCGCCCAGCGCGGGCTTTTTCATGCCTACCAGAATGCACTCACCATAAAACATGCATTTATGCATGAAACTTCCTATCGCCCTCTTGCCAAGATATGTCAGTGTCAATACTGTGCATACATACAGTATTCGCAAGGAGCGACGCATGATCCAAGCACCCTACCCCACACCGAAACCGAGAAATTCCTACGAGCTTGTAGGCCATCGCCTGCAACGCATAATTGCCTCCCCCAGAGTGCAGAGGATTCAGTTGGTCGAGGTTTCCAGGCGAGACGATGAAAGCCCTGAAGCCTGGCGCCAGGTCATCCAAGACATCGGCGACACCGCGGGCATAAGGGTCGAGCACCTGGAAGACGGCGCCGTCCGGATCGGCTGGCGTGAGTACTGCGATTCCTAAATGAGCTCGCCGATAGGCGGGCTCCCTGCCCCCTCCGTCCCAATCGCCCTATAAAAACCACACAGCGTGATTCAATCATTAAAAATACAAACACGTTGCGTGTTGACACAACAAACACACTCTGTGATTATCGCCTCAAGCCAGCAATGAACGATGCCGGCCAGCAGCTAAACCTGCACCGCTCTTTAGCGACACACCTTGCCGGATCACCACCGGCCCAGATTCAAAGGCAGCGATGAACCGGCCTAAACGGTTCAGAGGGTTGGCAACTGACCCGGGCGCGCAGCGTAAAGCGCCAAGAACAGTTATCCAGCGGGAGAACAAGCCGAAAGGCCCGCGGCTGGAAGAACATTTGATTCAAGCCGGTGACCGACGCCAGTAGCGGGTCACGGCCAGATCCAAAGATTTGAATTAGCGATCCCGATAGCCTCGGCTGGGACCGCCGGACCTCATGCACCCTGCCCCACTCAATCAGGGCACTCTGAGCTGTAGCGTGCATGTTGTAAGGACCTGTGATCCACGGCGAACAGATGCTGTTTGACGCTGTGAGTAGGAAGCTCGAAGCCCGCACCCATGACGAACCGCCGACCTGCAATCAGCAGCGGGATACGCGGCGCCGCCCTAGCGCAGAGGGAGCCACCGCTGACGCAACAAGCCCAAGCCGTCGCCAGTAGCGGGCCTGGGTTCCCTTACCCACCTCTATTACGTCAGCACTCCTCCCCCGCGCCCATCGGCAACCAGCGGGAGGCATGAGTGTTGACGAATACAGGTGAACAACCCGCCACCTTGGAGGCGACCATGAACGCAGCATTGAAGATTTGTCAGGAGCGTTACGACGCTCAGTTGCCTCCAGAGGTCAGCGAGAGCGATGAGGTGACTGACTGGCTTGAGCATTCGGCGGAGCGCCTGGTGTGCGGCGTCGACATCAAGTGGAAGCGCCGCTACGGCCAGCCGCAGGTTGTGACGTTCGACCGGTTCTGCACTGTCCTGCAAGGCCACCTGAATCAGCGCCAGATCGACGGCCTGGACCAGCGTGATTCGTTTGCCCGACTGCTGCTGTCGGCAATGCTCGGCAGCCAGAGCGATACTCGGGCCCACGCCGCCGACCTGCTTGGCCAGCAGCGCCCGATTGAGGCGGTCGAGAAGATCGCTGTGGCGCTGCTGAGACCCTACGCCGAAGACGCGGTAGCAGCGGAACGGGAAGAGCGCGAAGACGACGTGGATGCAGATCTATGAGCCCGCACATCCTGATCGATGAGGCGCTGGAGGCCCTGAAGCATCCCGCCAGCGAGCCCGGCGCCCAATCCGTCGTCGTGCGGATGATCACCAACATGCTCACCGGCGACGCGATCACCGTCGAAGAATTCAACCACTACTGCCAGCGCCTGCTGAAAATCACCAGGCACCGCAAGGAGGCTGCATGACCACCGCACCGGTTAAATCGCTGATCGACGAGCAGCTCGACGACATCGAGCGCCGCATCGCCATCCTGGGCTCCGGCCGGCCCTTCAACGAGCTCATCGGCCGCAAGCGTGAAGACCTGGTGCGGGATCTGCCTCAGCGCCTGGCGCCAACCATGAAGGGTGGGCGGATTGCGGTGAGGGTTCGGCCTTGACTCCCCACCAGCGCACCAGGCGCATGCTTATCTGGCGCGGCTCTTTCTCTGCCCTCTCCCTCTTCACCTTCCTGATGTTGCTCAGCGCCCTCGCTGATCGAATCACTCAATAACCAAACACCTCACAGCGCCCCGCAAGGATGGCGCGGGAGATAGTCATGCTCGCAGCAATTGCAGATCGCATCCGTTCCAAGTCCTACGAACTTCCCCTGTCCCGCGATTATGTCCGCCACTGGGGCCTGAAAGAAGCCATACGGGAGCTGGTACAGAACGCCCTGGACAGCGAGTCGCCGTTTGAATACGCCTTCGCCGAAGGCCAACTGTTCATCACCAGCCGCTTTGCAAGACTGGAGGCCAGCACGCTGGTGCTGGGCAGCACCTCCAAGGCTGACCGCTCCGACGCAATCGGCAGCTTCGGCGAGGGCTACAAAATCGCCCTGCTGGTGCTGACCCGGAATGGCTACGACGTGAAGGTGCTGAACGGCAACAGACAATGGGTACCAGAGTTCCGGCACAGCGACCAGTTCGACGCCGAAGTGTTATGCATCAACGAGACCCCGGCGCACCGGCAGAATCAGGGTGTTGAATTCGTCGTCTCCGGCCTCTCCGATGATGACGAAGCGGAAATCCGCAGCATGTGCCTGCGCATGCAGCCACCAATGAGCGACGTGATCGGCGCCAAGTACGGCCACATCCTGCCCTCCCGGCCCGGCAAGCTGTACGTCGGCACCCTCTTCGTATGCGACACCGATCTGACCTACGGCTACGACATCCTCCCCGAGCATCTGCAGCTTGAGCGAGACCGCCAAACGGTTAGCGGATGGGATTTGAAACAGGTGTCGAAAAACGCATGGATCGACACGGGCCGCCTGGATGAAGTGGCAGAGAAGATCGAGGCAGGGATTCCCGATGTTGAATATGTCGAGTACGGCAGCACCGAGCTTGTGAGAGAGGCCTGCTACAGGTTGTTCCAGCAGAAGCACCCCGGTGCAATTGCCGTTCAATCCCAGGAAGAACTGAACAACCTGGTCAAGCAGGGAATGACCAACACCGTAGTGGTGAGCCGGACCTTCCACTCTCAGGTTTCAAACTCGACTTCGTACAAGCAGCAGGTCTCCCACGTCGTTGCCATCCAGACGCCCAAAGCCGCCCTGGAAGAATGGTATCGCGACAACAAAAAATACATGAGCAGGCTGCCGGCGGCTTCCTTCAAGGAGCTGGCCAAGCGTGCTGACGGCTGGAGGAACAAGTGATGTCCGAGAACACCAGGATATGGAATCAGGTCGAAACTACCGACCCCGAGGTCACCAAAAAATTTACGGGCGCAGGCGGTTTCAAGGGGACCGCCATCAGGCCCACTTACCTGATGCATCGGGCCACAGAGCTGTTTGGCCCGTGCGGTGAAGGCTGGGGCTGGACAGTGCTTGAGGATCGCTTTGACGAAGGCGCGCCCCTCCAGGCGCCAACGAAAGAGTGGCCTGGAGCACCAATGATCTGCGCGAAGGTGCATACCGTAAAGGTAGAGCTTTGGTACACGGGCAAGGCCGGGCAGAAATGCACAATCCAGCAGTACGGCCACACACCATTCGTATACCTGCAGCAGGGGAAAATCCTTACTGACTGGGATACGGCGAAAAAGTCCCTCACCGATGGCATCGGTAAGTGCCTGCAAGCCTTGGGCTTCGCGGCTGACATTTACCTGGGCATGTTCGACGACCCCACCTACGTCGACACCATCACCGAAGAATTCAAGATTGAGAAGGCTGAAGACAAAGACGCCGAAATTCTGCGCCAAAAACAGGAGCGCATTGACTGGCTCGCCTCGGCTGTCGAGACCATCGGCAAGGCGGTAACCGCCTACGAGCTGAAAACACTGAACGTGAAATACATTCGTGAGGCAACACGCCGCAACGAGCCGGCTTTCATCGCGCGGATCACCCGGGCGTTCGAAGAGCGTAAAGCCACCCTGGAAAAATTGACTGAGGACGCAGCATGACTCAACTCTACGCACTGACCGGCAAGCTGGCTGAGCTCCAGGCCATGGCCGACACCGATGATGAGGGGCTGAAAGAGGCTCTTCAGCACGCCATGGACGAAGTGCAAGGTGACTTCAACGACAAGGCCGACAATATCGTTATGTTGCGCCGAAACATTGAAAGCGACGTGACGGCTATCGACAACGAAATCGAGCGCCTGGCTGAACTCAAGCGGATCAAGTCCAACAGCGTGTCGCAGATAAGCGACTACCTGCGCCGCAACATGGAAGCCGCCAACATCAAGTCGATCAAGCGTCCGCTCTTCACCATCACACTGGCCATGGACAGCGAACGGGTGATCGTGGACAACGAAGATGCAGTGCCGGACGAACTGACCACTGTGAAGTCGAGCATTGCTCCGGACAAAAAGGCCATTGCCGCCAAGCTCAAGGAGATCCGCGATCACAACGAAGCGGTGCGCAAGCGCATCGCAGCCGGTGAAGACGCTGAACACGAACTTCTACCCGAACCTACCTGGGCTCACTTGGAGCGCGGCGACAGTTCGATCCGAATCAAGTGAGGTCGCCATGTACGTCAGCAACCACCTCAGCCTGGTCGAGGAACAGCGACAGCACGTTGATTCAATCGCGGAACGTACAGCGCAGTTCCTGTCCACCGGCGGAACCGTAGCGCAGTTACCAAGCCCGCCACGCAAACCGCTACCACCGCCCCGCTCCACCAAGATCGACCCCGAGACCATCCTCAAGCGCCGCAAGCCGCCCATCACCCGGGCCGAGCGTGAAGCGCTGCGCAAACTCGCGGAGGCTTTATGAGCAAGCGCAAGCCGCATAACCTGCAGGCGCGCATCGCGCGATCGTGCCGCTCGCGTCTGGCATCCAACCACGTCGCCGTGGTCAACATTGACCCCAGCGGCCGCCAGGGGATGATCAACTACAAGTCGCTGAAGAACATCGCGCCGGGGAAGATCGGCCAGGCCGTCTGCGGTATCCCCCACCGCTGGACCATCTACCTGAGCGCGCTTTGCATCGACGCCCGCGGTGACCGCTACAGCAAGTCAGTGGAGGTGGCGCCCGATGGCGTTTACCTCTCCGACCACCTGGAAGACGTGATTGAGCATTGCTACAAGAAGCTGCGCGACGAGGCCAATCAAAGCCAGATGGTGGCGTCGGGATGGATCGCCATTCCCGAAGCGATGTCGCTGGACGAGGCGCACGCCGCGCGCATCTTCGAAGCCGTCGGCGCCTGGCACCAGGTGAAGGTCGATTCATGCGCCGCGTAGCCCGCACCCAGCAACGCAAACGACAAACCTGGCTAGCACTGCCGGCCAGCGGAATAGAAGAGGTAGGCCATGGCCAAGACTGTGCAGGAACGATCGGCCAAGGCTGCGCAGAAACGCCTGGCGGTCGCCGAGAAGGAATTGCGACACAAGGTGAGGCCGGGTATCGAGCAGGCTATGGACCGGATCTGCGCCAGAGGCAAAACGCCGATCATCAGCGAGGTTCTGCAGATCGCCATCATGAAAATGGACTTGATGAGCGACGAAGAACTTTCTGCCTTCCTGAGTTATCCGCGCCACGAAATCGTGATTAGCGAAAACGTGGCGCAGTATCTATATAGTAAAGGACAACGTCTATCAGCGCGAATTGACTTAGATGAACTCTAGTAATCGACGATTGAGACCCAAAACCTAAAGATCATTTTCAGTTATAACTTTATCATCAGCGGCAGCGCGATCGCGCCGACTTTTGATAAAATTCTCGATAATCCTCTTAGCGTCGCCTCCTCTAATGTTACTTGACACCAAGAACTCGAAGACGTCGCCTTTAGTAGCGCCGTCATTCAGCATGCTAACTGCTCTAGACGTCACATGTGATAGTTGAGAAAGCTCGTTTGGGCTGTATCGTCTTTCATCTGAAGTATTCTCTAGGGCACCGATCCTGCGATTCAGCAATCGTGTAGTCTCAAGTATCTCCATCATCACATCATTCTGAGGTCGCTTCTTAACCTCAACCGCAGGATTGAGAGATACCGCCTCAGCAAAATCATGTTCAAAGCTGGGCCAGTACACCTCGAATGCACGCTGAAGGACAATTTCATCTAAGCTTCTTTCAAGCATGCATGAATTCAAAGTCTTAACCAGCTCCCACATTCCTAATTTATCTGGTTTTGTGTGGTTAAACTGGGCTAATGGATCAGTTAGATCGCCCGGTTCCAGATCAACTAAAAATGTACATACTCTGTTCCCTGTGAGTCCCTTTGCTAGCGCTCCCGTCTCAAATAATATCCATGGCTTATCTTTGTTTTCCTGAGTAAGGCATACAATTCCAACGGATACATCCCTAAGCTTTTCGTTAATTTCGGAAAACCACAATGCTCCACGGTCTATATGTTTCGTGGAAATCCATGGATCCGAGGCTTGTAGTACGCACTTTATCCATACGCTCATAAGATCTGCGACTGCTCGACTTCGATTTCCGGACCAACTGATAAAAACCTTCACGCGCCTGCTCCTTCCGGCCTCATGCCAAGCCGTGTAATACCAAAATCGCAACCAAAACGCCATCACCTGCTCGCTGCATCCGGCCACCGGAGGGCGGCGCTTCCCCGAGGAAAATGAAATGCCTGTACGCCATAGCGTCATCCACAAGATCGACAAGAAGCCTGACGGTAGCCCTGCCGTTCTGTTCCTGGGCGCATCGGAGCAGGTCGAAAGCCAGGCCCGCGACGACCTGATGAGCCAGCTCAACGAAAGCTACAACGCCACCGCAGGCAAGGGCTGGGGTTTCTTCCATCAAGAGTCAGGTGCATTCCCATTCAGCGGTTGGCTGGGCAAGTATCTCGCCGGTGTCACTAACTTCATGGCGTTCAGCACCACAGCCGTCGAGCACCTGACCAGGCTCATGGAAGAGTCGAACCTCACCACGGGTGGGCACGCCCTCTTCTGCCACTATCAGCAAGGCATGACCGATTACCTGGTTATCGCCCTGGTGCAGGAAACCGAAGCGGTGACCATGACCGAAGAGCTGGCCCTGATGACCGTGAAGCGCCTGGACCTGGATCACATCCGACTGGCCGCGCGCATCAACATCAGCGAGTGGCAGACCAACCGCCAGTCGAAACAATACATCTCGTACCTGAAGGGCAAGCAGGGGCGTCGGCTGAACGACTACTTCCGCGACTTCATCGGTTGCCAGGAAGGGATCGACGGCCCAGGCGAAACCCGGACCTTGCTCAAGGCATTCAGCGACTTTGTTGAAAGCGAGGATCTCCCAGAAGAATCGGCGCGCGAGAAGACGCACACCCTGGTCAACTACTCGATGGCCCAGGCCAAGCTGGGCGAGCCGATCACCCTTGGCGAACTGTCGGAGTTGATCGACGAAGACTGCCCGAAGAGCTTCTATGACTTCATCAAGGCGAAGGACTACGGGCTTTCCGAGACGCTGCCGCCGGACAAGAAGACCCTCAACAAATTCCGGCGCTTCACCGGGCGGGCCGAGGGCATGTCGATCAGCTTCGAAGCGCACCTGCTGGGCGACAAGATCAAGTTTGACGAAGCCAGCGGCACGCTGACGCTGCGCGGGCTGCCCACTCAATTGACCGAGCAGCTCAAGCGCGCATAGAGCGAAGCCCCCCAAGGGCCTCTCAGGGAGAGGTTAATTAGTATCCCCGTTTGACCTCTCTTTGGAATCCGCCGCCCGGCCCGGATGGATAGAGACTGAAAGATGCGATGTTCGCATTCAGAAAATCTTTTATAGCCTCCACCTCTTCCATCGAAGAACCGGGTGTCACCTCAAAGACTGCGGGGTGATTTGGCATACCTTCAATCAAAGCATCTACCCACATCTGAATGTTTGGTGTTCCACCTTCCTGCTCACCGACAGTAAATGTGACGCCTGTTGAATTGATCATCTTCTGCTCCTTGATCCGGCTCCATGCCGGTCACCCGTAATACCCCATATCAACGAATCACGCCAGCCGCCAGCGCCCTATCGCCTTCCGTTCGTATCGGGAATAAAGCTACCCAAGAAAAAGACAGTTGCAGGCCCTATGAGCCAAGCGGTGGTCGTTCCTGGACTGAAAAATGGCACGGCAATAGCAATTGCAAACAGCCCTATGCCTGCCCATAACCGCTTACGCGGCGTGAACCACTCGCGGAACGCTTCAAGCTTTTTACCGGCCATTACCACCTCCTTGTTTGATAAGCAGCAAAGCATATCACCCACTTCAACGAATCACGCCAGCCGGCGAGGATCCCCTATGCCTACTCACAACATCGTCAGCATGAGCGGCGGTAAAGACAGCACCGCTACGCTGCTGGTCGCCCGCGAGCTGGAGGTGCCGAACCTCAGCGCTGTAGTGGCTGACACCGGGCATGAGCATCCAGAGACGTACGACTACCTCCACTACCTGGCCGAAGCCACTGGCGTTCCCATCCGCTTGGTGAAGGCTGACTTTTCCAGGCAGATCGCCGGCAAGCGCAAATTCATCGAAACGAAATGGCGCGAAAAGGGTGTTGCGGAATCCGTGGTGCTGGGCGCTCTGGAAGTCCTGCACCCAACTGGAAACCCGTTCCTGGATCTGTGCCTCTGGAAAGGCCGATTCCCCAGCACCAAGGCGCGCTTCTGCACCGATGAACTCAAGCGCAATCCAATCATCGAGCAGGTATACCTGCCGCTCATGGACGGCGAGAACATGCTGCTGTCCTGGCAAGGCGTTCGGGCTGATGAGTCGCCGGCCCGCAAGTACCTACCAGAGTGCGATGAGGTTGGAGGCGGCCTGTTCAACTACCGACCAATTTTGAAATGGACGGTTGATTCGGTATTCGAGGCTCACCGGGCCGCCGGCATCAAGCCGAACCCGCTGTACTTGCAAGGCTGCAATCGCGTTGGCTGCATGCCCTGCATTATGTGCGCGAAAGACGAGCTCCGGCAGATCGCGGCCAGATGGCCAGAGGAAGTAGACCGGGTGCGCGAATGGGAGCGGCTGGTGAGCATCGCCAGCAAGCGCGGGGCCGCCACGTTCTTCGCCACCGTCACAGACCCCACCGTCAGATCGGATGACAAGGTGAGCGCCGTAACGCACGGCATTGACCGAATCGTCGACTGGAGCAACACCGCGCGCGGCGGCCGCCAGTTCGACATGGTCGACCTCATCGCACGCACCGACAGCCAGAACAGCTGCTATTCAGCCTACGGGCTTTGCGAATAACTCGAAGGCAAACTCATTGGAGCTGAGATTACGTAGGTGCACAAAAACAGAGTAAAGCTTGAGCGAACCAACAAATCAGTATTTTTTGATCAGGGCCTCCACTGCTTCCTGCGCAATCTGAACGTCCATAAGACAACTCTTGCAACGCTCATAGTGGTGACCGTTTTCGAGCAAAATGCTGATATCTCCAGGTGATGAGGTGCAGAGGAAATCGTCGATCTCAACGGCACACTCTTGAGCAAGCCTGAGATCCGCAAGCATGTGATGCTCAACGCCCACAAGTGAGCCGGCAGAAATATCATTTAGCGCCTTACCAACGATTTTAATTCTTCTGCTGTTTGCACTTACGCTCCACTGACGGTGTGAATTCTCCTTCACCAAAGCCTCAGACAAGCCTTTGATCAACTGCTCAAGAGTAAAAGCAGCATAGCCAAGCGTTCTCAGCATGTTTTTCCGTTCACGACCTTCCCGTCTACGTTCATGCGCAACTGGAAAGTACCCCGCGGCCGCGATAGCAATTACTGAAAAAATCGCCTGAATCCATGACGCCAGACCTGGATGACTTTCGATCCAGCAAGAAACGACTTCCCAACTCATAACCCACTCCCCTGTAGATCCCGGAACTATACCGGCGAGGATCCCCTATGTCCGCACAACAGAAGAAACACCCCTTCGATTTCAAAACCCAATACGGACTCGGCTTCAACCCTCAGGACGATGAGATCGTTGTCGACTTCTTCTGTGGCGGCGGCGGCGCTGGCACCGGGCTGGAAATGGGCCTGGGCCGCACGGTGAACGTGGCGAAGAACCACAGCCCTCAGGCGATCAGCATGCACACCGTGAATCATCCGGGCGCCCGGCACTTCACCACCGACGTGTTCGAGGGTGATCCGGACACCGAGTGCGGCGGCAAGGCCGTGGGCTGGTTCCACATGTCCCCGGACTGCACCCACCACAGTCAGGCGGCCGGCGGCCAACCGCGCAAGCGTGAGATCCGCAACCTGTCGTGGATCGGGCTCAAGTGGGCAGGCATGAAGCGTCCCCGGGTGATCAGCCTCGAGAACGTGAAGCAGATTCTGCAGTGGGGCCGACTGATCGCCAAGCGCGACGAGGCAACCGGCCGCGTGGTGAAACTCCGCGGCGAAGTTGCTGCACCTGGTGAGGTTGTGCCGGTGGGCCAGCAGTTCCTGATTCCTGACCCAAAGCAGCGCGGCCGGACATGGCGCCGCTTCGTGGCCCTGTTGGAAGGAATGGGGTACGTCGTTGAATGGAAAGTGATCCGGGCTTGCGACTTCGGCGCGCCGACCAGTCGGGAACGCCTGTTCATGATCGCACGGTGCGACGGGCAGCCAATCGTGTGGCCCGAGCCAACCCACGCCAAGAACCCCACCAAGGGCCAGCAGAAGTGGAAGACCGCCGCCGACTGCATCGACTTCACTGATCTGGGTAAAAGCATATTCGGCCGCAAGAAAGACCTGGCCCCGGCCACCCTGCGCCGCGTTGCCAAGGGCATGAAGAAGTTCGTCATCGACAGCGCGTCACCGTTCATTGTGCCGATTGCCAACTGGTCCGGCGAGGCAGTGCAGTCAGCCGATGAACCGCTGCGCACAATCACCTCCTACCCAAAGGGCGGTGCCTTCTCGGTGGTCAGCCCAATCATCGCACCGGCAACGCACCAGGGCAGCGACAGAATAAATGACCCGCTCGACCCGCTGCCGACAGTGACCTGCGCGAATCGCGGCGAGCTGACGCTGATCAGCCCGTTGATGGTTGGGGCCGGTGGCCCGGAGTACTCAGGAAAGCCGGTGGGCATGGACCAGCCGGTGGGCACGCTGATGACCCAGAACCACCGCGCGATCGCTGCGGCACACCTGGTGAAGTTCCGCTTCAATGACGCGGGCAAGGCGCTGGATGAGCCATTGCCAACCATCACCAGCGGCGGCAAATATCAGCGCCCGGCCGGGGCCACACATGCCATGGGCATCTCCACGGTGTTCATGGCCCAGATGAACGGCGGCTTCAACACCACCGCCGCCAAGAGCATCGAAGACCCGATGACCACCGTAACGAACACCGGTAGCCAGCAGCAGCTGGTGGCGGCGAACCTGGTGCACCTGCGCGGCAACTGCGATGCACGGGACGTTAACGACCCGCTGCACACCGTCAGCGCCGGCGGCCAGCACCACGGGTTGGTCAGCGCATTCATGGAGCGGGCATTTGGCGGTAGTGTTGGTCAGGGCCTGGACGATCCGGCACCGACCATCACCGCCGGTGGCGGCGGCAAGAGTTCCTTGGTGTCGCTCACCCTGTCACCGGAACACGAAGCCGGTGCCCTGCGGGTCGCGGCGTTCCTGATCAGCTACTACGGCACCGAGAACATCAGCGCTTGCGATGCGCCCGCGCCGACAATCACCACCAAGGATCGCCTGGCCATGGTCACAGTGATGGTGAAGGGCACGCCCTATGTGATCGTCGACATCTGCCTGCGGATGCTGAAACCGGCCGAGCTGTATAAGGCCCAGGGCTTCCCCGCCGACTACATCATCAGCCACGGCGCCGATGGCAAGCCATTCACCAAGACCCAGCAAGTGCACATGTGCGGCAATAGCGTCAGCCCGCCGCCAATGGCTGCGCTGGCACGTGCCAACGATCCATGGCGCACGGAACAACGCCAAGCCCGAGCGGCATAACTCACCCCAGCGGAATGGCCGAGACCCACTCGGCCAACCAGTTGAGGCCGCGAAAAATGAGTTCGATCAGGACTTGGTACATCAGGTCAGCGACCAGCTGTTTCATGTGGAACCCCAGTTTTTGGCAAGTAGGGGCCCATCGTGCGGCATGCGTTCAAGACCGTAGTGTGATCTCGCTTTTTTCTGAATTCACCACTCCACCGCCCGGGCATGGCCCGGCAAGGACTCCCCATGCCTACAGAAAACAAACTCGCCCTGAAGCAGAAACGCACCGAACAGGTGAACCAGGTGATCCGAATCATCGGTGCTCACGGCCGCCGGTTCTTCTTCAACCAGGTCGCCGATCGTTACGCCAGCATGGAAGTGGATCACCGCGGCAAAGTCTGGTTCATCGATGACTACAGCGCCCGGCGGATCTTCACGCACAAAACAAACTGGGGTGGCCGGTGGCGCGGGTTCAGCCATGGGGGCACGCTACGCTCGCTCGTTGAGGCGTTCCGGGATTACATCCGCACCGGGGAGCCAATGCACCCTGGTTACCTTGGGCCTGAGCAGTTCGGCGACAGCAACATCTGGGGTTACGACGCCGAAGGCATGAAGTCAGTGCGCGAGCAGGCCGACGCCCTTCCGGTGTTTCGCCAGCCAGTCGCGGAGGTCGCATGAAACGCATCTACCTCAGCGGCCCCATGACCGGCCTGCCTGACCTCAACTTCCCGGCGTTTGCCGCGATGACCGACACCCTGCGCGCCGGCGGCCACACCGTAACCAACCCCGCCGAGCTCAACCCGGACGGCGGCTCCTGGAATGACTGCATGCGCCGCGACATTGTCGCCCTGATGGAATGCTCCCACCCTGCCCGGCTGGGAGCATTCAAAGGGTGCACGCCTGGAAGTCCTGATCGCCGAACGCCTCGGCATGACGGTTGTGAATGCCCATGATCTGGTAACGAGGGAGGCTGTATGACCACCAACCAAACGATTCCCGGCGGCCCGGGCGAGCAAATGGCATGCATGCCGGTTGAACGCAGCTACGACGTCCGGGCGAAGATGATCATAGCCTTCAACGAGGCCAAGAAGGCAGGCGGTGATTTGGATGACGCGCTCGACGCCGCATACAAGTCAGCCCTCCGCTATTCGCCTAACCCACTGAGCGCCGAGCAACTCGCGCCGGCATCGGTTGCTATGCCTGTCGATCCTGAGCGCGAGCGCCTGATGGAAATCGTTCAGCAATACCCAAACGTCGATCCGCTCAAATACGACGCCGCAGTTCGAACACTCCGCAAGTAACCCCTCCCCCTTCAAAGTCAGCCGCTATAGCGGCAAGGACGAAGTCATGCCTTTTTTTGCCATCGCCTACATGGCCTGGCTCATCTACAAAGGGGCGCGGTGATGATGGTGGATACCAAAAGCTAAGCGATCATCAACCAAAATACGAAGGCGCCAGAAACGTGGCTTCCGAAGCACTTTTTTAGCTCTCTTTTAGAATCATTCTATGTAGCCTACCCAATGGACCTTTTCGATCATTAATAGCGTCCGCGAGCTTTTTAAGGGCCGCTCTGCGCTTGCCGAAAACCTCCTCAAGCAGATATTCCATCATCTCTAACGCATGCAGCGCATCGTCAGGCTCAATCTCGTTTCCAGGGTGACTGCCATGATTTCCTAACCAGCGCAAAGCGCTAAATAGCTCTTTCACAGATTTTTGTTCTTCTGAGAGTTGCTGGATTCTTTTTCCAAAGGAAACATATGAATCTCCATCTTTCTCAGGAATACCCAAGTGATTCAAGACTTGTTCAGCCGCAATTCTGATGTTATTGCAGCATGAGGCCGGACTTGCGAAATACAAACTTGAAGCAACTGCCAAAGGAGAAACTACCTCCGCAGGTGCATTTGCGGGATAATCAATTAGTTGAAGTGCTGGATGAAAAAAGGTAGGGGTGTAGTATTCGACGTAGTCGCGATGCCACTCGCCATCGTCATCGACTCCAACCTCTTCTTCTACGACCCCATTGCCTACAACAAACACAAGCTCACGACATGTTGTGCACTTTAAAGTGATATTGAACACCAGCCGAATCATCTCTGGCTCCCACCAGTCTTCATTGTGTTCGGTACTTGAGACTTCTGTTTCTTCAGAGTTGAACTTCCCTTCAAGGCGAAGTAACCCTGCATAGCAGCGCGGACATTTGTAATCAAATACTTTTTCTTGAGTGAAAGCGCCCTTCAGAATTTCCTTGTTCATCCTTTTCTCCATGCAGTACTGACGATCAAGATCCAATCTTAATCTCGAGACATACTTATGCCCATAGAAAACCGTAAGCTCGGAATAAATACTTACCGACACGCCTTCGCAGCCGTCTGCCCGTCGGACGGCGAATTGATCATCTATCAGCTGGAAATCCGGTCGCCAGCGATGATCCGCGTCGAGCATATCAAGGCCGCAACAGCGATCATCAAAAAAGGCTGGCATGAACAGATTGCCGACCGCCTGGCCGAGGATATCGGCGGCGATCAAACGATCATCGCCACGCACCAGGGCGTCGAAATCGAAACAGTGAGGCTCAGCGGATGATCCATTACCACGGCACGCCTGTCGGCGGTAAGCGCGAGGACGCCGCTAAGTTCCTGGCCGGCCGGCACGCGCTGGTGCCGTTCCCACGCAAGGACGACATGGGCATCGTGGCGGATGTCTGCCAGTCGTTCGTATTCGACAACGGCGCGTTTTCGGTTTGGAAGAAAGGCGGCAAGCTGGATGTTGATGGCTACACCGCCTGGGTTGAGCAATGGCACCGGCACCCAGGCTTCGACTGGGCACTCATCCCGGATGTAATTAACGGCGACGAGGCGGCCAACGATGCGCTTCTGGAAGCCTGGCCCAGAGAGTTACGCGGTGTGCCGGTCTGGCACCTGCACGAGTCGTTGGAGAGGCTGCAGCGCCTCGCCGTCGGTTGGCCGACGGTGGCCATCGGCAGTTCGGGTCAATGGGAACACCCGGGGACAGCGGCCTGGTGGAAGCGGATGGGGTCAGCTATGGATGCAATCTGCGACGACCAAGGCCGACCAGCATGTCGCCTCCACGGCCTCAGGATGCTCGACCCCGCGATATTCCAAAATCTGCCGTTCGCATCAGCCGACAGCACGAACGCCGCGGTGAACGGTGGAAGCATCAGCCGGTTCGGCATGTACGCCCCACCAACTGCCGGCCAGCGCGCCAACGTCATCGCCGACCGCATTGAGTCGCACAACAGTTCCCCGATCTGGCAGAGAGAAACCCAGGCCGAAATGGCGCTGTAACCCCAATCCCCCTACATGCCTGCCGGTGAGCGGCGGGCGAGGTATTCGTGCATGACTGAAAACAAATTCCCCTACGAGGCATGGGTGCTAACCGCCGGGTTTGCGCCGAAAAAGGTCGAGATCGTGGGTATCTACAGCTCGGACGGCTGGATGCGTGCCCAAAGCCGGAAGACCTACCACCAGGTGGATCTGTTTACCTCCAAGGAGAAAGCCATTGAGGCCGGATGGCGCCGACTGGATGAGCAGTGGAGCGCCCTCCAGAAGCGCGCCGACGCCATCGTAAAGAAAAAGGCGATGCTAACCAAGCACACCGCCAAACCCTAACCCACCTTCTGCCGCCCAGCGCGGCGCGGAGAGAACAATGTCAGCAGCCGAACAGCTCAACGACGGCATCACGGGCGACAAGGTCCCCGAGGCGAAAATGGCCGAAATCCTCGGCACCACCCTCGCCGCCTTACGCTCCAAGCGAGCCCGAAACCAAATCCCACTCGGCGTGTGGAACAAGCAAGGCAGCCGGGTCATGTACAGCATCAGGAGATACTACGAATGGCTCGAAAGCCAATGGGTCTGCCCGCAGGAATGGACCTCCACCACGGATCGATCCGCATCCGCTTTATGTGGAACGGCAGCCGGCGGAGTGAAACGCTCCCCTATCCCCCGACACAGAAAGGAATCAAGTCTGCCTCACAGGTTGTTGATCAGGTAAAGGGGCTGATCAAGCTGGGGCTGCTTGACGACGACAAGTACGCCGAGCTTTTCCCCAGTTCCAGCAACCTCGCCGGCGGCAAGATCAACTTCGGCGAGTACGCGCAGCTCTGGCTGGATAGCCGTGAGGTGGTGGCCGGTACGAAGGGGAACTACAAGGGAGCGCTGAACAGGTACTGGATGCCCGGCCTTGCCCTGGTGCGGATCGACCTGATCACCACCACGCTGCTCCGCCGGGTTATGGCCGCCAATGAGTGGAAGTCGCCGGGCGTTAAGCGCAACGCCATCTCGAAGCTGTCCACCATCCTGAACTCAGCCGTATCCGAAGAGCTGATCCCGAAGAACCCAGCGGCAATTCTCGAACTGCCCAAGCGCAGCAAAAAGGAGATCGACCCCTTCACGCTGGAAGAAGCAGACCAGATCATCGCGAAGATGTACGAGCACGATCACTGGCCCAGTACGATTTATGCGGCATTTTTTGAGTTTGTGTTTTTTACAGGGATGCGTCTATCTGAAGCCCTGGCGATGCGCTGGGATGCGGTAGACGAAGAGAAGAGGACGGCCCACGTATGTCGCGGGATCGCCTTGGGGGAAGTGGTTGAGCGCACGAAAACGGGCAGTGACCGCTTCGTTTTGTTAAATGACCGCGCCCTGCATGCCCTGAAATTTGCCAGGGAGTACGCGGAGCGTCGGAAAAATGGTAAAGGGAAAGTGCTGAAAACGCCCTTCATTTTCCCGCCATCAAAGAACTCGGAGTACGTGAAGCAGACGTCGGACCTGCATAAGCAATGGGTTCCGACGCTGAAAGCTCTGAATATCCGTCGTCGGCCGCCATACAACTGTCGTCACACCTATGCGACAATATGCATTATGTCTGGCATGAACCCCGCCTTCATTTCCCAGCAGCTCGGCCATAGTGTGCAGATGCTGCTCTCGACTTATGCGCGTTGGATCAACTCAAGCTCGGACTGGAGCGAAATGGAAAAGCTCCAGATTGGTCCCAAATTGGTCCCAGCTCAAATAAGCGCACCCTAAGCTATTGATAGGTAAAGTAATTGATCTCCACAGCTAACATCACCATGCAGTTCGGCGCCAAGCCGCTCTTTGAGAACGTCTCGGTCAAGTTCGGCGCCGGCAACCGGTATGGTCTGATCGGTGCCAACGGTTGCGGCAAGTCGACCTTCATGAAAATCCTCGGCGGCGACCTCGATCCGTCCGGCGGCCAGGTCATGCTGGAGCCGAATGTGCGCCTGGGCAAGCTGCGCCAGGACCAGTTCGCCTACGAAGAATTCACCGTGCTCGACACCGTGATCATGGGCCACGAGGAGCTGTGGAAGGTCAAGGCCGAGCGCGACCGTATCTACTCGCTTCCGGAAATGAGCGAAGACGACGGCATGGCCGTGGCCGAGCTGGAAACCGAATTCGCCGAGATGGACGGCTACACCGCCGAATCCCGTGCCGGTGAACTGCTGCTGGGCCTGGGTATTCCCCTGGAACAGCATTTCGGCCCGATGAGCGAAGTCTCCCCCGGCTGGAAACTGCGTGTGTTGCTGGCCCAGGCGCTGTTCTCGGACCCGGAAGTGCTGTTGCTCGACGAACCGACCAACCACCTGGACATCAACACCATCCGCTGGCTGGAAAACATCCTGACCCAGCGCTCCAGCCTGATGATCATCATCTCTCACGACCGTCACTTCCTGAACAGCGTGTGCACCCACATGGCTGACCTGGACTACGGCGAGCTGCGCCTGTTCCCGGGCAACTACGACGAGTACATGACCGTGGCGACCCAGTCCCGCGAGCAACTGCTGTCGGACAACGCCAAGAAGAAAGCGCAGATCTCCGAGCTGCAGTCCTTCGTCAGCCGCTTCTCGGCCAACGCCTCGAAAGCCAAGCAGGCCACTTCCCGCGCCAAGGCGATCGACAAGATCCAACTGGCCGAGGTCAAGCCTTCGAGCCGTGTGAGCCCGTTCATCCGTTTCGAACAGAACAAGAAGCTGCATCGCCAGGCGGTCATCGTCGAGCGCATGGCCAAAGGTTTCGACGGCAAGCCGCTGTTCAAGGACTTCAGCTTCCAGATCGAAGCCGGCGAGCGCGTGGCGATCATCGGCCCGAACGGTATCGGCAAGACCACCCTGCTGCGCACCCTGGTCAACGAACTGACCCCGGATGCCGGCAGCATCAAGTGGACCGACGCCGCGGAACTGGGCTACTACGCCCAGGACCACGCCCACGACTTCGAAGACGACGTCACACTGTTCGACTGGATGGGCCAGTGGACCCAAGGCGAGCAAATGATCCGTGGCACCCTGGGTCGTATGCTGTTCTCCAACGATGAAATCCAGAAGTCCGTCAAGGTGATCTCCGGTGGTGAGCAAGGCCGCATGCTGTTCGGCAAGCTGATCCTGCAAAAGCCGAACGTGCTGATCATGGACGAACCGACCAACCACTTGGACATGGAATCCATCGAGGCGCTGAACCTGGCGCTGGAGAACTACCCGGGCACGCTGATTTTCGTCAGCCATGACCGTGAGTTCGTATCGTCCCTGGCCACCCGCATCATCGAGTTGAGCGCCAACGGCGTGATCGACTTCAGCGGCACCTACGACGATTACCTGCGCAGCCAGGGCGTGGTGTTCTAACAGTAGCGACGTGAAACCCTGGGGAACAGGCTCGTTGTGGTGAACGGGCTTTTGTGGTGAACGGGCTTTTGTGGTGAGCAGGCTTTTGTGGTGAGCGGGCTTGCCCCGCGCTGGGCTGCGCAGCAGCCCCAATAAAAAACACCGCATTCTGCCAGGCAAAACGCGGTGTTCGTTTTCAGGGCTGCTGCGCAGCCCAGCGCGGGGCAAGCCCGCTCACCACAAAAGCCCGTTCACCACAACAAGCCTGCTCACCACAAAAGCCCGCTCGCCACAGTAGGCCGGTTTCTCAGCCAAAGTAGTTAGCCTGCTTCCTTTTCCCCCAAGCCCTTGCCATGATGCATTCACCGCCCGCCCGCGAACGAGTGCCCATGTCCAACGCCGCCCCCTCCTCCCTGTCGATCACCCTGCAGATCGTCTCCATCGTGTTCTACACCTTCATCGCCTTTATCTGCATCGGCCTGCCGATTGCGGTAATCCCGGGCTATGTCCATGAGCAACTGGGCTTCAGCGCGGTGGTGGCCGGGATTACCATCGGCTCGCAGTACCTGGCAACCCTGCTCAGCCGCCCCATGGCCGGGCGCATGTCCGACAACGTCGGCACCAAGCGCGCGATTGTGCTGGGGCTGGCGGGCATCCTGGTCAGCGGTGTATTGACGTTCTTCGCCACCCTGGTGGACAGCCTGCCCAGCCTGAGCCTGGGGATTCTGATCGTCGGCCGGCTGTTACTGGGCGTGGCCCAGGGTCTGATCGGCGTGGGCACCATCAGTTGGTGCATGGGCCAGGTCGGGGCGGAGCACACGGCGCGGTCGATTTCGTGGAATGGCATTGCCTCCTACGGTGCCATCGCCATCGGCGCGCCGCTCGGGGTGGTGATGGTCGCCGAATATGGCTACACCAGCCTGGGTATCGCGCTGTCGGTGTTGGCGGCGCTGGGCCTGATGCTGATCCGCAACAAACCCTCGGTGCCGGTGGTGCGTGGCGAGCGCCTGCCGTTCTGGGCGGTGTTCGGGCGCATCGCACCCTTTGGTGCCAGCCTGTGCCTGGCCTCCATCGGCTACGGCACCCTGACCACCTTTATCACCCTGTATTACCTCAATCGCGGCTGGGCCGGCGCGGCGTACTGCCTCACGGTGTTTGGCGTATGTTTTATCCTCTCGCGGCTGCTGTTCATCTCCGCGATCAGCCGGTTTGGCGGCTTCAGGGCGGCGATTGCCTGCATGATCATCGAGACCCTGGGCCTGACACTGCTATGGCTGGCACCGTCCACCGGCGTAGCCTTGATCGGTGCAGGGCTGACCGGCTTTGGCTTGTCGCTGGTGTACCCGGCGCTGGGCGTTGAGGCCATCAAGCAGGTGCCCAACAGCAGCCGCGGTGCCGGCCTGAGTGCCTATGCGGTGTTTTTCGACCTGGCCCTGGCGATTGCCGGGCCGTTGATGGGCGCCGTGGCGCTGAACCTGGGTTACAGCTGGATTTTCTTCTGCGCAGCGCTGTTATCGGTCACGGCGCTGGGCGTGACCTTGCTGCTCAAGCGCCGCGCTTACTGATCGGCGGTCTGCAAGCCGGCGCGGGTAGCCTGGCCGAGGGTATGGGTGAAAAAACGCCCGGCCTCGGAGATCAGGTCGCGGTGGATGCCTTCACGGTCGACGCCGTCCGCATCGGTGCAGATGGCCGGCATCGCGGCCAGTTGGTCGCTGTCGCACGGCGCCATGAACACGAAGTGCCCTGCCCCCGCCAGCAGCTTGAAGTCCGGTGGCTCCGGCAGTTTGCGTGCCAGGGCGGCGGCATTCTTGTCGACCGCCACCAGCTTGTCGCCATCGCCGCTGTAGAGCAGCACCGGCACATGCACGTCGGCCAGGGTGTGGCGGCCGAACATCAGGCTCAACGGCGCCATCAACATCAAGGCATGAATGCGCGGGTCGGATTGCGGTTGCAGGTCGTCACGGTCCACCACCAGTTCGCCCTTGGTGGTGCAGGCATCACGATCTTCGGGGCGTTCCTGGCAATAGCGGCGCAGGCGGTCGAAGTCCGGCTTGGCTCCCGCCAGGATCAACGCGGTTTCGCCACCGGCCGAATAGCCGATAACACCCACCTGATCGACGTTGACGAACGGCGACAGCATCGGGTCGGCCAGGGTCGCGGTGATCGCTTCGGAAATCTGGATCGGCCGGCCGTACAGGTTACTCACCGTGCCCAGGCGGCTGTGGTCCTTATAGTTATCGCCGGGATGCAACACCGCGACCACCACAAAGCCTTTGCGCGCCAGGGAGGTGGCCAGGTCATGCAGGGCCAGCGGCGTACCGGTGTTGCCATGGGACAGCATCAACATCGGAAAGCGGCCAATGGCGATCTTGGAATCTTCGCTGGCGGCGACGTGGTAGGGACCCAGTTGCGTGCTGTGTTCATCGTCGGTGGACGGGTAGAAGGCCACGGCTTTCATCGGCTGCAGGTCCAGCGGGTCGAGAAAGCTCATGCGGTGGAAGCCCACACTCCAATGGGGGTGTGGCGCGGGCGCGGCGTGCACTGAAATCAGGCCGCCGAGCAGGGAAAGAACCATAACAGCACAAAGACGCATCATGAGGATGTCCACCTTTGCTGCGTGACCACGTTCAACACCCGCGGCATGTCTATATGAAAAGTCCATGGTTCAAGGCACTCGCATCGGGTGATAAACCCATGCGTGCATAACCTGGGCCAAAGTAATGACCGCGGGTAAACGAAAAAACTCCGTACTCCGGTCGTTTCAGGCGACAAGAATACAGAGTTTAGGCGCCCGGCTTCGGATTGAAACCGAGCAGAGGCGAAATTTACACAAGCCTTACGCAGCTGCGAACAATTGTTCGTTGATGAGCACGTTGGCGTCGCTCAGGGATTTGCTGCGCACTTCATCACCGTAGGCCAGGCCATGGGCGCGGACGAATTCGATGTCGGTAATGCCGAGGAAGCCCAGCATCACCTTGAGGTATTCCTCGTGGGCCACACCGGTTGCCTGGCCGACATGCATGCCGCCGGAGGTGGACACAATGATGACTTTCTTGTTACCGCACAGGCCTTCAGGGCCCGCTTCGGTGTAACGGAAGGTCTGGCCGGCAACGGCGATGCGGTCGATCCAGGCTTTCAACTGGGTTGGAATGGTGAAGTTGTACATCGGCGCACCGATCACCACGGCGTCGGCGGCGAGGAATTCGGCCAGGCTGTTGGCGCTCAGGTCGGCCTCGTGCTGTTGTGCGGCGTCACGCAGTTCGGCGGCGGTGCCCAGGGCGCCCAGGGTCGCGCCGGAGAAGTGGTTGATGCCTTCGCTGGCGAGGTCACGGTAGGTCACTTCCACACCTGGCTCGGCCGCTTGCCAGGCCTTGACCACGCCAGCGCTGAGCTGCCGGGAAGCCGAGTTGTCGCCGAGGATACTGGAATCGATGTGCAACAGTTTCATGGTGGATCTCCGAGTGTGGGATCGACAGTGGCGATCAGATGGAGGGGATGCTACGCATGAAACCAATAGTCGATAAGACGCCTGAAATGCGATAGTTTGTCCCACTGACAGGACAATAGGCTGACCATGCAAGACCTCAACGACCTCTACTATTTTGCCAAAGTCGTCGAAGCCGGCGGCTTTGCGGCGGCCGGGCGGCTGTTGGGCATTCCCAAGTCGCGGCTGTCGCGGCGCATTGCCGAGCTGGAAGAGCGCCTCGGCGCGCGCCTGCTGCAACGCACCACGCGGCAACTGACCCTGACCGCCGTCGGCGAGCGCTACCTGCGCCACTGCCAGGCGATGTTACTGGAAGCGGAAATGGCCGACGAGGCCGTCGCCAGCATGTCCAGCGAACCCCGTGGGCGGCTGAGGGTGACGTGTCCGGTGGGCCTGGCGCAAAACATGATGCCGGATGTGGTTGCGGGTTTCCTGGCTGCCCACCCCCAGGTGCAGTTGGAGATGACCCTGGTCAACCGCCGTGTCGACCTGGTAGCCGAAGGCATCGATGTGGCGCTGCGCGTGCGCGAACTCGGCGATGAAGACCCGCTGCTGGTCACCAAGCGCCTGCGCCCCGCCCAGACGGCCCTGGTCGCCAGCCCGAACTTTTTGCACGGTCGGCACATCAACAGCCTCGACGACCTCAAGCAACTGCCGATACTCGGCGCGCTGGAAGCAGACCGCATGGTGCACCAACGCATCCTCGATCCCGAAGGCAACCCCCACGACCTGGTGATGGAAGCGCGCCTGGGCGTCGATGACTTCAACGTACGCAAGGCCAGCGCCATCATGGGCCTGGGCTTTACCGTGCTGCCGATGATGTACTGCGAAGAAGAACTGGCCAGCGGCCGGCTCGTACAATTGCTGCCGGAATGGTCGTTGCCGGGCGGCTGGCTGCAGGCCGTCTACCCGCATCGCCGTGGCGTGCTGCCGGCGATTCGCGCCTGGATCGATTACCTGGAAGAAGGCTTCAAAAGCTGCGGAGACCGCCTGCTATGAAAATGACCGAAGCACAGGTCGCAACGTTCTGCCTGAGCCTGCCCGGCGCGCGGGAAGACTACAAATGGGGTGGCGTGCGGGTGTTCTCGATAGCAGGCAACAAGATGTTTGCCCTGCAAAACCTGCGCGGCGACTCGCTGGCGTTCAAGGTCGACAAGGACTTGTTCCTCGGCCATGTGGACCGTCCCGGCATCCACCCGGCGCCGTACCTGGCACGCGCGCAGTGGATCATCATGAACACGCCCTACCCGCTGGGGGCCGAGGAACTGCGTAGCCTGTTGCAGCGCTCCCACCAGTTGGTGGTGAGCAAATTGCCCAAGCGCACACAGGTGGGGTTGCTGCTAGAGAACGGACAGTAGCGTGCCACCGAGGAACAACTGGTCCAGCCAGAACACCTGGTGCAACAGCACGATCACCCAGAACAGCACCTGGTAAGACACCTTGCGCGTCTTGTGCCGGAACACCTGCTGGGCAATCAGCGCCCCCGGCCAGCCGCCCGCCAGTTCCACGGCGTGGAGGATGTTCTCAGGGGTGCGCCAACTGTCGGTGCGAGCCTTGCGCTTGTCGCTCCAATACAGGAAAAACGCGATCACGCTGACCACCCCATAGGCCACCAGCGGAATCACGGTTTCGCCGCGTTGCCACACCAATACCGACCCCACCAGCGGCGCCGCGCACAGCAGCACAAAGATCGCCGCTTTCAAGCGCGGATGCTGAATCATCATGCCTTGGCCGCTGCCCAGTCGATCCAGCCGAATTGCCAGGTCGCCAGGATCAGCAGGCCGAACGCAATGCGGTACCAGGCGAACGCCGCGTAGCTATGGCTGGCGATGAACTTGAGCAAGCCCTTGACCGCGATCATCGCGAAGATGAACGAGGTGACGAAGCCGATGGCGAACACCGGCAGGTCCGCCGGCTGGAACAGGTCGCGGTATTTGTAGCCCGAGTACACCGCCGCACCGACCATGGTCGGCATGGCCAGGAAGAACGAAAACTCGGTGGCGGTCTTGCGCGACAGGCCGAACAGCAGGCCGCCAATGATGGTCGAGCCGGAGCGCGACGTACCCGGGATCATCGCCAGGCACTGGGCAAAACCGACCTTGAGCGCGTCTTTCCAGGTGATGTCATCGACGCTTTCGGCGTGCACTTCATGCTCGCGGCGCTCGGCCCACAGCATGACGATGCCGCCGATCACCAACGCGGCGGCCACGGTGATCGGGTTGAACAGGTAATGGTGGATCAGGTCGGCAAAGATCACCCCCAGCACCACGGCGGGCAGGAACGCGATCAGCAGGTTGACCGTGAAGCGTTGGGCGTTGCGCTGGGTCGGCAAGCCGGTGACCACATCGAGGATCTTGCGCCGGAATTCCCAGACCACCGCGAGGATGGCGCCCAGCTGGATGATGATGTTGAACGCCATGGCGCGTTCGCCGCCGAAGTCGAGCAAATCGGCGACGATAATCTGGTGTCCGGTGCTGGAGATCGGCAGGAACTCGGTAAGCCCCTCCACGACGCCAAGAATCAATGCCTGAATGGCGGTCCAAAAATCCATGCTTCCCCCAAAGGTCATGCGCGGTGGCATGCCTTATCAATCTTTTAATGGTTCACTGACGAGCGCACTCAAGTGCCCGGTGTTGACCATGGTCAATGCCGGTCTGCAAAAATTCTGTGAAAAATCAGGCAGTACTCAGGTTTTGCGATTTCAGGCCGAAAGCCTATCAGACGAGGCGTAAAAGTCGATGCGACGCCCACAATTATAAAAAGCCCGGAGTGACAGGACGATGAACAGTTTGCGCAATATGTCGATCAGCCGACGCCTCTGGATGATCCTGATCGTCGCCGTGCTGATGCTGATGGCCCTGGGTTTGCTGATGCTCAAGCAGATCCACGACGACCTGTACCAGGCCAAGCGCCAGCAGACCCAGCACGTGGTCCAGACCGCCAGCGGGATCCTGACGTTTTATCACAGCCTCGAAACCACCGGGGTTATGACCCGCGAAGCGGCGCAAAAACAAGCCCTGAGCGCGGTGCGCGGCTTGCGCTATGACCACGACGACTATTTCTGGATCAATGACCTCACCCCCGTGATGATCATGCACCCGGCCAACCCCAAGCTGGACGGCCAGAACCTCTCGGCCATCCGCGATCCCGACGGGTTTGCCGTGTTCAACGAGTTCGTGATCCTGGCCAAGGCCAAGGGGGCCGGCATCATCAACTACCGCTGGCCGAAGCCAGGCGCGGAGGCGCCGGTGGCGAAAACCTCGTATATCCAGTTGTTCGAGCCGTGGGGCTGGATCATCGGCTCCGGCGTGTACGTGGACGATGTGCAGGCCGAGTTCAACAGCCAAGTGTGGAAGGCCTCGCTTATCGTCCTCGGCATCGCACTGGTGATGGCCCTGCTCGTATCGCTGATTGCCCGCAGCATCGTGCGCCCCCTGCAGGATGCGGTGAACGCCATGGGCAACATCGCCAGCGGCGAAAGCGACCTGACCCGCAGCCTCGACACCCACGGCCGCGACGAAGTCACCCAGCTGTCCCAGCACTTCAACACCTTCACGGCCAAGCTGCGCCAGGTCGTCAGCCAGTTGCAGGTGTGCGCCAACGCCCTGGGCCAGTCCTCCACGGAACTGGGCAACAACGCGACCCAGGCCCACGACCGCAGCCAGCAGCAGTCCCAGCAGATGGAACTGGTGGCCACCGCCATCAATGAAGTCACCTACGGCGTGCAGGACGTGGCCAAGAACGCCGAACACGCCGCCAGCGAAATGCGCGATGCCCAGGCCCAGGCGCAGCAAGGCCAGGTCAATATCGACAGCAGCCTGCAGCAGATCGACCAGCTCTCCACCACCATCAGCCAGGCCGTGGAAGTGATCCGCACCTTGTCCAGCGAAAGCACGCAGATCGGTGGCGTGTTGGAAGTGATCCGCTCCATCGCCGACCAGACCAACCTGCTGGCCCTCAACGCCGCCATCGAAGCGGCGCGCGCCGGGGAACAAGGCCGTGGTTTTGCCGTGGTGGCCGATGAAGTCCGCCTGCTGGCCCAGCGCACGCAAAAATCCACCGCCGAGATCCAGGCGATGATCGAGCGCCTGCAAGGTCACTCGGAAGCCGCGGTCAAGGTGATCAGCGACAGCCACAGCGCCTCGCAACTGACCATCGAACAAGCCGGCCAGGCCGGTGCCAGCCTTACCGCCATCGGCCAGGCGCTGCACAACCTCAACGGTTTGAATGCCTCGATTGCCAGCGCCACCCTGCAACAGGCCCATGTGGTGGAAGACATCAACCAGAACGTCACCCAGGCTGCGAGCCTGTCCCACAGCACCGCAATGGCGGCCGAGCAGTCCAACGTGGCCAGCGTGCATTTACGCGGGCTGAGCGAGCAGCTCGACGGCCTCTTGCGCCAGTTCAAGGTCTAACACTGCTCCAAATGTGGGAGGGGGCTACACCCCGATGGCGATACATCAGTCTGCATATGTGCAGCTGACCCTCCGCTATCGGGGCAAGCCCTCTCCCACATTTGCCTTACTGTGTTTTGAAGATTGCTGGCCTCTGGTTACAATCCCCGCCCTCTCCCACTCTCCCAAGGAACCGCCATGTCCGGGCTTGAACTGTTCGCCGCCGCCCTGGGGGTGATCGCTGTCTGGCTGACGGTCAAGCAAAACCCCTGGTGCTGGCCCATCGGCCTGGTGATGGTGTTGCTGTACACCTGGGTGTTCTATGACGTGAAGCTCTATTCCGACATGCTGCTGCAAGTGGTCTACGCCGCCCTGCAAGTCTACGGCTGGTGGCAGTGGACCCGCGCCGGCGAGGTCAGGCAAGGGCGCCAGGTCACCCGCCTGGGTTGGCCGGCAATCATGATCAGCATGACCATCGGTGCGGTCGGCAGCCTGCTGCTGGGCGCTGCGATGGCGCACTGGACCGACGCCGCGCAACCCTGGCTGGATGCCGCCCTCACCGGTTTCAGCCTGGTGGCGCAAATGTGGATGGCGCAGAAACGCGTGCAATGCTGGCCGCTGTGGATTGCCGTGGACGTGATTTTTGTCGGGCTGTTCCTCTACAAAGGCTTGTACCTCACCGCTGCGCTCTATGCCCTGTTCACCGTGATCGCCGTGCAAGGCTGGCGTGAATGGCGCGCCGACCCGGCGTTGCAACCATGAAGGTGGTGGTACTGGCCGGCCCCGAATCCAGCGGTAAAAGCTGGCTGGCTGCCGAGTTGCACGCGCATTTCGGTGGGCTGATGGTGCGTGAATACGTGCGCGATTTCATGGACCGCCACCAGCGCGACACCAGCCTGGCGGATATCCCGGCCATCGCCCACGGCCAACTGTCCTGGGAAGATGCCGCCCGCGCCCGGCAGCCGCGCCTGCTGGTCCTCGACACGCACCTGCTGACCAACAAACTCTGGAGCCAGACCCTGTTCGGAGACTACCCGGCATGGCTCGACGACGAACTGCTGGCGCGTCACTACGACCTGCACCTGCTGCTGTCGCCGGATGATGTGGAATGGACCGCCGACGGGCAGCGCTGCCAACCGGAACTGGCCGACCGCCAGGCGTTTTTCCAGGACAGCCTGGCGTGGATGCAGGCGCATCGACAGGCGGTGGTGATCATCAGGGGGAGTTGGGAGGAGCGCCGCACCGCCGCCTTTGCTGCGGTAGAACAGCTGTTGTAGTGAGCGGGCTTGCCCCGCGCTGGGTGGCGAAGCCACCCCAATAAAAACACCGCAGCCTGCCAGACAGGACGCGGTGTTTGGTTTTAGGGGGGGTTAGTAGCCCAGCGACAGGCCGGTATTACGACGCGGGTCATTCGCGCCATAGAAGCGGTTGTTGCCCACCGGCTTACCCTCCAGGGACGGTGCCCCCACCAGGATCGCCGCCAAGTGGTTGGCATCCTGCGGCCCGGCAAACTTGTGGCCCCAGCTTTCCAGAATCTTCTGGGTGTCCGGGCTGACCGCGAAGGTCTCCAGGTTGGTGGTTTCCGGCATCCATTGCTGGTGGAAACGCGGCGCGTCCACGGCTTCCTGGATATTCATCTTGTAGTCGATGACATTCAGGATGGTCAGCAGGGTCGCGGTAATGATGCGGCTGCCGCCCGGCGTACCTACGACCATCACGGCCTTGCCGTCCTTGGTCACGATGGTCGGGCTCATCGACGACAGCGGCGCCTTGCCCGGTGCGATGGCGTTGGCTTCACCCTGGACCAGGCCGTACATGTTCGGCACCCCGACCTTGACGGTGAAGTCGTCCATTTCATCGTTGAGGATCACCCCGGTCTTGCTCGCCATCACGCCCGCACCGAACCAGTCGTTGAGGGTGTAGGTCACCGAGACCGCGTTGCCCCACTTGTCGACGATGGAATAGTGGGTGGTGTTGTTGCCTTCATGGGGCGACACACCGGGTTTGATCGCCTGGGAATCCCCGGCCTTCTGCGGCTCGATGGCGTCACGCAGCTTGGCCGCGTAGTTCTTGTCCAGCAGATGCTCGATCGGGTTCTTCACGAAATCCGGATCGCCCAGGTAGCTGTTACGGTCCACGTAGGCGTGGCGCATGGCTTCGATCTGGTAGTGCAGGCCCTGGGCCGAGTGATAGCCGAGGTCGGCCATCGGGTAGCCTTCGAGGATGTTCATGATCTGGCAGATCACCACGCCGCCCGAACTTGGCGGCGGTGCCGAGACTACGTGGTAGCCGCGGTAGTCGCACTCGATGGGCGCCAGTTCGCGGGTCTTGTACTTGTCCAAGTCGGCCTGGGTGATGATGCCCTTGCCGGCCTGGCTGGAATCCACCAGGGCCTTGGCGACCCAACCCTTATAGAAACCGTCGCTGCCCTTGGCGGAGATTTCCTTGAGGGTCCTGGCCAGGTCTTTCTGCACCAGCTTCTGGCCGACCTGCAGCGGCTGGCCGTTGTGCAGGAAGATCCCGCGCATATCCTTGTCTTTTTCGAACTCACCGGTGGCGGTGTGCAGCAGGTCGATATCGCCCTGCTCCAGGGCAAAGCCGTTTTCCGCCAGCTTGATCGCCGGGGCAATCACCTGGGCGCGCTTGAGGGTGCCGTACTTGCTCAGGGCCAGCTCCATGCCGGACACGGTGCCGGGCACGCCGACCGCCAGGTGCCCCTTGGCACTCAGGCCTTCGACCACATTGCCGGCCTTGTCCAGGTACATATCGGCGGTGGCCGCCAACGGGGCCTTTTCGCGGAAGTCGAGGAAGGTCTTGCGCCCATCCGCCAGTTGCACGGTCATGAACCCGCCGCCGCCCAGGTTACCCGCCGCCGGGTACACCACCGCCAGCGCGTAGCCGACCGCCACGGCGGCATCCACCGCGTTACCGCCGGCCTTGAGTACATCCACGCCGACATGCGTGGCCAAATGCTGGGCGGTCACCACCATGCCATTTTCACCGGCCACCGGGGCCTGGGACGCGGCTTGCACGCCGCTGACCGTCAACACCAGGGCGGTGGCAATCAGTGTGCGGCTGAAGGGTTGGTATTTCATCCATGGCTACTCTAGTTATTGAGATGCACCAAAATAGCCCGTCCCGAATTTAATCCCCAGCGCAATGGCGTTTTTATTACAGAACCTGTCGGTCACAGAACGGCACGTGCAAAGCCGCGTTGCAGATCCTCGATCAATGCCGCCACATCTTCCAGACCGATATGCAGGCGCACCACCGGGTTCAGCCCACGGTCCGCCGCACTGTCGCGGTCGCCGGTGTCGGCCACGGTGACCAGGCTTTCATAGCCGCCCCACGAAGCGCCCAGGCCGAACAGCTGCAAGCCGTCGATAAACCGCTCGACGTAGGCGGCCTCGGCATTCACCAGTTCAAACGACACCAAGCCATTGCTGCCGGTGAAGTCCCGGCGCCACAACCCATGCCCCGGATGCCCGGGCAAGGCCGGGTGGAACACGCGCTTGACCTGGGGTTGCGCCTGCAACCACAGGGCGATGTCCACGGCCTGGCGTTCGTGCACATCCAGGCGCGAGGCCAGGGTGCGGGCGCCGCGCAGGATCAGGTAGGCGTCGTCGGCACTCACCGCGTTGCCGAAGGTGTCGCTCATCCTGCCCAGCGCCGGCCAGGCCGCTGGTGTGGTGCACACACTGCCCATCATCACGTCGCTGTGGCCGCCGAGGTATTTGGTCAGGGCCATGATCGAAATATCCGCGCCCAACGCCAGTGGCCGGTACAGGTAGCCCGAGCCCCAGGTGTTGTCGACGGCGAGCAGGATGTCGCGAGGCTTGCACAATGCGGCAATCGCCGGCAGATCGCACAGCTCATACAACAGTGAGCCCGGCACTTCGGCGTAGACCAGCCGGGTATTGGCTTGCAGTTGCGCTTCCAGCCCCTTGCCATCGGGTGCGAAGTAGCCGACCTCGATGCCGAACGGCTGGAGGAATTCCCGTGCCAGCTTGCGCACCGGGGAATACACCGCGTCGGTGATCAGCACATGATCGCCGGGGCGCAGGTAGGCCAGGAACACCTGGGCCGCCGCCGCCAGGCCCGTGCCGTAGAGCCGTGTGCGAAAGCCGCCCTCCAGCTCGGTGACCAGGTCTTCCAGCGCATGGGAGGTCGGGTTGCCACGCGCGCCGTAGCTGAGCACCCGTTCGCTGTCGCGGCGGGCACGGGCGTCGCGCATCTGCGCCAGGTTGTCGAACAGCACGGTGCTCAGGCGCGTGACGGGTACGTTGACGGCGCGGCCGCCGTGGCCTTTTTCGGTACGCGCGGCATGGATCAAGCGCGTGCGCACCCGCGACACAGGTACCAGCGGCTTGAAGCTGGCGATTTCCGCTTCGCTCATTTGTGCGAGCAGGCCGATTTCCCAGGCCAGGTACTGGCGCGCGGCGTCCTTGTTGCCGCTGTGACGGTCGTGGGTGAAAAACAGGAAGTCGATGCACTCGGCGTCGGGCGGTGTCTGCGGATCTTGGTTGACCGGCAGGCCGGCCGAGACCCAGGCAGCGAAGCCACCGTCAAGCAACCTGGCCGACAGGCCTTCGGCAGCAAAGGCCGCCAATGCCGGGTCATCTGCCACCAGCACCAAGGGACGATGGTCGGTCTTGAGCCGCGCACGAATCGACCAGCGGGACCCGGCAATATGGCCCTTGCGGTAGGCCATGCTCGGGCGCAGGTCGATCAGGTTCACATCGCTCAATTCCAGCGCCAGGGCCTGGGCGCTGATCAGCGGCAACGGCTCGTACGCCACCGTCGGCAACACCGGCAGCGCCAGGCCGCTGTCGATACCACCGCTGAGCACATAGGCTTCGTGCCCGAGTTGACGCAGCCAACTGGCGACAATCGGCGCACGCACACCATCGCTGTCCACCAGCACGATGCGTGCCTGGCGCACGCCGATATACAAGTCGGTGGACTGGATCAACTGCCCGCCCGGTGTATGTTGCGCGCCTGGCAACGAGCCAAGGGCAAACTCTTCAGCGGTGCGCACATCACACAGGAACAGGCTGCGTTGCGCGTCCTCGGCCCATTGTCGAACCTGATCCGCCGATACCGTCACCACCCCTGACCGCTCTGCCAATTGCCGCGCAGCCAGGCGCTGCCGAGCCAGGTCAGTGCTGACCTGATCGGCATAGCGCCGAGTACTGCCATGTTCCAGCTGGAAATCTTCCAGGTACCAGCCCTGGGTCCCGTTTTCCAAGGCATAGACAGGGTTTTTCAGGCCCAGGTTGATCAGGGTCTGGGCGCCGATAATGCTGCGGGTGCGTCCTGCACAGTTGATAACGACGGGCGTGCTTTCATCCGGCACCAGGTCCTGTACACGGTAGCCCAGCTCACCGTTGGGGCAGCAGATGGAACCGGGGATGGTCATCTTGCGGTACTCCTCGAACGGTCGTCCGTCGAGCACCACCAGCGGCTCGCCGCGCGCCTGCCAATCCGCCAGCTGCCGCGCAGTGACATGGGGCGTGTGACTGGCCTCTTCCACTAACTCACCAAAGGCCTTGGACGGTACGTGCACACCGGCAAACAGCTGCAACCCCGCCGCCTGCCAACCCTCGGCACCGCCCTCCAGCACATGCACGCGGCGGTAGCCCAGCGCCTGCAAACGCGCGGCAACCAGCGCCGCCACCTCGCCGCCATCCTGGTCATAGATCACCAGCCGCACCTGCGGGTTGGGCGCCAGGCGGCGTACTTCCAGCTCCAGGCGGCTATAGGGCAGGTTCACCCCATGGAACAGGTGGGCTTCGCCGTATTGCCCGTGCTCGCGCACGTCGAACACGGCGATTTCCTGCCCATCGAACAGCCATTGCTGCAGTTGAAGTGGGGTGATGGTCTGGCTCATGGAAGTCCCAACAATTAAGAGAAAAGTGACTGCAACACTAACTGTGGGGGGGGGGCTTGCCCCCGATGAGGGCGTGTCAGTTAATCCATCCGGTGACCGGCACTCTGCCATCGGGGGCAAGCCCCCTCCCACATTTGATCCGGTTGCACCCCGCGATCAGTAAGCGCGAATAGACGGCGCCATCTGCGAGGCGTTGTAGTTGAGGATGCGGCCGTCCGCGTCCACGCCGTAGCGGCCATTGAGGGATTCCAACGGCAAGCCATACAGGTGGAAATGCAACGTTGCCTGCTCACCTTCAACCTTGATGCCATGCAGGTCTTCACCGAGGAACGAGATCGACGTGCCTGGCTGCACGATCACTTCTTTCTCCAGGCTGAGGGTGGTGAAGCCCGGTTCGCGGCCTTCGTCATTGCGTGCATAGACGTAGTTGATCTCCTGGCCTTCCACCGCGCTGATGATCGCCCAGGTTTCGTGGTTGTGCGGGAGCGTGCTTTTGCCCGGCAACAACGAGTTGAGGTACAGGGTCGGCGTATCGCCGTCGTCGTTCAGCCGATAGCGGAATGCGCTGCTGCCCTGCCCTGGCACGGGTGCGGGGAATGCCTCGAAGTTGAACAGGTCGCGGCGCTCGGCCAATTGCTCCAGCAGGCCGACGATGTCCACCAGGGCCGCACGGTCTACGCCGCGCTGGTTGATGACGCGGATCTGCTGCAAAAACGCCTCGATCACGGCGGCACGGTTTGCGTTGCTCATCACGGTTTTCCTCTTATCAGACTGACAGGCTGTAACGGCTCAAATGGGTCAACAGGTACGGGTCATGGTGGATGGGGCCACGGCGCCCCGAGTCGCCCAAGGCATGGCGCAGGAACGTCTGGGTGCGTTCGTTGCCAGGGTTCTGGAAGATCTGCGCGGCGCTGCCATGCTCGACAATCACGCCGTTTTCGGTGAAGTACACGACGTCGCTGATCTCTTCGGCGAAGCGCATTTCATGGGTGACCAGCACGCAGGTCATGCCCTCTTCGGTCAACTCGCGGATCACCGTCAGCACTTCGCCGACGGTTTCCGGGTCGAGCGCCGAGGTCACTTCGTCAAACAGGATCAGCTCCGGGCGCATCGCCAGGGCGCGGGCAATCGCCACGCGCTGCTGCTGGCCGCCGGACAACTGGCCCGGGTACGCATCGGCCTTGTGCTCCATGCGCACCTTGGCCAGCAGCGCCCGCGCGTCTTTTTCCGCATCGGCACGGCTGCGACCGAGCACCTTGCGCGGGGCGATCACCAGGTTTTCCAGCACCGACAAGTGCGGGAACAGGTTGTATTGCTGGAACACAAAGCCGACGCGCTTGCGCAACTCGATGCGCTGGGCTTCCTGGACCAGGCTGTCGACCTGGGTCTGGTCCACGCGAATGCTGCCGCGCTGGGGCTGCAACAGCCCGGTGATGCAGCGCAGGATCGTGGACTTGCCCGAGCCCGACGGGCCGATGATCGACACGGCCTGGCCGCGCAGCACGTCGAGGTCGATGCCCTTGAGCACCGGGTTGGCGCCGAACGACAAGTGCACATCCCGCAGGCTCACCAGGGGTTCAGTAGAAGGCATAACGGCGCTCCAGGTGTTGGGTCAGGCGGGAAATCGGGTAGCAGTACGCAAAGAACAGCACCAGCAGGCTCAGGTAGATCACCACGGTAAAGCCGGTCATGTTCACGGTGTTGCTGGCGATCTGCGCGGTGTCGATCACATCATGCACGCCCACCAGCGAGGCCAGCGCGGTGCCCATGGTGACCACCGCGTAGAGGTTCATCCACGGCGGCAACATGCGCTTGAAGCACTGCGGCAGGATGATCGAGCGAAACAGCTGGCCACGGGTGAACGCCAGGGACCGCGCGGCTTCCCATTGGGTGCTGGGGATCGAACCGATGGCGCCACGGAAGATTTCCGCGACATTGGCGCTGGCCGGCAAGGCCAGGCCGATAGTGACCTTGACCCAGTCGGGGAACGACACGTAGCCGCTGCCGATCCGGATCTCGAACGGGAACACATAGGTGGTGAAGTAGATCAGCACCAGCCATGGCGCATTACGAAACACCTGCACCCACAGCCGCGCCACAAAGCCCAGGGGCGACAATGCCAATGCACCGATCAACAGGCCCAGCACCGAACCAATGCCGATCGCCAGCAGGCTGATCAGAATGTTCTGGCCAAAGCCTGCGACCAGCGCCGGCGACCATTGCCACAACGCCGACAGCACGGGAAATGAATCAATGGCCATAGCCGGGCATCCTCAGGCGCGCTTCAAGCCAGCGTCCCACACAATTGACGATAAAACTCAGCAGGCCGAAAAAGCTCAGGATCAGGAGCATCAGCTCCAGCACGTTGTCACTCTGGGTCCAGATCATGATCGCCGCGTAGGTGATGTCGCCCACCGCAATCGCGGAGGCCACGGCGGTCATCTTCACCAGGTCGATCAGGTTGTTGATCAGCGATGGCAAGGCAAAGCGCAGCGCCAGGGGCAACTGCACATTCCACAGCAACTGGCGGCGACTGAAGGCCAGGGAGCTGGCGGCCTCCAGCGTGACGGCCGGCACCGCTTCGATGCCGGCGCGCAGGGCCTCGGCATGGAACGCGCCCTTGTGCAGGGAAATCACGATCACCACCCAGGCAAACGGCGTCAGCGGATTGGCCGCGCCGACCGCCTGGGTCAGCAGCATGTTCAACACCAGGAACGCGCAATAGAGCTGCACCAGCGTCGGCGTGTTGCGCGTGACTTCCACGAACACCCGCGCCGGCTTGGCCAGCCACGGGTTGCCTGAGGTCAGCATCGCAGCCAGCGTGATCCCCGCCAGCAAGCTGCCGAGGATGGTGAACAGGCACAGCAGGCCGGTGGTCAGCGCGCCCTGGACCAGGCTGCCGCGCTGATAGGCGTCGAGCAGGAAGGTGTAGTTCAGGCCGATACGCGCGGCCCAATCGACGAAAAGCTCCATCATTGCAATTTTCCGCAGGCTGTCACGATACGCCGCCCGGCTTCGGCAACGCTGTCGGTCGCGGTGGCGATGGACAGGCGGAACCACGGCGACAGGCCATAGGCACTGCCCGCCACGCCGGCCACGCCTTCCTCCAGCAACCAGGCCACCACATCGGCGTCATTGTCGATACGCTGGCCGTCCGGACGAGAACGCCCCACCAGCCCGGCGCAACGCACGAAGACGAAGAAGCCGCCTTGGGGCTCGAGTACGTCCAGTCCATCGATGTTTTTCAGCGCCTCGACCAGCATGTCGCGGCGCAATTGATAGGCTGCGACCTGCTCCGCGAGGAAGTCCAACCCGCCGGTATACGCCGCCAACGCTGCCGCCTGCCCCACCGATGAGGCGCCGGAAGTGGATTGGGATTGCACCACCGCCATGGCGTCGGTGAGGGTTTTCGGCCCCGCCCCAAAGCCGATGCGCCAGCCGGTCATGGCGTAGGTCTTGGACACGCCGCCCACCAGCAGGCAGCGCGCCTGCAAATCCGGCGCGACATTCAACAGGCTCTGCGCCGGGCGACCATCGAAGCGGATGTGTTCATACAGCTCGTCCAGCAGGATCAATACGTGGGAATGACGCCGCAGCACCTCGGCCAGCGCCTGCAGCTCGGCTTCGCTGTACACCGCGCCACTGGGGTTGCCGGGGCCATTGAGGATCAGCCAGCGTGTGCGTGCGCCGATGTGCTGCTCCAATTGCGCGGGCAGCAGCTTGCAGCCCTGCTCCAGGCCGCATTCGATAAACACCGGTTCGCCGCCATTGAAACGCACGCTGTCCGGGAAAGACGGCCAGTACGGCGTCGGCACCAGCACTTCATCACCGTCATCCAGGGTAGCGGCGAAGGCATTGAAGATAATCTGCTTGGCGCCATTGGCGATCACGATGGACGCCAGCGGGTAGTCGAGTTGGTTTTCTTCGGCCAGCTTGCGCTGCACCGCGACGCGCAAGGCTTTAACGCCCGGCGTCGGTGTGTATTTGGTCGCGCCGGCAGCGATGGCTGCGCAGGCGGCCTGCTTGATGTGCTCGGGCGTGTCGAAATCCGGCTCGCCGGTGGTGAGGTCGAGGATGTCGCGACCGGCATCGCGCAATTCAGTCGCGCGGGATTTGGCCGCGGCGTTGGCGGACAGCGACACTCGCTGCACGCGCCGGGACAGGCGTACGGTCATGGCTGAACCTCGAGGACTTTGCCGGGGTTGAGCAGGTTGTGCGGATCCAGCGCCTGCTTGATGCGGCGCATCAGGTCCAGCTCCACCGGGCTTTTATAGCGGCCGAGCAGGCCGACCTTGCGCTGACCGATGCCATGCTCGGCGCTGATCGAGCCGCCGTGGGCGTTGGCGCTGTCATGCACCAGCGCGCTCAATTGCGCGTAATGGGCCATATGCGCCTCCACCGTCGAATCCAGCGGATGGGCCACGTTGTAATGCAGGTTGCCGTCGCCCAGATGGCCAAAGGTGAAGTTGCGCACGCCGGGGAAATGTTCCTGGAGCACTGCATCGGTGTGGGCAACGAAGGCCACCACCTGAGAAATCGGCACCGAGATGTCGTGCTTCATGTTGCCCCCGGCACGTTTCTGCGCCTCACTCATGTTCTCGCGCAGCAGCCACAAGGCGTCGCTTTGCGCCAGGCTTTCGGCGATCAGGGCGTCGGCGATCAATGTGTGCTCGAAGGCTTCTCCGAGCACGCGCTCAAAGGCCTCGCGGGCATGGCTCTCGCCATGGTTATCCGAGAGTTCGATCAAGGCAAACCAGGGTTGGCGCGCGCTGCTGAACGGCTGGGGACCGTCAGGGAACTCGTCGCGCAGCAAGGCCAGGCAATCGGCGCTGAGCAATTCGAAAGCGGTGAGATTGGCGCCAAAACCGGCACGGGCGTGGGACAGGAACGCCACCGCCTGGGCCAGCTCGTCAAAGGCCAACAATGCGGTGGCCTGGGCCTTGGGCAGCGGGAACAGCTTCAAGGTGGCGGCAGTAATAATGCCAAGGGTGCCTTCGCTGCCGATGTACAGGTCGCGCAGGTCGTAGCCGGTATTGTCCTTGCGCAAACCGCGCAGGCCATCCCATATCTCGCCTTCGGCGGTGACGACCTCCAGGCCCAGGGTCAGCTCACGGGTGTTGCCATAGCGCAGCACGGCGGTGCCGCCGGCATTGGTACCGAGATTGCCGCCGAGGGTGCAACTGCCTTCGGCGCCCAGGCTCAACGGAAACAGACGGCCGGCCTCGCGGGCCAGGTCCTGGACGTTTTGCAGGATGCAGCCGGCTTCTACCGTGAGGGTGTCATTGTCGGTATCGACATTGCGTATACGGTTCATGCGGTCGAGCAACAGCAGCACCGAGCGCCCGCTGGCATCCGGCGTCGCGCCGGCCATCAGGCCGGTGTTGCCGCCCTGCACCACGATGGGCGCTTTCAACGCCACACAGGCGCGCACCACCGCGGCAACTTCTTCGGTATTCCCTGGGTGCACCGCCGCTACCACCCGCCCGCTATAACGGCCCTGTTTATCGGTGAGGCGGTGCGCCGCCTCATCACTGGTTTGTACATGGGCCGTGCCGAGCAGTTGTTGCAAGGTGGCGAACAGCGCATCACTCATGGCTGAACTGCTCATGCAGGTCGCGCAAGGCCTGGGACGGTGCCATGCCGGTGCGCTCGCCGAGGGCGATCAGGAAGCCGCTTTTATGCCAGCCCTTCACGATGGCATCGAGTCTGGCCTGGGTGTCGTGTTCGCCCTTGCGAATCCAGATCACCGATTTCGACGGGATCAAATCGCCAGGCAACGGGATTTCATAACCGGCCCACTCGGCATCGCTGAGCAGCGCATGCATGGTCGGGCTGACATGTACGGCGGCCACGCAACCATTGCCACGCAGCGAGAGCAGCGATTCGGATTGGCTGCGGAACGCCTTGATCTGTGCGCCGTAGGTCTCCTGCAAAGGCTTGATGAAGTTACTGCCCTGGGACACGCACACCGGCTGGCCCTTGAGGTCGGCCCACTGCTGGATGCCGGCGCCTTTGCGAATCAACGCAGCGCCGCCGACTTCTTCATAGGGCGTAGGCACGTAGTCGAGGATTTCGGCGCGCTCTTCGGTGAACTGCATATTGGCGATCAGAATGTCGACCTTGCCCTGTTGCAGGAACTGCACGCGGTTGGGCGCCAGCACCGAGACAGTCTGGGTCTCGACACCCAGCGCCTGGCCGATGCCTTTGGCCAGCTCGACGTTGTAGCCCAGGTGTTCGCCGGTCTTGGGATCAATGGTGCCGAACGGCGGACCGCTGAGGATCACGCCGACGCTTACGACGTGGCGTTGCTGGATCTTGTCGAGGGTGGCGTCGGCATGGGCGAGGCCCGCGCACAGGGCCAGGCCGAGTGCGGTGAAGGTTTTCAGGTTCATGCTCAGGCGCCCTTGAACTGTTTCTGCAATTCCACCAGGGCCGGTGATGCCGGGCTGATGCGGTTGCGGGTCTGGGCCTCGATCAGCCAGCCGCTGCGGTGCAGTTCCTTGACGATCGGGTCGAGCCTGGCCTGGGTGTCATTCTCGCCACGACGGGTCCAGATCACCGACGGTGCCGGGTTGAGTTCCGGACCAAGGACGCGGTAGTCCTTCCATTCGGCACTGTCGTTGATCAACGGGTTGATCAGGGTAGAGTCGTGTACCGCCGCGACGCAGTTGTTGCCCCGCAGGGCCAGCAGCGATTCGGACGAGCTCTTGAACGCCTTGAGCTGCGCGCCGAACCCGGTCAGCGGCTTGACGTAGCTGCTGCCCTGGGAGGTGCACACGGGTTGGTCCTTGAGGTCTTCCCAGCGGGTGATCTGGCTGTCTTTGAGCACCGCAGCCGCACCGCCGACGCGGTAGAACGGCGTCGGCACGAAGCCGAGGATTTCACCGCGTTCGGCGGTCCATTCCATATTGGCGATGAGCAGGTCGACCTTGCCCTGTTGCAGGAACTGCACGCGGTTGGCCGGCAATACCGGCACCAGTTGCACTTCGGCCTTGAGTTGACGGCCCAGCTCATTGGCCAGGTCGACGTTCAAGCCCTTGGGCTGTTGCGTGGCCGGATCGATGCTGCCAAACGGCCCGCCGGACAACAACACGCCCACCACCAACACATGGCGCTGCTCGATCTTGTCCAGGGTCGCATCGGCCTGCGCCGCCACACTGCCGCCCAGGGCGATCATCGACCCCAGGGCCACCGGCAACCATTTCTTCAACATCATTGGACTTCCCCCTGGCGAATGATCGGCGTACCCCGACCTGATGGAGGGGCATGCTAGGGAGAGTGCGCGGGCAACGGAAATGCAAATATCTCATATCGTTATAACTTGCCGTGTCTACCCCGCCTTCGTTTTTGGCATAACCCTTTATTTATTGACCCACGCAAAAATAATCTTCAGAAAAGCATAAATATCTGTAATGTTTAACTTCACGTCCTTGATATAAAACCGCCCCTGGAAATGGCCATGTCGACCCTCGATCTTGAACTCCTGCGCACCTTTATCGCCGTGGTCGACCACCACAGTTTCGCCGAAGCCGGCACGCACCTGGCGCGCACCCAGTCGTCCGTGACCCAGCATATGCAGCGCCTGGAGCAGCAAGTGGGGGTCAGCCTGTTCGAGAAGCGCGGCCGGCAAAAACAACTGACCGAGCCCGGCCTGCAACTGCTGCGTCATGCGCGGCAGATGCTGGCGCTGAATGACGATGCCTTGAATTCCCTGCGCGAGAGCAGCCTGAGCGGTGTGCTGCGCATCGGCTCGCCCCACGATATTGCCGACACCATCCTGCCGCCGATCCTCAGCCATATCGCCCGCTCGGCGCCGCGCCTGCGCCTGGAGATCGACGTGGGCCGCAGTCCGTTCCTGATGGACGACCTGCACCGGGGCAAGGTGGACATGGTGATCTCCACCCGCGCCGACCCGAACCTGGAAGGCTTTGCGCTGCGTACGTCGCCGGTGTGGTGGATCTGTTCGGCGCAGTACATCCACCAGCCGAGCGAGCCGCTGCCGCTGATCCTGGTGGATGAGCCGAGCATCTACCGGCGCTACGCGCTGGAGGCGCTGGAACGGGCGAACATTCCCTGGCGCCAGGCGTACCTGGCGTCGAACCTGATCGGGATTAAAGCGGCCACTCGCGCGGGCCTGGGGGTGACGCCGCGCAGCATGGAAATGCTCGGCCCGGACATGCGCGTGCTGGGCGAAACGGATGGGTTGCCGAGGTTGCCGGAGGTCACGTATTACCTGTGGATTCGGCCGAATACGGCGAACCCGATTGCGCGCAAGGCGTATGACTTGATTCGGGGCAGCCAGGGCCTGTAAAGACGGGGCTGGCATCTGGATTTTATCCCGTTAGAATCATCGCCATTCCCGCCTGCCCTCCCTGACACGAGCCCCTTCATGAGCTTTGATTTCGACACGATCCACCCCCGCCTCGGCACCGGCAGCACCAAGTGGAACCGCTACCCGGCCGATGTGTTGCCGATGTGGATCGCCGACATGGACATCGCCGCGCCGCCCGCCGTGCTGCAGGCCCTGCACGCGCGCCTCGACCAGCAGATTCTCGGCTACAGCGTGGCCGGCCCGGATGTACGCGAGGCCATCGTGGCCGACCTGTGGGCCAAGTACGCCTGGCGCGTGCAGCCCGACGACCTGCTGTTCCTGCCCGGCGTCGAGCCTGGCTTCAATATGGCGCTGCACGCCTTCGTCCAACCGGGCCAGCCGGTGGTGCTGCAAACCCCCAACTACCGGCCGATTCGCCTGGCGCCCGGCCACTGGAACCTGCCGCGCATCGAAGTACCGTTCGAATTGAACAACGCTGAATACGTCACCCCCATGCCCGCCCTGCGCGAGGCCCTGAGCGGCGCCGGCGCACTGCTGCTGAGCAACCCGCACAACCCGATCGGCAAGGTCTTCCCCCGCGAAGAACTGCTGGCCCTGGCCACTGCCTGCCTGGAAAACGGCGCGCTGATCATCAGCGACGAAATCCACGCCGAACTGTGCTTCGACGGCCGCCGCCACATCCCCACCGCCAGCCTTAGCCCTGAGATTGCCCAGCGCACCATCACGCTGATGTCGGCGAGCAAGGCCTACAACGTGGCCGGCCTGAAGACCTGCTTTGCGGTGATCCAGAACGCCGAGATCCGCGAGCGCTTCAACCAGGCCCGCTGCGGCATGGTCGACAGCGTCAGCCCCCTGGGGCTGGAAGCCACCCGCGCTGCCTACAGCCAGTGCGGTGAATGGCTCGACGCGCTGAAGCACTACCTGCAAGCCAACCGCGATTACCTTCTCGACGCCGTGCAAACCCGTTTGCCCGGCGTGGTGATGCATGCGCCGCAAGGCACCTTCCTCGCCTGGCTGGACTGCAGCGCCCTGGGCCTGGACGACCCACAGCAGTTCTTCCTCGAACAGGCCAAGGTCGGGCTGAGTGCGGGGATCGAATTCGGTGACGACAGCCAGCAGTTCGTGCGCCTGAACTTCGGCTGCCCACGGGCTTTGCTGGAAGAGGGTCTGCAACGTATGGAGCGTGCGCTGCAGCAACGCTGAGGCAGGCTTTATGGATGTGGGAGCAGCGCTCCCACATCCGGTGGGCTTCACAGCTTGGCGATGGACACTTCGGTGGACTTCACGAAGGCAATCACTTCGCTGCCCACCTTCAATTCCAGGTCACGCACCGAGCGGGTGGTGATCACCGAGGTGACGATGCCGGACGCGGTTTGCACGTCGATTTCGGACACCACCTCCCCCAGCAGGATTTCCTTGATCACACCCTTGAACTGGTTGCGCACGTTGATCGCTTTAATGGTCATGTCGGCTTTCCTTTTGGCTGTTGGGTCAATCCGCACGAATGCGCAGGCCCTCAAAGTGCGCCATCACGCAGAACATTAAAAGGAATATATAACTCTTTATTTATTCCATAAAAATATATGCGCACTGTTGCCCCACCAACAGCCGATCAACAATTTGCTACCCCCGTAGCAGCTGCGGATTTGGATAAGGCGATATTTACGGTTAAGACGATCTCTACGCGGGGTAGCGGTAACCTTGGCATAGAGACTGCATATTCCTGTAAAGCATGATGAGACATTAAAAATCATCTTTCTGAATATAAGAAAAGCCTTCTCTCAACGCCTTGTCCGGAGCTGTTCCATGAAACCCTTCACCCAGCGTCTACTCGGCGCCTGCGCCCTCATCCTGAGCCTGCAGGCACATGCCTATGCCGCCGAAACCGATCCCGCCGAAGTCAACCTCGACTACGCCTACTACTCGCCGGTCAGCCTGGTGCTCAAGCACTTCGGCTGGCTGGAACAGGCCCTGCCCCACAGCAAGGTCGGCTGGGTACTCAGCCAGGGCAGCAACCGCTCCCTGGAATACCTCAACAGCGGCGGCGTGGATTTCGCTTCGTCCGCCAGCTTGTCCGCCGTGTTGAGCCGCGCCAATGGCAGCCCGATCAAATCGGTGTACGTCTACAGCCGCGCCGAGTGGACCGCCCTGGTGGTGCGCAAGGACTCGCCGCTCAACAGCGTCAGCGACCTGAAGGGCAAGAAAATCGCCGCGACCAAAGGCACCGACCCGTACCTGTTCACCCTGCGCAGCCTGCAACAGGCCGGGCTGAAAAAAGACGACGTGGAACTGGTGCACCTGCAACACCCGGACGGCCGCACCGCCCTGGAAAAAGGTGACGTGGACGCCTGGGCCGGCCTCGACCCGCACATGGCCGCGAGTGAAATCCAGGCCGGTTCGCGCCTGCTGTACCGCAACAAGGATTTCAACAGCTATGGCGTGGTGAGCGTCACCGAGCAGTTCGCCAAGGCGCACCCACAGACCATCACCAAGGTGCTCGGGGCGTATGAAAAAGCCCGGGATTGGGCGGTGAAGCACCCCGATGAATTCGCCAGGTTGCTGGCGGATGAATCCGGCCTGCCGCTGGAAGTGGCCAAGCTGCAATTGTCGCGCACCGATCTGAGCACGCCGTTGTTGAGCGCCAAGGATGTGCAGTCGTCGAAGGCGGCGGCGCCGATCCTGGTGTCCGAGGAATTGGTGCGTCGCGGGGTGAATGTGGACCAGGTGATCGATCAACTGATCGACCCTTCGTTCGGCCAAACCCTGTCGAAGCAATAAGGGGCGCGCGATGACCAGCAAAAGCCAGGCATTGCCCCTTCCGGTCCCCGCGGTCAGCCAGCGCAGCGCCTGGCCACGACGGTTCAAAGGCCTGGTCCTGCCAGTGCTGATCCTGTTGATCCTGGAAGTGGTCGTGCGGGTGGGCTGGCTGCCGTCCTACCAGATGCCGGCCCCCAGCGAGATCGCCGTGACCCTCACCGACCTGGCCGAGGGCGCCTTGTGGAAACACATCAGCGCCAGCCTCGCCCGCGTGCTGCTGGGCTTTGCCATCGGCGCCAGCCTGGCCCTGGTGTTTGCCGCCTGGGTCGGTTTGAGCCGTGAAGCCGAAGCCTACCTGGAGCCGACCTTCGCCGGCCTGCGTTCGATCCCGAGCCTGGCCTGGGTGCCCTTGCTGCTGCTTTGGCTGGGCATCGATGAAACCTCGAAGATTGTGCTGATCGCCATTGGCGCGTTTTTCCCGGTGTACCTCAATGGCGTCGCGGCGATTCGCGATATTGATCGCAAGCTGGTGGAAGTCGGGCAAATGTACGGTTTCAGTCGCCGCCGCCTGGTGCGCCGGATCCTGCTGCCCGCGGCCCTGCCCGGCCTGTTCACCGGGCTGCGCAGTGGCTTGAGCCTGGCGTGGATGTTCCTCGTGGCGGCCGAACTGATCGCGGCGACCAAGGGTTTGGGTTACCTGCTCAGCGATGGGCGGGAAACCTCACGGCCCGACATTGTGCTGGCCGCCATCATCGTATTGGCGCTACTGGGCAAGGTCAGCGACGGCCTGCTCGCGGCGCTGGAGAAACGCTGCCTGGCCTGGCGCGACACCTTCACCGGCCAAGGAGCGGAACAATGAGTACGCAGCCGTTATTGGACATTCGGGTGGAGCGTAAAAGCTTTGCCAGCACCACCGTGTTGAAAGACGTACGCCTGGCCTTGCAGCCGCGCGAAGCGGTCAGCCTTCTGGGCCCCAGTGGCTGTGGCAAAAGTACCCTGCTGCGGATCGTCGCCGGGTTGGAAAAGGACTTCCAGGGCGAACTGCGCAGCCCTGACGGCGACGTGGCGTTCGTGTTCCAGGAACCGCGCCTGATGCCCTGGCTCACGGTGGAGCAGAACATTGGTTTCAGCGATGACAACCGCTACGACAGGGCCTGGGTCACACAATTGATCGAGGAAGTCGGCCTCAAGGGCTTCGCCCAGGCGCTGCCCAAGGCGTTGTCCGGCGGCATGGCACAGCGGGTGGCGATCGCACGCGGCCTGTATTCACGTCCGCAGGTGTTGCTGCTCGACGAACCGTTCAGTGCGGTGGATGCCTTCACCCGCATGAAGCTCCAGGACTTGCTGCTGCAACTGGCCGCGCACCACGCCATCGCCCTGTTGCTGGTGACCCATGATGTGGACGAAGCGCTGTACCTGAGTGACCGGGTGCTGGTGATGGACAACCGGCCCAGCAGCATCCGCCAGGAGCTGACGATCGACCTGCCGCACCCGAGGGATCGGCGTGATCCGTTGCTGGCCCGGCTCAAGGCGCGGGCCTTGACCGAGTTGCAGCGTGCCCACGTGATCTGAGGACTACTCCTAACCTGTGGCAATCCCGCTCACCACAATAAGCTTGCGCAAGCTCACCCGATAACGCATTCGAGATTGCACCTCCACGCCCCACGTGATCTGAGGACTACTCGTAACCTGTGGTGAGCGGGCTTGCCCCGCGCTGGGCTGCGAAGCAGACCCAAAACCAGGCGCTGCGGTTTACCTGACAGAACACAGGGAGCCTGATTGGGGC